>DATJOX010000001.1:0-2082 GCA_035506675.1 Methanomassiliicoccales archaeon
CTGCCGGATCCCATGGGAATCCTCCTCACTCACACTCATCCGGATCACATCGGAGCTGCTAAGGCCCTCCGCGAAAGACTGGGTATCCCGATAATGTGTCCTGCGGCGGAGACAAATTGGCTTGAGGATGTCTCGCTTCAAGCGAAGGAGCGCCCGGTGCCTGGATTCGAGGTGCTCGTCGGCGGGCCGGCCAAGGTGGAGATCGCGGTTGGCGGTGGTTTTCGTTTGGACCTTGGAGGAGTCGAGATAGAGGCAATCGACACACCTGGGCACTCAAAAGGCTCGACCTGCTACCGAGTGATCGAGGACGATGCGATCGTCTCCGGTGACGCCGTCCCGCTGACCTCCGAACCGCCTATATACGACGACGCGATCGCGAGTCTCGGGTCGGTCCGAAGGCTGATGGAGATGGACCCGAAGCATCTACTTCCGGCTTGGCACCAACCGCTTCACGGTCCGGACGTGGGAAGGCATCTCAACGCGGGCGAGGACATGATCTTGAGGTTCCACGAAGCGGTCGCTGCGGCACTCGCAGAGTCGCCTAACGCGGACGATGAGAGCGCCTGCCTTCGGACGCTTGACGCGCTCGGCTTTGCACGCACCGCCGTGAACCCGCTTGTCATCAGGACGTTCAAGGCGCACCGTCGCGTGCTGACTCAGTGGCCGGGATAGGGTAGACCAGAAACTTCAAATCAGGTCTTGCTCGAATATTCTCCATCGATAGACATGGTGCAATTGGCTTGCCCTATCTGCCGCGAATGGGTCGAAGGAAGAACAGAGGACGCCTTGAGCCTACGCCTTCAGGAGCATATGGTAGGAACGCATGGTCTGAGGAACACGTGCGATCTGGAACGGACCGTGAATGCCTGCAAGCCGTCTAAGAGCGGAAAGTTGGCAGGCGTGGAGTTCGAGAAGCGCATGGAGATTGAGGGGCATCGTCCCGAGGGTCTGCAGTTCTCAGGCGAGGATATGGCCGAGACCGTCCGCTGCCCGATCTGCGGCGAGACCATCCTCGGGGGTGCGGGGGAGGACCTATCGTTCAACCTCGAGGAACACCTTACCGGGGTGCACGACCTCTCCCTGGGCGAATTGCGGCACAAGGCTCACCGATAGTGCGAACGTGCCATCTCCTTTGGATCGAAGATCTCTCTCGCCTCCTCCTCGGTTATCAACCCCATCTTTAGGACCAGCTCGGGCACGGGGACGCCGGTCCTTTCAGACTCTTCCGCGACCTGGGCCGCGCGAGAGTATCCGATTCGCGGCGCAAGGAACGTAGCAAGGATCGGATTGTTGATCAGGTGGAACGAAGCCCGCGACTCATTCGCCTTGATCCCCCAGACGCAGCGTTGGGTGAATATGGGCAGGAAGTTCGCGAGCATCTTGATGGTCGAGAAGACATCGTACTCCATTAGCGGCGTCCAGATGTTCAGCTCCAGTTGCCCTCCCTGGGCCCCCAGGCCGACCGCTACGTCGTTGCCGATCGCCTGGAAGCATATCATTGTGAGGCACTCGGGCATCGAAGGGTTCACCTTGCCCGGCATGATGGACGACCCAGGCTGGACCGCGGGAAGCGCGATCTCCCCTAGGGCGGTCGTTGGTCCCGAGGCGAGCAGCCTCATGTCGTTCGCGATTCGCACGAGCTCCAACGAGAGCTCCTTCAGGCTCGACGAAAGAGCAGCGAGTTGGGCTCGGGTCTCGAGCGCTTCGAATGCATCCCTCGCCGGTCTGAACGGCAGCGCGCATTCCTCGGATAGGATGCGGAGCACGGTCTCCCGGTACATCGGGTGCGTGTTCGCTCCCGTGCCAACCGCCGTTCCGCCGATCTCAAGCTCGAGGAGGTCATCCCTCCTTTGAGCAATCCTATCGCGAGCTCGCGCAACCGCGCTCGCGTACGCTCCGAATTCATCCCCGAGAGTGATCGGAAGCGCATCCACCAAGTGCGTCCTTCCAGACTTGATGACTTCCGCGAACTCTATCTTCTTTGAATCGAGTTCGGAAGCAAGCAGGTCGAGAGCCTCGAACAACCGCGGCAGAAGCAGAAGGAGGCCGATGTGACAGGCGCTGGTGAAGGTGTCGTTGGTG
>DATJOX010000002.1:0-16422 GCA_035506675.1 Methanomassiliicoccales archaeon
CGTCGGGGACAAGGTGTTCATAGAGGCGGCGCGGAAGAACCGCAAGATCGTGGGAGGCGGCATGCGCCAAGCGGGGATAATCGCTGCCCCTGGCATCGTCGCGCTCACGAAGATGATCGACCGTCTGCAGGAGGACCAAGACAACGCGAAGCTCCTCGCCAAGGGCCTGGTCTCGAGGTGCGGGGTCAAGGTCAACATGGCCACAGTGCAGACGAACATCGTCGTCGCTGACGTCTCACCACAGACCGCAGAGGAGTTCATGAAGAAGGCCAAGGCGGCCGGTGTTCTCACGACGAGCTTCGGGAAGCATCTGGTGCGCTTCGTCACTCACCGCGGAATCACTGCCGGGGACATCGAGACGGTCTTGTCACGCCTCTCCGGTTGAGATGCCCTTCCCGATGCCCAGATAGAAGAAGCCAGCAGCGACGCACTTCTTCGCATCGAAGATGTTGCGGCCGTCGACGATTATCGGCGTGCGCATCCAGGACCTGATGAGCTTGAGGTCGAGCGCAAGGTACTCCGAATGATCGGTCACGAAGATCGCGCAGTCCGAGCCCTCGAGCGCCTCTTTGAGCGTCCTGACCAGCGGAGCCTTGTAGGCTTCCTTGACGAAGGGGTCGTGCACGACGACCTTCGAGGTCGCAACGAACTTCTCGATGACTACCTTGCTAGGCGAGAACCGGGTCTCGTCGGAATCGCGAAGGAACGAGAGCCCCATCACGCTGACCTTCGCTTTCGCGGGGTCGACGCCATTGGCACGCAGGCTCTCCAAGGCCAACTGCGCCAGGTGTTCCGGCATCGAGTCGTTGATCGACCGCGCCTTGGCGATGAGCGTGTCCTCCGGGTGCTCGCTCTTGCCGAGAAGCAGCCAGGGATCCTTTGTGAGGCAATGCCCTCCCACTCCTGAACCGGGGATGTGCATGTCCCGGAAGGGGCAGGTGTTCACGAGGCGGCGGACCTTGTATGCGTCCGCTCCGAGCTGTTCGCAGAGCAGCGCCACTTCATTTGCGAACCCGATCTGGACATCGCGATACGTGTTCTCGACGGTCTTGCAGAGCTCGGCCGACAGCAGGTCGGTCGGGAAGATCTCCGCCGAAATGAGCTGCTTGTAGTAACGCGTCGCCGCCTCGATCGAAGCCTGGTCGAAGCCTCCGAGCACGCGCGAGTAGTTCTTCATGTTGAAAAGCAGCCGTCCAGGCATCACTCGCTCCGGGCAGTGGACGATCATGAAGTCCTTTCCTGCCCTGAGCTTCTGCCCCTTCTCGATGAGCGGGATGACGATATCCGTCATCGTTCGAGGCGGCAGCGTTGATTCGATCGAAACGAGCGCTCCTTTTCGGATGACGTTGCCTAGGTCTTTCGCGACAGTCCTCAGGATCGTCAGGTTCGCCTTGTGGTCTTCGCCGACCGGGGTGTCGACGCAGACGAAGAACGCCTCCGCATGACCGGCAGAGCGAATGTCGCTCACCGCCTTCAGGCGCTCCTCCTTTATGACCTTCGCCAGAAGTTCGTCCAGTCCAGGCTCCTTCCCCGCCATCGGCGACTTACCGGAGTTGATGATGGCGACCTTCTGCTTGTCGATGTCCACCCCGGTCACATCGTTGCCAGCTTCGGCGAGCATGCATGCCAGCGGCAATCCAACGTACCCTAGTCCGATTACCGCCAGCTTGGGAGGGGCCATGGGGGTTCAAATCGCCCTTCGTGGCTTAATCCTATCTCTCCGGTTGGGCGGGTTTCGCACCGGCCAGATTCCAGAATTGTGCGACCGTGCGCTTGGGATCGTGCTCTCTTCTGACGTCCGAAGCCCCCCTTGCGGCGATGGCCTCGTGCTCGTTCGGATTGTCCAGCACGCTCCGGAGCAATGTCGGGACCTCTTCTGGCTCGTAATACTGCACGCAGCCCTTTCCAGGCTCTACCGCGATATTCTCGAAAGCGAACTCCGTTCCGATGCAGAGGAGCCCGGTGGCGAGGGCGGTGAGCACTCGCCCCTTCGTTCCAGTGCCGACCGCCTGGGGGAACACGTGGACGTGAGCGGAGGCGAGCTCGTCCTCATAGGAGGGGACCCAATCCGCTTGGGTGACTCCGTATCCGGCGGCGCGGAGGGTCGATGCCTGGCTTCCGTATCCCTTTCCGACGAACCTGAGCTCGATCCCCTTGGCGTTCTCTCCGAAGGTCTTCACGAACCCGGCGACGATCCGTTCCAGGTGATCTCCGTCGAACGCCTTCCCCCCTCCGCCAGAGAATAGCACCCTCAACGGACCAGATCGCTCGGTGATCTTCTCCTTGATTTCCGAATAGTCGTAGAGGGGGTGAGGCACGAAGAACGCCTTCCCCTGATGGCCAGTGAGCTCCTCGAATCGCTCCGCATCCCTCCTTCCCACCATGTGAACCCGAACATCCATTCTTCCTAGCGACTCCTCGAGCTTCCTGTTCCTCGACAGAAGCCTCAACTGCTCGCGTTTCTGTGGCGGGGCAAGGTTCCCGTACCTCAAGGCGCGCTCATTGTGCAGGACTGCCGAATCCGGACCGGTGACGACGATGTTGTCGCACTTGAGCCTCGGGACCCAGTCGACGAGCCAATGGGGGTACATCCACACGAGTTCTGGCCGTTCGGCGTTTATCTCTCGTAGTGCCTGAGGAATGACCGGAAACATCCCAACGCTTCCCGGTAGTCCTCGCGTGCGCGCCGCTGCAAGGCTCGCGTATCGACCCAGCCCAGTCTTCCTCTGGATCGAGCGGCTCTTGCCGAGTCGCAATGTCCCAATGCACCGCTCGCTGCTCTCACGATGTTCGGGCGCTCCCTCGAAGTAGTAGAGATCGATATCAATGGAATCGGGCGCGTATCGCATCAGCTGGAACGGATTCGCGGTGGGCGCCTGAAGGTTGTACTTGTGCGGCGGGAACGCTTGCAGCGAAACGCATCGCATGGGACGAGCGAGGATGCTCAAGGCGGGTAATCAAGCCTCGCCACCTCTCGCTGACTGGCTTGACGAGGATGCGGGCTGCGCAAGATTTATTTACCGACCCCCTTGATACGGGTGGCGTCATGCCACGATATGCCATGCCGCGCGAGCATTCTGTAGTCGCAGCTGGCTTGCTGTCGTTCGGCACGACGGTCCCGGGGTTGAATGACGTCCAGAGCAGCGGATGCGGATCCGGAAGCGGATGGGGAGGAGCCTCGCAGATACTCCTCCGGCGCTCCGGGCGGCTCTGAACTCGTCCGTCCTGGGTTCCTGGGGGTGTATCTGTGAGCAACCGACTATTCACTGTAGGTCCCGTCGAGGTCTTTCCGGACACGTTGCAAGCGATGAGCAAGCCGATGATCATCCACCGCGGGGAGGATTACAAACGACTCCAGCGCGGGATCGTCGAGAAATTGCACAGAGTGCTAGACACCGATCTGAACATCATGCTCGCGCCCGCGTCGGCGACGGCGTTCCTGGAGGCGTGCGTGCGATGCGGAGTGAACGAGAGGATGATGTCCCTCAGCAACGGCTCGTTTGGGGACCGCTGGGCGAGCATCGGGACGGCCTGCATGAAGCAGGTCAAGAAGCTCGATTTCCCCTGGGGCAAGGGCATTCGCTGCCTGGACCTCGCGGACAAGATGGAGCCGGGCATCGAGGCGGTCACGTTCATCTCGAACGAGAGCAGTACCGGCGTCCTCAACCCGACCCACGAGATCGTGAAGACGCTCCGGGCGGAGTACGACCCGCTGGTATTCGTCGACGGAGTCACCTCGGTCGGCGCGGTGGACTTCAAGCTCCGCCAGCTTCCGATCGACGCGTTGGTCTTCGGCTCGCAGAAGGCGCTCGCGCTCCCCCCAGGGCTAGCGATCATCTGCGCCTCCGACCGCCTGCTGAAGAAGGCGGAGACGGTGAAGGACCGAGGTTACTACCTCGACCTCGTCGAGTACAAGAAGTTCGCGGACAAGGACCTCCCGCTGACCACGCCCCCGGTCAGCCTGATGTACGGCCTCGACTACCAGCTCGACAAGATGCTCAAAGAAGGCATGGCTAACCGCTACGCGAGGCATCACGAGATGGCCGAGGCGGTGCGCTCCTGGGCGCTGAAGCGCTTCTCCCTTTACGCGGAGGACAAGTACCGCTCCGAGACGATCACCGTCGTGCAGTCGGGCAGTCTGCCGTTCGACGTTTTCGACAAGAAGCTGAAGCAGAAGGGCTTCGAGGTCTCACCTGGGTACGGCAAGATCAAGGACAGCACCTTCCGCATCGGGCACATGGGCGACCTGACGATGAAGGACATTCACGATCTCACGAATGCGATCGATTCCGTTCTGGAGGAGATGAAATGAAGCTGCTGGTGACGGACGAGCTGTCGAAGGAAGGGCTGGAGATACTGACCCGGGGCTCGGGGCTGCAGGTGGATGTCAAGCCAGGCATGCCACAGGAGGAGCTCATTCGGATCATTCCTGAGTACGAAGCCCTGATCATAAGGTCGGGAACGAAGGTCACGAAGGAAGTCATCGCCGCCGGAAAGAAGCTGAAGGTGGTCGGGCGCGCGGGCGTCGGCGTGGACAACGTGGACGTCGAAGCGGCCACGAGGCGAGGGATCCTCGTCATGAACACCCCTCTGGGAAACATCGTTTCCGCCGCGGAGCACACGATGGCGATGACGCTCGCCCTGGCACGCAAGATCGTTTGGGCGGACGCTTCCCTCAAAGGAGGCAAGTGGGAGAGGAGCAAGTTCACCGGAACGGAGCTCAATGGCAAGACGCTCGGCATCGTCGGCGTGGGCAGGGTCGGAGGCGAGGTCGCGAAACGCGCTAAGTCATTCCAGATGAAGATCGTCGGCTACGATCCGTTCCTTCCGCCGGAGGTCGCCGTGAAGCTGGGCGTCCGCTTGCTCCCGCTCGACAAGGTCATCGAGGAAGCGGATGTGATCACCGTCCACGCGCCACTCACCCCCTCGACGAAGCACATCATCTCCAAGGCCCAGTTCGACACGATGAAGCCGAACGTGATGGTCGTCAACTGCGCCCGCGGCGGCATAATCGACGAGGAGGCGCTATACGACGCGCTCAAGAACAAGAGGATAGCCGGCGCCGCTCTGGACGTATTCGAGACCGAGCCCCCAAAGGGCTCGAAGCTGCTCGAGCTGGACAACATCGTCGTCACGCCGCACCTGGGCGCGAGCACTAAGGAGGCGCAGGAGAAGGTGTCGCTGGAGATGGCGGAGTGCGTGAAGCTGTTCCTGACCGAGGGAAAGATCTCGAACGCCGTCAACGCCCCGCTGGCGAAGGTCGACCCGAAGGTGCTGCCGCTCGTGCCGGTGGCGGAGATGCTGGCGAGCTTCGCGTTCCAGCTGGTGGAAGGTCCGGTCAAGAAGGTCGAGGTCGCCGTCTACGGCGAGGTAGCGCAGCTCGACACCAGGATGATAACCACTTCCGCGGTGATCGGAGTGCTCTCGCAGATCATCGGCGAACAGGTAAACATCGTCAACGCGAGCGCGATCGCCAAGGAGAAGGGCATTCAGGTCTCGGAGACTAAGATGGAAGAATCGACCAGGTATCAGAACATGGTCGTCGTGCGGTTGCACTCCGACGGCATTCATCACGAGGTGCGCGGGACCGCGTTCCCGGCCAACCAGCCTAGGCTTCTCGGTGTTGACGACTACGACATCGACATGCCGATCGAGGGCGACTTCCTGATGACGATGCACCACGACGTGCCTGGAATCATTGGCAAAGTGGCGACGCTCCTCGGGGAGCGGCACATCAACATCGCGCGCATGGGCGTGGGGCGAGAGTCGCGCGGCGGTATGGCGGTGATGCTGGTGGCGGTGGACGACGTCGTGCCGGAAGAGGTCCTGGCGAAGCTGATGTCGCTGAAGGACTTCCAAGAAGCGAAGTTCGTCCGCATGGCCCAGATGCGCCCGAAAGAGTACATGAACGTCTGAGGCCGGAATCACTTCCTGGCGCGGAGCTTGCGCTCCACGCTCTCCACTTTCTTCTTCATCGCGTCCTCGGCTCCGCCTCTGTCGTCGATTTCGATGCTCGTCATGACGCGGTTGCTCAGCTCCCGCACCCGCTTGTGGCATTTCGCGATGACCGCCATCACCTCGTCGTATTCGCCTTCGAGCACCGTGCACATCGGCGTCAGCTCGCTCTTCAGCCCGCTCTTCTTGACGATCCGCTCGCATTCCACGACGTATTCGCTCAGGCTTTCGCCCTTTCCTATCGGCACCACCGTGAACTGTGCTATCACGCATCTCGCCTCTTGCCCGTTTACGAATCTCGTCGGGAAAAGCCCGGGAAACAGGCTCGGTAGCCACCTGCCACAAGCTCGGTCCGTAGCATTTCCCGTTCCGTAACCCCGCTTGTCCTACGTGACGAATGTATATATAGGACTTGTCGACTCAACAACTCTCTATCTTTGAAATGCGCGCGAGTGCGCTATTTAAGGGGGGCTCACAGAGATGATCGCAAAGAACGCGAGCGTCAAAGGCGTCGCTCCCGCAAAGGCAGCTAAGGCAAATGGCAAGGCTGCTCGAGCGGCAAACGCCGGTGTTGAGAAGTTGACCGAAGAATCCTTTACCTTTTCTCCGAACGGCAAGACCCTGACGCTGACCGTGGACCATCTCACGCAGGCGATCCGCACCAGCATCGACCACAGCGGAATGCCCGAGGACCAGGCCCGGGCGATGGCGCAGCACGTCATGAACTTCTTCGGTTATTCTGAGCGCATCATCGACAACATCCTAGAGCCCGAGGACCGCGACGCCTTCTATATGCTGGAGGACACCGGGATCCTTACCACCGAGCGCGAAGAGACCACCCTGTACGACGGCAGGGAGTGGCGCATCCACTACTGGCTTTTCAGAAAGGAACGCATTTTTGAGATCATCAACGGCAACGGCAACCGGCTCGGGGACCTGAACGGAGCGGACTCCGTTTACGATGAGATACCCGAAGAGGCCTGGGCTCGCCCGACCTGATCCGGTCCTCGACACCAGTTTCGGCTGCCCCAGCGAAAGGGTATTCGTTCATCGTTCAGTAGCAGAACAGAATGGACCTTTTCCCCTACACCCCCCGCAAGCATCAGCGCGAGTTCGTCGAAGCGGCGGCGAACGTGCTGGAGAAGGAAGGGCACGTCGTTCTGGAGAGCGGCACGGGGACGGGGAAGACGGTCTGCGCTCTAACGTCCACGCTGCAGGTCGCGCTAGCGCAGGGCAAGAAGGTCGTCTACCTGACGCGCACGAACTCGCAGCAGCGTCAGGTCCTTCTCGAGCTCCGCAAGATCAATCAAAAGGAAGAGGTGTTCGGCATGGGCGTGCAGGGGAGGCAATCCACCTGCCCCTTGATGATGCGAGATCCAGAGCTCAAGCAGGGCAGCGCGGAGGAGCTGTCGAGGCTTTGCGCGGAGAAGAAGAAGCGGGCGCTCTCCAACCGCCCGGACGGCTGCGCGTTCTACAAGAACCTCCTTGAAGCGAACTCGGAGGAGGTCGTCTCGTACTGCAAGCGCGAGCTACCGACGGTGGAGGAGTTCGTGGAATACTGCGACAAGCTGAGCATTTGCCCCTACGAGCTGGCGAAGGAGCTGCTGGCGATGGCGAAGGTCGTGACCGCGCCCTACGCGTACTTCTTCATGCCGTTCGTTCGCGACGCCTTCCTGGAGAGGATGAACATCTCGCTGGCCGAACTGATCATCGTGGTCGACGAGGCGCACAACCTTCCCGACTACGCTCGCGAAACGATGTCCACCGAGCTCTCGATGCATTTTCTGGACCTGGTTCGCAAGGAGGTTGGCGAGTATGGCGACCCCGAGGTGCTGAACGGCGCGAGCATCCTGGATTTCGTAGCGATCTTCGAGAAGCTGCTGCGCGACGCGCTCGCGGAATACCTCATCGAAGACGACGGCCTCATCCCTCCGGAGTTCGTCGAATCCGGCCTGCTGGAAACGTTCGCGACCACGACACGCTCGCTGCGCATCGCCGCCAAGGCGATGATGACTCACGGGGAGATAGTCCGAGAGAGCAAGAAGGAGCAGGGACGCCTGCCGCGCTCGTACATCTTCTCCCTAGGCTCGTTCCTCAACTTCTGGCTCGCGATGGACGAGGAGGTGTACGTGAAGCTGATCGTGGGCGGGGAGAACCCCTACTTCGAAGCGGCGTGCCTTGATCCCTCGGTCGCCTGCGGCTTCTTCCGCGAGAGCGCCGGGTCGCTGCACATGTCGGGCACCCTGGTGCCCTTGTATGAATACAGGGATTCGATCGGCCTGCCAGAAGATTCAGCGATGCGCCTCTTCCCCTCCCCCTTCCCGCCCGAGAACCGCCTGATCCTCTACGCGGAGGACGTGACCACGAAGTACGAGGAGATGGCGATGGACGAGGAGGTCGTGCCGCGGATGCAGAATCACGTGGTTACGCTCTGCAACGCGATCGAGCGCAACACCGTGGTGTTCTTCCCCTCCTACTCGCTGATGGACAGGTTCCTGAAGGATGGCGTTGGTAAGAGGATCAGGCGCAAGGTGCACCTGGAGGAGAGAGGGATGCCACAGGCCGAGCTGATGGAGACGGTCTCGGAGTTCAAGCGGTCGGGGGAGAAAGGCGCGGTGCTCTTCGCGGTCATGGGAGGGAGGATATCGGAGGGCATCGACTTCCCGGACAAGGAGCTGCAAATGGCGCTGCTGGCCGGCATACCGTACCCGAAGCCGACGGCGAAGCAGAGGGCGTTGCTGCACTACTACGAGATGAAGTTCGGGAAGGGGTGGGAGTACACCGTGAAGGTGCCCGCCTCGAGGAAGATGCAGCAGGCCATCGGTCGGCTGATAAGGAACGAGACGGACATCGGGGTCGCGATCATCCTGGACAAGCGCGCCAAGCACTTCGCGGACAGGATCGAAAGCAAGTCCACCGAGAGTCCGCTATCAGACACACTGCGGTTCTTCAGTGAGAGGGCGATCAGGCTCTAGTGGCTCCATTTTGATGCTTCATCAAGAAGTCCCGCATATTCTCGTGCAAGGGCCCTGTAGCTGAACCTGTCGACTTCCGAAGAAACGCAGTTGGCCGATGATCTACCATCCCGATACGCCGAATAGGCGGTCATTATCGCTTCCTTGGCCTGATCGCGGTCATAGGCCACGACGCCGCACTTGGTTGTGTCCAGAATCCTCGAGACCGCATCTCCTGGGTACCCGCCAGTCGCGATGATCCGATTGCCTGTGTGGATGTACTCATAGACTTTCAAGGGAACGACTCCAGGCTGAGTCTTGTCATTCCAATTCAACAAGAGAAGGCATTGAGAATCCCATTGCATCTGCAGCGATTCTCTGCGCGGCACTGGTGGGCGCTGCTGAACCACCTCTTCTAGCCCATATTGCATTGCGGCCGTCGAAACGACCCTTGAGTAAGGACCGAAGAAGCGGACCTCAACCTTGGATTTGTCGATTTGCCCATTTCCAATCAGGTCGGATAGGGCTTCAAAGAACGCGTTTGGATCCTGCTTGCCTTCGTAGACTTGCCCAGTGTATGTGATTGTGAACTTGGAGGGCGGACTCCTGACCTCTGGCACTTCTTCCGGGTCGAAGCCGTTCGTGATGTGAGTGATGGTTGCTTGTGGATGCAGAATTCGAAGCGGCTTCTCCAGCTCGGGACTTACCGTAACGATGATCACTGCCTTCTTTAGGGTCTTGGTTTCTAGGCGCTTCGTGCATTGTCTCAGCAGGGGGCCGGCTTGCGCAGCGTAGTTGCCGGACCACAAGTCCCGGAGTTCTGCTATCCATGGTATCCTCGTTTCCTCATTGACTTGCTTAGCGATGAGATGGGCTACTATTGGCGACGAACTGCTGAGAATTGCGTCGAAGTGCATTCGGCCAACTGTAGTTGATGCCGCGGCGTAACCGATGTCTCGCCAACCCATGTTTGGATCTGGATAGGTAAGAAATGAATAGAATCGCCAGTAAGCCGAGTCTGCTATCTTCTGGATTCTTGAATCAGGCCTGGGGTCGATTCTGGAGACAAGATGATTGAGAAACGCGACTGCACCAGAGAGTCCGAACTCTGCTTTTGTGGACTCATAGGTCGCCCCCTCTCCAACAGCTTGGATCTCGAGGGAAGGTAGTAGTTCCCTTTGAAGAGCGACATGGGTGCTTTCCTTCGATTCTGTCTCAGGCGAGATGATGACCGGATCCCAACCGAATTCTGGAAGATATTTGCAGATTCCGGGAATCCTTGGAGTGGCATGGTAAAGATTGGCAATTACCAGCACTCGCCTATTCTCACTCACACATATCCCCTTTGAGATAGACCTTCACTACGGCTCCCAAAGTGCTCCAGTACTCGTCATCCCAAAGCTCCTTCGTCAGTCGTTTTGTCTCCACCGACATGACTCCGCTCCTGCCCTCGAACAGTCTGGTGTAGTTCCTCTTCCAATACCCTTTCTTGAGGATGAATCTCCCTTTTGGATCAGATTCCGGATCGTCATACTCCACTAGCACAATGGCTTTGTTTGCCACACGGAGCATTTCACCGACAACCGTCTCAATCCAGTCCTTGCCAACGTAGATTAGGACGGCATCTGTGAAGACCACGTCGAAGCTGTCGTCCGCGAATCGGCCTAGGTCCTCCGCCTTGCCTTCGAACAGCTCAACGTTGGCAATCCCGGCGGCTTTGAAGCGTTTCGTGCCTTCCACGATTGCAGCACTGCTGACGTCGATTCCGACCAGCCTAGCACTTGGGAGCTCCTTGGCTAACCTCAGGAGGTTCGGTCCAGTGTTACAGCCAACTTCGAGAACCGACGTTGGGTTCAGCGAGAGTATCTCCTTCACTAGTAGGTCTCGATGCGGGTGGCCGCTTGAATCCCAATACGATGAATCGACCCCTCTTTCCTTCCACTCTCTTTCAGCCCTTGCCGATCCACCAAGGCGAACCCCAATGTGATGACGGATATCCTTCGCCTTGTTCGTAGCTCTCTCGCGCAGGGGGGCAGAGGTCGTCTTCATCAACTCTTACTTGAAGAATTGGCGCACCTTGGCGATGACGTAGTCTATCTCGTCGTCCGATAGCTCGGGGAACATTGGTAGGGAGACTACAGTCCGGGACAGTTCCTCTGTGACTGGCAATGAGAAGCTTGTCAGTCCGAGCGATGGGTGCGAGTGGGTCGGCTTTGGCCAGGAGATGATCGTCTCGATGCCTTGCTCCTTCAGATACTGATAGAGGGCGTCTCGCTTTGGAGTGCGAATCACGTAATTCTGGAACACATCGAAGTAGCCGTCCTCGTTCTTGGTGCTTGGAGGGAGCGTAAGCCCCGGCACGTCGCTCATCCCAATCTCGTACATGTTCGCGATTTCGCGCCGTCTCCTTATCCAATCATCAAGGTGCCTCAGCTTGATATCCAGCAACGCCGCCTGGATGTTGTCAAGCCTGCTGTTGAATCCATACATCAAGAGCTCGTTCGTGTCCCGCTTGAACCCGTGGTCCCTAAGAAGTCTGACCTTCCTCGCGATCCCGTCATCATTGGTCGTGAGTGCTCCACCATCGCCGGCGCACCCAAGGATTTTGGCCGGATAGAACGAAAAGCATCCCGTGAGGCCTGACCCGCCTGAGTTGTACTTGCCCACTCTCGCGCCAAGCGCCTGTGCGGCATCCTCGATGACGGTCAGTCCCCGTTCCTCAGCGATCTCGTTGACCACCCTCATGTCGACCATCCTTCCATTTAGGTGGACGGGGATGATCGCCTTGGTCTTCTTGGTGATTGCCTTCTTCAGCAGCGAGACATCCATTTCCATATCTTGCCCGACGTCTACCAGCTTGGGTGTCGCTCCGTTGAACACTATGGACATGATCGTTGCCACAAAAGTGTGTGAGACCGTGATTACCTCGTCACCCTTTCCGATTCCCGCGGCCTTGACGGAGAGCAGGAGTGCGTCGGTTCCGGAGTTCAGTCCTATCGCGTGCTTGGTACCGATGTACTTGGCCAGATTGGCCTCAAAATCATCCAGCTGCTGGCGGGCAATTAGGTCACCGCGCGTCAGACAGCCAGTGATCGCGGGCATGACTTCATCCCAAAGGCGCCTGTAGTGCTCTGGATAGTTGACGAATCTGACCCTGTAGTTCATTTCGATCCACCCACGACTTTTCGGACTTCTCGCGTAATGTCCTCGGAGTTCTTGAAGTAGTATCTCTCAAGCGCTCGGCTAGCTGGGGCGGGCGAGTCTGGGAGCGTGATGCGTTTCATTGGTGCTGCCAGGGAACCCACAGCCGCGCTCTCGCCAATAGTGGCCATGATCTCGGATGCAGCTCCGTAACTCCTCCACCCACCGTCCACCACCACGAGCCGACGTGTCTTCTTGACAGAGGAAATGATCAATCCCGAGTCGAGCGGTTTCACTGTGAGTGGATCCACTAGCTCGACATCGATTCCTTCGGCCGCGAGCGCTTCCGCCGCTTTGGCAGCCTCGTGGACCAAGAACGAAGTTGCCACGATCGTAACGTCCTTCCCCGTTCTGCGCACTGTCCCTTTGCCGATTGGTACTGAGTAGTGATCTTCAGGCACGTCACCTTTGATCGGATACAGCCATCTGTCGTCGACGAATAGCACTGGATTATTCTCGTAGACGCAACTCCTCAGTAGACCTTTGACGTCGAAGGGAGTGCTCGGCATCACGACCTTGAGTCCAGGCAAATGCGCGTACATGGCGTGCGTTGATTGCGAATGTTGAGCCCCCTGCTCACCACCCCTATTCACGATGCCCCAGATTGTCAGGGGCACGGACAGCTGATCGCCGAACATGTAGTGCCAGTTGGCGGCATGGTTTGCTATCGGGTCCATCGCATAGTACATGAAATCGAGTCGTGGGTGTTCCAGGATGGGTCTCAGTCCGGCAAGCGCGGCGCCGACCGCGGCTCCGGTCACAGCATTTTCCGATACGGGAGTGTCAATCACCCGTCGGTCGCCAAATCGTTCGATCAATCCGGTGCAGCTCTGGCCAACGTACCAGGGGCTCGTGACTCCCTGGCCAATTAGGATGACATTCTCATCGTCTTCCAGGAGCTGGTGCAGGGCCTCATTGAGCGCCCCTACATAGGTCATGGTCCTCATCAGACGGACCCCCTGAACACCCCTCTAAACTCAGTCTCTTCGGGACCATGTGGCCAGCCGCATCTCTTCGCTTCTTGCCTGGTCGACAAGACGAGTTTGTTCACCTCAGCGGTTATCGCGGCAAGCTCCTTTTTCGTTGCATAGTTGCTTCCAATCATGCGCTTCTCTAGGGTGCATATTGGGCACCGCTTCAACCACGAATCCAACTCTTCTTGCGATCTCAGGCCCTTCTCGACATCGTAGTTGGGTCCGACATGACCGCGATGGCGGTAGGTCAGGCATTCTATGAACGCGGGTCCATCGCCGCGACGAGCCTTTGCGATGGCCCTCTTTGCCGCCACTTGAACCTTCATGACGTCATTGCCATCCACAGTGATCGCGGGCACGCCCATGGCTCGGGCTTTTGGAGCGATCCTGACGTTCGCAAGGCACTTGGAGATCGGCAGGTGGGTCGAGTACAGGTTGTTCTCACAGACGAAGATCAAAGGAAGGGAGTACAGCGCCGCCAAGTTGAGCGACTCGTACATCACGCCTTCTCCCATTGCACCGTCACCAAAGAATGTCGCTGCGACTCTGTTGGTCTTCTTCAGGGAAAATGCAAGCGCTGTGCCGACGGCCAGGGATATGCTCCCTGAGACTATGGCCGAACTCCCCGGGAACCCGATCTCGGGGGATGACAAATGCATCGAACCGCCCCTGCCCTTTGAACATCCTTCGCTCCGGCAATAGACCTCCGCCATTAACCGATAAAGGTCACCCCCTTTCGCGAGGTAATGCCCGTGAGACCGGTGCGAGCTATACACCCAGTCATCTACTCGCAGGACATCACAAACGCCGGTTGCGACGGCTTCTTCTCCGGAGTATAGGTGCACGGGGCATCCAATCTCGCCCTTCTTGACTTCATCGGCTAGAGCGTCTTCGGTCGCCCTTATCGTCACCATCATCCGATGGAGGCGCAGCATCCTGATTTTCTCTGAGTCTCTTCCATGACCACCGTGCGATTTCTCTGGCTCCATCTTCAGAAGGTCTGCCTCCGATCCATGCCGTAGTTTCGGTACCACTTGACGAACATGTCCAGACCTTTTTCGAAGTCGACGCTGGGCTCCCAGCCGAGGACCGATCTCGCTTTGTCACTGTTTGCGATTAGGCGCTTTACCTCACCGATGCGCGGCTCGACGTAGACGGGTCTCATCTTGCCCTTCTTGCCGCAAAGCCGAATGAGCTTTTCAGCGATCTCAGTTATCGTGATTTCACTCCCTGTGCCGAGGTTCAACGGTTCGTCTATCCGCCCATTGTGGTTTAGGGCCAGATCGTATGCCCGGACGGCATCGTCGATGTAGGTGTAGTCTCTCGTCTGCATGCCGTCACCGAAGATGATAGGAGGCATGTCCATCATTATCCTGCGTGTGAATATGGAAATCACGCCTCCGTATCCGATATCTCTCTGGCGTGGTCCAAAGATATTGAAGAATCGCAATAGGCTGACGTTTAGGCCATATGTGTGGATATAGGCGTAGCACATCCTGTCAGCCGCAATCTTGCTCGCTCCGTATGGATGCGGCGCATTCAGGGGATGGTTTTCGTCGATCGGAACGTGTAGCGCCGAACCGTAGACCTCGCTTGTCGAGGCATGAATCACCTTGTCAATGTCGTGGAATCGCGCCACCTCGAGGACGTTCTGGGTCCCCATTACGTTGATGTCGTAGGTCAGTCCCGGTTCGATGTATGACCTGTCCACGTGGATCTGAGCGGCGAGGTTCAAGATTACGTCTACATCACGGCAGACGTTTTCTAGGAGGGGCCGGTCTCTAATGTCACCCTTGATCAACTTGAAGTTCCGGCAGTCGAGGAGGTGCCTTACGTTGATCAAGTCTCCGCTGAGGAAGTTGTCTAGGCAGAGGACGGTATGGCCCTCTTGCGTGTACTTCTCGCACAAATGGCTGCCAATGAAGCCGGCGCCACCGGTCACTAGGATGTTCATTTCTTGCCTCCAATCAATTTCTCATACAACGATTCGACCTTGCCCATTTCCTTGTTATAATCCTGACGCTCTAGCATGCTCTCACGCGCTTTGATGCCGATTGAGCGTCTCAGCTGCTCATCCACCAGGAGCGCATTTATCTTGTCCGCCAAGGCGTCCGTATCGCTCTTCTCGATTACAAATCCGTTGACTCCGTCGTGGATCCAGATATCGATGTCCCCGACCCGAGTCGAGATGACTGCCGCTCCGCAGGCCATTGCCTCCGCGGTGCTCGCAGCGATTCCGCTGTCTGAAAGCGAGGTAGACACGTAGATGTCCGTGGATGCCAGATAGACCGGAATCTTGTCCGCCGGGATATTCCCAATGAAAGCGAGATTTCCTTTGATCCCCAGAGTAGCCACCAAGTCCTCGAATTGCTTGCGTTCATCCCCTTCCCTTGCCATGACGAATAGGGCATCAGGACGTTCCTTCAGCACCTTGACGGCTGCTTTGATGAACGTAGCGGGGTCATAGACTGGAGTGAACCCCCTTATGTCGATGATCACCGGAGAATCAGCCGTCTTCTTGAACTTGGCAAAGACCTGAGGGTCCCGCTTGTCCGGGCTGGCTCGGGCAGTATCGACGCCGAAGTAGATTCGCTGAACTTTCTCCGGCGGAACTCCGAGAGCGACCAGCTTGGCAACGGTGTTCTCTCCATCACAGGTGACGATGTCTGCGCGTTTCAGAGCATACTTGACCTGGAATCGCTTTACGGTCGATTCGTCTGGCTCTATCAGCACATCTGTTCCCCAGGCGGTCATAACCGAGGGTCTGAACCCCGAGAAAGCACCAAGGAATCCATAGTGGCTGATGTAGTGGCAATGTATGATGTCAGGTTGAATCTGCTTGATGGTTCGTCTGACTTCAAATGGAACCAACACGCGCCTGGCCCTTTGTCCGTTGACGAGGTGAATCCTGATCCCGATCTTGGTATACTCCTCAGGACTAAGCATCCGGCCGTCGCCTGATGGCTTCTCTAGCGACACGAGGTGGACCTCATGCTTCGGTACAAAGAACTTGAGCCATCTCAGCGTGTGAATAGAACGGAAGTCGGACAGGAAGCAGATCCTCATCAAAGGGCCTCTTCTTCAATGACTGGCTGAGTAATTAATCCCTGCATATAAAGGATGCGTCTGGATAAACGGAGCGGGCAAGCGGTCCCACGCTCCGAAAGGTTATTTAGAGGAACTCTGGTTTTCCAGCCGATGGATGCTCTTTTGGCCGCCGGAGTTGGCGTATGGGTAATGCTTCCGGCGCTCATCCCGAATTCTGCAGCAGTTCTTTTTGGAGGCGGAACCCCGATCGATTTCGGAAGGGTTTGGCACGGAAAGCGAGTATTCGGGGA
>DATJOX010000003.1:0-13451 GCA_035506675.1 Methanomassiliicoccales archaeon
GCCAGTCAACCCGGGCAATCCGGCGTTCACTCGCTACGACATCTGGCGCGGGTCGACCGCAGCCGACGCTGTCTATCTAGCGAACGTCACCGCGAGCGTGCTCACCTACAACGACACGACGGTCGTGAACGGGAACACCTACGTGTACCTAGTGAAGGCGATCAACACCGTCGGTTCGAGCCTGGCGTCCAACGCGGCATCAACCACGCCAGGCACCGTGCCGGGAACGCCCACGGGCGTGACCGCGACCGCATATCGCGGGTACATAACCCTAGGCTGGACGGCCCCAAGCGGCAACCCAGTCAACTATTTGGTATACCGCGGCACGACGTCCGAAGGGGAGGCCTCCACGCCCATCGCGACGACGACGGCGACTTCCTACCAAGACAACTCGGTCGCTGGCGGAACGAAGTACTTCTACGAGATCAAGGCGAACAACACGCACGGGATGAGCGCGGCATCGGCGGAGGTCAACGCGACCGCACTGGCGATCACAGCGCCAACCGCCCCGCAGGATCTGACGGTAACCGCCCAAGTGGACAAGCTGGTTCTGACCTGGACGGCGCCAGGTGACAATGGCGGAGCGGCGATCACCGGCTACCAGATCTTCAAGAGCACTAGCGGCGGCACGCCGGCATTGCTCACGACAGTCAGCGGTAGCACTCTATCGTACACGGACACGGCCGTCTCGGAGAACACGAACTACACTTACTTCGTGAAGGCAGTGAACTCCGCTGGAGCAGGAACGCAATCGAACTCGCAGACGGCAGTGCCAGAGAGCGCCGCGACGACCGACAACACAGCTCTCTACGTCGGAGTCGGTGTGGTCGTGCTCGTGATAATCCTTGGCGTCGGGTACTACTTCCTGAGGAAGCCGAAGACTCCCAAGCCGTGAGACACCAAACCTCTTCCCTTTTCTCTTCTTTCCTTTCTCACCAGCAGAACGCTTGGCTGCCGAATCGCGACCGAACGGCCCTCGAGCAATACCCGATCCGCTCGAGAGCTTCAGCTGAGCAACGGTAACAGAAAAAGAACGTGCGTCTTGAAGTTGGGCTATGCATCACGAACGCTGTGACAAGAACCGCCAAACGCCGATCAGCAGCATCAAGAACCCGAGGATCAACAGCGCCGTTCCGAGACCCGAGCCGCGCAGTGAGCTGTGGATCGTCGCTATGGCGATCCCCGCGATCACCAGGATTATCCCTAGTACCCCAAGGACTATGACGTGTGTGCTGAGCTCTTTCCCTAACAGTTTCAATGCATTCACCTCCTCCCATTGTATCGAATCGGTTTGACCGATCTGCCCCCCTCATTTTGCATCGGAAAATAGTTTGAGGGAAGCTACTCACGCACGTTGTATATAATCAATGGCTGGCGACCAGGTTTCATGGACGTATGAAATGAGCCTGGTCAATGCCCTAGCCGAATGAAGCCAATCGCCCTTCAACCCTAGACGCTTGTCCGCCTGGCTGCCATAAGCTTGGGAATCAATCCAGGACGAGTTCATCGCATCGATACCCGGAAGGCTTATTGACCCGCGACGACCCTAGAGACCGCAGTCCGGGGGGGCTAATATTGAGGCGCGGGATGAGGCGAACCGTAGCATTGTCAATCGTGATTCTGTGGGTCTTCATCTTCGGAATGATCGCTCTGCCTTCCGCAACGGCGGATTGGCCAATGCTTCATGAGAATCCCGCCCACAGCGGCATAGGTCAGGGCAACGAGACTATCGGATCTTCCCTGCTCTGGAAGTACGTCACCGGGAACCAGGTATGGTCCTCCCCCGCGATCGTGGGCGACTCGCTCTACATTGGCTCGTCCGATTACTACGTCTATTCTCTGAACGCCACCAGCGGCGCTCTCTTGTGGAAACACGCAACTGGAAACGAGGTCCGCTCGTCCCCGACGGTGGCGGGCGGCATCGTGTACGTCGGCTCGATGGACTACAGCGTGTATGCGCTGAACGCATCGACGGGCTCACTGGTCTGGAGCCACGCGACCGGGAATGTGACCGACTCCTCGCCGGTCGTGGCAGGCGGGGTCGTGTACGTGGGATCGCTGGACGGCAAGCTATATGCGTTCAACGCGGCGAACGGGAGCGTGCTTTGGACGTTCGCGACCGGCGCTCAGGTTGTTTCGTCGCCGGCGTTCGCAGGCGGGGTCGTGTACGTCGGCTCGATGGACCGCAAGGTGTATGCGATCAACGCCGCCAACGGGAGCCAGATCTGGAGCTATACGGCGGGCGGGAGCGTCTACTCTTCGCCCTCGGTAGTCGATGGAGTCGTGTACGTCGGATCCTGGGACTACAGCTACTACGCGCTCAACGCCTCGACAGGGGCGTTGCTGTGGAGCTTCCCGACTAGCGGGTTGGCGAACTCTTGTCCAGCGGTGGTCGGCGGAACGGTGTTCGTCGGGTCCAGGGATGGCAGCGTCTACGCGCTCTCCACCGCAACCGGCTCGCTGATCTGGAAGCAGACGACGGGCAATGGGGTGAGCTCGTCGCCAGCGGTCGTCAACGGCGTCGTATACGTCGGTTCGACCGATGGCCGCCTCTATGCCTACAACGCAACGAACGGCGCTCAAATCTGGAGCTACCAGACATTGGGTGCGGTGGTCTCTTCTCCGGCGATCAGCGGCGGAACGGTGTATTTTGGCTCGTACGACTTTGGAGTGTACGCCATCGGCACCGCTTCCTCCCTGAGCGTTCTCCAGCAGGTCTGGGTCCCTCAACCCATCAATGCGGCGGAAGCCGTCGGCGTGAGCGTGGTCGCGATGGGCGCGCTCTCGGTCGTAGTATCGTTCGTGAGCAACCCCCTCTCCGCCGCTGGCGAAGGGGTTGGCAAAAAGACGGAGGAGCTGGTCCCTGACGAGGTGAAGGACTGGTTCGGGGAGGTCGTCTCATCCAAGCGGAAGACAAAGGTCGAACGCAAGGAAGCACCTTCTCTGAGGCCGACGGGGACGGAGCTTTTAGCATACGCCGTGTCCGTAGTCCTTCTCGCATTCTCATTCGCCTACGTCAAGATCAGTTCACTGGACCAGATATGGGTCCTGCTGCCGGTGTTCCTCGCGACGAGCATCCTCGTCAGCCTGGTGCAGAAGTACTTGGCGATAGTCTTTCTCCGCCGAAGAGGGGTGTGGAGCGAGCACCGCATCTGGCCCTTAGGCTTCATACTGTTCTTGTTCACGACGCTGGCCTTCAAGGTCCCATTCTCCTCGCCAACGCGGTCGGCACACGAATCTAACGAATCGGCAGAGAAGTTGCTCGCACGAGCGGCGGCCCTCGAGGTGTTCATCGGCCTGGCATTCGCTGGACTCTTTTTCCTCGTGATAGAGCTGGGCGTTCCTTCGATTGGAAGTGCCGGACTAGCGATCTGCATGATCGGCTCCCTTTCCGCGACGATTCCAGTCTCACCCATGAGCGGCAAGGACATCTTCGAGTACAACAAGCGCCGTTGGGCCGGGCTCTTCCTGATCACGCTCGCGGCGTTCTGCGCCTGGGTATTCTGGATGTGAGCGGTCAACTTCGTTGCGGAGGTCGAAGACAAGAGGAGATAACAGGCGGCTTGCTAGCGCCGCTTTCGCATTCGCGTTTTCATCAGCGTCGACGACCCCACGGACGAGCGTTCGCACGACCTTTCCTAATCAACGATTTGTTACGATTTTCGCACGCCGATGCCTCAAAATCAGGTTAACGCCCTATAGACAAATGAACAGAAAGAGACCACAAGCACGCCAAGATGCTGTACAGATGTCTAGTCTGAGCCACTATTTTTGCTGAGATATCTAGTTTCGAAGTCTATGTTTCCTAAAAATACGAAAATGATGTACATTTCTGGTTATTTCGTGTATACTCTTACAAATGCTTCGGCAATCGCGCAAGGCAGAGGGAGAACAAGAAACGGAGGGCTCCAATCTCGATTTTCCACCGACGTCTGGCGACTATTTGGAACCAAAAACAAGGCACATAACTGCAGATTCCCATTCAAGTTTACGAATATCGGACGGATGCGTCCACAGGAGTTGGCCTTATGCTGACCACGGATTTGATGGAGCAGACAATGCTAAAGAACCCAGGGGAAAAGGAGTTCCACCAGGCAGTGCAGGAGGTCCTTGAATCCCTTGAACCAGTGCTGAAGAAGAAACCCGAATACCTGAACGCGAAGATCCTCGAGCGCATTATCGAGCCTGAACGCCAAATCATGTTCCGCGTGCCCTGGGTCGACGACAAGGGTATGATCCAGGTCAACAGAGGCTACCGGGTCGAGTTCAATAGCGCGATCGGGCCATACAAGGGAGGGCTGCGCTTTCACCCAACCGTGAACCTGGGAATCCTCAAGTTCCTTGGGTTCGAGCAGATCTTCAAGAACTCCCTCACTGGACTGCCTATGGGCGGAGGGAAGGGAGGGGCAGACTTCGACCCCAAGGGGAAGAGCGAAGCCGAGGTCATGCGATTCTGCCAGGCGTTCATGAGCGAGCTCTACCGCCACGTCGGTCCGAACACCGACGTCCCGGCAGGAGACATCGGCGTCGGCGGCAGGGAGATCGGATACATGTATGGCCAGTACAAGAAGCTCACCAACCGATTCGAATCCGTCCTCACTGGCAAGGGCATCAATTGGGGAGGGTCCCTGATCCGACCCGAGGCAACCGGCTACGGCTGCACCTACTTCTGCGAGGAGATGCTCAAGACCAAGAAGCTCAACTTCAAGGGGAAGCTCGTCACCATTTCCGGCTCCGGGAATGTGGCGCAGTACGCGGTGCAGAAGGTCGCTCAGCTAGGCGGCAAGGTCGTCACACTGTCCGACTCCGACGGCACGATCGTCGACGAAGACGGAATTGACGGAAAGAAGTGGGCGTTCGTAATGGAGCTCAAGAACGTCAAGCGCGGACGGATCAAGGAGTATGCCGAGAAGTATGGATGCGATTACCTCGCGGGCAAGAAGCCCTGGTCCGTGAAGTGCGACATCGCCATGCCGAGCGCCACTCAGAACGAGATCAGCCGCGAGGACGCGAAGGCGCTCATCAACAACGGCATCATCGCCGTGGCCGAGGGCGCGAACATGCCGACCACTCCTGAGGCGATCGAACTGTTCCTCAAGAACAAGGTCCTGTTCGGGCCGGCCAAGGCGGCCAACGCGGGCGGCGTCGCGACCTCCGGTCTTGAGATGTGCCAGAACCACATCGGGATGTGCTGGACGGCAGAAGAGGTCGACCGGCACCTGCACCAGATCATGGTGAACATCCACAAGAACTCGGCGGACGCGGCAGCGAAGTACGGCTTCCCGGGCAACTACGTCGTGGGTGCGAACATCGCTGGCTTCCTCAAGGTCGCGGACGCGATGATGGACCAGGGAGTCGTCTGAGCAAACACCTTTACTCATAACATCACCCGTCCCGGAGATGCGAACCACCCCCATGCGCCTGCGGGACGGGCATTCCACTCCATGAGCAATTATTCGTACTTACCGAGGCCTCGGTGCAACTCCAATGATTTGCTACACGACACTCGCTTGGAATATCATAATAAAGGCAAGATGTAATTCGGCGCGAGAGCGGGGGAATGGATTGGGAGCGCGCGCAACGCCGACAATTCAGATTACTGAAGAGGACAACAAGGCCAAGGTCACAGTCACGCTGGTCATCGAGAACGCCGAGATCACGCCGCAAATGCGCGAGCTTCTGGGCAAGGTCTCCGACCACGGACTGCGAATGACATCGAGGATCGTCGAGGAACTGATCCGTCGCGGAGCGGCAAGCGAAGACTACTGTGAGAAGGTTGCCAGGATGCTCCCTGAAGATGACTCGATCCTCGATGCCCTCGATCGAGTGAGCTGAACCGCTTCCTTCTACGAACCGTGAGCAAGAGAGCAGTGAACCAACACAGCCTCAATTGCTATCGGTCAAGAGTTGCATTGTGACAGTCGGAGACTGTCAACTCGATCATTGTAGTCTTCACAGAAGCTGGATAACTGAGATCAATAGCAGCGACTCCCCCGGCCGCCACATCGCTGGGCCACCGCATCTCACCCCCGCAATGGAGAAAAGGCATCATCACCACCAATTACGATGTGCATTTCCATACCGTCAACAGACGACTCAGCAAGAAGCCCATTGAATCTTCCTTGCTCAGCGCCGAAGCTAGGCTCAGATTTGTCACATTCGACGTCCTCAACGAACGCCTTGGAAAAGCAGAATCTGTTCTTCCCGGAGAACCGAGCTAAAGAACCCCGTAATGCGACCCGCTCGATCGAGTCCAATGATTACTTGATTCTCTCCCCCAGAGTCCTCGTCCGCTCAATTATCAGCCTATTAGCGGCGCGCTCCTCCAGCCGGTCCCTGTGTATCTCCAAGACCTTCAAGATATAGGCGGATCTGCTGGAAGCCTCACCGTTCCTTATCTGCCCGTCTATCCACGATACCAGCGATGGGGGCAGTCTAAGGCCTACGAACTCAGCGGACTTGGCTCCCCTAATGGTTTTAGGCATTTGGCCACGGATGTATCTAGGTACTCGTATAGTAATTAATTTATAGTATCATAGTGTTAAACACTTCCGGGGATGCACCACTTCGGACTAGAGTAACGCCAAGGCGCTGCCTTCCGAAGATTTGCACCAAGCCAATCGATGCAAGGGCGGTCGTGGGGCCGAAACAAGCATCGCGTGCTCTTGCGGAGACGGTGAGCAAATGCTATCGAAAATGGGGATCAGAAGGAACAAGCGCGGCGAAATGGGCGTCGGCACCATGATCATCTTTATTGCCATGGTTCTGGTCGCTGCTGTCGCTGCCTCTGTGCTGATCAGCACAGCGAACACAGTCAGGGAACAGGCGCAATCCACGGGCACTGACGCGATCAACAACGTCGCTTCTGGATTCGTGGTGTACAGCGTGATGGGACAAGTTGGCGCTTCGAACACAATCGACAACTGCTCGCTGTACGTCAGACTTGCGGCGGGCAGCCCGAGCATTGACATGAGCAAGGTCACGATTCTGGTGACCGACGGAGCACAGCAGACCAACTACTCATACAGCTCATCGGCTGCTGATTCGACCCACTACAAGGCCGAACTCGTCGGCGGTGCCAATACCGTTCTTAAGAACAATTTCATCGCTCAGGGAGACCTTGTAAAGATAACGATTGGGGCATCGAACTCCGAACTCAGTTGGGGAACGAGCACTCACGTGCAAATCAAGATAATGCCAGCGCACGGCATGCCGACTTTGTCCGAGTTCACCACCCCTGAGACCTACCTGAGCACCTGGATCACACTGAGGTAAGCGGGGCGAGAACCTGAACAAATTGGGAGGGAAGCGCGGAATGATGCGTATGAACACCTCCCCCTTTCTCCTATTTCTTGGAATCGGCGTACTGAACCCATTCGGAAAGAAGAGCGGCGGAGGCAAGGGTTCGGAAGACGAGATTGACGACATAGTTGTCGGACCCATGCCTCAGGCACAGAACAACGCGGGAGCCCCAGGCGTCGACTCGAAGAAGGTCGAGGAGATGGAGGGGAGCTTGAACGACGTGAAGGACAAGCTGAGAACGGTAGAAACGAGCTCCAAGTCGGTCAAGAACGAGCTGGAAGGTCTAAGGGGCGACCTAAAGAAAACGAATGAAACGATCAAACAGCTCCTAAGCGTCTACGAGGTGGTTAGCCAGGAATACAATCCCTTTGTTGACGCTCCGGCGAAGAAAGCGCAAGTACAATCGGTGAATCCGAGCACAATTTCATACAGTGGGCTAGCTAGCGATGGCTGGTCGAAACAGCAAGCGTCCGTGCCGGCAAAAACGGTGGTGCCTGGTCCCTACGACAAGGTAATTGGCCCGGACGGCGACGCGATTGAAGTCAAGGAAGTGAAGGTGGAGCAACGCCCCAGCGAGGTGGCAGGGGCAAATAGAGGTGGCGATAAGATGGCGATGTCAAGCGAGAAGGAGTCCGCCCTCAGGGCGGACAAGATGCTGCAAGATAACTACTACATCATGCAGCTGCTCAAACTGGTAGAATTCCAGCTAGAGAAGATATATCTGGCGAAAGTGAACAGGGTGCCTGTGGACGCGGAGGATCTGCAGAACCTCGACAAGTGGCTGGCCGAGTTCAAGCGCGTCGGGCTGAGGTAATGGGATTCAGCGTGACGGCGGCGACGGCGATTCTATTCGCCGCCGCCTTCATCTCGCTGGCAACACTGCTCAGCGGGTATTCGGCGATGCAGACCAACCAAAGCGAAGCGGAGCGCTTCGTGTACCAGCACTCTCTCGACGCCAACCGCCAAGGGATCGAGATACTCGACGTTAACGGGACCACGAGAACCATTTCGATGGTGAACCGTGGCACCATCGAGCTTGCGACTTATGACGTCGACGTCATGGTTAACGGCACGCTTAGATCAACCGACATCGCGGACAGAGTGGTGATCGGCGTCGGGAATACAAGCGTGTGGTTCCCCGGTGAGACATTGGTCCTCAACATGAATTGTTCCCTGGCCGATACGACCGTGCTGGTATACGCGGGTACTTCCGCGTGCGCTTGCGCGGGGTAGTGAATGGCGTCCGAAAGCTCGATGACGCAGACGATCTACTTCGTGGCCGCGGTCGTTGCAGCGACGGTGCTCGCCGGCACGATGCTGACCTTGTCATATCAGGCAGCGGAAACGATGCGGGACGGCAGCACAGCCTTCTCGAACCAAGCCCAGACGGACATCGTCATCATCAACGATCCTCGCGAAGTGCCGATCGTTGGCGGAGCGATTTCCATCTACGCGAAGAACGTTGGCGCAACCATCCTCGACCCATTCCAATCGACGGTGTTCTTGGACGGGCAAGCGATGAGTAATCTCACGTTCTCGAACCTGCCCGGGCATTCCTGGAAGCCCGGAGAGGTTCTAGAGATCAGGTTCGCTGTCACACTCGCACCAGGCGATCACGCTCTGAAGGTTGTCACGGAAAACGGGATCTCTGCCACGATCACGTTCCGGGTGGTCGCCTGAGGAGGTGAGCGAGAGTGGCTGAGGCAAGGAAGGAAAGTGGGCTGAACGGGGTCTTCTCGATGCATCTCGAGAGGGATGAGTTCAACATCAAGATGGGCGGCGGGATACCAATCGGCTCGCTCATGCTGATAGAAGGCCCCGAGGGTTCCGGGAGAAGCGTGCTCTGCCAGCGCCTCATCTACGGGTTTCTCAAGAACGACCATTCAGTCACATACATCTCTACCGAGATGACGGTCCGCAGCTTCATCGACCAGATGTATTCGCTCGATTACCAAATCGCAGACGACATGCTTGCCCAACGCGTTCGTTTTGTTCCCGTCTACCCCATGATCGGCGCGACAAAGTCCCGTCACGATTTCCTTGCGCGTCTGATGGCATGCAACGCCTTGTACGAGAGCGACATCGTGGTAATAGATTCGCTCTCATCCCTGATTGAAGCGAGCGTAGATGGGGAGAGTTGCCTTGCACTTCTGGGCTTTCTCAAGAAGGTCGCATCACAGGGCAAGATCATCGTCTTCACCAGTGAGCCAGGAGATGCCGAGATCGCTCCGCTGCGCCTCGCCTCGGATATCTACTTCTCGCTGCAGACGAAGATCTCTTCAGATGGAATGCAGCGCATGCTCCAGGTCAGAAGGTTCTCGCGCGCACGCCAGAGAGTGCAGGACGTCATCGCGTTCCGGATAGAGCCGATGGTCGGTTTGGTGATTGAGCTCACCGAGGTGTCCGGCTGATGGATGACCCCCTTCGTGCCGAAGCGGACAAGAACCCACACCTGAAGAAATACCTCAGAGATCTCAGCCGCACAACGACGCATCTTCCAAAGTTCTACGAGAAGATGAGCATCAAAGAGCTCAACGAGATCCGAACCGCGGCGGTGAAGGATCCTGCCGCGGCCAATGTCATCTACCGTGTCGGTAGTGGCTACGTGCACATCGATGCGCCCCACAATCGGTACATCAGCATAGAAATGAGCCTCACTGAGAAAGAAAAGGAGAAGATGAAGCGGGTGAGGGACCTAATCCTCGAGAAGGCATCGGAGGAGAAGAGCATCGACGGCGAGCAGGAGCTTGTGGAAATGCTTCACAAGCTCTTCGACAAGAGCGTCATCAAGACAAATTCATCGGGGTTCGCTGCAAGGCTCCGAGCGATGGGCAAGGTGGCTTTGAGCCCACAGGAGTACCGCGCCCTCCGCTACTTCATCCGCAGGGACATCGCCGGATACGGTCCGATCGAACCGCTCATCCTCGACCCATACATCGAAGATATCCACTCGGTCGGAACGGACCTTGTACACGTGGCTCACAAAGCCTTCCAGTACGCCCTAGAGACCAATGTCCAGTTCCCTGATGATGAGACGCTCAACGATTACCTGATATCGTTGAGCGAGCGCATCGGCAGGCCGGTGAGCGCCGCTCGACCAATCATCGATGGCACACTACCCGACGGCTCCCGTATCAATGTAATCTATTCCGACGACATCAGCAAGAAGGGCTCGAGCTTCACCATCAGGAAGTTCTCGGCCGAGCCGATCTCTGCGGTCCAACTGTACAAGTTCGGAACGTTCAGTCCTGAGCTGGTGGCATACCTCTGGCTCTGCCTAGAGCACAAGATGAACATGATGGTCGCCGGGGAGACCGCGTCGGGCAAGACGACCACTCTGAACGCGATCATCCCCTTCATCGACCACCGGGCAAAGATCTACAGCGCCGAGGATACCCCTGAGGTCAAGCCACCTCACTCTTCGTGGCAGCGCTGCGTCACTCGCGAATCAGGGCCTGAAGAATCTCGAGTGACAATGTTCGACCTTCTAAGGGCGGCGCTGCGTTCCCGTCCCGATTATATCGTCATCGGTGAGATCCGAGGTGAAGAGGGCAGAGTCGCTTACCAGGCGATGCAAACTGGTATCCCTGTCATGGCGACATTCCACGCCGCCTCGGCAACGAAGTTCATCCAAAGGTTCACGGGCGACCCGATCCGAGTGCCGATGACATTCATCGACAACCTGAACGTCCTGCTCCTGCAGTCCGCGGTCAACGTCAACGGAAGATTCCTGAGGCGGGTCACCGCTGTCGAGGAGTTCATTGGATTCTCGGCGGAAACCAATGGGGTTCTCACGAGAAACGTTTTCAAATGGGACCCGCGCACGGACAAGATGCTCTTCCGGGGCATGAACAACTCCTACATTCTGGAAGAGAAGGTCGCGCTGCTGCACGGATTCAGCAACAAGAAGGACATCTACGGGGAGCTGAACCGCCGGGCAAAGATCGTAACGAGAGCGGCGGAGGAGGGAATACTTGGATACCAACAGGTCAACGACATGCTGAGGGGCTTCACGGAGAAGAAGGAGGAGGGGTTGCCGTTTGCAGTATGAGGCATGGAGATGAGCGATAGGACAGGCATTCGAAGGAAGGCGGCGCTTGTGTTCCGGCAAATGGACATGCGCCTTAGCACATACTTCCTCCTCGTCTTTCTGTCGGTCGTGGTCTTCGGCCTGATCGTCCCTGCGGCCGTGGTCCTCAACTTCGGAGCAAATCTCCCCTTCACTCTTCAGATAGTGCTGTACTCGGTTCCCATACTCGTCATCTTCGTCGTGTCCGCCCTACCGCTAATCCTAGTGGGAAAGAAGAAGAAGAACATCGAGTACCTTATGCCATTGTTCGTGACGAGGATGGCTGCGCTGTCCACGTCCGACCTGCCGACCGATCGCATCTTCTATATCCTCTCCACCAGAAAGGAGTACGGGCAGCTGGCCGAGGACGCCAAGAAGATATTCCACCTCATAAGCGACTACCACCAGCCAGCTTCCGAGGCGTGCCGTTTCATCGCCGCGCGCACGCCCAGCATTCAAGAGGCGGACTTCTTCAACCGGCTCTCGCACTCCCTGGATGTGGGTGAGAGGTTAGAGAGATTCCTGCGCAACGAGCAGGACGTAATCATGGACGAGTACGTGCTAAAGTGCGAAGCGACCATCAAGGACATGGACTTCGTGAAGGAGATCTACACCGCCATCATCACGTCGATGATCTTCCTGATCGTTTTCATCACGATCGTCCCGCTGATGGGGCCGAACGCGATCGACCTGCTGGTCTTCGGCATCACGGCCGCCTTCGGGGTCATGGAAGTGCTGTTCCTCGTATTCGTCCTCATGCGTCTACCCAAGGACGATATCTGGTACCACTGGCGCATCAAGTGGAAGGAAGGCTACGTCACGTCCAAGGACAAAACGCTGTTCGCGGCCGTGATCGTCGCGATAGCGGGCATAATACTCCTCGTGTACCTCCTTCTTCCCCTCAATCTGCCCACCGCGTTCTATGTTGCGACGATATTCATGCCAGTGCTCATCCCCGGAATAATCGTCTTCAGGGAGGAGAAGGCGATCGTGCGCAGGGACAACATCTACGGTGCGTTCATTCGGGCGCTAGGAAGATCTTCTGATGTGAGCGGGGAGACGATGACCCAGGCGGTGAAGCGCCTCGCGATGCATAAGTTCGGGCCCCTGACCAAGCTGATCAAGAACCTCGAGAAGCGGCTCTCGACCAGGATCAGCACCATGGACGCCTGGCGGCATTTCTCCTCGGAGGCATCGAGCAACCTCATCAACAAGTTCGGGGAGATGTACATCCACTCGACCTTGAACGGTTCGAAGCCCGAGCCGACGAGCATCTTCATCAGCAACAACATGGGCAAGATCCTTGCAGTTCGCAAGAAGCGCGACGTGCTCGCTGGCAGTTTCGTCGGCGTCCTCTACGGAGTCATGGTGGCCACTGGATTCACACTGTTCATCACGGTTGGCATCGTCGAGTACATGGGGCACATGATCAACGCTCTTATTGTTCCGGGCCAAGATTTCGTCCAGCTCGGAATACTGACGAGCATATTCTCTGCATCGTTCAACGTAGAAATGCTCCGTACGATGGTTTACTTCCTGATAGTAGTGCACGCCGCCGCCTCGGCTGTCATGCTCACGATCCTAAAGGGAGGACACATCGTCGGTGCGGGGGTCCACTTCCTGATCATGATATGGATTGGGATGGCTACCGCGTACCTTGCCGAGGCAGCGCTCGGAGGATTGCTGGTTTCTTGACAAGCGGCGAGGCCGAGCCATCGCGATGGCGGATCGCCTTGCTAATCGTGAGAACCGTCCACTAGCCGATCATGCCTGAGAGGATCTGGCGGAGCATATCCTCCCACCCCTCTGGGAAGTCGTGACCGGTCCCGGGGACGATGCGGCTGCGCACGACGGACTCGTCGGTGCTGCGAAGATAGGCCGCTAGTCGGCGAGCGTAGTCGACGCACTCAGAGTCCTGTTCGCCACAGACTATCATGAACCTGGTGTCTCCGAGCAAAAGCCGATCCATATGGGGAAGGATGGAATCGAGATCGGGCATCCACGGGCTCACAAGAATGACCCCGCTCGGCTCGACGTTGCCACGAAGAACAGTGTGCAGTATCACCCTACAGCCAGCGGA
>DATJOX010000004.1:0-5912 GCA_035506675.1 Methanomassiliicoccales archaeon
GGCCTGACTCGAGCGTATGGCGTCGTAGGGGTCGATCTGCTCGCCCGGATCGCTGGGTAGGTGGCAGCCAAACCGCCGATTCCAATCGCGAAGAGCGCTATCAGTCCTACCTGCGTCAACAAATCTCCAAGGGTGGGGAACAGGAACGGGATGCTCAGGCTCGTGACGAGCACGTTTTGAAAGACTTGCACGATCATCGCGCTGATTGCCGCTCCGATGATCGCCCCGATCACCGCCAGAAGCAGCGCTTCAACCAGGATGGTAAGGAAGACGAAACGCCTGGTGGCCCCCATCGTCCGCAGCAATCCTATCTCGCGCTTTCGCTCGTTCGCGACCATCGAGGAAACGGTCGCAACAAGTGGCACCGCCACCACCGTGACCGAGATTGCTGTGAACTGCAGCGAACCGATCGTACCCGAGAGCTGGTCGGTCACTTTCTTCGCAAGGTAGTGAGAGGTGATGGCCACGGTCCCCGGTACGGCCTGTTCGATCGCGGCGGCAACGGTCTCGGGGTCGGCTAAGATCGTTGGTCAGCATCGAGGAGGCAAGGAGAACTCCTATCGCAGCCCCTGCGTTCCCTGCTTCGACACGTAGAAATCGGATAAGCTCGATAGACATCGGTCGCTCGAGGAGGGGAACGCGTTGAAGCTAGCTCTGCCTATACAGCCAGGATCGGGCTCTCCCTCTTCGGCGGTGATGAGGACGGCCGGACTGATACTGGTCGTCGTGCTCGCGTTCTTAACGCTGCTATTTCACGTCGCCGGTGTCCACATCTCCTATGACCCGAACTGGCTCCTGGTGATTCTGCAGAGCGGATTCCAGGTCTTCATTCCCGCAGTCGTAGCCTACATGTCCGGTTCCGAGTACGCGAAGAGCGGTCAGCTGCAGCTGCTCGTTCTCGGGGCGGCTATGTTCGCGTTCGCGGCGTTCAACGCGATTCTCGTGGCTGGCATCGTGATGGTTACCGGTTCGGACGCGGCCAACATGATGCTCACGACGCACAATTCCGGGCTTCTCGCGCTGGCAGGCATCACATTCATCGGTGCGGTACTTGCGCTGTTGAGCAGGATACCGCCCAGATTGGCGGGACAAAGGGTGCGGAGGAGGATCATCACCGCCTACGCGGTGACCGGATCAGGAGTGGTGGTCTATAGTCTACTTGGCATCGCCGGCTCCCTTCCCGCATTCTGGTCAGGCGGCGCATTCACTGATGTGCGCGACGGCGTCCTCACACTCGCGGTATTGCTCTTCGTCATGAGCTCGCTGATCCTCGCGAGGCTGTACCTCGAGTCTCGCTCCGGGATCGTCTACTGGTACGCTCTGGGGCTGTCCTCCATGGCCATCGGGGCGGCCGGGGTGCTGCTCGAACCGTCGATGGGTACTCCGCTCTCGTGGACGGGACGGGCTGCTCAGTACGTCGCGAGCCTATTCTTCCTCCTCGCGGTCCATCGCGTATCCGGGGGCGAACAGTGGACCTCCGCTTTCAATCGCAGCCGTGCACAGTTCGACCAACTCTCAGCCAATATGACCGCCGGATTCGCTTATCACCAGGTGGCGGTGGACGAGAAGGGGGAGCCGGTCGACTTCACCTTCGTCGAGATCAACCCCGCCTGGACGAGGCACACTGGCCTGGGAAGAGAGATCGTCGGGAGAAGCGCCACTGAGGTCCTTCCCCGGGTGAAGATGGATCCGAAGGAGTGGATCGGTCGGTTCGGAAAGGTGGCGGTGGACGGGAATCCGATCTACCTCGAGGCCCGCTTCGAACCGCTTGAGAAATGGTTCGCTGTGACCGCATACAGCCCGGAAAGGGGATACTTTGTCGTCCTTCTGGAAGACGTCACAGAGCGGAAGCGGAGAGCGCAACTGGAGAAGGTCCTCAACCAGGTGAACTCGCTGATCAATTCCACACTCGACTACGACGAGATGATGAAGCGGGCGGCGGCAGCCGGCACACAAGGGGTGGGCGCCGAGAGCGCCGTGATCAACATGCGGGAGGGGGACCACTGGACCGCTCGCTTCGTTCACAACGCTCCGGCGAACGTCGTCGGCCAACAACAGTCGGATGAGGATTCGCCGACATCGATGCTTGCGCTTAGATCGAGGACGGCGAACGCGATTGACGACCCGAAGAACGACTCGAGAGTCAACAAGGAGCGCATGAAGGAGCTCGGTGTCACCTCCCTTCTCGTCGCTCCCATCATTGTCCGCACGGAAGTCACTGGCGTGATCATATTCTACAATCACTCTACTCCGAAAGTCTTCTCCCCTTCCGAGATCGAGTTCTCGAACAAGTTCGCGTCTGCGCTGTCGATCGCCATGCAGAACGCGAGGCAGCACGAGGAGTTGCGGAACAGCGAGGAACGCTTCCGGTCCATCGTCAACGGCGCACCCTACGGGATGCATTTCTACGAATTGAAGCCGAACGGCAACCTGGTGTTCACGGGAGCGAACCCGATCGCCGACATCATCCTTGGTATTGACCACAACGCCCTCGTCGGTCTGACCATCCAGGAGGCTTTTCCCATGCACCGGACCACCGACATTCCGGCAATCTACTCCGAGGTCGCGGCAACGGGCAGGCCGTGGCACTCCGAGCAGGTGCAGTACGAGGACGAACGGATCAAGGGGGCTTTTGAGGTGCACGCCTTCCAAATATCCCCTGGAAGGATGGCTGCGGGCTTCGTCGACATCACCGAACGCCTCCGAGTGGCACAAGCGCTCGCAGAGAGCGAAGAGCGATTGCGATTCCACGTAGAGAACACCCCTCTAGCGGTCGTAGAGTGGGACGCGAACTTCGTGGTCACGAGGTGGGCGGGCGGTGCAGAATCGATGTTCGGTTGGAAGACTGAGGAAACGGTCGGCGTCCCGATCACGCAGCTCAACCTGATCTATCCCGATGATGTGCCCCTCGTCGAGAGGACGATGACGAGGCTCACCGATGGCAGCAGTCGACAGGTCATCGGCACGAACAGGAACGTGGCCAAGGACGGGCGCGTGCTCCACTGCACCTGGTACAACACGACCCAACGCGATCGCTCGGGGAAGATGAAGTCGGTGCTCTCGTTCGTCCTCGACAACACCGCGAGGCAGCAGGCGGAGAACGCGCTGAAGGAGAGCGAGGAACGTTTCTACAAGGCTTTCGATGCGAACCCCGCGGCGATGACGATCGCGGACCTGGAATCGGGTAAGTGGGTCGACGTCAATCAGGGGTTCGTCGATCTTTCCGGATACTCGAAGGAGGAGTTGCTCGGGAAGAGGTCGCCGGAACTCGGGCTGTTCGAGGACTCAAGCGACCGCGTGGAGATGATGAGGGAGCTGACGGAGAAGGGAGCGGTCACGAACCGCGATCTCGTGGCGCACACGCGCGCAGGGAACCGCAGGCTTCTGTTCTCAGCAGTGAAGATAAGCCTCAACGGAAAGCCGCACGCGGTCACGATGCACGTGGACATCACCGACCGCAAGGCGGCCGAGGAGGAGCTACGCCGTTCGAATGCGGAGCTGCAGCAGTTCGCCTACGTCGCCTCGCATGACCTTCAGGAACCCTTGCGGATGATCATCAGCTACCTTTCGCTCCTTGAGAAGAGGTACCGGGACCAGCTCGATCAGAGGGGGAAGGAGTACATCGACATCGCGGTCAATGGCGGGGAGCGGATGAGGGCCCTGATCGACGACCTGCTTGAGTATTCGCGCATCGAGACCAGGGCGCAGCCGTTCGAGCGCGTGGACATGAACGAGCTCGTCGCTAGGACCCTTCGCGGCCTGGAGAAGCCCATTCGCGAGAACAACGCCATCGTCGAGGTGGGGCCGTTGCCGACCATTATGGCGGACCAGACGCAAATGGTCCAGCTGCTGCAGAACCTTGTCAGCAACGCGGTGAAGTTCCACGGACCGCTGCCGCCGCGCATCAGGGTATCGTGCACAGACGATGGCGGCGAATACACATTCTCGGTCAACGACAACGGCATCGGCATCGATCCGAAGTATTCTGAAGTCATCTTTCAGATGTTCCAACGCTTGCACACGAAGGAGGAGTACCCTGGCACGGGCATCGGTCTCGCCGTCGCGAAGAAGATCGTCGAGAGGCATGGGGGCCGCATCTGGGTGGTATCCAAGGAAGGTGAGGGAGCGACCTTCTTGTTCACCGTGCCGAAGAACCGTTGAGCCACTAGTGTGTTACCGAGTAGGGCGTGCTCAAAGTTCTAATACGCCGCGCTCAGAGAGAAGAGCGAGAGCGGCAACGGACCCTAGGGAAGATCGAATCCCCTCACATCTTGCTGCCATTCAGGAGTCGAGCGCATGAGGAAGATAATCAGTGCAGAATGGGTGTCCCTGGATGGCTATTTCGCGGGTCCGAAAGGTGAGATCGATTGGTTCGTATGGAACAAGGAGGCCTCGGATTTCTCAATGGAGCTGGCGAGGGGGATCGACACCATGCTCTTTGGACGTGTGACGTACGAGGGCATGGCTGCGCATTGGCCGAACGCCAAACCGAGCGAGAACGATCCCGCCATCATAGACAAGATGAACGGCACGGCGAAGATCGTGTTCTCCAGGTCGCTGAAGAAAGCGGATTGGAACAACACCTCGATCGTGCCGGAGATAGAGATCGAGTCGATGATGCAATTGAAGAACGAACCGGGCAAGGATATAGTAGTCTACGGGAGCGGTGAGGTCCTATCGGCCCTCTGCGACTTGGGGCTGGTCGACGAGCACTACATCTTCGTCAACCCAGTGATCCTTGGTTCAGGCAAGCCGCTGTTTCCACCCCGAGGAAGAAGACAGACGCTCCGGCTTCTCGACAGCAAGGCCTTCTCCTCAGGCGTCGTCATGCTGCATTATGCGACGAAGTAGGCCGTGCGCTGTGAACGATACCAGAATTCTGAAGGGCAGCATTTTAAGGGCATGTAGCAATTAGGCCTTCCGAGTCCGACCTTCGGGAGCCCGTGGTTGGGTTATGGTGACACAAATGGGAAGAGCGGCCAGGCTTTGTTCAGGATTGACGATATTTGCATTGATGCTGTCGATCGGATTGTGCGGCTTCACGATTCAAGCCCAAGCAGACGTCATCCATAGTGGTGACTACATCTACGAGCTAAGCGGCAATCCAGCAAACGCAACGATCACTGGCTATACGGGTCCTGGTGGGGCGATCGCGATCCCTTCCTCGTTGGATGGCTACCCTGTTGTGGCTATCGGCGACTATGCGTTCTTCGGGGTTACCAATCTGACCGCCGTTGAAATCCCGGATTCTGTCACCTCTATCGGCCAGTATGCGTTCTACGGGTGCACATCCCTCGCATCGCTCACGATTTCTCAGCAAGTCGCCTCTATCGGCTACGTCGCCTTCTACCACTGCAGCTCCCTCACCACAGTAGCAATACCGAGCAACGTTACGACAATCGGAATCGCCGCCTTCGCCGCGTGCGATTCTCTCACTGCGATCAACGTCGATGCTGGCAACGCGAACTATTCGAGCATCGACGGCGTGCTCTATGATAAGGCCGTAACGACGCTCATTCAGTGTCCGGCGGGCAAGACCGGTGATTTCGTCATCCCGGACAGCGTCACAACCATCGGACCGACGGCGTTCTACTATTGCGTTTCGATCACGTCGGTAGCGATTCCGGACAACGTCACAACCATCAGCAGGCACGCGTTCTACCAGTGCAGCTCCCTCACCACGGTGACGATACCGACCAACGTCACGTCCATGGGTGTCGCCGTTTTCGCCGCTTGCGATTCCCTCACCGACATAGACGTAGCGGCGAGCAACACTGCCTTCAGCAGCATCGACGGCGTGCTCTATGATAAGGCCGTAACGACGCTCATTCAGTGTCCGGCGGGCAAGACCGGTGATTTCGTCATCCCGGACAGCGTCACAACCATCGGACCGACGGCGTTCTACTATTGCG
>DATJOX010000005.1:0-2404 GCA_035506675.1 Methanomassiliicoccales archaeon
CGCTCGAGTCAGGCCTAGACATGGCTGACCGCCATCTGATATTGATTGCTATTCTGAACGGCGAAGCCAGAGCGATGTTCCACCTGTACTGATGGCATTGTCCCTGAGAATCATGCTCTACCGAGCAAGACGCAACTCGGAAGACCCAGTCTCAAGTGAGACCGGCCCGAGACAAGCGCGGCAATCTCGATTTCACGAGTACCAGGGCTGCGCACGCCTGGCTCCGTTTTTTGCGAACCTCCCCAAAAAGGTCTTAATCATACTCTCGCTTTTGCCCAGCGAGGGAGAGCACATCGCAAGGTTACGCCTTCGCATTGGCGTCGGGGTATTGAACATAGTCCTGCTAGCCGGCGGCCTGCTGATCCTCTTCGGCGTGCTGATCGCCGGACCGCAGGGAGGAACGGCCGACTGGGCACCGGTTCAAGGGCAGGTGATTTCCTCGCAGGTGGTCTCGACCTGGGACTGGCAGGGCTCACAGCTAGTGCAGTTCTACCACCCGGACGTCCAGTATGGTTACACCGTTTCCGGAGTCAGCTACAACAATCACACCGTCTCACCGGGAATCGCGCGCTCGACCGACTCGACACTGGCAGAGTCACTTGTCTCGAAGTATCCGGCGAACACGCAGGTGACGGTGTACTACGATCCAAGCGCGCCGCAGAAAGCCGTGCTCGAGAAGGGTGGATCAATTCTTGGCTTGATTCCGCTGTTGATAGGCACGGCGTTCATCGTGTACTCCGCGCTCGGATTGCGCCGGCGCCTTCGCGGGATGCCACGGGAGCCGGACCTCGCAGAAGGCCAATTCGACGCTGAGAGTGGAAAGATGCTCATGGTCACCGGCATCGCAGTCGCGACCGTAGGTGGTGTCGGGGTTCTAGGCGGACTTGTGAGCAGCGATACGTTCCTGACCGTCGCTGGGGCCATCGTGACAATCGCCGGTGCGGGCTGGGGTGCGTTCGTTTACAGGAGGACGCAGGCGCCTGTAGTCGTGGCCACTGAAGCGCAGCCGCAAGCGGCTGAGCGGGAGCCCAAACCGGACCGCCAGGCAGAGAAGATGGCGATCGATGTGGCGAACCTTGAAGTGCGCCTTCCAAGAACCCTCTCCGACCATCTGCGCAAGTTTAGCGTCGACTCCCGAGCGCTCGAGAAGATGAGTGCGGAGGTCGTCGTTCACCGAAGCACCGACGGTAGCCTCTCGGACCCTGTGGTCGGCTCGGTGCGAGTCGACGGCAAGAGATTCGATCAGGTCGAGGTGTGGAGGGTCAAGGGGGACGCGAGAGGGGACTATGAAAACGGCAACTGGTACCTCTACTGGTACATTTTCATCGTCAAAGTGCAGACGCGGTCGAGGGCGAAGGAGTTCGAGGCTGACCTAAGCTGGACGGAGGGCCTCAACAGCGAACTGGGACAGATAGATTGGGTCGGCGGCGAGCTTTGCCGCGCCCTGAAGACCGACGCTGCTCTGACTGATCTCCTGCTAGCCCTCGGAATGCCGAACGTGCACGTCGGGAGGCCCAAGATCGGGTCTATCCCGGCGCTCTCGAACGCGCGACTGGGCTATGTCGGGATCCAGTTCTCGCTGAGAGTGGAGACGCTCAACAAGGACGGCCAGCCGTTGGAGCGTCGCATCACTTATTCGAAGGACAATCTGCCCTCACGCGAGGAGATCGAGGCGGCGGACCGGATTGCGAGGCACGTTAGGGATCTGGCAATCAAGTATGCGATGTAGGCAGTATCACAGGTGCCCGCCGCAGGAGTAGCAGTCGGTGCTGCCCTTGGGATTTGCAGCCCCGCACTGGAGGCACTTCACTTCGGTCTCTTCCTCCATGTAGAACTGCTTCGACCCGCATCGGCGGCATATCTGAACTCCCTCATCAGTCTCGGCCTGGCACTTGACGCAGCGCTTCAAAACGATCACCTGAGCGAGTAACGTTCTGAGCTAGAGGCACTTAGAGCTTGCGTCCAACCGCTCGCCTGTATAAGCCTGAAATGGAATACGGGCGGAGATGAAGTCGACCGAGCACGTCTCTTCCCTGCGCATCCCGTTCAAGGTCTTCCTGCCATCGGGCGTAGGCCTGGAACGATTCGTCATCATCCACATCGTGCATGGAGAGAGATCATGCATCGTCGATGCAGGCGTTCGCGGCTCCGAAGACCTGATCACAAACGCGCTCGCTGCCGAAGGACTGCCGGATCCCATGGGAATCCTCCTCACTCACACTCATCCGGATCACATCGGAGCTGCTAAGGCCCTCCACGAAAGACTGGGTGTCCCGATAATGTGTCCTGCGGGGGAGACAAACTGGCTTGAGGATGTCTCGCTTCAAGCCAAGGAGCGCCCGGTGCCTGGATTCGAGAGGCTCGTCGGCGGGCCGGCCAAGGCGGAGATCGAGGTTGGCGGTGG
>DATJOX010000006.1:0-11535 GCA_035506675.1 Methanomassiliicoccales archaeon
ACCATTGACGGTTATCATACAAGCGGCGTCGAGCCCAAGCACATCATGGAAGCACCCATTCCCGCAACCAGAGAGCTGCTCAAGAAGCTCGGCCTGAGCATGGACGACGTCGACCTCTTCGAGCACAACGAGGCCTTTGCCACCGCTTCCGTCGCGATCAGGCGCGAGCTTGGCGTTCCCGAGGACCGGTTCAACGTCAACGGGGGCGCGATCGCTCTCGGCCATCCGATCGGTTGCAGCGGAGCACGCGTCCTCACGACGCTGCTCTATGCCATGATGGACAGGAGCGCGCATCGGGGCCTAGCGACGCTCTGCCTGGGCGGGGGCAGCGCGGTCTCGATGGTCATCTCACGGTAGCGCGTCTGGGGTGCGCGATCAATCGCAATTTCCGGCCATCATTTTAATATGGCACACGATATGCTCAACTGGGGTATGGCATGCCTTCCCTGAGCGATCTATTGGCCACCATCGACAGCTACCGCGACGACATGATTGGGGCGTTGGGCGAGATCATCCGCATCCCGGCCATCGGGCCAGAGGGCAACGGCGACGGAGAGTTCGAACGCGCCCGCTTCGTTCGCGAGCTCGTGGCCGAATGCGGGTTTGAGGACATCGAGATGTACGATGCCCTGGACGAGCGCGTGCGCCTTCGCCTCCGCCCGAACATCGTGGCCAAGAAGAAGGGTTCCTCGGAGCAGACGGTCTGGATCGTCTCCCATATGGATACGGTTCCTCCAGGCGAACTGGACGCGTGGACGACCCCTCCTTTCTCGCCCAAGGTCGCCGACGGAAAGCTCTACGGGCTCGGCTCGGAGGACAACGGCCAGGCGCTGGTCGCCTCGCTGTTCGCCGCGAAGGCGCTCAACAAGCTCGGCGTCAAGCCGGAGCGAGCGATGGGCCTCGCCCTCGTCGCCGATGAAGAGGTCGGCAGCGAGAAGGGCATTCAGTTCCTCATCCGCGAAGGGGTCTTCGGTAAGAGCGACTTCGTGTACGTTCCTGATCATGGCGAGCCCAAGGGCGACGTCGTGATGGTCGCCGAGAAGCACATCATCTGGTTGAAGGTCCAGATCAAGGGCAAGCAGACGCACGCGTCGACGCCTGAGCGAGGAATCAACGCGGCCCGCGTCGCCAATCAGTTCACCGCTTACTTCCTGGAGCACATGGAATCGAAGTACGGCGCGATCGAGCCGATGTTCCTGCCCCCGAAGTCGACTTTCGAGCCGACGAAGCGCCTGCCGAGCGTCGGGAGCGTGAACCAGATTCCCGCGGAGGACACGCTCTATATCGACTGCCGGGTCCTGCCCCGATACGACGCTGACGAGGTCATCGAGACCGCGAAGACCATCGCCAGGATGTTCGAGGATCGCAGCGGGGCGAGGTTCTCGATCAGCCTAGAGCAGTTCACGCGCAGCGGACCGGTATCGGACCCGGAGAGCGTTGGCTACCTCTCCCTCGCAAAGGCGGTCAAGCAAGTGCGGGGAGTGGACGTGACCCCCAGAGGCATTGGGGGTGGGACATGTGCGAACTGGTTCCGGCTAGCGGGTATCCCGGCCTACGTCTGGGAGACGATCGATGATATGGCGCACAACGTGGACGAGTACGCGGTCGTCGACAACATCGTCAGCGACAGCAAGGTTTTCGCGACGCTCTTCGCGGATCTCTGCTACCCGAACGCCTTCAAGTGAAGCGACTAAGGATCGAAAGCCGAAAGCGGTTCCCGCTCGCCTCGACCGATGAAATGCTTGAAGCTGATCCTGTGAGCAATCGAGTTCAGGAAGCGAACAGCCTGTCGACCATCCACTTGCTGTCGAACTTGATCAGCTCCTCGTATCCCTGTCCTGTTGACAGGAAAGCGATCGGCTTCTTGATCGTGTAGGCGATGGAGAGCGCAGCGCCGCCTTTCGCGTCCGCGTCGATCTTCGTGAGGATGACGGCATCGATTCCCACCTCGCGGTCGAAGACGGTCGCCTGCTCGATGGCGTCGTTGCCCGCGAGGGCGTCCCCGACGAAGATGATCAAGTGCGGCTTCGCGACGCGCTTGATCTTCTTCATCTCGTCCATGAGGTTGACGTTCGTCTGCATGCGCCCGGCGGTATCCACCAGCACCACGTCCCGCCTGCGCGCCTTCGCGTGCTCGAGCGCGTCGTACGCGACCGCCGCAGGATCCCCGCCCGCGGTGTGCTTCACGACCTTCGTTCCCAGATTATCGCCATGAATCGTTATCTGCTCGATCGCTCCGGCGCGGAAGGTGTCCGCGGCGGCAAGCACGGTGGTGAGATTCGCCTTATGCAGGCGGTTGGCGATCTTCGCAATCGCGGTGGTCTTGCCGGTTCCATTGATGCCGACGAACATGATGACCACTGGCTTTTCGTGCTTCGCAACGAACTCGTCGAAGTCGAAAGAACCGACCTTCAAGACGTTCTCGACCGCATTCTTCAATGAGAGCCGCACCGCGTCCTCGACGCTGAAGCGCTTGTCGACCTTCTTGCCGGAGAGGTCGTTGTGCACTTCCTTCTTGATCTCCTCGATCACCGGCAGGGCTACGTCCGCCTCGAGAAGACCGAGCTCGAGGTTCCAGAGGACCTCATCGAGCGTTCCCTCTTCGATCTTCTTTCCGGAATCGCCGACAACCTCCTCCGCCTTCTCTGGCAGAGGTTCTTCCTTCTTCTTTGAAAAGAGACGCTTGAGCGCCTCGAACAATTACCTCACCGGCCCTGGGCCTGCTGCTGCAGCCGGTCGTACTCGGTCTGCACCATCTGGGTGAGTTGGGCCGCGCGCGACTCGACCATTGTCCTGCTGTCCGTTATCTTCTTCAGCCCGGTGGTGAGCTCGCTTACGCGTTCGTCGATGGTCTTGAGCGCTTCCTCGATCGGGCGCTCGATCGTCAGCCCGGTCCCGATGCCTACGAGGGCCTTCGCGTTCGAGCTGACCTTCGCGAAGACGAATGAATTGCCTCCCACGGGGACGAGGATCTCCGATTCCTCGGCCGCATCCTTCCATTTGCTGAGCGTTTCCTTCGCGCGGGCGTACTCCTCTATCGAGACCTGCACGAGCTGCTGTTGCTCCGCGAGCGTCTCCGCCTGGGCGCGGTACATGTCCAAGGCCGCCAGGGCCTGGCGCACCTCTTCCTCGTTCACTTCGCACCACCGACAAGGTGCCTGACGACCGGGTCAGTGATCTCATCGTCCTTGAGGGCGACGAGCTCGTCGATCCTGATGTTCTTGCGCTCCACCCGGTGCCTGGAGCCGAAGTCCGAGTAGATCTTCTGGGTAGCGGCCTTCTCGTCCGCAGCGGCGACCTCTACCTTGAAATCCTGCGTCTCGTTGCGGTACTGCCCCATCTTTAGCTTGTAGGCACCAGTGGCTCTGAACGCCTTCATGTGCTCGCCTTCCGGCTCTGTGAAGCGGAGCTTATGAATAAAGCTTTTGCTCATTGGAATGGTCATGAGCATCGCCGCCCAGACTGTCCGGTTCTATCGTCCAGGCAAGGACTTTCCGACGTACTCGGTGACCGGGGCAGCTTGCTCTCTCTGCTGCGATCACTGCGACGGTCGATACTTGAGGGGCATGAACGCCATCGCCACGCCCGACGAGCTTTACAATGAGGCGGTGAAGTTGAGAACGCGGGGCGGCAGGGGATTCCTGCTCAGCGGGGGATGCGATCCGAAGGGCAGGGTGCCGATATCGCGGTACGTTGACGTGGTGGCGAAGATCCGCGATGAGCTCAAGTTGCAGATCAACGTGCACACCGGGCTGCTGGATCGCTGGGAGGCGGCGGCGCTGGCGCGGGCGAAGGCCTCCTGCTACTCGGTGGACGTGCACGGGAGCCGAGAGGTGATCCGCGCCCGGATGCACCTGGACGCTCCTCCTTCGGCGTTCCTCGAGACCGTGAAGAACCTCCTCGATGCCGGGATCGAGAACGTGGTACCGCACGTGCTCATCGGCTTGGACGACGACCTCGAGGACGCGCACGAGGCGGTCAGGGGCTTGGCACAGATGCCCATCAAGCAGATCGTGCTCTTGGGTTTCATGCCTGCGCCCTCCACCAAAATGGCGAATCGGCCGCCTGCCACCGACCCGGAGATGCTTCAGGTGGTAAGGGAGGCGGTCTCGACAGGCAAGAAGGTGCTCCTGGGGTGCATGAGGCCGCGCGGGCGGTCGGCCCTGGAGCAGGCGTGCATCACCTTCGGCGTCAGGGACCTCTCCATGCCCTCGCGGGAAACGATCGAATGGGCGAGGCATCAGGGATACGACGTCGCGGTCCTTCCTCAGTGCTGCGCTCTTCAGCTGTAGATCGCTTGCCGCGAATACTTGCGCATCATGGGGGTTAGGTAGACGATCCAGCCAGCATAGGCGATGACGAACAGCAGAGCGAAGAACGGAACGTAGCTGAGGAACGTCGGCGAATAGGACGTATGCACGGTGACCTGCACTTCAGGCGCGCTCGAGAGCTGCGTGTCCACCACCGCGTGATACTTGCCGTACGGCAGACCCGACATGTCGATCTGAACGGTCGGGTTGGCGTGGTCCTGAGCCACGTTGATCCGATACGTTGCCAGGAGGGACACGTTCGATTGCACATTCGGGTTGCTGTAGACGGCGTCCGAAACCACGTAGACGACCGCGTCTCCGCCCGATGCCGTGATCGTCAGCTGATCGACCGAGAGGATTCCAAGCGAATCCCTGTCGTAGAACTGCAGGCTCGACGAATCGCTGACGTGAACGGCTCCGTTATTGACGAGCGTTGCGCTCGTCGAGAACGCGTTCTCGAGGCTCTGAGAGACGAATGGCGCCCAGAGAAGGAAGATAACGGCCGCGCAGACGACGATGATCACGATTCCATTCCGGATCGACGTCTTCGCGATGTAGTACTTGGCGCTGGACGATCGAAGCAGCCGCATCTCGAGGATCTTGAAGACGAAGCTCTCCACTACGATGATCAGCGCCATTAGCAGAATGAAGTAGATGAATGAGTTGATCGGAAGGTAGAACGGTACGAGAGAAGCGCGCCCTTCTAACAGTATGACTATGATCGGAACGATGATGACTATCGCGAGCTGCACAAGGTACAGTCGTCGCTTCACAAGTCGTACTTGGGCCAGTCTCGCCCCGCCTGCTAGCTCATCTCTGCCACTGAGCATGTCCCGGTCGCCGAAAAATGCCCGGTTGCCCATAAATACTTTTGCGGCCCAGAGTGGAATCCAGAGAACTTTCAATTGAGGGTCGCTTCTCGCCGGCAGAGAAGGAAAAGGGCTGCGAACTCAGGCGCTTCCACTTCGCCCTCGAGCACGAACCGCTCACCACGGATGCGCAAGTCCACGCGCTTGCTCATTGTCAATCGCACCGGAGCGTCCCCAAGGACGTCCGGCACAGCATCGCGCAGCGGATCGAACGTGTCGAGGTCCGCCCGTTTCATAGGGAGAACGCGGAGGCCGGTCTTCCCGTGCAGGGAGAAGGGCATGCGGATCAAACGCTTGATGTCGCTGGTGACGGGCTCGTCCACCTCGCCCGCGAGGCGTGGTTTGAGCTCTGTCTGGAGCAAAGCCATGAACGTCTCCAGGTGCTTGTCGCGGATGTTCGCCAAGTTCCCCTTCTCCAGGATCAAGTCCCGCCCGCGCTTCCCTGGTTTTCCGAGGAACAGGTCGTCGAAGAGCCCGGCGACAACCTCCTCCTTCTGGCCGGCGAGGCTCGCGTACCTCTCCCTGGCCATGGACGGCCCGAGCACCTCCAGCTCGTCAAGCAAGGACTTGAGCCCTGATCTGAGCTTCCCCCTCCATCCGCCTGCGTTGATGGGAGGTAGGTTGCGTCTTCCGAGCGCCCGCGTTCCCGTCGGCGTCCTGATCCCCACCCTCGTCTCCTCCGGAAGCAACCATTCGAAGCTCAGGTCCGTACCGATGATGTAGTCGACGATCTCGCGGCGCTCGTGCGATCGGAGATTCAAGGCTCTCGGGTCCGTGACGTGCGCGTGATATCCCCTTCCTCCCGAGAACACGATCCTCACGTAGCGCTCGTCGAACCCGAGGTCCCCGAGGATGAACTCGTCGAGCAGTCTGATCATCTCGACCTTCACCCGTGCCAGCATCTCCGGGTACGAGAGCTTCTCCGACCCCGGGATGTGGTCCGCGTCGAGATCGAACACCAGGTCCGCGCCGAGCCATTTCTTGTCCTCCATCCGGTCCGCGTCCGGCACGTCGTAGTACGCTGAGGAATAGTAGCAATGCGATGGCACGCGCTCCACCAGGAAGGAATTCAGGTCCTCTTTGCGCTGGAAGCGAAGATGCCTCTGCACGAACGTCTTGTCGAAGAACATGAAGCCGAACTCGCGTTTGGTGAACCTCTCCGGAGGCGATGGCGGCCGCTGTGAGTAGTACCGATTGAACCGTTCCATGATGAACTCGATCTCGCCGGGCATAGGATTCGGGCGTTCACCAATCCGCTTCGCCCTTTTTTATCCTGCCCATTAGAGTCTTCCTTCGGTGCAGATCGATCAGGGCGGCCACGTGCCAGCTCTCTTCCTGACCCCAGATCTGGACCATCATCGTCAATTATTTATTGTCGAGGGTGCAAAAATCTCCTTATGGACTCGGGAGGAGCGGAACCGGCGAGAAGGACGAGAATGGTCTGGGCTGGCGCGAGGATTCTCCTTGGTTGGTTATTCCTGTGGTCGTTCCTTGACAAGCTGTTCGGCCTTGGGTTCTCGACCCCATCGTCCCAGTCGTGGCTGAACGGAGGCTCGCCGACCGCCGGGTATCTGAAGTTTGGAACAAGCGGAATATTCTCGGGCTTCTATCAGAATCTGGCCGGGAATCAGGTACTGGACGTCATATTCATGCTCGCCCTGCTGGCTCTTGGTGTCGCCCTGATCCTCGGTATTGGTTCGAGGCTTGCCACGTACGGAGGGACGCTCCTGCTCCTGCTTCTCTGGTCCACGAACGTGCCTCCCGTCCAGAATCCTATCATCGACGAGCACATCATATTCATCTTCTTGCTCTGGGGGCTCTGGTTCGTCAGGGCGGGAAGGATGTACGGACTGGGGAAGTGGTGGAGCGGAACGTCCCTGGTGAGAAGGTTCTCGATCCTTGAATGACTGGCTCATTAGATCGGATGGCCCTATCAACCGAAGCAGCGACGAACAGCTCTTCCCAATCAGCCAGTGCCAGAATTGGGCAAACCTTGATTATCGTCCTGCAATTTATCGACCCCGATAAGGTGGTGCTCGGGAATGAAGGCCTACGTGAGGCTGGTGCACACCAGCGAGGGCAAGTCGCCGCGCGAGGCGGAGGAACTTCTGAGTGAGCTGGGGTTCGTCAGGATCAAGGGAACGAACACGCTCGCCGCGGACGTGGCGGACGAATCGGCCGCCCGTGACAAGCTCGAGCACCTTCACCAGGCATTGAGGGGGCACGGAGTGATCTACGAACCCTCGATCGGTCGTCCGATGGAGGATCTGCCTGGCCATCAGGCTGGTTACCCCGAAGTCATGGCCAAGTGGAAGGAGATCGGCCTCGACACCGACGAACTGAGCAGCCTCCTCAACCAAGATCCAGAGCGCTTCAAGTCGAGGGGCATGGAGATGTTCCGCGCGCAAATCGAGAAGGTCGCGCAGGAGCGCGAGGTCGAGGTCCGTGCAGCCCAAGAGAAGGAGCGGACGGAGTCTGGAAAGGCCAGACTGCTCGAGGCTCTGAGGGCGGAGGGTGGGCAGACGATCCACCGTCTCGCATCGATATCCGGCCTCGACGACGACACCGTTGCGCAAATGGTCGACGAGCTCGTGAAGACCAAGAGGGTGGTCGCAAGACAGAGCGGTCGCCGAGTGACATTCGTGGCCGTTTGAGGACAGAACGCGCCACCACTCTCCCAATCGTGCCAGGCTCTTTAGATTCGCACGGCCAAGCTCAATCGGCCTTAAATAGCAGGGCATTCATGAGTGGGCTCTAGGTGAATACATGGGAGCAATTGGAGCGTCCCTGAGGACGCTAGGTCTGTTCCTCTTCATGTTCGCGCTGTTCGGCGTGGTAGGCTTCGTGCTCGGAGGCTACTTCGCGAACGACTGGGTCACAGGAGCGCTGCTCTTCTTGGTCCTTGCCGCGATCATGAACTCGATCTCGTATTTCTTCTCTTCAAAGATAGTGCTCTGGTCGTACAAGGCCAAGATGGTCAGCGAAGCCGAGGCCCCGAGGCTCTATCGCACGGTGAAGCGCATCTCGGACATGTCCGGGCTGCCGATGCCCAAGATCGCCCTCGTGCCGACTCAGACCCCGAACGCGTTCGCGACCGGGCGCAATCCGAAGAACGCCGTCGTGGCGGCGACCGAGGGCATACTCAAGATGCTCGACGACAACGAGCTGCAGGGAGTTCTCGCTCACGAGATGGCGCACGTCAAGGACCGCGACATCCTCGTGATGAGCGTGGCCGCGACGCTCGCAGGAGCAATATCCTTCGCAGCCAGATTTGCGATTTGGGGCTCGCTGTTCGGCGGGGGGCGCAGGGACGAGGGCTCGGCGATCATCATGGTCCTGGTGGCGATCACCGCGCCGATCGCCGCGCTGCTGGTGCAGCTCGCGATTTCGCGCAGCCGTGAGTACAAGGCGGACTACGAGGGGGCGAAGCTCATCGGCAAGCCGCTCTACCTCGCGAGCGCGCTCGGGAAGCTCGAGAAGGAGAACAAGCGCAACCCGATGAGGTTCGGGAATCCGGCTTCGCAGGGCCTGTGGATCGTGAACCCGTTCAGCGCAAGAGGCCTGGTGAGCCTGTTTTCGACCCATCCGCCGATCCAAGAGCGGATCAATCGCCTCAACAAGATGGCGGACCAGATGGGCGCGTACTAGCGAACAAAACCCCTTCCTTCCTTTTCGGATTCCATCTTCATCATTTGAAAAGCAGCATGTCCGAGAGCCCATGGCGCTGCACGAACTCGTATCCGCGGCGAACGTCCTGCATCGATTCGAGCGTGCGATGCGTGTCGCTTCCTACCGTCACTCTCACCCTGCCGCGAAACGCATCGAAGAACTCCTTCGAACGCTCGTACAGGTGAACGCCGTCGATCGTGTAGAATAGGTTGGTGTTGACCTCGACGAAGAGGTTCAGCGATTCGAATCGCTCCGCCAACGCCTCAGGGGGAACGCCATCGAACACTCGCGAAAGGTCGGTGTGCGCGAGGCCGCATGGGACCTTGATCTTCTCGATCAACCACTCCAAATCGTCGAGGGCGCTGCCACCGACCTCATCATCGTTCACGTACTCCAGCAGAATGAAGTCAAGTCGGTTCAGTCCGTCGAACGGCAAGTTCGGTAGATCGGTGCGGTCGGGACTGGTGTCGATCTCGACCCCGGCATAGACCTTCGTCGACCCCGAGAACTTGGAATCTAGGTCGTGCAAGAGACCGACGTACTCGTCGAGCTGGGAAGCGCGCAGAGCCCTCGGCACCTTCGTCGTTTCGAAGTGATCCGTGAGACCGAAATGCGCCAGCCCGGCCCTCGACGCGTACGAGACCAGTTCGAGCGGAGAGAAGCGTCCGTCGGAATAGTGCGAATGGCAGTGCAGGTTCCCTAGCGCACCTGCTCCCATTTCTCAAGCTCCTGGACCTTGGACAGTGAGCCGCCACGCTTGATCTCCTCACGGATGCGGTTCTCGCGCTCCGCGACGTCGACGGCGCGGTTCGCGATCTCCACCGAGTGCTCCTGCGGCACGACGATCACCCCGTTCTCGTCGCCGATGATCCAGTCGCCGCTGCGCACTGTCTGCCCACCGCACACAATCTCATGACCGATGCCGCCGTACCCCTTCGGCTCGCCTGCGTGCGGCACCACGTACTTGGAGAAGCACGGGAAACCCATGTCCAGGATCTCCTCGATGTCCCTCGCGGCGCCATCGATGACCACCCCCGCGACCCCCTTCACCTTCGCGCTCCAAGAAGCCAGCTCGCCCCAGACCGCCATGTCGTTGCCGCCAGCGTCGACCACTATGACATCCCCGGGAGTGGCACGATCGATAGCCTCGACCGGCTTCGCCCAGTCTCCTCTCGCTGTCTGCACCGTCAGGGCCCTTCCGGTCATCTTCTGACCGTGTGCGATGTGCGGCAATATGCCTGCCATCACGCCGCGCTTGTGCTGCGCGTCCGCGATGTTGGGCGTCGAGACCTTCGAGAACGCCTCGAGCAGTTCGTCCTGCGTATACTTCTTGGAGAGCTTCGACGGCACCTTCGCCCCGGACATCGCCTTCTTGACGTCCTTGGCGGCCTTCTTCACGTCCTCCGCCTTGATGATCGCTCCGCCCACGATGATGATGCTCGCCCCTTGCTTGACCAGCGCGCCGGCGGTCGAGGCGTTGATCCCTCCCGCAACGGCGACCGGTATGGGGACCGAGTCCGCGACCTCGCTGACCACGCTGGCACCCGCACCCGTCCCTCGCATCTGCTCGTCCACGCCCACGTGGATGCACACGAAGTCCGCGCCGAGCGAATGCGCCCGCCGCGCCTCACCGATCATGTCCTTCGCGTTGATGAGATCGACCATTATGCTCGCGCCGTACCTCTTGGCGGTGAGCGCCGCTTCGCTTATCGTGCCGTCGTCCGCCAACGAGAGGATCGTGACGATGTCCGCCCCGGCCTTGGTCGCGATCTCCACCTCCAGGCTCCCGACGTCCATCGTCTTCATGTCCGCGACCGCGATCCGGTCCGGGAAGCGCTTCTTGATGGCACGGATCGCCTCCGATCCCTCAGATTTCAGCAGAGGCGTGCCTATCTCGATCCAATCCGCTCCTCCCTGCACGGCCTCCTCAGCGATTGTCAGGGCACGTTTCAAATGCATCAGGTCCAGCGCGACCTGGAGCACGGGCTGCATGCTACCGCGCTAGCAGCTGTTCGATAATAATCTTTGCTAGCATCCACTCCAAAACGCTAATATTCCATACCGGGCATGACACAGGCAATGGCCAAAGGGATGGAACGGGGCAGGTGTGTGACGGGAATCGAGGGTGTAGATATCATTCTCGGAGGGGGCATCCCTGTCAACAGCACGGTCCTAGTTTCCGGAGCCCCGGGCACCGGCAAGACCTCGCTCGCGTTCGAATTCCTCGCGCGCGGGGCGGTGCAGGGCGAGGCCGGCCTTCTGATCAGCACGATAGAGAGCGAGCAGAAGCTGCTTTCCAACATCCCACCGCTGGATTTCTTCGACGATGCACAGCTGAAGAAGGGCGCGCTGGTGATCGTCAGCTTGGATGAGATGATGAAGACGGCCGGAGTGAGCCCGACCAAGATGGATCAGGACGCCATCGAGAAACTGGTTGGGGCGATCGCCAAGGCGGTCTCCGCCGCCAAGGTCAAGCGCTTGGCAATCGACACCATCGACACATTGCTTACGGAAGTTCAGGGGGCGGTCCTCGATGGAGTGCTGCTCACCGAACTCAGCGAGATGCTCTACAAGAGCGGCTGCACGGCCCTCCTGGTCTCGAGCCGGTCCGCGACCGGCGCTCTCGGAGCGGGAGTGGACGGCATCGTCATGCTGGGGAATCTCGAACGGCGCGGGGACACGCTGCG
>DATJOX010000007.1:0-16361 GCA_035506675.1 Methanomassiliicoccales archaeon
CTGCTCATCGCTCCAGCTTTGAGCGCGCTGAAGCAACTCCAAGCAGCGACTGACTGGCCCCGAATTATTGATCAGCCATTCTCTGGTGTCCACGAGGTTGATGCCCATCGTTTGAATCGACTTTGGACATTTTCCGTAGACCCCCATGAGCCTGTCCGCGATCTCATCCACCTCTGACCCTATCGAATGGGCAGGGGTGAGTCAAATTCTTTATGGTCAGGTTGCTCGTTGGAACGGACGAGGTCGGACTTCCTGAGCTGCCAGAAGGGGCGCGGCCTTGTCGCCCCTGGTCACCTCAACCCACGACTTGTCGCTTCAGTCTACGGATCACCACTGGAGAGAAAAAGGAAATACAGTTGCGGTCCGATAGCCACCCGATGGAAATCGAATCATTGCCACGAAAGATCGAGCGGGTGACGGCGAGGAGCATACTCAACTCCCACGCAGAGTACACCTACGAATTCATCATCGAGTTGTCAAATGGCAACATCGGTGTGGGTTCATCTCCAAAAGGGGAAACGATAAGCGTCTACGAGGACAGGAAAACACGATCGAACGCCGAAGAGATCCTCAACACGATCCGGAGTGACTCCTCGCTGAAGGCCCCTATCACTCAGTCCCAATTCGACCATTTCCTGGAGGCGAGGATCGGAAGCTTCGGGCGGAACAATTGCTGGGCGTTGTCGCTCGCATTCTTCAACGCAACCCAGTACCCGCCAACGAGGCTGTGGCCCAAGGAGAGCAAGGAGGCAAAGAAGGGATTCCCTCGCCTGTGCCTGAACATCCTAAATGGTGGAGAACACGCATACACCAATCCTGTCAGGAGCGATTTCCCCGAGTTCTTGGTGGTGCCAAAGTTCGACGATGTCTCCCGGGTGATTAAGGATCATGCGACCATACAGAGCGAGGTGCACGAGCGCCTCGCGCCTCTCGAACGGTCATTCGTCAACAAGAACCCGGTGTACCATCTTGGAGCTGGCACGAACGACGATTGCATGATTTTCCTTCAAGAGGTCATGGATCGGGTGGGATTGAGCAGCCATTATGAAATGATGATAGACGCCTCAGCTGGGGACCTGCTGGTCGGGAAGGGATATAAGTTCTCCGTGACAGACGGGTCGACTAGGTCGAGCAACGACCTCCTGGACTATTGGCTAGAGAAGATCGACGACTACGATATCGGATTCCTGGAGGATCCGTTCGGAGAGCTTGATGTCGAAAGCTGGAGAGCCATCTGCGATAGGCAATCCCGATGCAGGATAATAGGGGACAACTTCTATTCGTCCGATGCCGGTAGGATTGAGAAAGGAGCTCGCGATCGCTGCACCAACGGCGTGATCATCAAGCCCAACCAGGCCGGGACGGTGTCTTCGGTCGTGCGGGCGATCGAAGTATCCCGTTCCACAGGTCAAATCGCGATCACGTCGCATCGATCCATCAGCACTGAATCCACGTTCCTCTCCGTGCTCACGGTAATGGGCAATGTCGGCTACATGAAGATCGGGCCACTCTTCACTGACTATTCGTCGGTCATGCGGTTGAACGAACTCATCAGGCTCACCGGTGATACTCTTGGATGAACGATGGCAGATAGCCACGGTCAGGCACGGAGAGACCGACTACAACAAGGAGAACCGCTACGCGGGTACGGTCGACGTCGCCCTGAACGAGAACGGAAGGAGCGATGCGCGCGCGGCCTCGGCGAGGATCAAACCGATGCGATTCGATGTGTGCATCTCCTCACCGTACAAACGCGCTACCGAGACCGCCCAGATCCTGACCGGCGGCTCGGTCGAGATCGTGCCGTGCGAATATGCTCGAGAGCGCAACTACGGAGTCCTGCAGGGACGCACCAGCGCCGAAGTGGAGCAAGTTAGACCCCCCATACACTTCATCAAAGTTGGAGGCGACTACCACTCAATCGACCCGCCGGGAGCAGAGACATTCGAGGAATTGAGGGAGCGCGCGAACATGACGCTCAAAGATATTCTGGACCATCACATGGGTAAGAAGGTGCTCCTGGTGTCGCATGGGGTCTTCCTTCAGCAGTTCCACGGGGCTTTGCGAGGCGTAGACTGGATCGAAGCGCTCGGGTTCCACGTTGGCAATCTGGAGCTCACGGTGTTCAACTTCCTTGGAGAGAGCGTCGTCTCTGAAGATCGCGTCCGACTGGTCGACAGAGGGCAGAGCGATTTCTGACGAGGACGTTAGAAAGAAAGCGCAGCGCTCTCCGATTCAGGTCTCAGACAGCGAGCTCGTCATGAATAAGTAGATTGAACTGTGTTGAGCGGTTGTGGCCAAGTCCAAGGACATGTACCTGCTGATTCAAAACAAGCTGCAACCTCCTCTGAAGAGGTTCTACACGAGGGCGTCAGAAATCCTGCCTCCTTCCTTGGTGATGTCGAAGCGGTATTTCGAGGCCAAGAGCTACCTGGAGCTCCCTGCGATCAACGACGAGTCGGACGAGGCCGTCAGGAAGATACAGAGAGAGCTCATCTCGAGGACGCTCAGAATCGCCCTGGAGAGCGTCCCCTTCTACATGAAAGAAGTCAAGATCGATCCAGACTCCGTCGGGCCGGACAACGCAATGGAGACCCTGGAACGGTTTCCAATGATTGACAAGGACACGATCATGAAGAAGCCATCCGACTTCGTTTCGCGGAATTTCAACAAATTGACCCTGATCTACACAACGAGCGGGGGCTCCACGGGAAGAGGGATCGCTCTATGGAAGAGATATGGCGAGTACCAAGCGGGTGAGGCGTTCATCGAAGACATGTGGGGCAAGTTTGGGTTCGACAAGAAATCAAGGGTATTGAGGATCGGAGCTGACTGCATAGCACCGCTTGACAAGCCCCCGTGCCGGATCGAGAACCGGAGACTGCTAGTATCACCACGCCACCTGAATCGCAAGTGGCTTGAGGTGATCGTCAATTGCATCGACGAATTCGAGCCAGAATTCATCCACTCATACCCATCGTGCCTCGAGGTCCTCGCAGGCCACCTTCGGGAGAAGAACAGAAGTCTGGATGTGAAAGCGATATTCCTTGCGTCCGAGGAGATCAAGCCGGAGCAGCTAAGCTTCTTCTATGACGTCTTCAAGACCAAGATCTGCTTCTTCTACGGGGCAGCGGAACACGTGCTCCTGGGTTATGGGTGCTATGACGGGGAAAACGTCCGCTACCACATGAACCCGCTATACGGCTACGCGGAGAATGCGAAAGACGAGTACGGGTACGAGCTGGTTGGAACCGGACTATGGAACGAGGCCATGCCTCTGATCAGGTACAGAACTCAAGACTATGGTCAACTCGGGGACGGACTCGAGCTGTGCCCGGTGTGCGGCAAACGATGGAAGACGGTCATCAAACTGGACGGCAGGAGGCAGTACTACCTGACCACAAAGCAGGGTACGAGGTTTCCCGGCCTGTCTGTCTGGGTTGATAAGTTCATCTGGGACTACGTGAGCTCGTTCCAATTCGTCCAAAACGAGCCTGGGGCGCTCGAACTCCACATCATCCCTCGAAGCGACCTCAGCAAGGAAGTGGAGAAGAGGATCCTGGACGCGCAGAAGAAGAGATTGTCCGAATGGTTCGAGCCGATCACCCTGGTCAAGGAGTCGGAGATACCGTTGACGATCTCAGGGAAGAGAAGGCTCGTCGTCGTCAACACTCGCAAAGAGAATCAAGCGTAGCGATCCGGACCGCTGATGACGGAAGAGCAAAGTGCAATACAAGCAACAACCTGAGCGCGTGCACGACGGCATAGCAGGTGCGATCTCGGCATTGCCATGAGTGCGGTGGAGCAGCTCAGCTCGCTTTTGGATCAGCTGTCATGGATCAAACGACCGTCGCAACCTCAAGTGTTTGGCTGAGGGCCAACATCATCCACGCCTGGCTCCATCGCATGTAAGGTATCTTGTTCGCCAGGAGCCTCCCCTTTTGGTAGTAGAAATAGCCGCTCTCGTCCTGCATGTTCTCGATGGTCCACTTGCATATCCTCGATGACGATTCCAGATGGACTTTATTATCAAACTCATCATATAATTTAAGATTTGTGATGATTCCCTGCGCTTGATTGTGGACGTCGGTCGGATATCGCCTCGGGAATCGGTAGAAGCTCCGGCCATCGCCTGCGAAAAGTGAATCATACGACCTGATCGCTTTCTCGAGCGAGGGCATTATCGTGTTCCTCATTTCCGGGAATAAGTGTAGGGCGTCGACAAGGCCATCGATGATGTACCCCTGATGGAAGTCGAGTTGCCGGTAGACCGCTCCGTCGAGATATCGCGAGTAGAACCAGGATCCCTGTTCATCCTGAGATTCGATCAATTTCAGAAGGGACGCCCGGCATAGCTCCTCAACCTCCTCGCTCCTGACCATCTCGCCCGCGATGCGCACTGAAGATATCACTTCCGCGTCAGAGTTGGGGACGTATTTGTTTCTGACATGATGGCCATAATAGTAGCAGGAATGGTCGCGGTCGAAATTGCCGAGCAGATAGTGGTAGTACTTCCTGATGACGTCCTTGACGTCGAGATCCTTCAGCCTGGCATATTGGCAAATCGCCCGTATTGCGTTCGTCGTTCCGATAAGGTCCGGTGTGTCAGGGGTGAGGACCGAGCCATCGACTCCAACGTAGTCGAAGTAGTGTGAGCTCCAAGCAATCGTGTCGTTAGCCTCGATGCTCTTTCCCATTAGCGTCGAGAACAGCCATTCGCCATCATCCTTGAGCGGACCTCCGATCCCTGAATCCTGCAAATTGCAGTAGCTCTGAAGGAACAAGGAGATCCCTTTTGTGTCGATTCCTGGATTGACCGAGAACACCGGCCTCAAGTTAATCGGTGAGACCTTGTGCATCTGGATCAGCACCGCCTTGATCTGGGGCGGTAATGCACGGAAACCATCGAAGCGTGTCGAATTCAGGCCGTCGAAGGGATCCCATCCAGAATACGAATGGTCAATCCACCCGAGAAGGCCGCTTAACGACTTCGAGACCGAATCTCCCAGAAGATCCATTCTATTCCTACTTTCTTGGTCGCGTATTGTACTCGGGATATCTTGTTATTACTTCCACCATGAAATCCGTGATACAGCCGCTCTCTTGAAGGAATCTCTCGCTCTCCCGCATCCATTGAGCCTTGTACTCTCCGATGTTCTTCGACATTTCGTCTGCTTTCTCGATTGCCTGTCTGCTGTCCTGGAAATTGAACAGTAGGTGCCGTCTCTCCAGTTCCTTGAATATCCCCATGTCCTTGGGACCGACGAACGCGTTTGACCTTATCACAGGCGTCCCGAGGATCGCTGCCTCAGTGGCGATCGTCTGCGTGTCCGTTACGACCAGGGACGCGAATGAAAGCGCGTCATGAATCCTGGACTTCGGGATCTTGATCATATACGCTGAGAGTGAAGGATCGACCTTCGCCTCCGATGAGATGAACACCCGCATCCGCGATCCGATTCTTTGCACTAGCTCGCGCTTTTGCTCGGGGTTGAAGCCAGATATGCCGATATCATGGCCTGCATCGAAGCTGTTGAATCGGAAGATGGCATAACGCTCCCCTTCGTTCAAGTCCAAGAGCTTGAATATCGACTTGTCGGGCGAGAAGTACTTGGGATGGAGATATGCCGTTTCCTTTACGCTGTTGACCTTGATCTGCTTGGGTCCAAGATCCATGTCGAAGAACGACGGCGTCACGAGGATGTTCGTGAAGGGCATGAACACCCTGTATTGGATGGAATAGGTCGAGTTGATGTACGGCTCTGAGTCGTTGAACACGATGCAGGGGATTCCTAGCAAGGACGCAGAGAAGCAATCATACACTCCGAACCCGGTCACGAGGTCCACCCCCTGATCCTTCAGATAGCGACAAGCCCGGAGAACGTCGACAGGTATCATCATGCTCTTCATGAGAAGCGAAGGGGTGTTGTGCGAGTACTCGAAGTAGTGTTGTTTGTTCTCCTGGACCAGAGACTTGGTCTCTCCATAGTCCCGATAGAGAATGACCGAAGCTACGCCCAATTTGCCAAGCTCGAGAGCGATGTTCTTGTAGAAATGGTACTGAGCTGGAGTGTTGATGAATATCCCGACTTTCTTGATCTCATCCATCGGTCCCAGCCTCCTCGAGTGAGCCCGTTGCCTGCAAGCTGCGACGGCGTGATGCTTTGTTCAAGTCTTTATTCCTTTCATGCTGGCCTTCAAGAGAGCCAAGGAATTGAGCATGAACGCCGCGACGCACATGAACGCCCCGAGTATTAGCGCCGATGCCCCGGTCAGCAATTGGAACGTCCAGGAACCGAAGAGGTGGAAGTTGAGTATGGTGCTCAGGCCAACTATTCCACCCGCCAGAATCAGCAACGCCCCTGGAATGCCGAACGCGACCAGAGGGCGCTTGTAGCCAATCGTCGAAAGAAGGTTGCTGATGAGACCGATCCCCATCGAAAGGGAACCTTTCTTGTGGCCATTTGGAACGTCGTATCGGACTGAGATCGGAGCCTCTTGGATCCGAAGCCCTCTTTCGGCAAAGTGAACGATCATGTCCGATTCGATGTTGTATCCCACGGAAGCAAAGTCGAGGTTGGCGATTGCCTTGTGGCTCAGCGCCCTCAGCCCCGACTGCGTGTCTGTGATTTGGACGTTCGACCCTAGATTGGTGAAGCGGTTCAGCACTTTCTGACCGAGTCTCCTGTATCCCGGCACGTGATTTCCCTCTTCCAAGAACCTCGACCCAATCACCAGGTCCGCCTCTCCAGCGATCACTGGCGCGATAACTGAAACGATGTCCTCGGCACGGTGTTGCCCATCAGCGTCCATCACCACGACCGCCTCGCACTCAGCGTTCTCAGGCATCCTGAGGCCGCTCATCAAAGCGTTGGCCTTGCCGGAGTTCTTCTCCAGCCGAAGAACCTTCGCCCCTGCAAGTTCGGCCATGAGGGCCGTCTTGTCTGTTGAGCCATCATCGACCACGATGACCAGTTCAGCAAACAGCTTTGCCCCGAGCACGACGCTCCCAATGGTCACTTCTTCGTTGAACGCAGGAATAACGACCGAAGTGCGAGGATGTCCCTGGGACGGCTTCCGTCTGCTGTCGGGCCTGATGTCGCCCCAACCTAGTGGCAGGTCTTCCTCCCAGGAGTCCTCACTCGCATCGATTTCAGGGTCTTGTCCATAGTAGATCGCTCCTGGCCCTTGGGAATCTAGCATCGATCTGCCTCCGTGTCCGGGATGGTGTTCTCAAATCTGAAAAGCAAGCGCTGGTCCATCGCCGGGTAGCGCGCTCCCTCCGTTTCGCCCCATCTGGCCTCAGACAGCTTGCCCACCTCATTATATGCTCAGCGAGTCGATTAGACGACTCCGTTTCGGGTTTTGATGATTACAGCAAATGGTATATATAGTTGACCAGAGGGCCCCAGATTATCCGAATAGATAATAATTTTGATTCCTAACGTCATCAAGGATCGTTAGCCTGGTCGCCCCTCCTGAGGGATTCCAGGCAGAATTCGACCTCGCAACTCACGCCTGAGGGGAAGCGCTAGACGAGCATCAAGATACTGCCCCTTAGGTGGGAACGACGAGAATCCTCAGAGAAAGGTCTCCCGGTGTAGGCCCGTCTGTGCTGGTTGAGATTCGTATCATGCATACCCATAAATATCGTCACCCTGGTTATGAAGGAAGATGAGCCACAGGGCGGCGAAGTGGTGGGATTTGTTCGCAGCTGTGCTCCTGAGTGGCTTGCTGATCATCATAGTCCTCGCATTGCCAGTCTCGCCATTGAGAACGGTTCTCGCCCTCCCGTATTTGTTCTTCGCGCCCGGCTATGTCCTCACCACCTTCTTCTTCCCCGAAAGAGCGAAACTTGATAGCATCGAGCGGATCGCGCTGTCTCTCGCGCTCAGCCTCGTGATAACGTCCTTCATCGGGTTCGCGCTCAACTATACCCCGTTCGGCATCCGGCTCGAGTCCATCATCGCAAGTCTGTCGATCTTCATCGTGGTCTTCAGCGCGCTCTCCTACATGGGGAGGAACAAGGCCGACGCTCCATTCGTGCCGTTCGATTCGTTGAATCGAAGGGACCTGGCAGCCCGTGTTTTTGGAAAGCAAGGCAACGTCGACCGATTTCTGACCATCCTGCTGGTGCTCGCCGTGGTCTCGTCCATCGTCGCGATGGCATATGTCATTGCGGTTCCCCAACAGGGGAGCGGCTTCACTGAGTTCTACGTACTCGGCCCCGACGGAAAGGCCATAGACTACCCTCACAACTTGTCCTTCGGCCAGAACGCCAAGGTGATTCTTGGCATAACGAATCACGAGAATCACCCCGTCACATACTACGTCCAGGTCTGGCTCGTCAATGCAAGTTTCATCGACAACAAGACTTCGATCAGCCACATGTTCTTCATCGATCAGATGAGCGTCACTCTGAACGCGACAAGCGCCAGCCTCGATGGCCCATCCGCGGCACAATACCGCACGAGCTACACATTCTCCGTGAACCAAACCGGGAACTTCAAGCTCTGGTTCTTCCTCTACAAGGATTCCGTTCCCCCCTACGCACAGGACCTTGTCAGGATGAACGACTACGCAGGAGGGGCGACTGACGAGCTCCTGTACTACGCCGTGAGCAACGACACTTCGGTCTTGTATGGGTTGAACCTCAATCTTGTCGTTACGAGCTCTTGAAGAGAAGAGCATAGCAACGTACCAAATCGCATCTCCTGTTTGAGGAATGGGGCCATGTCGTGCAGGGGATGCTGCCGTCGATGAGCTTCAATCCCGTTATCGTAGTGAGAATGGCGCCGAGGGGGAGATTCGAACTCCCGTAGTGCAGAGCACCACCGGCTCTCAAGGCCGGCGCCGTGATCCGGGCTTAGCTACCTCGGCTTGACGGTCGATATTCTTGGCCGTATATGAAAACGCTCAAACGATGCGTTGCAACTTGCCCGCTGATGCCTTTTCCAGGTCCAGCTCGAAGCCGACCACCGGATATCCGAGCTCGTGGCTGGTGATGACCTCGGGGTGGAGCTCGCCAAAGTGTCCGATCTGGTCCCCGTTAAGATATATCCAGGCACCTCTCCCGCGAATGTAGGAAGGCACCGAGCTGGGGTCAAACGTCACCTGCACGTTCAAGTCGCGCATCACACCCTCCACCAGGGACTTCATCTCGGTGAAGGAGGCTTTCGAGTGGATCGTGACTGCTGCGAGTCTCCTCTTCCTCTTGCTGCCCTCGAGGACGTCTCCCACCTCGAAGATGCGCTGCGGCAGGTCACGGTGCTTGCTGTGCCTGAGAACGGCGAGCAGCGAAGGCAGCAGGCTTACGCGTAGGCAGGTGTGGTCAAGGCTGATTGGATTGGCTACCTCCACCACCTCTTGCCTTGGCAGTCGCATCGAATCGAACTGCTCGCTCGGGCTGGTGAGCGTGAGGGTCGTGACCTCATAGTATCCGTTACCGATCATCATCTGGCGCGTGAGGTCGGAGATGCGCTCGATGCGGCGCTCCGCCCCCAAGGATGCGACCAAGGGCCTCGCCTTCCCGAACTTCGCGTATCCGTAGCCCTTGGCGACGTCCTCGGTCAGATCGACCTGGTGCAATATGTCCATGCGCGTGGCGGGAGCCTTGGTCCTCAGCTTCGTCTTCAGCGCTTTGGCCTCGTATCCCATCCTCTCCAGACACCCGGCCATCTCCTGCGTGCTCAGGTTCAGGCCCAGCCAATTGTTGCAGTAGTCCTGGTCGAGGTCCCAGCGTACCGGTTTCAGGTTCGGGGTCGTCGCCCGAACCATTCCCGTAAGCCTCACACTCTGGATCGCCCCGCCTCTCTCCGCGAGCATCGTCGCCACGATGTTCAGAGCGCCGGATATCGCCGCGTGGTCGGTGCCCGTGACGTCGATGAAGAAGTTCCTCGTCTCTTCCGTAACGGTCGTCAGCGTGCCGTTGATGATCGGCGGGAAGGAGAGAACGTTCTTGTTCTTGTCCAGAATGATCGGGTACTTCGCCTTGTCCTTGAGTATCCAGGCGTAGTCGACGCCCTTCGGATGCTTCTCAAGGATCTCGCGCAGGTTCATGCTCTCTTCCATCGCGAGGGGAACGAACGAGAACGATTCCGGGTCGACGGCTTTGTACACGAAAGGCGGCGTGACCCTGTCTAGATCGTGAATGCCTATCGAGACCTTCAGCCTCTTCCGCCCCACGGTCAGATGCAGCTTCTCCTGCACCTCCATCATCGAGCGGATGAAGTAGTCGCTCATGGTCACACCCTTAACCACGCCTGCGACCACGTAAGGACGGACGTCGCGGATCGAAGGGTCGACACGCATGCTGATGCCGGACTTCTCCACCGGGTAAGTCTTCATGCCGCGCTCGAACCCGTAGAAGGTCCGCAAGGCCCTTGCCACCCCCTCGACGGAGTACAGGTCCGGCCGGTCCGGGAAGAACTCGATGCCCAGCTCGCCGGACACCTCATCGTAGTGGTGGAAGTCCGCGCCCATCATTGGAATGGTCTCGATGAGCTCCTGCACCGGCACCTCCTTCCCCATCAGCGCGACCAGGTCCGGATAGCTGAACGTGATGACTGGCATGATTTGACCTCATGCGCTTGGCGATATTAATATCATCTGCCCAGGGTCTGGTGCGCGCTCGCCAGCTCTCCCTTCGCCTGCGCTGCCAAGGTTGATAGTTCCCCCGCCAGAGCCACCGAGGCAATTATCTCCGCGAACTTGCGCGCCTTCCCCGCTCCCACGCATCCGATCATCGAGAGCGCCTCGTTTTGGCTGGGAAGCTTGGTCCCGCCGCCCACGGTCCCGACCTCGAGCGAGGGCAGCCTCAGCGAAATGTACAGGTCGCCCTCGACCACTTCGGCGGTCGTGAACCCCATGCTCCCCTCGACCACTTGGGCAGGGTCCTGACCGGTGGCGATGAAGACCGCCGCCAGCACGTTCGCGACGTGGGCGTTGAAACCGTACGCCAAGGACATCGCGCTGCCCATCAGGTTCTTGCGATACGCTGCTTCTGCCAGCTCCTCTGGCGTCAGCTTGAGCTTGGATTCCACGATGCCTCGTGGAATGGTAGCGTCGGCAAGGACCGTCTTTCCCCTCCCCAGTATGAAGTTGATCGCGGAAGGCTTCTTGTCGACGCAGAAATTGCCCGAGACGGAGATCATCTTCGCGCCGGTCGCCTCCTCGATGCGACGCGCCAGGCGGTCGGCGGCGATAGTCACCATGTTCATGCCCATCGCGTCGCCCGTATCGAACGCGAAGCGAACGTAAAGGGACCGGCCGCTCGCCGACGTGCTCGCCGAGAGCAGCTTGCCGTGGCCAGTGGTGGTGGAAGCCAACACCCTGAGCTCATCCAGATGGGCTTCGACCCAAGCAGCAACCTCGACCCCATGCTTGACGTTCCTTACTCGGAAGACCGGAGCTCTGGTCATCTCGTCCTTTACGATGGTGGGATTCGCTCCCCCGGACGCGGTGATGACCCCGCAACCGCGGTTGACCGTCGCGATGAGCGCGCCCTCCGTCGTCGCGAGGGGCACGATGAAATCGCCCGAGGCGTGCTCCCCGTTCACCCTTATCGGTCCAGCGAACCCGAGAGGGACGTGCACGCACCCTATCATGTTCTCAAGGTTCTTCGATGCGAAGGTCGGGTCGAACGGGCAGAACCTCATCGTACTGAGCTTGACGCGAGCGAACTCCTCGACCGCTTCCCTCCGCTCGTCCATGTCCGCCCTGGACTTTCGAGTGTTCTTGAGGCCCTGTCCCATCGGGATCGCTCAAGAGAGGGGCTTCAAGGATTTAATCATCGCAGCTGCTACTTCAGTTCCTCAAGGATTTCCTTGGCGCGATCCACCCGCACCTTGCGCTCCTTGACCATCCTCTCGGCGACCGCGTCGACCTGATCCGGCCTGGCTCCCGCGTTGATCGCGATGTTGCGCGCGTGCAGCGACATGTGACCGCGCTGGATGCCTTCGTTCGCGAGCGCGCGCAGGGCCGCAAGGTTCTGAGCGAGGCCGACGGCCGCGAGCACCTCCCCGAACTCGCTCGCGGACTTGACCCCGAGGATCTTCATAGATATCCTCGCTATCGGGTGGGTCTTGACCGCGCCGCCGATCAGGCCTACCGCCATTGGCAGCTCGATCTCGCCGTGCAGGTCGCCGCTCTCGGTCTTCGTCCACTTCGATATCGTGGAATAGGGACCGTTGAACGCGGCATAGGCGTGCGCCCCCGCCTCGATCGCTCTGTGATCGTTTCCCGTCGCCAGGACGACCGCGATGATGCCGTTCATGACGCCCTTGTTGTGCGTGGACGCTCGGTAGGGGTCGGCGGCGGCGAACGCGGAGGCGTATGCAATGCCGTCCACTACCTCCTCGCCCCCGAGGGCTTCCTTGGGCACGGTGCACGTCGCCCTGGCGAGACGTTTCACCGCCAGATTGGAGATGATACGGAGATAGACGTGCCCGCCGGTGATCTCCTCGATCAGAGGGGCCACCGCTTCCGCCATCGTGTTGACGGCGTTCGCACCCATGGCGTCCCGGCAGTCCACCAGCAAGTGCACTATGAGCATCTGTCCCATGGTGGTATCGATGACGCGCGCCTCCAGGTCCTTCGCTCCTCCGCCGAACGAGTTGAGTACCGGGTCCTGGTCATTGGCCTTCTTGAGGATCTGCGCCTTGGCGTCGAGGACCTGCCGCTTGGCGGCCTCCGCGTTCTTCAGCTTGACGACCTGGACCTGCCCGATCATGATGGGCGCGGTGCTGCTCGTGTGGAACCCGCCGCCGTCTCGGACCATCCGGGCGGCGTAGCTGGCGGCCGCGATCACGCTCGGCTCCTCGGTGGCCATCGGGATCAAGTAGTCTTTCCCGTTCACCAGGAAATTCACTCCGAGCCCGAGCGGCTCAGGGATCACGCCGATGACGTTCTCGACCATGTGGTCCGCGGCGTCCATCGTGAGGGAGCCCGTGCTCTCAAGGAGGCTAACTTCCTCGTCGGTCAGGTTCGCGAAGTCCTTTATGATCGCCAGTCGCTCTTTCGGGGTGAGCTTGTAGAAACCGGATATCGTCGACGATTTTGCCATGTTTGTCACTAGCCAGTACGAATTGATTGAGTAACTGACTCGCGGTTAATAAGCTTTGCAGGAGTGTATGGATGGAGTCGTTCGAGCCGCTCGCAGGACCTACGTCTTGCGAAAGGTCTTGATCGTGGCGGTCATGGTCTGGAGGTTCACCAGAGGAGTCTTCGGGGATAGCCCGCAACCGGGAGCGACAAGATCGAATCCATCCCGGATGCATCGAAGCGTTTCTTCCCTGACCTCGTCCGGCGTTCCGGAATATAGCGTCGTTGCAGGACTGACGTTCCCGATCATCACGCATCTCCCTCTCGTGCGCGCACGGATGTCTTTGACGCTTGACCCTTGCCCGATGCTGAACCCATCAACGCCCGAGTCCGCGACCTGATCGGCGGTAAGTGAGACATCGGCGCATATGTGCACCATCGCCGGGCAATCGAGCGCATGAATCGCCTTGACCATCGCCGTCTCGCCGGGTCTCGCGAACCTAGCGAACTCCTCCGGGCCGAGGATGAGGTCATTTGCCTCGGCATCGATCATCATGATCGCGTCGGCGCCAGCATCGACGGCGGCCTTGGCAAGCGCGCTGCCCCACTCAGTGCATTTGCATAGTATTGCCTCCAGGAATTCGGGGTCAGTGGCGATGTCCACCATCGCCTGCTCTTCCCCTCTGAGCTGCGCTGCGAGAGTGAATGGGCCGTGATGGGCGCATATCATCGGGAGCTCCGGATGCTCCGCCTTGATTCTCGAGATCGCGTCAAGAAGCACCGGAACCCTTCCGGCGGCGCCAGGGTCGGGCACCACCAGGGCATCGAGGTCCTCTTTTTCCACGATGATCGGCTTCATGATGAAGGGCGCCGTTTCTCTGTCCGAGCGGCCGATCTCCGCGCCCAGCGCTTCCTCATCCACCGCGACGTCGAAGGGAACGCGGGCGCTCTCAAACCCGGCGAACTCCGAGGCTGCTAGTGAGAGCTTCGCCATTTTCTCGCCGCCGAAATTCGCTTCCGGCCAGTAGGCGCCGGAGAGGCGCATCTGATCGATGGTCGCGGTCTGCAGCGGGCAAACGGCGGGCATCCTGTCGATGCTCTCGCGGTGGAGTACGCTCAAGAATCTCTCCCGAGGTCGCATGAACGGTACCGCGATGTGCTCTCGAGCCCACCGGTAATATTGTTTTCTGCGACTGTGGCTTGGATGCCAACGGCCAATCCGTTCCCAAAACCTTTAAGTGGATTCAGGTAATCCTCCGCATACTCGGGCCCATAGCTTAGCCTGGTTGGAGCGCCCGGCTGATAACCGGGAGGTCAAGAGTCCAAATCTCTTTGGGCCCACCACTCTCACCTGGCTCGACCCGCAAAATGCCGTTTCGAGGGCAGATCACGGCATTTTGATACTGGGCGAGCTTCTTCATCCCATCCTTCATGTCGTCGTAGTTCAGGCCGAGATAGTCAATTGTCGTAGAGGTGTTCTCATGGCCCAAGATCGCGCTGATCGTCTCGAGAAGAGTTAGAGGAAAAAGAGAGAGGGTTAAGGGTTTCATCTGTCATATGGTCCTCGATGATGAGTTGCCCGATTAGGGGCAGTTTCGACAGTGAGCCAGTCAATCTGGGGAACTAAAATCCCCCCTTGTCCACCATTTTCCTGGCCAACCTCAAAAGTGCCCTTTTTCGGGCAGATCAGGCTGGCTTGATATGTCGCATAGAGCTCTTCAGTTTCTGCTCAGCCCCGGTGAATTCTTAAGTAAGCATGTGCCTAAAAGAATTCGGTCGAACGCATGCCTGGAAGGAGAATCGAGACGAAGGCGTCACGCACAGCTGACATAGTGTGCATGATGAGGGCGGCATCGTCCATGGAGAAAGACTCTCTGCTGAAGACGGACGACTGGGTCTCAAGGCAATTACTTCCCCGCCCGGTCCAGGCGTTTTTCGCATTGGCTCCCCTCCGAAGATTGATCGTAAGAAGGGTCAGTCCTGCAGGAATGTACGAGTGGGTGATCGCGAGGACCCGCTACATCGACGCCGTCTTCTCTCAAGTCCAGCAGCTGGGATTCGCTCAGACGATCCTCCTCGGCGCAGGGTTCGATTCGCGGGCAGTGAGATTCCGCTCAGAACTCGGAGGCCTACAAGTCTTCGAGCTCGATGCGCCAACGACCCAGGCAGCAAAGATCTCGCAATATCATCGACGAGGCATCGAGGTCCCCAAGAACCTCAATTTCGTTGGGATCAACTTCGAGAGGGAGAGTCTTGCGAAAAGGCTGGAGGAGGCGGGATTCCTTGAAGATGCTAGGACGCTGGTCATAATGGAGGGTGTCACACAATACTTGATTCCAGAGGCTGTCTACGCCACTCTGGAGACGATTTCATCTCGCATTGCGAGAGGAAGCTGGCTGGTCTTTGACTATGCCCACGCTTCCGCAATTGGTCCCGAAATCAGTGGGAAAGACGAAATCGAAACAGCCGAGAGGCTTGCGAGGTCCGGCGAGACGTGGCAATTCGGCCTCGAAGAGCAGCTGCTCGCTCCACTCTTGGAGAGGTATCATTTCAAGATAATCGATCGCAAGAATCCACGCGAACTTGAAGTGCTGAACTTCAAGAACAGAGACGGCAGGGTCGCTTATCACATCAGTGACACTCAGAGCATTGTCACTGCAGAAAAGGCATGAACGATGAAAAGGCGGTTCAATTCGGGCGTTAGTGCCTGAGGACTTTGCAAGATTCCCGCTCGCGCGTTGCCCAAAAAAGTTCAATCACCCTCCTGATTGACGAGATTCCCGTGCCGACTAGCGTGGTCGAAGTGCGAGTCGCATGCAGACCAATGGCGCGGATGTCATCGAATGACGAGCGAGTTCTGTACCTCTCTTATCTTGGCATCCTGAGCGATGGCAAGGAAGAACATGGCATCATAATCACATGACCAATCGGAAGCGCTCAGTGCGAAGCCTGATGAGAATATCGAAACGGTCACGTTCCCTCTCCTGAAGCACACTTCCAGACTGTACTGAGAACCGAATGACCCATTTCTCAGGTAGCTCTCGTCGCCGATGGTCAGATTGCTTCTGGTAAAGTTCGCATCCACCCAAGAGTTCAATGTTGCACTCGCGCTCGCAGAGGAATTCCAGACGGTGAGGGAAATGTCTGCCTGCACCTGCGAGTTCTGAATGACGAAATCGATGTGAGAGTTCTGTCCAGTCAGGTTCCAGACCAAGATGGGAGGCGTCCGATCATTCCAGTAGGAGACTTTCAAATCGCTCGAATCGATCGCCATCCTTCTCGCAAGCGATTGATTAGTCGATGTTTGATTCAACGAGAAG
>DATJOX010000008.1:0-58507 GCA_035506675.1 Methanomassiliicoccales archaeon
GCTGATTGGAGAATATACTTTGCTACCGTATCTACGGCCACCTGGCCGGTGAGCGTAAATATCCCCGCCCGATTAGGGTAAGTGATGGAAGGGGATGCGCTCCAGGTCCGCCTGGGCAACGGCATTGAGGTCAACGGCCGCTCACGCGTGCGTTTGGACCCGAGGAAGCTAGAGCCAGAGGCGGTGAACTGCATCTCGCACGCGCACTCCGATCACCTACCCCGGGCGGTGAACGGAACCGGCGCGATGGCGACCGAGATCACGCTGCGTTGCGCGTCCAGCCGATTGAGCCGCGAGGTCCGCTACGAAGGGGCGGAGGGCATCGAGATGCTCAACGCCGGGCACATCGCCGGTTCATCGATGTTCTTCCTGGAGGGGGAGCGAACGGTGCTCTACACCGGCGACTTCAGCCCCCGCGACCGCTTGGGCATGACGGGAGCGAAGCCGAGGAAGTGCGACGTGCTCATCATGGAGTCGACGTTCGGCAACCCCCGCTACGTCTTCCCGCCGACCGACCATCTGGCGGGCATCGTGCGCGACTGGGTCGAGGATGGGCTGAACAAGGGCGCGGCGATATTCCTGTTCGCGTATCCGCTCGGCAAGTCCCAACGCCTGATCAATCTGCTCGGGGACCTCGCTCCCTATCTCCACGGCAGCGTCTTCGAAGAAACGCAGCTCGTGAAGGAGGACTGCGGCCCCTATTGCCTTCTCCCGTATGCGGAGGACGCGGCGAAAGCGCCGTTCATCACCATCTGCCCGATGTCGGGCAACAACTCTTCGCTCCTCGCGTACTGGAGGCGCAAGCTCGGCGACGGGAAGGTGCGCACCGCGGCGTTCTCCGGCTGGGCCGCGGACCGCGGATACTCGTACCGCACCGGCACGAACGAGGGCTTCGCCATCTCCGATCACGCGGACTTCGAGGAGCTGGTGAGCTTCGCCGCCGCCTGCTCGCCGAAGGTCATCTACCTCACGCATGGGTTCGACGAGCTGCTCGCCGGGCACATCAAGAAGCGAACCGGGATAGAGGCGTTGCCGCTGAAGAGGAACCAGGCGGCGCTCCTCGATTTCTAGAGCCTACTGCGGCTCGGCTTTCTTCTCTTGCCTCGGCTCGGCCGACTCCCACATCTTCGGGTACGTGCCAGGCTCCATGAAAACGCGGTCCGTCAGCGCCGCGATGCCTTCGCGCGCCCGCCCCATCTCCTCCGAGGACATCTGCGCGGTGCCGATGCCTATGCCCTCTCCTTTGAGCGAGATGAGCGCCACCACCTCGCCCTTCGTGATGCCCTCCTCGAGCCGAACGATGCCGACCGCCGCGAGGTCCGCGCCATGGCAGATCGCGTCGATGGCGGTGTCCTTCACGACGACCTTGCGGAACGGATCGAGAAGCACTTCCATCGGCTGGATCATGCTGCGCAGGAGCTTGCCGTCGCCCTGCTTCCAGTAGACGAAGGCGTCCTTCAGGTCCTGCAGCTGCACGCTGTGCTCCTCGTCCATGTCCCCGGAGCGCGTGCGCCTCAGGTCCTCCATGTGCGCGCCGACGCCGAGCGCCTCGCCCACGTCCACGCAAAGCGTGCGGATGTATGTGCCCGCGTCGCACGCCACCCGGAACAGCACGTCCCGGCCGTTCATCTCCAGGATCCTGATCTGGTGGATCCTCCTGATGCGCGTCTGGCGCTTGACCGCCGCGCGGACCGGAGGGACCTGATAGATGTCGCCCTCGAAGCTCATGAACACGCTCTTGAGCCTCGGCCCGTCGACGTCCTTGTGCAGGCGCATGATGCCCACGTACTCCTTGTCGGAGCGCAGCACGAGGTCGGTCGCGCGCGTCGCTTTGCCGAGCGCGATCGGCAGCACGCCGGTGACCTTGGGGTCGAGAGTGCCGCCGTGCCCTATCTTGCTGATCTGAAGAATGTCGCGCACCCAGGCGGTGACCTGATGCGAGGTCGGCCCGATGGGCTTGTCGAGGTTGATGACGCCGGCGAGAAGGAGCTCCTCGATGCCGCGCTCTGACGGCCTCTTCCCGTGCTCCGTCACGAGCGGGTCGCGGTCCTTCACGATCATCTGCGGCGCTTCCATCCCTCCGCTTTCTCCAGGATGATCTCGACGACCTTCTCTGGAGGATTGTCGGTGGTGTCGACGACGAGGTCGTAGACGCTCCTGTCGTTCAGGTCGATGTCGTAGTACTGCGCATAGCGCTTCGCTTCGCAGGCCTCGCGCTCAAGCATCTCGCGCATGACCTTGCCGGGGTCGTCCGCCTCGCGCTCGCAGATGCGCTTCGCGCGCACCTCCGGGTCCGCATCCAGGTAGACCTTGAGGGCGTGTGCGTCCTGACGCGCGAGGAGGTGTCCCGCGAGCCGTCCCTCCACCACGATGTCCTGCTTGCTGAGGGCGGTGGCCACCATCGCATCATCGATCATGCGATCGTACTTCGGGTCCTCTTCCGCGAGCCGACCGAAGTCCGCCACGCTCAGGTTCAATCGCTTCGCCATGTCGCGGAAGAGATTGCCCGAGATCACGAACTCCCAGCCGAGCCTCTGCGCCAAAAGCTTCGCGACCGTTGTCTTTCCAGAGCCAGGCGGACCGCTTATCGTGATCCTCATGCCGTACCTGCCGCGAGCTCGTGCAGGCGTCTCCTGAAGTCGAAGTAGCGCAGGGAGCGTGCGAGCACTTGCGAGAACGGGATGCTCACCAGCGAATACAGCAGGACCCAGTTCGGGAAGATGAACGAGGTCGCGTTCAGGTTGACGGTGTTCGCCCAAGGGACCGTTATCAGCGCGTTCGGCAGGTCCGTCATGAACACGGCCACCCAGGCGAAGATCGGCACGACGATGATCATCGTCGCTGGCATCAGCTTCAGCTGCTGCATCGAGGTCTTCATGGACTTCTGCATTATCGCCTGCTGCTGCTCCTGGAGCTTCTTGATCTTGTAGGTGTTGTTCTCGCGCCTGGCGGCGTTCAACTCCTTGTTGAACGCGCTCACGATCTTCTGGTTCTCGGCCTGCTCCACGTAGTTCGTGAAGAAGTGCCTGACCACGACCGTCAGCCCGGTCATGATTATGCCCGCGAAGAACAATGTCAGCACCGGGTACTGATTGTTGAAGCCGATCACCGGCATCAGGCCGTAGCCGACGAGGGTCCCGAAGAAGGTGCGCAGGTTGTTGTCGACGAGGATGAACAGAGCGAGCACGACCACGAAAACCGTCACGAAGCGGCTGGTGCTCTGCGCGGGTGTTGGCGGCTTGGGCCTAGAGGGGGGCGCGGCTGCCAACCTACTCGCCTCCGAAGAACTGCCTAAGCACCGGATGCATTTCCATCATCTGTTCGCGGCTGATAGCTTCGTAGAATTGGATTAATATACCTACCGTCAGCAGCACTCCCGTTCCAGAGGCGTTGCCGACCGTTCCGATGAGGTCCGCGCTCGCGGCGAGCGCTCCCACCGTTGCTCCCGAGATCACTGTCACCACTGGGATGTAGCGCTCCAGAACGCGCTTCAAAACTCTCGGGTCGCGCCTGAAACCGGGGATCTGCAGCCCGGACGACTCGATCTGCTTCGCGACCGCCTCCGGTCCCATGTTCGTCGTCGAGATCCAGAACTTCGCGAATAGGATCGAGCCCAAGATCATGATCGTCAGGAAGGTGAACACCTTGGCGGTGATCTGCAACCCTCCGTGCCCTAAGGCCAAGTAGCCGTATCTATCCGGGCTGAGCAGCGGCAACAGCCAATCGCTCAGACCTCGCGGTGACGAGAGGTACCAAGCGAGCCCTCCGGCCGCGGTCGTCTGGCCGGAATTGTAATAGCCGAGGAGCGGATTGTGCCCCAGGATCGGTATCCCCTGCAACGCCGGATTGGTCCAGAAGAGCAGGGCGAACATGCTCACGTTCGCGAGCAGCGCCGACATCAGGATGACCGGGATGTTGGACGCGTAAAGGAGTTTGATCGGGTAGCGTCCACGCGCACCCCTCGCTGTGCCGTGCGCCAACGGCAGCTCGATGCGCACCGACTCCACGTAAGCCACGAAGAGGAAGATCGCGATCGTTCCCACTAACGCGACCACTGGATTTGGATTGGCTATCATGATGCGCTCGTATCCGCCGCCGGTCAGCTGCGAGGCGGACATGCTGTGCAGGAAGTAGAGCGTCTTCGGGATCGTGCCCGCCGGCGGGTTGGTGATGCTCACCGGCAGCGTCGAGTTCCCCGGGTTCCAGTTGAGCGTCCCGGTGAAGATGGCTTGCGCCACGCCCGCCGCGATGAACAGCGATATCCCCGAGCCGATGCCCCATTTGGATACCACCTCGTCCATCAGGAACACGAGGTACGAGCCGATGAACAGCTGTATGACGATGATGATCTTCGCCAGGCCAGCGCCGTCAATGAATGCGCCCGCCCCGAGGGCGCTGTTCAGCCCGCTCACGAATCCTGTCGAGGGCACGAGGTAGCCGAACACCTGCGGCACCGCCTCGACCAGGATCATGACGATGACCAGGAACTTCTGCGATGATTGATAGACGGCCTTGTCGTCGGAGTCCGTGAGGTCGAGCTTGATGAGCTTCGCGCCCACGAACAGCTGCATGATGATCGAGGCCGTGACGATCGGACCGATGCCCAAGTGCATCAGCGAGCCCTGCGCCCCCGCGAGGATGGCGCGGTATTGGGCGAAGAGGTCGAGAGTGTTGGTCTGGTCCAGACCATAGATGAAGACGTTTGTCATGACGAAGTAGAAGACGAGGATCGCAATCACCCAGAGCATCTTCGTGCGGAAGTGCACGTGGCCCTCGGGCTTGGTGACCGCGGGGAGCCGGTCTGTCAAGGGTTTGAGCTTGTACAGGAGGCTCTTCTTCTCTTCAGCCATGGTATCACATGTCGACTTATTGCGGTGCCACTATCGCTCCGCCGGCGCTCTCCACCTTAGACTTCGCCGTCTCGGAACTCTCTGCCACGACGATCTCGTACTTGCCGCTGACCTTGCCGAAGCCAAGGAGCTTGTCGACCCCCATCTTCGCCAGGTCCACCACCATCTTGTCGCCCTTCTTCTGGGCGATGCCGTCCGCGAGGAGCTTGTCAATCCGCTCCGTCACCTCGCCGACGTTCATGGTGATCTTGGCCGCGACCATCTCCTGAGGCCGCTTGAAGCCATGTCGGCCGAAGTGGTCGGGCATGAACTTCAGCATCATTTGGGCCTTGTGCTTGTGCAGCCCGGCGTTTCCGGTGCCGCCGTGGAGACCGGCTCCGCGCCCGGATTTCTTTCCCCTTCCGTGCGTCCTGGAGCCCCTAAATCTCTTGGTCCTGCTTACCATGTCGTCCCTCCAACTGTTCGTTGCTATTATAACATTCGCTCAATGAGCTCGTTGATCTCCTTGCCCCGGTACCCCACGGCGCCGCCTATCTGGAAGGAGTGCTTTACCTGCCCGTATCCCTTGCGCGGAGGGCTCAATCGGAAGATCGGCTTGAACCCATCCAGCTTGGAAAGCGTCGTCTCTCCCTTCTTCAGGGCCTTGGCCAGCGCTATGATCGAGGTGTACTTCGAGTGCTCCTTCACGACGTTGTCGTCGATCGGCTTGCCGCCGCTGAGCCGGCCGCGGAACTTGATCATCTTGGCGACCATGGTCTCGTCGACCTCGCCCCAGGTGATATAGTCCTTGGCGACGTAGAGCATGCCGCGGACCGCGTCGGTCTCGGGCATGATCACGCAGTGGTTCGGCCTCGTGAGGTTCAATATGCGCATCGTGTCCTCGATGTTCTCGCGCACGTCGCCGTGCCCGCGAACCCTGACGATCGCGTACGCCATCTCTATCCCTCCTTGACCGGTGTCGCGGCCGCGACCGACGCGGGCTCCGCTGCGACCTGCGTAGTCGCGACGTGCACGTTGACCGGTCCGGACACGATCTTGAGCCTTTGCGCCTGCTCCTCGGTGACACGCATCTGGGACGTGGCCTTGAGCGCTTCGAAGGTCGCGATGGCGTAGTTCACCGTGGTCTTGGTGTGGCCCTTCGCGAAGCCCCATGAGTCCTTCACTCCCGCGAGCACCAGGATGCTTTTCGCGACATCGCCCACCGCCAGCGAGATGCCTCGCGGGGCAGGCTTGAGATAGACCTCGACGGAGCCGGCCTTGCCGACCACGTCGAACGGCAGCGAGTGCGGCGTGCCGCATCCGCATTCCCTCGAGCCGCAGCCGCGCTTGATCTCGATGATGTGCAGCTTCGCGTTGTCGATCGCCTTCCTGATCGAAGGCCCGACCTCCTTTCCCTTCGCCCGTCCGATGCCCACGAATCCATCGCCGTTTCCGACCGCGCAGGTGATCCGGAACTTCACCCTGCGTCCGGAGTCGGTCATGCGCTGAACGATGTTGACATCGATCACTTCGTCCTTCAGGTCCGGGAGAAGGATATCGACGATCTCCGGCTCCCTGAGGGGGAGCTTGGTGGCGAGCGCCTGGCTCATGGTGGTGATCTCACCGTTGAGCACCATCTTGCCCAGCCTTGTCTTTGGGGTCCAATCCATCTTAATCGACCTCCATCTTGTTCTTCACGTCTTCGACTAGCTTCTCCATCTCCGGGCCGATGTGCTTGCCCTTGAGCCTGTCCTCGGAGGGAAGCACTTCCTCGCCGTGCGGGATCTCGACGCCTGCGTCCAGGATGCCCTTCAGCACGGCGAAGCACGCCGCGCCCTTCACGGGCTCCCTGAGGCCGATGTCCAGCACCGCCTCCTCCACTCCCTTCTTTTTCGCCCTCATCCCGGCCAGGTAGCCGGTGAGGTACGCGGCCGGCAGGTTGCCGGTGGACTTGTCCCAACCGCTCTCCGCGAGCTCGTTGGAGTGCGCCGCGGCGACGACCCTGTCGCCCTTCGCGTCGTACTCGATGAACTGCACGCTGGTGTTCCTGAGCGAGGTGCGGACGACCGCCCGCGGAACGCCCGCTCTAAGCAAGCGGGCCCTCTGTCGGTAGTCGGTGCGTCCCTCCCGCCTGCGGCGGAAGGCGACTTTGTAACGCGGTCCATGCGCCATTCTACTTCGCCTCCTTCAGGTAACCGCCCATCTCCAGGTGCGACAGCAGGTTCTTCCTGCTCTTGAACTGGCCGCCCTTGGCCTTCATGTAGAAGGAGCGGTAGACGGTCTTCGTGATCTTGCCCTCGTCCCTCAGCTTCCTCAGCTCCTTGCGGATCGGCCGGATCGTCTGGATCCAGGCCTTCTTGGAAGGAGTACGGGCGTTGGACGTGCCCTTCCTGCTGCCTGGTCCGCGCCTCCTCCCCTTGCTCTTCTGGGCCAACCTGTACCTGGTGCGCCCGCGAGAGACACCCTGCTTGGGGATCGCGCGTATCGTCCCGGACTCGATGGCGGTGCGTATGTCCGCCCGAGTGATGGCGTCCGCCACGTCCTCCATGCGGTTCGGGTCGATCCAGACCCGGCTCTGTCCGCACCCGAGGATCTCGGCCGCCATTCTTTTCTGGTTCTTAAGATCCATTCTCATCCCGTCCTGTTGAGTACCCTGATGCCAAGCTCGTCAGCGCGCCTCTCGATGTCGAGCCTCTTCTTGTAGCCGACGGTGCCGCCCACGCGGACCGCCTCCTTCTTCGGGTCCACCTTCTCCAGCTGGGCCACGTTGTGAACCATGACCTCGACGAACCCGGATGGGTGGTAGTCGCGCACCTCCTTCGGTCCGCGGTAGCCGATGCTCACGACCGGCTGTCGGTAGCCGTAGTGCCGGCGCATCTTGTTGTGGATGCCTCGTGGCCTCCTCCAGCCCTTGTCCAGGCGCTTGAAGCGGAACCACTCCTGGTGCCGGAACTCCGGGCGGCGGTCGTTGATCTCCGCGCGCTTGGCCAGCTGGTCCACGACGTGCGGATTGAGCGTCGGCTTCGGCTGCGTTATGTACTCGCCTTCGGCGGCCACCTCGGCCTCCTCGACGACCTCGGCCTCCGGCTCCTCGACCTTCTCCTTGCGCGCCTTGGGCTTCGGTTCCTCCGCGGGTGCCGCCTCCTCGACGACCTCCGCCTCGGGGGCCCCTTCCTTCTCTTCCTCAGCCTCCTCGTCCGCCGTGCTCTCCTCGATCAGTTCGAGCCAGTGCTCGGCGTGCTTCTGCCCGATGCCCTTCAGCTTCTTGTTGTTGACGATGTCGTTGAACGTCTTCTCGTCGCTGAGCGCGTCGCACAACCCGTCCAAATCCTCGATGCCCATCTCCTTCAGGGCCGCGAGGTGCTCCTCCTTCCAGTAAGGAAGGTCGGCGAACTCCTTGATCTCCTTCTTTGCCTTGGGGCTCATGCCTTTACCTTCCTTGCCTTCTCGGTGATGTAGATGCCGTCCTGGAAGACGCGCGGGTCGTAGCCCTTGATCCTGCAGGCCTTCTCGATGTTAGCGGCGCTTTGCGCGACCGCCTCGAGGTCGATGTTCTGCAGGACGACGTCGTTCCCTTTCACGGTGATCTTGGTGTTCCGCACGATGTCCGCGTGCCGCGGCGCCTTCTCGCCCAGGAAGTTCTCGATGACGAACTTGTCACCCTTGGGCCCGGCCTTCATCGGGAAGTGAGAGTACACGATCTTCATGTGGTACTCGAATCCTCCCTGGACGCCGTCCACCATGTTCTGGATGTGCGAGGCGAACGTGCCCACGATCGCCTTGTCCTTGACCTTCGGGAACTCGCAGTGCACGACGGCGTGCCCCTCCTTCTCGAAGATCTTGACCTTCGGGTGCAGGAAGGTGCGCTTGAGCTCGCCCGCCTTTCCCTTCACGGTCACCTCCGATCCGTTGATCGTGACCTTCACTCCCTTCGGGATCTCGACCTTCTCCTCGATTACTCCGCTGATGGTCATCTTGATCCCTCAGTACACATACGCCAGGAGCTTGCCTCCAACTCCCAGCTCCTTCGCCTTCGCGTGGCTGATTACGCCCGCGGTGGTCGTGAGTATGAGCACGCCGAAGTCCTGGGCGGGAAGATACCTCGCCTCGAACTTTTCCAGGTCGGTCTTGCGCACGGAGTAGCGGGGCTTGATCACGCCGCAGTTGTTGATCTGTCCCTGCAGCATCACCTTGAAGACTCCCGCCTTCCCGTCCTCCACGAACTCGAATTGCGTGATGTAACCTGACTCCTGCATCACCTTGAGCACGCGCCCGATGAGCTTGGAGGAGGGCCTGATGGTGCACTCCGATTTACCGACCGTCGATGCGTTCTTTATCGTCGACATCGCGTCGTTTAGGGGGTCGCTTTGCATTCTTCTCACCTCACGAATACTTCTTGAATCCGATCTGCGGAGCGATCTCCCGGAAGCACTGACGGCACAGATGCATGCCATACCTCCTCACGATGCCCCTCTTCCTACCGCAGCGCGTGCAGCCCTTTGAGCGGCCGAACTGCTTCTTTGGCTTCGTCACTCCATCACCTCCGCCTTGAACTGGTCGCGCATGAACTTGATCGCCTCGGCGCGGGTCATGCGGTGCTCCCTCGGCAGGGGGCGCTTGAGCACCCTGCGCTTGGAGACCCGGTATCCTGGCCTCGCGATGACGACGTTCACGTCCATGCCGAAGATGCCGATCTCGGGGTCGTATCTCATCCCGTCGAAGTCGGTGTAGTCCGGCACGCCGAAGGACAGGTTGCCCTCCGGGTCGAACGAATAGTCTGCAATCTTCATCTCGCGGGTCGTGAGCGCGCGGCGGAGGAAGTTCTCCGCCTCATCCCCACGAAGCGTCACCTTGCAGCCGATGGGCATGCCCATGCGGACGCCCAGGTCGCGGTTGGTCGTCTTGGCGTGCGTGATCTTCGGCTTGTGCTTGGTGAGCATCTGCAGGACCTTCTGCGCCTTCTCCAGGCGCTCGCCCGCGTCGCCCACGCCGATGTTCACGACGACCTTGTGGATCCTCGGGGCTCGCATCACGTCGCTCATAGCGCGCTCGCCTCCGGCAGCTCCACTTCCGGCGCCTTCCCGCCGACCACGAACACGTTGCCCTTCACCGTGGACCTTCCGTCCTTGAACTTGACTAGGTTAGGGCCGGTCGTCCGCTTGACGAGGTACTCCTCGATGACCGCGAGGTCGCCCACGTTCGAGCCACCGGTGATGAGCGCGGTGTTGCCCTTCGCGAGCTTGTAGGTCTCGAGGATGCGCTTCTCCTGCGCCTTCTTCGTCTTGCCCTTGGTCGCCTTCGCGTCCTCGGGCGTGACGTCGAACTTGAGCACGTCGCCGACCTTGTACGTGTCCTTGGACACGAGCACGTTGCGGCCGTCGTGCAGGTTCAGCTGGGTCTTGCCCCCGGCGACCGTCGTCTTGTTCTCGATGCGGCACAGCTTCCAGTTCTGCTTGCCCTCGGGCAGCTTCATCAGGCGCAGCTTGCCGTTGCGGTCGATGACCATGCGGTAGTGCTGCTCGATCTTGGGGATCGAGACCACGTCCATCAGGCCGACCGCGAAGTTGAAGTCCGTGACCGCGCGCCCGTCGACGAGCACTCCTCGGTCGTCGAGGATGCGCTTGACCTCGCGCGCGGTGTCCGCCACCTGGAGCAGCTCGCGCAGCACCACGGCGATCGGCATGCTGTTCTCCTTCGCATGCGCGCCCGGGTGCGGCTTCGCGATCCAGGCGGTCGTCTTCTTTGCCACTGGCCAGCTCCTCGGAGCGGTCAGTCGCTTCATGTCGTTGCTGCTCATTGTGAGGCCTCCCTGGTCTTCTCCAGCTTCGCCTTTCTCAGCGGGTCGGCGAGGTCCAGCTTGGTGATCGTGACGTTCGACGCGTGGATTGGGCGGGCCTTCTGGGTGTTGTCCGCCTTGGGCATGGTGATGCCCTCGATGATCAGGCGTCCGGTCTTCGTGTCAACCTTCGACACCTTGCCCTCGACGCCCCTCACGACATCGTCACCGCGAACCACCTTAACGGTGTCCCCCTCGACCACCAGGGCCGAGCGGCGGTTGTACTGCTTGGATAGTGCCTCGGAAAGGTGTGAGGCGACGAGCTTCCTGCGCGCGTGAATGGGCGCGTTGAACTGCGCCTTGCGCTGCTTCCTTGCGTGCTTGCTTGGCATGTTTGACACCTCACACGATGATCGACGCGGTCGCGGCGATGCGCGGCCAGCGCTCGGCGGCCTCCCTGGCCACCGGTCCCTTGATGTCCGTTCCCTTGGTCTCGCCTTCTTCCGTCGTGATGACCGCGGCGTTGTCCTCGAACGTGATCATCGTTCCGTCGGTGCGGCGGAACGGCCTTCTCTGCCTGACGATGATGGCGTGGACCACTTGCCTGCGCATCTCCGGAGTACCCTTCTTGACGGACGCGACGACGATATCGCCGATCGCCGCCGAAGGCTGCCTCCGGGTGACACCATGGTATCCCGGCACTGCTATGACGCTGATTGTCTTTGCCCCACTGTTATCGATGACATCCAGCATGGTGCCGGTCATGATGCCGCGGGTCTGCTTGCCTGCGATGCCTTTCATTCGATCTACCTCTTCTCAACGATCACGAAGGAGACCGTCTTGCTCAGCGGCCGGCATTCCACCAGCTTCACCGCGTCTCCCACCTTGACACCAAGGCAGGGAGGGCAGTGCGCCGAGTAGCGGCTGGTCTTCTTCTCATACCGCTCGTATTTCGAGTCGTATTTCAGATAATTCCGCTCGACTACCGCGGTGTTCTTCATCTTGTCGGAGACGACGACCCCGTCGATGACCTGTCCGCGGACCGGCAACTTGCCATGGAATGGGCAGTGCTGGTCGGCGCAGGCGGTCGCGGGCGCCTTGACGTCGATCCCGATGTCCTTGACCTCGCTCTTATTCATCGAATATCACCTTGTCTTCTTGATTCGGTCCTCTGGTCGGTGTTGGATCTCTGAACCCTGAACCGTGATCTGTTCGCTCTCGTATGTGAATGAGAATGAGCTGCCGGCCTTCGGGACGATTATCTCCCGTCCGTTCATCTCGATGAGCAGAGTGTTCTTGGTCTCGCCTACCACGACCCCCTTGACGTTCAAGTAAGGCGCGTGCTTGCTCGACGAAACCGCGACCTCCAGGCCCACGAACTCCTTCCTCATGAAATCACTTCTCTTCATTGCCCGATCATCTGACTTCGGTCTTGAAGCCCATCTCTTCGAGGGCCTGCTGGACCTTCTTCTTGTGATCGCCCTGGAGCTCGATCTTCCCGTCCTTCGCGGTGCCACCGGCAGCGCATCTGGTCTTCAGCTTGCGTGCGAGGTCGTCGATGTCGATGTCGTTCTCGTCGATCCCCTCGACCACGGTGACAACCTTGCCGTAGCGGCGGCTGTCGGTGCTGATCTTCACGGTCTGCTGCTCGCGCGCGATCTCCTCGCACATGCACAGCTCTTTGGGCAATCCACAAACGGAGCAAATCTCTGCCATTACTTCTCTTCCTCCCTCTGGACGGTCAAGATGCGAGCGATGTTGGTCCGCAGTGCGCGGATCCTGCCCGGGTTGGCCGGCGCGCCGCCCATCGCCGCCGTGCCCCTCTCGTGCATCAGCTCGTCGCGGAGCTCGCGCAGTCTCGTCTGGCGCGCTTCCGCGTCCATCGCCTTTATCTCGCTCACCCGCAGCAGCGCCATCAGTTCCCGCCCTCCTTCTTCTCGGTTGGCGCGACCGCCGCCGGCTCGGCCGGGGCGGGCTCCTCGGGTTTGGTCTCGGTGACCGCGAGCACTTCCTCCTTCGGGAAGATGCGGTCGGTCATCTCGGGCATCATCTTCGCCGCGTCCTCGGGGGTGACTACGTCCACCTCGTCGGGCAGGCGCGCGTCCGGTGCCATTATCTCCACCTTGACGCCGATGACGCCGGGCTTGAGCTTCGCGATGGCGAACCCCTGCCGAATGAACTTCAGCTTCGGCTCGCCGCAGAACTTGATGTAGCCCTCCTTGAACTTCTCAGTGCGGTGCCTCTCACCGGTCAGCTTGCCGGCGATGACGACGTGGCATCCCCTCGCGCCGGAGTCCATGACGCGGCGCACGGTCGAGTGGCCCGCGCGCCGGAAGTGCCAACCGCGCTCGAGCGCGAATGCCAGCTTCTCCGCCATGATCTGCGCGTTCAGGTTCGGGTTGTCGACCTCCTGCACCTCCACCTGGGGGTTGTCGAACTTGAAGTCCTTCTCGATGGCGGTGGTGAGCGTCTTGATGGCCGCTCCCTTTCGCCCGATGACGATCCCCGGGCGCTCGGTGATGAGGGTGACGCGCGTGCCCATCGGCGTGCGCTGCACCTCGACCCCGCCGAACCCGGCGCGGTCCACCGCCTTCATCAGGTACTCCTTCAACAGCACCCGGCGGATGTTCTCAGTGATGAACTTCCTCTCGTTTGCCATTTCACTCCACCTCTTCCAGTATGACCTCTAGGTTGACGGTCTGCTGGTTCCACTGGGTGCTGCGGCCGTACGCCCTTGGCATGAAGCCGGGGGTGGTGCGGCCGAGACTCGATGCGATGACCTTCAAGCGCATGTTGTCGGCGTCCAAGCCCTTGTACTCGGCGTTGGCGCGCGCGGACTCGATTACCAGGCGGATGGCCTTGGCGGCCTTCTGAGGGAACCTGCCAGGCCCGACGCCGCGCTTGTGCGCGACGCCGAAGTTGTGCCTGCGGATCGGGACCGGGCGCTTCAGCGCCTCGATCTCCTCGAGCATGGTGATCGCGACCGACACGTTCTTGCCGCGGAGCATGTGGCAGATCTCCCTCGAGAACTTCGGGGAGATCGGCAGCTCCTTGCCGATCGCTCTTGCCGTGACGTCCGGGTTCACTTCCATCGTGTATCCTGCCATCTTCACACCTCACTTCAGCGGCAGGAACTTGGACGACCTGGTCGCACCGACGCCCGGACCGCTGTGGCGGACCGCCTTGCGGGTCATCGCGAACTCGCCCAAATAGTGCCCGATCATCTCCGGCTTGATCTCGACTTCCTTGAACTCCTTCCCGTTGTGCACGGCCACCTTCTTGCCGACGAACGCCGGCACGATGGGGATGTCGCGGCGGTGCGTGCGCACCACCTCGATCTCTCCTCCAGAGATCTTGTCGAAAGTCACTTTTTGCTCCTCGTTGAGGCCGCGGTTGAAGGTGCGGCGGACGCGCGCCGGCATCAGGCCCAGGACCTCCTCGAACGGCATCTCCAGGAGCTCCTCCATGGTGAAGCCGCGGTAGGTGAACTCCTTCTTGCGGCGCGCCTGGATCGCTCCCTTCTTCTTCCTCTGCTTCCTGCGGGAGGCCTTCGTCCCCGTCAGTGGCTTCTCGTCTGCCATCGCGATCACTTCTCCTTTGGCTTCTTCTTCGGGGACAGCCTACCCACTTTCCTTCCTGGCGGTGCGTTCCGGCCGACCGTGCTCGGCTTCCCGACGTGCGGGTGCGAGCCACCACCGTGCGGGTGGTTGACCGGGTTCATCGCCACTCCCTTGACATGGAAGTACGCTTTGCTCCTCGACCGGTAGGCATGGAACTTGTTGCCCGCCTTGCCGAAGGGCTTCTCGGTGTGCCCGCCTCCCGCCACCGTCCCGATGGACGCGCGGCAGCGCGGGTCGAACGTCTTGAACGAACCAGAGGGCATCAGCACCACGACCTTGTCGCCACGCGACACGATCGTCGCCGATGAGCCAGAAGAGCGAACGTAACGCCCGCCGTCCCCCGGCCTCGCCTCGATGTTGTGCACCAACGTCCCTTCTGGTAGGACGGCCAGCGGAAGCACGTTCCCCGCTTTCAGGGCGACGTCTCCCCCGACCGCCATGTCCTGCCCGACGGTCATCCCCTCGGCCGCGAGCACGACGCTTGTCTTGCCCTGGAAATCCACCTGGGCCAACGGGCCCAAGCGCCCGGGCGCGTGGATGATATCGAGGATCTTGCCGACCTTTCCCATTCCCTCGGGGTGCCTCGGCACGCCCTTGTGCCTGTGGCTAGGCGAGCGATAGACCGGACCGCCGCGCCCGCGTCTCTGTTGTCTGAGTTGTTTTCCCATTCATCCCACCTCAGAACACTCCGATCCTCATGCCGATGTCCTCGGCAGAGTAGCCCTCCGCGAGCTTCACGATCGCATGCTTGCCTTCCTCGTCGATCTTGACCCACACCTTGGCCACCTTGACCTCGAACTGCTTCTCGAACGCGGCCTTGATCTCCGCCTTCGAGGCGCTCCTCTTCACGATGAACTCGAGCTTGTTGCCGTCCTTGAAGTCCTGCGTGGGGGTGCCGGTCATGTGATTCATCGTCTTCTCAGTCACGTACGGATGCAGAAGTATGCCTTCCAGCTTGACCATCTTACCACCCCTCCACGATTTTCAGTGCGGCCTCGGAGAACACCGCCAGCCTGCCCGCGTCTCCGCCCGGTGCGAGGGTTCCGGCGTTCAGCTGCTCCGGCGAGACGATCTCCACGCCCGACAGGTTCGCTGCGCCCTTGAATATCGGCGCCGCCTTGTCCGCGACGACGATGAGCACTCCGCGCGCGCCCTTGAACCGGCGCCCGCGCATCTTGCCCTTTCCTGGTCGGACGTTCCTGGCCTCCTTCGCGCGCGTGACATCGTCCGAGATGCCGACGCTGACCAGCGCCTGCATGACGTCCGCGGTCGTCGCGAGCTGCTCCATCGAGTCCTCGAATATGACCGGGAGCGTCACGCCCTCCGCGAACTGATGTCCGCGTTTCTTGACCAGCTCGACGTTCGCCATGGTCGCGAGAGCGGACTTCCTCGCCGCGACGCGCTCCTTCTTGTTGACCTTCATCTCCCACGAGCGCTCGACCTTCGGGGGGAACGCGCGCCGCCCTCCGACGTTGTTCGGGGACTCCGCGCCTCTCGCTCCCTGGGCGAGCCTCTGTACACGCGCGGCGCCTCGGCCCTTGCCCCATGTTGAGACGGAGTGCCTCATGCCCGCGCCCACCTTCGACCCGTAGGGTTGCCTCGCGTTCGACTCCTCAGCGACGACCGCCTTCCGGATCACGTCCGGGCGGTAGAGGGTCGCGAACGCCTTCGGGAGGGGGGTGGTCTTCAGGACCTCGCCGCTCACCGAGTACACGTTGACCTGGTGCTTCTTGACCGCCATTCTCAGGCCCCCTGCTTGCTCTCGGTCGACACGTATGTCACCGACGGAGCCTCCTTGAGGACCACGCCGCCGCGGCGCACTGGGTCGCGCAGCCTGACCAATCTCTTGGTCGGGCCGGGGACTGAGCCGTGGATCAGAACGTAGTCGTTGACAACATTCCCATAATGCAGGAAGCCACCCTTCGGCGTCACTTCCTCGCCCTTCTCGCCGATCTTCAAAACCCGCTTGTTCATCTCCGTGCGCTGGTGATAGCCCATTTGGCCCGCCTGCGGCACGGTCGGTCGGACGTATCCGGGGCGCTTCGGCGCCAGGGTTCCGACCATCCTGCGGTGCTTCGAGTTCTTGTGCGTGAGCAGCTTCAGGCCCCAGCGCTTGATCGCGCCTTGGAAGCCCTTTCCTTTCGTGACCGCGGCGACATCGATCATTGCCCCGTCCTTCACGAAGTCAGCGATCCTGATCTCCTTGCCCAGGAGGGACTTGGCGTACTCCACCCTCTTCTCCATCTCGCCGCCGCCAATCCTAAGCTCCATGAGCTCTGGCTTCTTCTTTGGCACGCCGGACACGAGCTTCGGTTGCGTGTACGCAAGGACGCGAACGTCCTCGACGTCGACGCCCTTCAGCTTCTCCCAGGCCTTGTCCGCCTCGACGTTCTTCGGCAGCGGAAGCAGGCGTGCCAGTACATCATCGACCTGGCTCGCCCATACCTCTCCGACGGTCCGCAACCCGTAGCGCGTGTTCTCGTAGATGCGCACGGCCGCGATCCTCATCGGAGGCACTTCGAGCACCGTCACGGGCACCCGGATCTCCTGTCCCGCGGTGTTGCTCGATGATCTGTAGTCCACGACGAATGCGTGGGTCATTCCTGCCTTGTATCCGGCGAACCCCTGCACCTTCGGGCCTTCGCCAATCTCTGGCCAGGCCTCGATCCTGGGGGTCTGCCGCTTCGCTCGCTTCCTTGGCGAGTAGGCCATCGATCCCTTTCTCGGACGTCTCTTGTTCGACATGTGGTTCCCCCTCTCACTGTTGCGAGAGAGTACACTCTCTTGCTAACCCGCTCCAAAGAGTGCCTTTGTGAACCTTCGACCGTGACGCCGTTTCCCGCCTGCCAGAATGGTTGGCAGACGTCACAGGGATGCGGAGCATTGCCCTTGGTGTCTGGTCGAACGTCCTCAGCGCGTTGAGCAGAGGTCGATAAGGGTAGCTCTATATAAGCTAATCGGTTTGGAAAGGACGCCGAGGACATCGCTGCTGGGTAGGCCGATTTCTCGCCTCTAGAGCTTGCCGTCCTTTGCCTTCTTCTGCAATCGCTTCGAACGCTCCTTCGAGTTGAATCCGGTCGCGCTCTCGAGGAACTGGTTCCATACCTTGATCGTGTTCGCCTGGACATCCGGGGCGGCGCTCTTGTCCATGTCCGCGACGATCTCGATGCGGTTCTTGTCGAGGACCTTCGCTTGGATCTTGGCGATCGCGCCGAACGAAGAGATGAGGACCCCGTTCTCCTCCTTCACCGATCCGAACGCGGATACCATGAGATTCTTCAGACCGGCGCCTTCGAGGTTGGCGTACTGACCCTTGCGGATGTCGTAATCCATTTCCTTACCGAGCCTTCATTCCGTTTCCGCTAGATAAAATCAGTCCAGAGTGAGCTCGCTATCGAGATGCCGATCGATATCGACGCTCGTACGCATCGCGTCCTGGAGCTCGAGTTGTGCCTTCCATTTGCGCTTGCACGAACAATCCAGGCCGTCGAACTCCCTGACATCCTGGGTAAATGAAAACCGCTTGATCGCGTTGATCACGTCGGCGTCGCACTTGCCGCAGTTGTGCACGCCGCGAGGCGATCCCGCCCCGCTCGGTGAGGAGAAGACGCGAGCTTCGGCGAGTTTCTTGCCTTCCCTCAGGACCTCGACCAGGGACCAGAGCCATGGCGGGCGATAATTCCCTCTCTTCCAAAGCCTCTCCACCTCTGTCCCGTTCTGGACGTTGAGAGGGTTGATCGAGATGCTTTCGGACCGCCTGGCGGCGAACGCGATGGACTTGATCGTGTCTTCGATCGCCTGGCGTTCGGTCATGTAGGGCGGCTTAAGGAGGAGGTATGTGCGGACCTTCATACCATGCGCCATGGCTATTTCGGCGGCCTTCGCGCTATCCGCAACTCTGAAACCCTTTCGCACGCACTTGAGCAGGACCTCGTCGTCAGCGCTCTCGAGTCCCAGCGCGATCTCGATCCTATCTGAGGGAAGGCCGCGGAGGTTCTCTTCGTTCACGAATTCAGGGCGGCTCTCGAAGAGGATGCGTTCAGCTTGCGGAAAGGAACGGATGATCTTGTCGCGAGCTTCCGTGGGTATCTCGTTCGGGTCCAGGAAGCTGCCCGAGGTGTAGATCTTCACCATCGGCTCGCCTTCGTAGCGGGTCAGCGCCTCCGACAGCTGGGCGATGATGCTGTCGGCTCCGATTCCTTCGCGGCTCGCAAGGTTGTACCCGCACATCAGGCAACCCTTCTTCTTGGACCACCAGCAACCTGAAGTCCGGAAGATGACAACCATGGCTCTTACCCGCCGGTCATCGATGGCGTCATCTTCTCTCCAGAGAGCTTCGAGATTGCCTTCGGCGACCGGGTCCGTCATCTTGTTCGCATTGCGAGCTAACGAATCCAGGTATATAAGATTGGACCTGCGGGAGATGGTGCTCCTGGAGCATTCGAATGGAGACAAAGAGATAAGGACTGAGAGCCTTGTTGATATCACCAAGGCGTCTCTGGACATGCCTCAAGAGAAATCCACGTGGAACGATCTGATTCGACCGGTGGCAACGGTTGCGGTGGGAGTGGCCTTGATATTGCTCGGTCTTGAAGTCTCTTTGTCCGCCAGGGACGTAATTCTCGGCGTAGCAGGTCCGCTCGTCATGCTCATTGGTCTGTTGACGGTACTCGCTGGTATCGGCTTCTTGGTGTTCTCGCCCGGAGGATTGCCCGTCGGACCCAGCGATAACGCGAATGTCCTTCGGACGGAGCACGAGGTCGCCGACAAGGCGAGATCGGATGCCCTTCGAATGGGATCAAGCAGGGCTAGCAGCATTCTAGTCTCTCGCAGAAAGCCTGGACCCTGATCTCATTGGTCGTTCAGCATCTTCTTGACCTGGGCGTACGTGAACACCGGCCCATCGACGCAAACGTATACGCCGCCGATGTTGCACCGCCCGCACTTGCCGATGCCGCACTTCATGCGGTTCTCGAGCGTGGTGTAGATCTGCTCGTCCTTCCAACCGAGCTTCACTAGGCTTCCGACCGCCGTCTTGATCATGATCGGCGGACCGCAGATGACCGCAAGCGCGTTCTCGGGATTGCATTTGAGCGCGAGGATCGTCGTCGCGACGAACCCAGTGAACTTCCTGCTCCCCGGGTCGAACTTCGAGTTCTCGGGTGCTTTGTTGTCCAGCACCACCCAGCCCGGCTCCTCGACATCGATCGTGCGTCGCACATCGATGTCCCCGCCCTGCTCGAGCCCGTCGAGCTCCGTCCTGTATGCGAGGTCGCGGGAGCTCCTGGCTCCGTAGATCAGGTGCAGCGCGCCGAAGTCCTTCTTGTTGTCGACGATGTAGTTCATGACGGACCGAACAGGGGCCATGCCTACTCCGCCGCCGATGAAGTAGATGTTCTTGCCCTTCCACTGATCCACCGGGAACCCGTTGCCGTAGGGTCCTCGAATGCCCAGCTCATCGCCTACCTTCATCTCGTGCAACATCTCCGTGACCCGGCCGAGGCGCATCACGCTGAACTCGATGAACCCCTTCCTGGTCGGCGAGTTCGATATCGCGAACATCGACTCGCCCTTCCCGAAAACCGAGACCATGCAGGTCTGTCCAGGCTTGTATTCCATCTGGAAATCGTCCTTGAGCTTGACCCGGAATGTCCTGATCGCCCTCTCCCCGCCGGTCTCTTGCTCGATGTTCGTTATCTCGGCGATCCGCGGCAGGTAGCTGTTCCCGTTCATCACTTCACCTCGCTGATCACCTTGGTGATATCCAGGCTGGCCGGGCAGAGCGCGACGCAGCGTCCGCATCCGACGCAAAGGAAGCGCCCGATGTTTTCCTTGGAGTATTTGAATTTGTGATAGTAGCGGTTGCGCAGCTTCTGTCCTCTTTGCATGCGCGGATTGTGCCCGGAGGTGTGCACTGTGAAGATCCCGAACTGGCACGAGTCCCAGGTGCGCACCCTCTTCCCGCCCTGCTCATCGTTGATGTCGAAGCAGTGGCAGGTCGGGCAGTAGTACGTGCAGGCGCCGCAGCTCAGGCATCGCCTCGCGACATCCTCCCAGTACTTGCTGTCGAACGAGGTATCCAGCTTGGCGATGGACTCCGCTGGGATCTTCCTGGTGAATCCTTCTCCGGCCTCTGCACTCCGGACGATCTCGTCCTTTCTCTGCTCCTGCTTGGACGTTGGCTTGCCGAGGTGGTTCTTCAGAAGCTCCAGTGCCTTGACGCCTCTGTCGGTCAGCCCCTCCGCGTAGTACGAATCCCCGACGTCGTACAGCATCACGTCCGAGCCGTCCCTAGAAGCAGGGCTTCCACCGGTCGACGGGCAGAAGCAGTACTCGTCCGCGGGGCCGTCGCAGGCGATCGTGAATAGCGTGACCCTGTCGCGCCTGTTCTTGTAGTACCAGTCCACGAACTTCCCGCCGCAGAACACCTTGTCCATCAGGGTGATGGCGATGGCGTCGCACGGTCTGGCCCCAAAGATGATCTTCTCCCTCTCGTCAAGAGGCGCAGGAGTGACCGCATACTTCCCTCCCACCTTCTTGTAGGTGAGGAGGAGCTCCGTCTGCGGGAACAGCACCGCCTTCGGAGGAGTGTCGGGCTTCCGATCGAGCTTCATCTTGCCGACGGAAACGCCCTTGCCGAGCTCCTTGAACTCGATGAGGCCGCGCTTGTTCTCGACGGGGACGTAGACCGCGTGATCCTTGCCGAGCGCCTTGATCGCGTCGGCGATCCCTTCCTTCTTCAGGATGTGGTTGTTCATTCTCCCCGCCTCACATGATGAAGCCGTTCTCGTCCTCCATGCAGGACATCGCGATCAATGGCTTCTGGCCATCCTCGCTCGCTGCCTGGTACTTGAAGATGTCCTTGACGTCCTTCTCGAGCTTGCAGGTGAGCAGTCTGAGCGGCAACCGGCGCGGACAGACGCGCTCGCACTCGCCGCAGTCGACGCATCTTCCGACCAAGTGTGGCAGGCGCGCGAGGTGATAGACGAGGTTCTCGGAGACGTTCACCGAGCGCTCGACCCAGCGCGGACGGTTCGCTTTGTCGTCGGCGGTCGTGTCCGGCCTGATCACCAGGTCGGTCGGGTCGATGAGGCACTCGTCGCAGTAGCACACCGGGCACGAGCGCTTGCAGGCGTGGCAGCGGATGCAGTCCGCGAGGATCTCCTCCCAGACCGCCCATCGCTCCTCGGTCGTCATCGCCTCGATGGCCTCGACCTCGCTGAAGTCCTTCTCGTCTTCTGCGATTTTCTCGGATGCGAGGACGTCGTAGACGACGGGGTTCCTCATGGCACACTTGACGCACTTCTTGTACAGCGCGCCGCCGGCGTGCCTGTCGACGACCCCAGTGCAGGGAACACCGATGATGAAGACCTCATTGCGAGTGAAGATGTTCTCGTTGAGCAGGAGGCGGAGGGCCTTCGAATCGCAGCCTCTCACGACCACGCCGACCGGCTTGACGATAAGGTCCTTGCCGTCCCGCGTCTTGCCCCTCTGGCTCCTGATCTCCCGAGTCAAGTAAGGAACGAGGTTGTTGACGCTTGATTTGTTGAAAGCGAGCTTGTCGCAGTCGGCCTCGGTCTCGGCGAAGAACGGCGTGCCGTCCTCAGTCCAACCGACGAAGCACTTCAGCCCCTTTTCGCGAAGGGCCTTCATCGCCTCGCTGCGGATGATCTCGTCGCTCACGCTCAATCACCCTCCTCTTCTTTCGGTCTGAACTTGACGTTCGGACCCAGCTTGCGGACCTTCTCGACCGTGGTCGTGACCACCTCGGCGAACTTGCCGCCCTCGCTGGCTGAGACCCAGCTCATTTGGAAGCGGTCTGGTTCGATGCCGAGGTACTCCATCGTGCTCCTCAGGATCTGTAGGTTTCGTCGGGTGTAGAGGTTGCCCTTGAGGTAGTGGCAGTCACCTGGGTGACATCCCGAGACCAGCACGCCATCGGCCCCGTCCTTGAGCGCGCGCAGGATGAGCATCGGCGAGATCCTCCCGGAGCACATCACGCGGACCACGCGCACGTTAGTCGGATACTGCAGACGAGAGACGCCCGCTAGATCCGCTCCGGCGTACGAGCACCAGTTGCAGAGGAACGCGACGATCTTCGGCTCGAAGACCTCGCCTTCTTGCGTGCCAGTTGTGGTCTTGGCCTCGGCGGCGTTGCTCACGCTCATTCGCTCCCCTCCTCGCAGAACAGAGCATCGATGACCTCGATCAGTTGCTCGTCCCTGAACCCTCTCTGCTTGATCGCTCCGGACTTGCACACCGCGTTGCAGGTACCACAGCCCTTGCAGAGCGCCTCATTGACCTTCGCCTTGCCATCGATCTTCTCGATCGCCGTGAATGGGCAAACCTGGATGCAGAGCTCGCAGCCGGTGCACTTGTTCGCGTTCACGTACGCGATAATGCCCTCGGTCTCCACGAACTCCTTCGAGATGACCATGGTGGCGCGTGTCGCCGCTCCCGACGCCTGGGCGATGATCTCGTCCACGAACTTCGGCCAGTGGGCCGCGCCCGCCAGGAACACTCCCTCGGTGGCGAAATCCACCGGGCGCAGCTTCATGTGCGCCTCGAGGAAGAACCCGTCCTTGCTCAGCGGCACCTTGAGCATCTTCGCCAGCACCTCGTTGCCTTTGTTCGGGACGATGCCGGTCGACAGTACGACCATGTCCGGGGCGATCTTGATTTCCTCGCCGAGAATCGTGTCGAAGGCGCTGAGCCTGAGGCTTCCTGCGTCCTCGGTCATCTCGGGCATCGCGCCCTCGTTCATGCGGATGAAATTGACCCCGAGCTTGCCCGCTTGCTTGTAGAGCTCCTCTCTGAACCCGTAGGTCCGGATGTCCTTGTGGAAGACGTAGACCTCGGTCGTCGGGCTGGCTTTCTTCACGTTGATCGCATTCTTGATCGCGGTGGAACAGCAGATGCGGCTGCAGTAGGGCGTCTCGGCGTTCCTCGAACCCACGCACTGTATCATCGCCACCCGCTTCGCCTTCAGCCCGCCTTCCTTCAGAAGCCTCTCGAGCTCGAGCTGAGTGAGCACTCGGCTGTCTTGACCGTAGCGGTACTCCTTCGGCGCGTATTCGTACGCACCGGTGGCGACGATCACCGCGCCCGTCTCGAGCTCGCCGTCGGTCGTCTTGAGCTTGAAGTTGCCGACGAACCCAGCGACGTCCTTGATCTCGGTGTTGAGGTGGACTGTAACATTCTTTGAATCGCGGATCCTTGCGACCAGCTCGTTCATGTAATCGCTCGGACTGCGGTTGCCCTCCTTGTGATACAGTCTCGTCGCATTGCCGCCGAGCTGATTGGTCCTTTCGATCAAATGTACCTGGAAGCCCTGGTCCGCGACATCTAGCGCCGCGGTCATCCCGGCGAGCCCTCCTCCGACGACCACCGCTGAGTGAAGCACCTTGACCTTCGATCTCTTGAGCGGCTCAGCCAGTCTCACCTTCGCGACCGCCATCCTGACGAGGTCCTTGGCCTTCTTCGTCGCGCGCTGCGGCTCATGCATGTGCACCCAGGAGCATTGGTCCCGGATGTTCGCCATCTCGAAGAGGTACGGATTGAGGCCAGCTTCCCTGATGGTGTTCTGGAAAAGTGGCTCGTGCGTTCTCGGCGTGCAGGACGCGACCACGACGCGGTTCAGCTTGTATTCCTTGATTAGCTCCTTCATTCTGCCCTGCGTGTCCGAGGAGCAAGTGAAGATGTTCTGGCCTGCGTAGACGACTCCGGGCAAGGTCTTTGCGTACTCCACGACCGAGGGCACGTTGATCGTTCCGCCGATGTTTATCCCGCAGTGGCAGACGAAGACTCCGACCCTCGGCTCCTGCCTCGCGACGTCGATCTCCGGCGCGAATTGCTTCTCCGTGACCTGAGTGTTCCTTGCTTCTGATATTAGCGAAGCGGCCTTCGCCGCCGCGCCAGATGCCTCCGCGACCGTCGTGGGAATGTCCTTCGGGGACGCGAATGAACCGCTCACGAATATACCAGGCCTGGTGGTGTTGAGAGGCGCGAACGGATCGGTCTCTGCGAATCCGAGGTCGTTCAGCTTGAAGCCGAGCGTATTGCTCAATTCTTGCGCGTCGGCCGCCGGCTTCATGCCCACCGAGAGAACGACCAGATCGAACTCTTCGACGTTCGTCTCGCCCGCAGCGCTGTACCGCAAGAACAGGTTCTTCGTCGCGGGGTCCTCTTCGACCGAGGCGACCCTGCTCCCCCTAAGCATCCTGACCCCGTACTCCCGTTCTGCTCGAGCGCGGTAGTCCTCGAACTCCTTGCCGACTGCGCGAATGTCCATGAAGAATATCGTCGGCTTCAGGCCGGCGGTGTGCTCGCCAGCTATGATCGCTTCCTTGATCGCGTACATGCAGCAGACAGAGGAGCAGTAGGGACTGCCCACCTTCTCGTCCCTGGAACCGACGCACTGGATGAACGCCACCTTGCGCGGCACGTCCCCGTCTGAGGGTCTCAAGACCGTTCCATTGAACGGGCCGGTGGCGCTAAGCATGCGCTCGAACTCGATGCTCGTTACGACGTTCTTGTACTCGCCGTACCCGTACTCCTTCTTCAGCCTCGCATCGAACTCCTCGAAGCCTGGTGAGACGATGACCGAGCCGACCTCGACTTCTCTCGTCTTCTCAGTCAGATCGTAATCGATCGCCTTGGCGACGCACGACAGCTTGCAGGCTCCGCAGCCGATGCACAGATCGGGGTCGATGCCGTAGACGAGCGGCACCGCTTGGGAATATTGGACGGAAATGGCCTTCTTCCTCTTCAGACCCTGGTTGTACTCGTCCCTCGCCTCGATCGGGCAGTTGTCCGCGCAGACCCCACACCCGGTGCAGACGTCGGCTTTGACCTTCGGGAGCTTCTGATTGATCGTGACCTTGAAGTTGCCCGGCTCGCCCTCGAGCTTCGTGACCGCTGCGTTCGTGATGAGCTCGATGTTCTGGTGCCTGCCCGCGGTGACGAGCTTCGGTGCCATGATGCACATCGAGCAATCGTTGGTCGGGAAGGTCTTGTCCAGTTGGGACATCGTGCCCCCGATGCTTCCCTTCTTTTCCACGAGATAGACCTTGAAGCCGGAATCGCCGAGGTCAAGGGCCGTCTGTATGCCGGAGATGCCACCCCCGATCACCAGCACAGAGCCGATCTTGTCCGCCATTCAGCTCCCTCCCGCTGCTGTGGCTCGGTACTTCGGCGTCCGGTCATCGATCCCGTCCATGGCGATCAGGTTCTTCGCTCTCAACGCGACGACCTGCTCCAGAACCTCGGATGGGTCGGTGTCGAGCTCAGCGGCGATCTCTTTCACCGAGCGCGACTCGGTCTTGGTCATGCGAAGGATGTAGCTTCTCTCGTACTCCTCCTTCACAGCCGTTTCCAGGATGCCGTCGAGCTTCTTTTCGTCGATCGCTTGGTCGTAGACGTTGCTCGCCTCCAGACCGAGCTCCTTGCCATTGAGGAGCTTCAGCCGGTAGGCCTTGGCCGTGTCGATCGCCGCTTCGAGCCTCTTCTGGAGCTTCGCGTCCGATGCGACTCCGGAAGGCCCGAGCCCCTTGATCGTCGACACGAACTCGGTGACGACCTCCGCGAACCTTTTCCCCTCTGAGGCGGAGACCATGTGGAAGCTGAGACGCTCTGGCGCCAGACCGGCAGCCCTCATCAGGCTCTTGGTGAGGGCCATCCGCTTCTCGGTGTAGTAGTTCCCTGTGATGTAGTGGCAGTCACCGATGTGGCATCCGCCCACCAGGATCCCATCGACTCCGGATCTGAACGCCTCCAGCAGGATGTAGGGCGTGACCCTGGTGCTGCACATCACCCTCAGGGTGCGGATGTTGGTAGGATACTGGAATCTGCTCACGCCCGCGAGGTCCGCGCCCGCGTACGAGCACCAGTTGCACAGGATGCCAAGCACCCTCGGTTCGGAATCGCTCATTCCGTCACCCCGTTCACTGCGGCCTTCGCCGCCGCCAGTAGTTGCTTGTCAGTGAAGTGCGTCGAGGCGATCGCGCCGGTCGGGCAGACCGCGGCGCAGCCACCACACCCCTTGCACAGGACGGCGTTCACCGAGGCCTTCGATATGCCAGGCGAGGTCTCCACCATGCTAACGGCATTGAAGGCGCAGACCTCGACGCACGTCCCGCAGGCTTTGCACCTAGTGACGTCAACGGTCGGCACGAAGGCGGTCCCAGTGAGCTCGTCCTTCGAGATTATCGTGATCGCCCTTGCCGCCGCTCCCGTCGCCTGAGCGATGCTTTCTTCGGCTGGCTTGGGCCAGTGCGCGAGGCCGGCAAGGAAGATGCCCTCGTTGGCAAAATCCACCGGCCTCAACTTCATATGCGCCTCAAGGAAGAACCCGTCCTTGCTGAGCGGCACCTTGAGCATCTTCGCGAGCTTGTCGTTGTCGGGGTTCGGCCGGATCCCTGTGCTCAGCACGACCAGGTCGGGCTTGATCGTTACCTCCTCACCCAGGATGACATCCTTGGACTTGACCTCGATACGGTCGCCGTTCTTGAAAACGTCTGGAACTGTGCCTTCAGCAATCCGGATGAAATTGACGCCTCTTACGCCCGCCTCTTTGTAAAGCTCCTCCGCGAAGCCGTACGTGCGGATGTCCTTGTGAATGACGTACACCTCGGTGTCGGGCGCTTTCCTCTTGACCCAGATCGCATTCTTGACTGCCGTCGAGCAGCAGATGCGGCTGCAGTAGGGGATCTCTTGATTCCTCGACCCTACGCATTGGATCATGACCACGCTCTTGGCCTCGAGCGGTCCGCGGCTCATCAGCTCCTCGAGCTCGGTCTGAGTGACGACCCGCTTGTCATGGCCATACAGGTGTTCGGTCGGTCGGTACTCCTGCCCTCCGGTGGCCACGACAATCGCTCCGGCCTTGATCTCGTCCTTGTCGGTGCGCAGTGAGAAGTTGCCAGCGTAGCCAGCGATGTCCTTCACGTCAGCGTTGAGGTGGACGGTGATGTTCCGGTTCTGCGCCACGTCGTCAGCGAGCCGCGCCGCCAACTCCGGCCCAGTCTCCACGTCCTCGCCCATGATCGTCCTTCTGAGGTTCCCGCCCAGGGCGTTCGTCTTCTCGATCAGGTCGACCTTGAAGTCCTGAGACGCGATCTCGAGCGCGGCCGTCATGCCTGCCAACCCGCCCCCTATTACCGCGGCGGTGTGGCCAACTGGGAACGTAAGGGTCGGAAGAGGCTCGACGTACCTCGATTTGGCGACCGCCATTCGGACGAGGTCCTTCGATTTCTCCGTCGCTTTCTCCGGCTCCTGCATGTGAACCCAGGAGCATTGGTCCCTGATGTTCGCCATTTCAAAGAGGTAGGGGTTGAGGCCTGCTTCTCTGATCGTGTTCTGGAAGAGCGGCTCGTGAGTTCTAGGAGTGCAAGAAGCAACGACGACGCGGTTGAGATTGTGCTCTCTGATCACATCCGCGATCCTCTTCTGCGAATCGGCGGAGCAGGTGTACTTGCTCTCCTCTGCGAAGACGACGTTAGGTAGGGTCTTCGCATACTCGACAACCTTCGGGACGTCGACCGTGCCCTTGATGTTTACACCGCAGTCGCAGACGAAGACCCCGATTCGCGGCTCCTGACCAGTGACGTCGATCTCAGGGCTCAGTTCCTTCTCGAAGTGGATGCGGTGATCGAAGATGTGCGAACCGGCCTTCGCGGCGGCACCGGATGCTTCCGCGACCGATTGCGGAATGTCCTTCGGCGCGGAGAACGCCCCCGTGACGTAGACGCCCCTTCGGGACGTCGAGAGCGGATCGAAATTCGCTGTCTCCGCGAACCCATGCTCGTTGAGCTTGATGCCAAGGCTCCTCGCCAGCGCCTGCGCGGATTGTGGGGGTTCGAACCCGACCGAAAGGACCGCGAGGTCGAACTCCTCGGTGTTCTCCTCCGCGCCGTTGCTGTAGCGCAACAGGAGGTTCTTTGTATCTGGGTCTTCCTCGATTGAGGCCACCCTGACGCCTCGTTTGAGCTTGATTCCGTACTCGCTCTCCGCCCTGGCGCGGTAGTCCTCGAACTCCTTGCCGACTGCGCGAATGTCCATGAAGAATATCGTTGACTCGAGGCCGCCAGCATGCTCCTTGGCGATGATCGCTTCCTTCATCGCGTACATGCAGCAGACAGAGGAGCAGTAGGGGTTGCCGACCTTCTCGTCCCTGGAACCTACACACTGCAGGAATGCGATCTTCTTGGGCGCCTGGTGATCGGACGGCCTCACGACGCGCCCTTGGAACGGTCCGGTGGCGCTCAGGATACGCTCGAACTCGAGGGAGGTGATGACGTTCTTGAATTCCCCGTATCCGTACTCCTTCTTCAGCCTGGCATCAAAGACCTCATAACCTGGAGCCAGCACGATCGAGCCGACGTCGATCTCCTCGACGGTCTCCTTCATTTCGAAGTCGACCGCGTCCGCGGGGCAGACCTTCTTGCAGTTGCCGCAGCGGTTCTTCGTGAGGTACAGGCACTTCGACTCATCGACCGAGTACTTCATCGGGACCGCCTGCGCGTAGGGAACGTAGATCGCCTTTCGCTGGACCATGCCCAGATCGTACTCGTTCGGCACCTTCGACGGGCACTTCTCCGCGCACAGGCCGCATCCCACGCAACGGTCCTCGTTGACGTATCGCGGATGTCTCTTGATCTTGACTCGGAAAAGCGGTGCCTCCCCCTCGACTCCCACCACCTCGGATAGGGTCATTATCGTGATCATCGGGTTCCTGGCCGCCTCCACCAGCTTCGGGGACAGGATGCACATCGAGCAATCGTTCGTGGGGAACGTCTTGTCCAACTGGGACATCACCCCACCGATGCTCGGCTTCCGCTCGACGAGGAAGACCTTGAAGCCAGATTCTGCGAGATCCAGCGATGTCTGAACCCCGGACATGCCGCCCCCCACCACGAGCACGGAGCCAGTCCTCTCAGTCATATCGAACACAACCTTCCTCTTCGGCGGCCTGCGCGAAACATCGCTTCATGGACTGGCACCTTGGCTCCCCTCTAGCTACCACAGGAGTATAAAAACGCATTTGGAAATGATTCCACAGTTGGGCGTGTTTGCCGAAGCCAGCAAGATCAGACTGAAGGCGCGATCGGCCCATACGTGGCTCTTGTCAATCGTTTGATATTGCTTGGAAGCAAGAGGGTTTGGGGAGGGGGCAGGGAGCTGCCCCTCCCCGAGCGTCGCGGTCGAAAAGACTGCGCGCCCGTCCTTCCTCCGTGGCTACTTCAGGCGTCGAAGTAAAGGAAGAACTCGTATGGGTGAGGTCTGAGGCGGATCGCGTCGTTCTCCTTCTTGCGCTTGTACTCGATCCAGGTCTCGACCAGGTTCTCGGTGAAGACACCGCCCTCGAGCAAGAAGTCGTGGTCGTTCTCGAGAGCCTCCAACGACTTCTCGAGGCTTCCCGGAACTTGGGTGATCTTCGCCGCTTCCTCGGGCTCCAGCTCGAACAGGTCCATGTCGTGCGGTTCCCCGGGGTCGATCTTCTTCTTGATGCCGTCGAGGCCCGCCATAAGCATCGCCGCGAAAGCGAGGTACGGGTTGCAAGTCGCGTCTGGCGGCCGGTACTCGATCCTCTTCGCCTTGGAGCTCCTGGAGTACACCGGGATGCGGATGGCCGCGGACCGGTTCCTCATCGAATAGACGAGGTTCACTGGCGCTTCGTAGCCAGGCACTAGCCGGCGGTAGGAGTTGGTCGATGGCGAGGTTAGCGCTAGGAGTGCGGGCGAGTGCGCGAGCAGGCCGCCGATGTAGTGCATCGCGGTCTCGCTGAGCAGCGCGTAGCCCTCAGGATCGTAGAAGACGTTGTCGCCCTTCAGCCCGAGGCTCTGGTGCACGTGCATTCCCGTTCCGTTGTCGCCGTAGAGCGGCTTGGGCATGAAGGTGATCGTCTTCCCGTTCTCCTTCGCGACGTTCTTGAGGATGTATTTGTAGAGCATCACCTGGTCGGCCATCTTGGTCAGGGTCTGGTAGCGCATGCCGATCTCGCCCTGTCCCGCGGTGGCCACCTCGTGGTGGTGCACCTCGCAGTCGATGCCAGCGTCCATCAGGGTCATGACGCAGTGGGAGCGGAAGTCCTGGAGGGTGTCGACCGGCGGGGCGGGGAAGTAACCCTCCTTGTTCCTCGGCCTGTGCCCGAGGTTCGCCCCGGAGCCGTTGTCCGAGGGGCGCCCGGAGTTCCAAATGCCCTCGTCGGAATCGATGAAGTAGTATCCAAGGTGCTGGTTCTGGTCGAAGCGAACGGAGTCGAATACGAAGAACTCGAGCTCGGGCCCGAAGTAGGCGACATCCGCGATGCCAGACTCCTTGAGGTAGGTCTCGGCCTTCTGCGCGATGAACCTCGGGTCGCGCTCGAAGCGCTCGTGGGTGATCGGGTCGGTGACGTCGCAGACGACGGACATCGTCGGGACCTTGTACACCGGATCTACAATTGCCGTCGTGGCGTCAGGCATGAGGAGCATGTCGCTCTCGTTGATCTGGGAGAATCCCCTGATGCTCGAGCCGTCGAATCCGTGCCCCTCCGTGAACTTCTCAAGGTTCATCTTCGACGCCGGAACAGAAACGTGCTGCAAAGTTCCAGGCAGGTCCATGAACTTGAAGTCGACCATCTTGACCTGGCCGCTGGCGCACATGTCTAGCGCCTTGGCGATCGGGTCGCTATCACTTCTCGACCTGGTTCTCGGCAGGCCGGCATTCCTAACACCGCTCGCAGTTGCCATTGGTTTGCATCTCCCCGCAATGACCCCTAGGTCATATCCTAAGGTCCAATCGCTCATAGACAAATGTATAGATAAAGCTTCTGAATCGCGACAATCATCGAGTGATTCCCTCGAATGTTAGACATATGTAACATCGGAATCGAGAACCGCGCGACAACGTATTTCGCAGTTTTGGCCAGCATCGCAATCGTGGCACGAAATTGACCATCTGGCCATTGATATTCCTAACGGAATCGGGTTCGACGCAGTTCCGTGGGATTCCGAGCCGCCAAAATGCTTCTCGGCGAAAACGTCCGTGCTATCAAATAACATTCAAATAAGCTCCTCATCATCCCTCCACGATTAGCATGGACTCGGAGACGAGATACGAACTAGTGGCGCGCAACGCAGAGGAGATCGTGACGCCAGAGGAGCTGAGGGCTCTCCTGGATGCGAAGTCCAACCCGCGCGGCTATATCGGCTTCGAGCCCTCCGGACTAGTGCACATCGGATGGATGATATGCACTAGCAAGATCACCGACTTCGCCAACGCCGGATTCAACATGACGGTGTTCTTCGCCGACTGGCACGCCTACATCAACGACAAGTTCGGCGGGGACATCGAAAAGATCCGCACCTGTGCCAGATACATGGAGGACTGCTTCGAGGCGCTCGGAGTTCCACGGGACAAGGTCAAGTTCGAATACGCGGCGGAGATCATGGACCACATCGAGTACTGGGAGAAGCTGATCAACATCGGCAAGGCCTCGAGCCTGCAACGCGTCAAGCGTGCGATGACTATCATGGGTCGGACCGAGGACGAGGCAGAGGTCGACTCCTCGAAGGTGCTCTACCCGCTCATGCAGTCGGCCGACATCTTCGCGATGGACCTGGACCTGGCGTACGGGGGGATGGACCAGCGCAGGGCCCACATGCTCGCGAGGGACGCGGCCGACAAACTGGGCTGGAAGAAGCCGGTGGCGCTGCATACTCCGCTGCTGCCAGGCCTGAAGGGAGTGGACCGCATGGACCCCGTCGCCGGCAAGATGTCCAAGAGCGATCCCGATTCGGGGATACTGATCCACGACAGCGCTGAAGACATCAAGCGCAAGATCTCGAAGGCGTTCTGCCCACCGGAGAAGGAAGGCAACCCGATCCTCGAGATGTGCAAGCTCATCGTTTTCCCACGGAAGGGAAGCATGATGATCGAGCGCCCGGCGAAGTTCGGCGGGAACCTGGAATTCGCCAGCTACGGCGAGATGGAAACGACGTACCTCGCTGGCAAGCTGCACCCGATGGACCTGAAGAACGGCACGGCGGCAGCATTGATCGAGCTGCTCGCCCCGGTGCGAAGATACTTCGTGCAGCACCCGCAGAACTACGATGCGCTCAAGCTAATCATCAAGAAGTGAGCGCTAACCCTTTCTCTGCTTTCTAAGAAAGTCGAGCGTGCGCGACATGCAGATGTTTAGCATCGCCTCGACGTCCCCTATTCCGACGATGCCCGCGGCCCCGCCGTGACCGCCGCCGTCGTTCGACGTCTCGCCTCCGACCTCACCGAGCATCTTGCCGAGGTGAAGCCCGGTCCTGACGACATCTCCTCTCGCCCTCGCGGAAATGCGGAACTCCTCTCCTCGCTGGGACCCGACGAATGCGACATCCGCGCCAACCGCGAGCAGCGCCTTGCAGACAGACGACTCGAACGCGCTCCCGTGCGAGGTCACGATCAGGTGCTCGCCGAGGCGCTCGAAGCGCAGCCTTTGCGCCCCCTTCAACTGCGATATCCGCTCCGAGATCTCCGACTCGACGTCGGTGAGGTCGAGCACCTCGTCCATCTCGATGCTCTTCGCCTTCATGATCTCGCCGAAGGTGCAGAGCAGCGCCGGGTTCGCGTACTTGAAGTGCCCCGAGTCCGTGAGCATTCCCGCGAGCAGCGCCAGACCGACATCGCGCCCAAAGGGTGTTCCGCTCTCCTTGAGCATCTGATAGACGATCTCCGCGCAGCTTCGCTTCGAGTCGTCACAGTAGTATCGATGCGCGCCCCACCTCTCCGTGCGCGCATGGTGATCGATCACGATGCAGTTCGGTGGCAGTTCCTTCAGCGGCGATAGTTGGTCCGGGGAAGAGGTGTCCAGCACGACGATCTTGTCGAACTCGTCAAGATTGAGGACTTGGGTCGCGAGCGCGAAATCAAGCTTGTCTGAGATCACTTTGGAGATGCGGTCGATGCCGCCCGGCGGATACACCGTCACGTTCGGGAAGCATCGAGAGATCGCGTAGGCGCAGCCGAGCGCGTCGGGGTCGGCGTTGCCGTGCACCAGCGCCAGCTTCCGTCCCTGCTTGAGCTCGTCCGCGATCTCGCGCAGCATCGTCCCTCGCAGCAGCGAATGACTATATGCGCGTTTCGAAATGGTGGTTCAAAAGTGAGGGATCGAAGGGGTTTACTTCTGTTCGGCCGGCGCTGCGGGCGGAGCGGCCGCGCCGAGCGCCTTGTTCAACTGGTCCTGCATGACCTGGTACTTGTCGCGCATGGACTTCTCTTGACGCTCGAGCGTCTTGATGCGTACCTCGAGCGTCTCCTTGTCGTCCTCGACGTCCTTGAGCACCGCATCCTTCTCCGGCGCCTTGATGAGAAGCGAGCCAACGCTCTTGTAGATCACGACGTCCTCGGGCGACTTCTTCAGCTCCTCGATCGTCATCTCCGCCTCGCGCAGCTGCGCCTCCATTCGGAACTTCTGCGAGAGGATGTTGTTCAGCTGCTGCTGCAGCGCCTGGAACTGAGCGATCTGATTCTGCAACTTCGGGGGGATCTCGTTCATTTCATGCACCTGCCAATCGGTTGACCTCTTCCGCCACCATTATCCATCTGAGATAGGAGTTGAGCGCTGCCCTCAATGCCGAAAGGTCCGTGGCCTCCACGCGCAGGACCATCCGGCCGTCCGCAAAGGACGCCGAGGTGCGCGTGCGCGGGATGTCCCTGCCCGCCTCGGGCGCGATCGCGCCGTAGACGCTCTGCGCGTCCGGGGTCGCGAGCGTGACCGTGGCGGTGGGCATGCGGCTCACTTCGCCTTTATCGTCTTCTTGACGTTCGGGCGCTCCTTGTAGAATATCTTGGAGCCGCAGTTCTCGCACTGCATCCCGACCTGGTTGACGTTCGACCGGATCGGCTTGTTGCAGTTCCCGCATTTGTACATCTACTGCTCCTCCGCGGCCTCCGCTTCCTTCTCTTCCTGCGTGGTCAGCTTCTTGGAGATCGGAGAGTAGGACCCGGCGGCGAACTTCGCCTCGCATCGGCGGCATTCCCAGATTCCGGAGGCCAGGCGCTTGACGCTCTTGTGGTGGCAGGTCGGGCACTCGTAGCTCGTCCGCTCCGCCTTCTCGATGTCTCGCGTGAGCTTGCGCACCACGACGCCGTACCTGGCGCCGTACCTTCCCGCGGTACCGGCCTTCGACGTTCCCTTTGCCATAGGACATCACCCTATCAACTTTCTGAGGTCGTTCCCGAGCCTCTGCGAGGTCTCGACGATCTTGGAGATCTGATCCAGCGTCAACGCGCCGGTCAGTCCCTTCTGCATCGCCCTGAGATCACCGTTCTCGTCGGTGGTGACGGTCAGGCGAGCTGCCGCGACCTTTTCTTCGTCGAGAGTCGGGTCGACCAATATAGAGTTTTCTATTTGGACCGACGTCACGCTGATAGGCATGTGGCGTATCGGCAATGGGAAGTCCTCGCCCTTGCCCTCGGCCTTCGCCGGCACCATCGTCGAGCGCAACGCCGCGACCGCTCCGAGGAACGCCGCGTCGAACAGGTTCCCGTCGTAGTCGAGGACGTACATGTCCACGAACATGATCCAGACCTCCTTGCCCTTCTCGATGCAGAGCTTCTCGAGGTCCACCATCTGGCTCTCGCGGATGCCGCGGTCGCACACCCTAGCGAGCTCGATCGAGTTCTCGTCAGGCGGTCCGGACTCGAAGGTCGGCGACGCCAGCGGAATGAGCTCCGCGTTGGTCGAAAGCACTCCGCGGTCAGGCGTGTCCGCGAACGGTTCGCCCACGGTCATCTTGACGCCGACCAGGACGTCGGTGTTGCCCAGCTTCACGCGGGCCGAGCCCTCGGCGTTCTCGGCGAACCCCGTCTGAATGCTGATCGGCCTGAACTCGTCCCAGGCGCGGTTGTCCACCCGCTTGCCCTTGGCCAGGAGCTTGTGCACGTGGTCTCTCTTGATCTCGGACATTATCTCGCGCGCCATCTTCATCCCTCCGTTTGCGGGGCCGGAGCGGGCTCTTCCGGCTCCTCGCCCACTGGCTGCTCCACGGAGTACCTCCGCTGGAGCGCGTCCTTCTGCAGGTCATAGATCTTCTTGCAGGCGCCCACGCCGAGCTCGATCGCGCGATCGAACTCGTCCATCGTCATATGCCCGTCCATCTGCATCAGCAGCACCTCGCCGGTGCGCGGGATCATGGCGATCGGCAGGTCCGCCTGACCGAAGTTGTCCTCCTCCTTCTGCAGGTCGAGCACGACCTGGTCGTTGACCTTCCCTACCGCGACCGCAGGCACTAGGTCCTTCATCGGGATGCCCGCGTCCGCGAGCGCCACCGATGCGGCCGTGAGACCAGCGCATCTCGTTCCCGCGTTCGCCTGCAGCACCTCGATGTAGACATCGATGGAAGTGCGCGGGAAGTTCTCCGTGAACACCACGTACTCGAGCGCCTCGGAGATGATCTTCGAGATCTCGACCGAGCGCCGGTCCGGGCCGGGCCGCTTGCGGTCGTTCACCGAGAACGCGATCATGTTGTACTTGCACTGCACGATGGCCTTCGACGGGTCCTGCATGTGGCGCGGGTGGCACTCCCTCGGTCCGTAGACCGCCGCCAGCACCTTGTTCTTCCCGAACTCGACGTATGCCGAGCCGTCCGCGCGCTTGAGCACGCCCGCCTCGATCTTGATCGGACGCAGCTCGTCAAGCGTCCTCCCGTCCACTCTTATTCCGTTGTCGTCAATCAGTTTCACGTTGCTTGTTCCGCCCATGAGATTCAGCTCCTTGATTCTGAACTTCCTGAGTCCGCGCCCTCGACCTTCGTCACCGACTCGAGGTATTCTTTCACCTTCTCGGTCAGGTGCATCGCCTGCGCGTTGTCCTCGATCATCTTGACGGCCCTGATGGCGAACACGATGTTCTCGATCTCGCCGTCCAGCCAAATGCGTCCATTCTGCCCAACGAATATCCTCGTGTTCGTCATGGTCTTAATCATCTGGATCATCGAACCGCCCTTGCCGATCACGCGCGGCACCTTGCTGTACGAGATCTCCATGACCTGTCCACCCTGGAGCTTCCTCAGCCCCTGCTCCTTCATGGTCACCTGCACGCGCTTGGTCTCGTCGACCATCAGCACCTTTGCGAGCAGTGTGTCGCCCACGTTCATGAAGCGGGCGGTGTCCCCGAAGTCGACGCGCCAGGGCACCTCATTGACGTGCAACGGCGCGGGGTAGGGCGAGTTGATGTCGATCAGCCAGTTCGACGGCCCGATGTCCACGACCTTGCCGATGACGGTGTCACCGGGCGCGGGGATGTACCTCCCCCCAAGGGGGATAACGTTCACGAAGTTCGATTTGACGCTCTTTATCCCGAGCTGCGAGGCGTACACCTTTCCCTCCATCACGTAGGTGCCGCTGCCCGCTTTCAACCGCCCGGAATCGAGCAGATCTCCCGGAAGCACGATCTCCCGGGTAACGTGTTCATTCTCTCTTCCCATTCTAATCACATTCTCCTTTGAAACCTCAAAAAGAAGCCTTTCCAGCTCACTTCAGCTGCTTGGTCTCCACGTTGCCCTTCGTCTTCTCGTTCAGCTTGGCGTAGAAGTCGTCGCGCAACCCGGCGGGGATCTCCACCACGCCGATCCAGGAGCCGTTCTTTTGCCATTCCTCCTTCTGGATCTTGCCGAAGTGCACGATGTCCTCGTAGCAGCGTCCGTACTCGTCGCCCGTGAGCTTGACCGCGATGCGCATCTTCTCGAACCTGATGGGGATGAGGGGGCGCAGCTTGTCGAGGACGTCCTTCACCTGCATCTCGACAGGCTTGAACGGATCGACGTGGACCTTCGCCTCCTCCATCGCGAGCTCGATGCGCTGGGGCGTGTGCGGGGCTCCGGTCTGCGGGTTGATCGCGTTACGCGCGATCTCCGAGACGATCCTGGCACGCTTCGACTCCAGCATCTCCTTGCGCTGTTGCGCGGTGAGCTGGATCTCGCCCTTGAGGATGATCTCCTTCGCGACCGTCAGCGGGTCCGTCGTCCCGAAGACCTCTTTCATCTTGTCCTCGGGGGCGTGCGTCCCCTTCTTCGCGTTCTTGAAGACCGCGTCCACGACCATGTAGTCCGACAGCTCCACGTCCCCGTGCCCCTCTCGAAGGATCTTGACGACCTTCGGGTCGATGAGCACCTCGAAGCTCTCGCCGTGCGACTCGTACCTGGCGACTATGGCTTCTTCGATATCTACCATTGATCCTCGCTCAGGCCGCGTTCGCTTTCTCGATGAACGACTCTACTTCCGACTCATCGAGGCGCCTGAAGTTCTCTCCCTTCTGCACGACGCCGATCTCGACCGCTTTCGGGTTGAGCTTCTCCTCCTCGGTCGCCTTCTTGAGCGCCTTCAGTCCGAGCAGCACCGCTCCATCCATGTCCATGTTCTCCGCGTACTCCTCCTCGAAGACTTCCATGACGACGTTGCGTCCCGCTCCGATGCTGCCCGCCTTGTAGGACACGAGGGCACCGCTCGGATCGGTCTCGAAAAGGTGTTCGCCCTGATCATCGACGCCTGCTACCAGTAGAGCGGTACCGAACGGCCTCACGCCGCCGTACTGCGTATAGTTCTGCTTGAAGTCGCAGATGCGCTTCACGAGCTCCTCGACGCTCATCGCCTCGTCGTAGGTGATCTTGTTCACCTGAGCGATTACCCTTGCCTGATCGACAAGGATGCGCGCGTCCGCCACCAGTCCCGAGGTGGCGCACCCCACGTGTCCATCGATCTGGAAGATCTTCTCGATGGACTTGGGTTCCATCAGCCGGCTCGCGATGCGCTTGTCCACGATCAGCACGACCCCGCTCTTGAACTTGAGGCCGACCGTCGTGGTCCCGCGCTTCACTGCTTCCCTTGCATACTCTACCTGGAACAGTCTTCCGTCAGGCGAAAACACTGTTATGGCTCTATCATATGCCATCTGTCCCGGTTGCATCTGAATACACCTGTTCCGCTAGCTATACGGGCACACCTAAAGTCCTCCCGATATATATTAGTTAGTAGAGGCTGGGGGTCGATACGAACTACCTCTGGCTCGCGCGTTTTTTGCCTTGAGAAGGAGCCTTTTCGGGGCGTCGTCTCGGAGGCGGTTTCGGAAGCCCGAGCGCTTCCCGAAGAGCGAGCAGCGTGCCCGATGTGCGCACTGTTTTCACCGCGCATCCCGTCTCTTCGCAACCGAGCGCGGCGAGGAACTCCTTTGCCCGTCTAGTGTCCGGCTCGAGGCAGCGCACGATCCCCTTGCTTGCTCGGTACTCGATCAGCTTGAGGCGCAGCCCGCCCTTCCTCTCGTCGCTTTCGATCGCCTTCGCTATCTCATCGTAAGCGATTGAGCCAGGGGGACGCACCTCGAAGGCGACGTACCTCCTCCGTCCCCGCCTGGACTTTACGACCATTTCCTTCGACCTAGCACTTCGAGCCGTAGCGGCTGAGGAAGCTGTTGGACTTCACGCCCGTCACGACGACCATCACCTTGAGGCGTTTCTCCATCTCTGGCTCGACGGAGCATCCCCAGATGATGCGCGCGGTGCGGTTGATCTTGGAGCCGACGAGCTCCGCCGCCTTCTCCGCTTCGGTGACCGTCATGTCCGGCCCGCCCATCACGCGTATCAACGCGCCCCTCGCCTCGGAGGTATCGATGTCCCCGAGCAGTGGAGAGCCCATCGCCTCGTTGACGGCCTTCTCGACCTTTTCCAGCTTGCCGTCGGAGTCGTCCGCCTCGCCCAGGCCGATCATCGCGACCCCTCCGTTCTTCATGATCGTCATCAGATCGTTGAAGTCGACGTTCACCAGGCCCGGCTTCGTGAGCACTTCGGTGATCCCTTTGATACTCTGCATCAGGATTTCGTCCGCGACCTTGAACGCGGCCTCGAGCGGCAGCTTCGGGACGAGCTCGAGCAGGCGATCGTTGGGGATGACGATGGTAGTGTCGCAGTGCTCCCGCAGTCGGTTCAATCCCTTGAGCGCGTTCTCGGCGCGGATCTTCCCCTCCGCCCGGAACGGCATCGTGACCACTCCCATGGTGAGCGCGCCGCGCATCTGCGCCATCTCCGCCACCACTGGAGCCGAGCCCGTTCCCGTGCCCCCGCCCATGCCCGCGGTCACGAACACGATTTGCTTCCCGTCGACGTATTTCATGACCTCGTTGCGCGCTTCCTCGGCGGCCGTCCTCCCGATCTCGGGTATCGCGCCGGCACCAAGCCCCTTGGTCGTCGATCGACCGAGCAGGATCTTGTTCGGCGCTTGGATCGACAGGAGGTGGCGGGCGTCCGAGTTCGCTGCAACCAGCGTCGCTCCCGTGATGCCCGATTGCGCCAGGCGGCGAATCGTGTTGGAGCCGCCGCCCCCGCAGCCGACGATCGAGATGTTCACTCGCGTCGACTCTACGATCTTCCTCAGTTCGTCATCGTCCGGGCTGCTCGAAGGCGCCGGAGCGCCCCCCGCGAGCGCGCCGTTGCCCCCTTGACCTTTAGCAATTGCGCTATCCACAAGCGACTTCACGTGCACCCATCCTTGCGCGGATATATTCTCGTCGATATATAAAGCCACGTTGTCCAGGGTTTCAGACGAACTCGAAAGCAGCGCCGCATCGGGCGCAGAAAAGATCGTCCGATTCGAGGGGCGAGCCGCATTCGGGGCAGCGTTCGCCGATGAGCGCCCCGCAGTTGCACACTAATGCATCCTCCGACATTGCCGCTCCGCAGACCTCGCAGGTCCTCGAGGAGATGAGGTCAAAACGCTCATGACAGAGCGGGCAGGCGTTCTGGTCAGCAGGCACTCGCGTTCCGCATGAGGGGCAATCGAATTCCTGGCCTTCTTCAACGATCACCGCTCCGCACGCGCACTCTCCGCTTCCCTCGGGAAGCTCGGCGCCGCAGATCGGGCAGAGATGGTCGGTGTCGCCCTGCCACGTCAGTGAGATCCCGGGCGACTTTCTCATTTCCGGCTGCTTGGGGCGTACCATGTGCTCCTCCCCGAGCGACCCTTCCGAGTAGACCGCGCCGCAGTAGGGGCACGTCCCCGTCCGCACCAGGCAGACGGGATGGAAGACCTTGCCGCAGGAGCAGCGCGCATACTCCAGCCCCTCCTTCACTCGTCCCAGGCATATCTGGCACACCACAGGCCTCACCTTCGGACCGGAAACGAGGACCCTTGGTCGCTCTCGTTCCTCCTGTCGCAGCGTTCGCCTGATCACACGCTTGATCTGCTCACCGGAGGCGTTGAGATCGAGGTGCATCCCGAGCCCCTGCTCCTTCCCAAGCTGACGTCCGACTGTCAGCACGGCGGCGGAGCCAAAGGCTCCCAACAGGGCGGCGACGATCACTTCCACAAGCACGCCCGTGTCAACCTGCCGAGGATAAATATGCTATCGCTACCCGCTACCAAACTCGGTAAGTTTTTCGTGCGAGCCCTCGAGGGAAGAAATCGCGCAAGTGCAGCGGCTCTACTGCCGTCCGAGACGCCCACTCCAGACGAGGTGATACGAAATATCGTAACCCTTATATGCGTTGAGCGCGAAGAGGTCTCGAAATGCTTTCATCTAAGCACCGTAAAGAAACCTACCAAACGTTGAAATATGGTCCCCCTAATCGGGTTAAAACCCCCCATGTCACGAGTTTGCATGGGAGTGTTTCCTGCCCCGGTTGCCCGGCTTCGCGCCGAAGGACTCGCTGCCGCAAGGTGGAGATGGTTCCTAACGGACCATCCAGTGCTGCGGCGCCGACGGTACCGCGATTGCCTGGGGTCCGACTATGGGAGGGAGTGTGCTGAGGAACAGCGGGACCATACGCAGGAGAGCGGCCCATAAGGCGGCGGCGATCATTGTTATGGTAGCTTCGGTGCCGGGGGTTTGAGGTTAGATCTATTCTGAAAGATTGGAGGAGCCAAGAATGACAAAAGAGACTGGTGCAGTGATGGTGGTCGGCGGAGGAATCTCCGGCGTCCAGACCGCCCTGGACCTCGCCGAATCGGGGTTCAAGGTCTACATGGTGGAAAGAAAGCCTAGCATCGGCGGTGTCATGGCACAGCTGGACAAGACGTTCCCGACGAACGACTGCTCCATGTGCATTCTGTCGCCCAAGCTGGTGGAGGCGGCCAGGAACCCGATGATCACGATGATGACCTTGTCTGAGATCGTCGGGGTCAAGGGCGAGGCCCCCAACTTCACGGTCACGGTGAAGAAGCACCCGCGCTACGTGCGCGAGGACCGCTGCGTGGGCTGCGGACTATGTGCCGAGAAGTGCCCGTCGAAGGCCGTGAACGAGTACGATGTCGGACTGGTGCAGCGCAAGGCGATCTACGTGCCATACGCGCAAGCGGTGCCGATGAAGTACAGCATCGACGAGATGAAGTGCCTTTACTTGACCAAGGGCCGCTGCGGCAACTGCAAGAAGGTCTGCCCGGCGGACGCGGTCGATTACGAGATGAAGGAGAGCGTCGAGGAGATCAACGTCGGCTCGATCGTTCTCGCTCCAGGCTACGAGGTATTCGACGCGAAGCTGAAGAAGGAATACGGATACGGCGAGTTCAAGAACGTCGTCACGTCGCTCGAGTTCGAGAGGATCCTGAGCGCCACTGGCCCGTTCCAGGGACACGTCGTCAGGCCCTCGGACCACAAGACCCCGACAAAGGTCGCGATCCTTCAGTGCGTCGGGTCGAGGGACGAGAAGGTCGGCAATAACTACTGCTCGAGCGTTTGCTGCATGTACGCGCTCAAGCAGGCCATCATCGCCGGCGAGCATACCCAAGGCCTGCAGCCCACCATCTTCTTCATGGACATTAGGGCGTTCGGCAAGGAGTTCGAGGACTACCGCGCCCGCGCCGAGAAGGAGTATGGAGTGAAGATCCACAGGGGCGTCCGAGTCGCTTCGATCGACGAGGACCCTGAGACGAAGAACGTCACGTTGCGCTACTCCGACGGCGCCGAGACCACCGCGGAGGAGTTCGACATGGCAGTTCTGTCGGTCGGCTTCGAGCCGCCCGCGAGCGCAATGGAGCTGAGCAAGACCATCGGGTTCAAGCTGAACAAGTATGGGTTCGCGGAGACGAGCGTCTATGACCCGTTGGCCACCAGTCGCAAGGGCGTTTACGTGACCGGCGCGTTCTCGGCCCCGAAGGACATCCCACAGTCGGTGGCGGAAGCTTCCGGAGCGGCGTCCAAGGCCGGTTCGAACGTCTTCCAGAACCGTGTGCACTACGAGGCCAAGGAAATACCGGAGATCCAGGTCGCCGGACAAGAGCCGAGGATCGGCGTGTTCGTCTGCGACTGCGGCATCAACATCCGCGGCACCGTCGACGTTCCGAAGGTCGTCGAGTACGCCAAGACCCTGCCGAACGTCGTGCACGCTGAAGAGGGCAAGTACACCTGCTCCGCCGACTTCCAGGAGAAGATCAAACAGCGCATCGCGGAGCTCAAGCTGAACCGCGTCGTGGTCGCGAGCTGCACGCCGCGCACGCACGAGCCGCTGTTCCAGAGCACGATCAGAGAGGCCGGACTCAACCCCTACCTCTTCGAGATGGCGAACATCCGCGACCAGTGCTCGTGGATCCACATGCACGAGCCGGAGAAGGCCACGGAGAAGTCCGAGGACCTGGTGCGCATGGCGGTCGCGAAGGCGCGGCTGCTCGAGCCTTTGTCCAAGTCGAAGCTGGGCGTGAACCACAGCGCCGTCGTGGTCGGCGGCGGACTGGCGGGCATGACCGCGGCGCTCGACATGGCCAACCAGGGCTTCCCGGTGCACATCATCGAGCGCTCGGGCGAGCTCGGAGGCAACCTGAAGAACCTCAAGAACGAGGAGGCGGGGAAGAAGCCGAGCGAGTTCCTGAGCGAGATCGTGGCGAAGGTGCGCGACAACGAGAAGATCACGGTGCACCTGAGCACGGACGTCGCGGACGTCGCTGGCTTCGTCGGCAACTTCAAGGTGAAGACGAGCAAGGGCGAGGAGCTTGACGCGGGCGCGATCGTGGTCGCGGTCGGCGGCAACCAGTACAAGCCCAAGGAGGGCGAGTTCGGCTGGGGCGACCACAAGGTGGTCACGCAGTGGGACCTCGAGGAGAAGCTCGAGAAGGGCCCGCTGCACGCGAAGAACGTCGTCATGATCCAGTGCGTCGGCTCGAGGAACACCGAGGCGCCGTTCTGCAGCCGCGTGTGCTGCACCGAGGCGGTGAAGAACGCGATCAAGATCAAGAAGTCCTCACCGTCGACCGACGTCTACGTGCTGCACAAGGACATACGCACCTATGGCTTCCGCGAGGACTACTACCAGGAGGCCGGCAAGCTGGGCGTCAAGTTCGTTCGCTTCGGCGAGGACGAGAACCCGGTCGTCGAGAAGGGCGCGCACGGACCGACCGTCATGGTCCACGACGTCATGCTCGATGAGACCCTGAAGCTGCACGCGGACCTCGTCGTGCTGTCGACCGGCATCCGGCCGAACCACGACAACGAGGAGCTGGGCAAGTTCCTGAAGGTCCCGATCAGCAAGGACGGCTACTTCCTCGAAGCGCACATGAAGCTGAGGCCCGTGGACTTCGCCACGAACGGCATCTATCTTGCCGGACTGGCTCACTGGCCGAAGTTCATCGACGAGACGATGGCCCAAGCGTCGGGCGCGGCCGCAAGAGCCATGACCATCATCTCCAAGGACTACCTGGAGACCGAGGGCATCATCGCCGCGGTGAACGACATGGTCTGCAACGGCTGCGGCGTCTGCGAGCCGGTCTGCGAGTACAAGGCGATCACCATCGTCAAGGACGAGCAGAACCCGGAGAAGCTGAAGGCGGTCGTGAACGAGGGACTGTGCAAGGGTTGTGGAACCTGCGTGGCCGCCTGCCCGTCCGGAGCGATGGAACAGAAGGGCTTCAAGAACGAGCAGATGTTCGCGATCATCGACGCCGCGCTCTGCGGTGCCGAGGAAGAGGAGAAGACCAAGGAGGGGAGCAAGTGAGCACCACTGCGCAAACCCAGCCCGAGACCAATACCGAGGAGCAGTGGGAGCCGCGCATCGTGGCATTCTGCTGCAACTGGTGCTCGTACGCGGGCGCGGACCTCGCTGGGGTCAGCAGGCTGCAGATGCCCACGAACTTCCTGGTCATCCGCACGATGTGCTCGGCACGAGTGGACCCGGAGTTCGTGCTTCGCGCGTTCGCTAAGGGAGCGGACGGCGTGCTCGTGCTCGGCTGCCACCCCGCGGACTGCCACTACATCGGCGGCAACTACCGCACGAGGCGCCGCGTCGCCCTTCTGCGCATGCTGCTGGAGCAGTATGGCTTCGACCCGCAGAGGCTCAGGCTCGAGTGGGTCTCGGCGTCCGAGGGAGCGAAGTTCCAAAGGACGATCAAGGAGTTCACGGAGCAGATCCGCGAGCTCGGACCCAACCCGATACAGGAAGACACCGAAGAGGGAACTGACGAGCAGGGGAGGTGACCAGACATGGCCAAGATCAGAATAGCTCAGTACTGGGGCGCGGGCTGCGGAGGATGCGACGTCGCCCTTCTGGACATAGACGAGAAGGTGCTCGGACTGGCCGAGTACGCGGACATCGTGTTCTGGCCCATCGCGGTCGACACCAAGCTGAAGGACGTGGAGGCGATGCCGGACGGGTACATCACGGCAACGCTGTTCAACGGGGCCATCAGGAACTCCGAGAACCTGCATGTGGCCAAGCTGCTGAGGCAGAAGTCCACGCTCTTGATCTCGTTCGGGTCGTGCGCCTGCTTCGGCGGGATCCCCGGCCTTGCGAACCTCACCACGGCGAAGGACATCCTGGAGTACGTGTACACCAAGACCCCCTCCTCGGACCAGCAGGACGCGAAGGTCAAGGTCTATCCACAGGCAACCACGCATACCGCCGACGGCGACCTCGAGCTCCCGGCTCTCTTCGAGACCGTGAAGACTCTTGACCAGGTCGTCGACGTCGACTACTACATGCCTGGCTGTCCGCCGACCGTCAACCTGATCGGGGACTTCCTTACCGTGGTCGAGAAGCACGTCAAGGAAGGCGCGCCACTGCCCCCGAAGGGCACGGTCATCGCTTCCGGCAAGACGCTCTGCGACGAGTGCAAGCGCAAGAAGACCGTGAAGAGCATCGACAAGATCAACGATACGTTCGACACCAACATCGACCCTGACAAGTGCATGATCGAGCAGGGCGTCATCTGTCTGGGACCGGCGACCAGGGCCGGCTGCGGGGCGAAGTGCCTCAACGCCAACCAGCCCTGCCGCGGATGCATGGGACCGACGGCCCAGGTGACCGATCAGGGCGGCTCGATGTTGAGCGCTCTGGCCTCGGTGTTCAAGGTGCAGGACAAGGAGTCGCAGATGAACGAGGAGGACATCCTGAAGCTGATGCAGCAGGTCAAGGACCCGATGGGGACTTTCTACTCCTACACCCTGCCGAAATCCATCATCAAGAGGACCGTGCGGGAGCGTCCCAAGAAGAAGCCGGAGGTGAAGGCATGAGCGGCCCAGTGATATTCGACCAAACGACCAAATCAGAGAGCAAGCGCATCACTATCGACCCGATCACCAGGCTCGAAGGGCATGGCAAGATCGAGATCTTCCTGAACGACCAGGGGAACGTATCGAGCGCCTACTGGCAGGTGCCGGAACTGCGTGGTTTCGAGAAGTTCTGCATCGGCCGCCTGGTGGACGACATGAACAAGATCACGTCCAGGCTCTGTGGCGTCTGCCCTGGTGCGCACCACCTGTGCTCCACGAAGGCGCTGGATGGCGTATACCACGCCGACCCGCCCGAGGCGGCGAAGAAGCTGAGGGAGCTGTTCTATTCAGCGCACTACATCCACAGCCACATCGCGCACTTCTACGCGCTCGCGGCTCCGGACTTCGTGCTCGGACCATCCTCGCCGGCGGCGAACAGGAACATCCTGGGCGTCGTGGGCGCGGTGGGCGTCGAGGTAGGCGCAGAGGTGATCAAGCACCGGTCCTGGGCGCAGAAGATCCAGGAGATCATCGGTGGCAAGGCGACGCACCCTGTGTGCGGCATCCCCGGCGGAATGTCCAAGCCCATCAACGAAGACGAGCGCAAGGAGATCGAGCGCATCGCCAAGTCGAGCGTGGAGTTCTCGAAGTTCACGATGAAGATCTTCGAGGACGTCGTGCTGAAGAACAAGGACTACATGAACATCATCGTCTCGAAGGACATCTTCTACCACGACACCTACCACCTCGGCACCGTGGACAAGAACAACAAGATCAACTTCTACGACGGCACGCAGGTGATGATCGACCCCAACGGCAAGGAGGTCGCCCGCTACACCGGCAAGGACTACCTGAAGTGGATCGCGGAGCACACCGAGCCCTGGAGCTACGAGAAGTTCTGCTACTTCAAGCCGGTCGGCTGGAAGGGATTCAGGGACGGCATCGACAGCGGCATCTACCGCGCCACACCGCTCTCGAGAGTGAACGTGTCCAAGGGATTCGCTACCCCCCTCGCGCAGAAGTACTATGAGCAGATGATCGGCACCTTCCGAGACATGGGGATTAAGGGACCGATCCAGCACACGCAGGCGATCCACTGGGCGCGCGTCATAGAACTGATGTACGCGTCCGAGAGGCTGCTCGAGCTGGCGACGGACCCGGAGATCACCGACAAGAACCTGAAGACCAAGACGAGCACCCCCGATGAGGGCGTCGGCATCCTGGAGGCACCGCGCGGAACGTTGGTGCACCACTACAAGACCGATCCCAACGGGATCGTGACGGACGTGAACCTGGTGGTCGGAACGACGAACAACAACGCCCCCATCAACCTGTCCGTGCAGAAGGCCGCCGGTGCGCTGATCAAGAACTGGCAGGTGTCACCAGGTCTGTTGAACATCGTCGAGATGGCCTACCGCGCTTACGACCCGTGCAACTCCTGCGCCACGCACACCCTGCCCGGCCAGAGCCCGCTCGTGGTCAACATCCGCAACCCAGACGGTTCGGTGTTCAAGCAGATCAAGAACTTCTAAACCCCTTCAACCATCCCTTTCTTTGTCTCTCGATGACAGCGAGAGCCCTCATCGCTCGTAGCGCTTCGGCCGCTCGACGCGTAGGTTCTTGACCTTGCCAAGGTGGATGCCGTCGAGGAGGTAAACCTCGGCGTTGTCAAGGTCGATCATCTTCTCGGAGAGCAGCGGACCTAGCATCTTCCCGCCCGTCAAGTTGATCGGGGAGCCCTTGAGGCTGGGGTTCAGCGAGGGAACGATGATCGCTTCCTCCGGCAGTTCGGTGTAGTGAGACAGCGCTTGCTCGGTGAAGCGACAGCGTAGCCAGCAGCGCTCGGTCATGAGGCTTCCGACCCCGTCGCGGAACAGCACCGCCGGATGGTTGTGAGCAAGGACCAGCGTCTTCGCGGCCATGACCTGGTTGGACGGCCAAACGTGCCCGTGCGCGAAACCCACGTCGTCGATCACGAATCCAGACGCTGGATGGATGTGCACGCCGCTGAACGCCATGTGCTCGATTCCCACGTCGTGGTTCCCACGCGCCACATCGATGTCATCGAAGGTCGAACGCAGCGAATCGAAGAACATCGGCAGCTCTGAGTGCTCTTGGTCGCTCGTGCCAGGGACTTTGTGCTTGATGTCTCCGAGAAGCACCAGGCGGGTGCTTCCCTCAGAGATCTCGCGCAGCTCGTCGCGCATCTTGTCCGTTTGGCTCGGCATGTGCACCCCCTTCGCCGCGTACTCGTCCTCCAGCCCGATGTGCAGGTCGCCAGCGCAGAGGATGCTCTCCTGGTTCAGAACGCGCAACGCCGGATGGTCGAGCACCGGGACTAGATTCATCGTCTGCCTCGAACGGTTCTGCAACAGAGCGGGGCCACGGAAAAAGTTTGCGCCAGGCTAGATGCCATCGATCAGGCGAGAGGCCAGGAAGCCAGGAAGCCCGGCGTCGGTGATCGCCTTGGCCGCCGACTGAACGTCGTATTGCAGTCGCACGATCTCGAACCTGGGCTCGCCCGGATCATATACCATGTAGGAAGCGCGCGGATCTCCATCCCTCGGTTGGCCAACGGATCCCGGGTTCACGAGATGCCCGCCGGGGGCGGACTTGACATAGGGAACATGCGTGTGCCCGGTGACGAGCACTCGCGATCGCGTCATCTCCAGGAGTTCGGGAACCGCGTCCACTTCGTACAGATACTCGTCGTCATCACGCGGAGAGCCGTGATAGATTGCAAGTGGCGTTCCTTCCACATCCACTTGCATATGGGCCTTCAGCCCTGCCAGGAACCCCGCCGCTTCCGCGTTGATGTTCTTAGCGGTCCAGTAGACCGCGGCCGCCGCCATCGCGTTCATGCCAACCGGGTTCATGCGCGAGACCGCCCGGTCGTGGTTGCCGGCGATGCACTCCACGCGGCGTGAGCGCAGTTCGGCGACGACATCGTTCGGGTTGGCGCCGTAGCCGACGAGATCGCCAGCGCACAGGATCCGCGTGATCCCCCTCAAGTCGATGTCGTTGAGAGTCGCCCTCAGTGCCTCAAGGTTCGAGTGCACATCCGCGATGAACGCGACCTTCACGTTAATAAATTCAAGAATGCTCTATAAAAACCTATCAATGAAAGGTCGAACGACCATCGGAACCCTCTCAGCGACATCGGTAGCCAGCAGTCCGAATCCGAGCTCCTCGAATGCCATGTCGCCCGCGTAGCCGTTCGTGAACGCGGCTAACCGCGAAGCATCGAATGGAGCCACCCCCCTCGACAGCAGGCCGACGACCTCTCCAGCGAGCACGTCGCCCGTTCCGCCAACGCTCATTCCCGCGTTGCCGGTGCGGTTGAGCTTCCAGCGCTTGCCGTTCCCGATGACGTCGATCCTTCCCTTGAGCAGGATGGTGACGTTGAGCTTCTTGGCCAGGGCCTGCACCGGCTTCACTCTCGCCTCGTAGTCCGCCGGAAGCTTGGCTCCGCCGAGGTCCTCGAACTCGCGCGCGTGGGGCGTGACGACGACGCTCTTGCCCTTGAGGACCGAGGGTTTGGCGCCGACCGCGGCCTGCGCGTCCGCATCGATGACCATCGGCTTCTTGCACCAGGAGACGAACGAGCGCACGGCGTTCATCGTGGCCGGATCATCCCCCAGTCCTGGCCCGATTAGCACCGCGTCCGCTCGGTCGGCGAATCGTTTCAGCTGGGGCACGTGCGCCTCGGTGAGAACGTCTCCTGGCAGAGACCGTACGATGAAGTTGGGCGAGAACGATGCGATCGTCTGCCAAGCACGTTCGGGGGTCGCGATGTTAACTAGGTCCACCTTCATTCCGAACGCGCCCATCGCCGCCAAAGCAGGCGCTCCAGTGTAGGGGCCTCCTCCGACTATCAGCACCTGTCCATTCATGCCCTTGTGAGAGTCCTTGTCAGGGATGGGATAGTAGGCGAACTCACCTGGACCGACATACTTCTGCGCATCCTCTGGGATTCCGATGTCACGCACCACGATCTTTCCCGAGTTCTCCTCGTTCATGCCCTCCTTGATATCGTGGAACGTCACCGTCACCTCCGGTTCGATGACGTGATCGGTGCCAAGGCCAGAAGGCACATCGATGGAGACAACCGGTCGGATGCAGTTGTTCGCCCGTTCGATTAGGCCCGCGTAGGGATCTTCCAGATGCCCATGTGCTCCGGTGCCGAGGAGCGCGTCCACGATCAGGTCGAAGTCGTGCAGGTGTACGGCTTCCGCTTGCACCACGAGGTCCTTCACCGCCTCGAACGCGTCGCGGGCGATGACCGTCCTGATGTCCTCTTGGGGGCGCGCCAGTATGATCGCGACCTCGTTCTCCTCCCGCAGGTATCGAGCGGCGACGAACCCATCCCCGCTGTTGTTTCCGCTGCCGCAGAGGACGACTATTCTCCTGCCCTTCCCGTACTTCCTCTGAATGACGTCCGCTACCGCCCTTCCCGCATTGTCCATCAGGAGGCTCGTCGGGACCCCGAGGTGTTCGGCGTTGACGTCCAGGACCGTGAACTCCTTGTACGGGAGCATGAGGCAGTATCGTGGCCGCTGGGCGATAATCCTTTCTGCCAGCGTCGCCGCGATAGGTTTAATACAAGACCCCACATTGAATGCCCTGGACTGATCGCAATTGACCGAGATCCGAAGACTGGTGCTTGATGTCCTGAAGCCGCATCATCCCTCGATCGTCGACTTGGCGAAGAGGCTCAGCGCAATGGAGGGCATATCAGGCGTCAACTGCACCCTGGAAGAGGTCGACCAAGAGACCGAAAGCATCAAGATCACAATCGAGGGAACGAACATCGAGTACGATGAGCTGGAGCAGGCGATATCCGAATCCGGCGCGGTCGTGCACTCGGTCGACAGCGTCTCCGCAGGCAAGAAACTGGTCGAGGAAGTGGAGACGCCTCAGGACCGCTGAGAGCGTACCAACAGCTCCCCGACCTTGGGGAGCAGTTCTGATTTGGCGATGGTGCGATCGACCAACAGGCGCCCTTTCTTTTCGTACCACGCGCCAGGGAAGGCCTTCTCCGCCTCCACCTTGTATTCGAGCCCGAGTTTCTGCACCGCCTTCTCGAGCATCTCCAAATTGGGGTTTGCGACGGCGAGCGACTTCTTCACCTTGCGCCCGGCGGCCCTGGTCCTGGACGCATCGAAATACTCCGGCCAGAGGACCCAAGCCTTCTCTTCGTCCATGCCCACACTCAGAATCGGGGAAGAGGTTTCACTTCACGAGAACGGCGTTCACCGCGCCATCCTGCCCTGGCCGCGACGTGACCTTCGCCAGGCCGAGCTCCGTCTGGATAATCGCGCCCTTGTTGATGATGTTGCGTTGAACATAGTTCGGGTTGGCGGAGTTCTCCTTCACGGTCAGGATCTTCGTCTGCTGCATCTTCTTGGTCGCAGGGTCCATGACGTTCGCGTACCCCGACTTCAGCAGCTTTACCTTGCTGTTGCCGCCGCGGGTGCGGAACTTCTTCAGGCGGGTCTCACCCATGTAGGTGTACTCGGCGTCGCTACCGATCTCGAAGCGCCGCTTCTTCCTTGCGAGGCGCAGCCTTCCGCCAGAAGGTTTGCGCTGTGATTTGCCCTGCCATAGTGCCATAGTAATCCTTGACGGCTAAAATGGAGCGCTCTATAAAAACCTTTCAGTCCTCGGTAGACCGGTCCAACAGCCTTCCTTCCACCTTCTCGCCAACGTCCAGTATCCCCGCGTAGAGGTCCTTCGCAGGGCCGGGGTTCATGAAGACGGTGTCATGGTCGAGGAGCTGCCCTCGCGCCTCGTGGATGTGCCCGGAGACCGCCGCCGCCGGTGCGAAATCCTTCACGATCTTGAGGATCGCGACCGAACCCGCGTGCCGGTTCCCGGCTGGAACAAGGTCCAGATAGCCATACGCGGGCGCGTGCGTGACGAGCACCATGCCCCTTTCCGCCAGCGGCCTGAGGCCTTCCAGGATCTTGTCCTCAGACATCTCGAACGGCGTCTCGAAGATGGTCGGATTGGAGCCCCCGTGGCCGACGAAAGCTCTGCCTTCGAGCATGATCTTCTTCCGATGCAGAGAAATGGCGTGGCGCTCGATCTGCTCCAGAACCCCCGGCGGATCGCAATTGCCAGGGAGCGCGTACGTCGTCGCGTCGAGCTGCGAGAGGAACTCGCCCGCCCATTCCGCCGGACCAAAGTGCGTGATGTCCCCCAGGACGAGCACCGCGTCCGCTTGGTGCTGCTTCACGAGACGATTCACCAGGCGGATGACCTTGTCCCTGCCATGGACGTCCGAGATCACGATGAAGCGCATCTCTGCCCCTGGACGATATTCCGCCTCCCGTGGATAATCCTTTTCGGGCTCGCGCTACGTGAAACCGAAGCTCAGATTCTGGAACACCAGAAGGTAGGTGATGATGTAGCCAAGGAGCGCGCCCCCGTTCAGGAGCGGGAGCCCGGCCTGCGGATTGCCCTTTAGCACGAAGCGCATCAGGACACCGAAGCCGATGCACGAGCCTACCAGGGTGCCCAGCGCCACCAGGATGTCGCCGTGCGGAATCACGGCCTTCGTGGGATCGAGGAAGGCGTAGCTCGAGACCGTGAGGATCGTTGGAATAACCGCATCGCCCACCCCCATGAACATGGCCTCGCGCTCCTCGGGCTCTGTGCCGGTGATCGGTTTCTCTTGGAGTGATTCCATCTTGAACTCTTTCTTCTTCGGCACCACGAACATCACCGGCAATCGCAATGGCACCACGCCCTCAGCGAGCGCCACCATGTGCTTGGTCTTGTAGACCGAGATGGCGTCGTAGATGGCCAGGATGATGAGGAGAATGAACACCGGCAGTATCCCGAGGGAGATGCCGAGAATGATCGCCGCCCCGACCCCGACGATGAAGCCAGCTATGTTGATCACGTACCATTCGGGCTTGAGCACGAGGGCCGCTACCAGGATCACCGCCGCCACGATGGAGAGTATGAACGAGATGTTCGCGTCAGGGATGACCTCGTAGATGATCGGAAGGCTGACGACCGCCGTCGAGATGCCGATCGCGCCGATGATCACGGCCCTGATCACCTTGCCGAGCCCCAGCCGGATCAGGAGCAGGATGAAGGCCGTCATGGCTAGCAGGACGAGGATGTAGTAGATCGGATCGAGGACGTTGTTCGGGTTCGGAAATGCCTGATATCCGACGAAGGCGTACAGCGGGACGAGCGCAAGGGCGACAAGCTGCACGGAGATGAACAGCAGGAACATCGCGACTATCGCCCAGCGCGCGCGCATGGCCGTCAAGATGGAGCCTGTTCTAGATAACGCTATGCCGCGAAGTCAGATTTCGTTCAGCACGCACGTAGACGGCCCCCGAATCCTTTATCAACGGAGTATCGTTGGAAGTCCGATGCGCGGATGCTCCGTGGACGAGTTCTTTCCCACCCGTTTCCCATCGAAGCTTGAGAAGGCGAAGACGATCGCCGACGTCTTCGAGGTCGTGAAGGAGGCGGTCCACAACTGCGAGGGCTGGTCTCGCGCGGGGCTGATGCTTGGCCTCGCCGAACTAGGAGGCGACGGCGATTCCTTCATCGGGGGGCTGCATCCGCTCGGCACGAACATCATCGTGCTGAACAAGGTCCCGCTCAGAAGGGTCAAGGAAACGCGCCCCGAGCTTCTCAAGCCTTTCCTGTTCCACGTCCTTTTGCACGAATATCTTCACACCATCGGGATCGTAGGCGATGAGCTCACCCGGGAGCGGGTGCTTGAGATTTCCCTGAGGCTTTTCGGAGCACAGCATGCGGTGACGAAGCTCGCTACGGACATCACTGAGTTCCTGCCGTTCATCCGCTATCCTCTGGACCTGCCGCTGCCGGAGGGCACGGACATCGAGCTAGTCGATGACTTCGATCGTTCCAGCGCCGACTACTTCGCCTGAGCGAAGGAGGTCGTCGCGGGAGCAGCCTGCTCCTTCAAGTGAGCGAGATAGTAGAACGGCATTGCAAGTGCCGCTAGCAGGGCACCGAGAAGCAAAGCGACCTGGAGCGACGTGCCGTCCGCTACGGGTCCAAGCACGATAGTCATCAGCGCGTTCCCGGTGTTCAGCAGAGTGCTGAGGACGGCGAGCGAGGATGCCCGGATTCGCGATGGTATCAGGTTGTTGCGCCACACCATTATCGCCGGGATCGCCACGCCGTTCGCAAAGCCGCAGACGGTAAAGAGGAACGCGGAAAGGACGACGTCGTGGGCGAAAGGCTGAAGCACGTACGCGGTCAGGAGCAGCCCGCTCATCACCATCAGCACGAGGTACCGCCTCGAGAATCGCACCAGACGAACGGAGATCAAGCTGCCGACCGCGGAAGCGACCATCAGGCAGGAGAAGAAGAGCCCGAGGTACTGCTCCCCCAGGCCGATGGCCACCAGGTACGGTTGGTAGACGATGAAGTAGACCAAGCTGGCTGCGGTCCGGAGCATTTCTCCGGCGGTCAGTCGCTCGAGCGCCGGAGAATCGCGGAAATGTCTGAGGCTCTCACCGACGTGCGCTCTGAATCCCGAGCCCACGTCCCCGTAGTTCTCTCGGAAGCCGATCGCCACCACTCCGATCGCGAAGAGCACGATGATTCCCCCGACGACCATCGGCAGGGACAGGATGAAGACCGCGAAGATCGAGCCAACGATGCCTGCCAGCAGACCGAGGAAATAGGAGACGCCTTGCGTCAGCGAGAACGTCCTCTCCGCCTCTGACTCGCACTTCTCCGCCCTGATACTGTCCACGAACCAGGCCTCGACCGATCCGCTCAGCAGGGAAGAGGCGAGCGCGAGCACGACCTCCATCGCCAGGAAGACGAGGAAGAGAGAGGTGAGGCCGTACACGATCATGCCCAGGCCGCTGATCAGCGTGCCCAGAATGACCGCCCTCTTCCTTCCGTACTTGTCCGCAAAGTTGCCGGATGGGAAGTTCAGCAGCGCCAGCGCGATGAAGTTCGCGAAGAAGATCACGCTGATGTCCGTGTATGTCAGTCCGCTCTTCTTCAGGAAGATGATGTAGTAGGACTGGAAGACGAAGAACCCGAGGTTCGTCAACACCATGAAGGTGATGAACGCCAGCGAGGTTCGCGAGAGACTTCGGGCCTCTGGCGTCGTCCGACCTCCTGCAGATTGGGATGGAAAAGGATGCCGAGGCTCAGCGCGTCGGCTGCTCCTGCGTGACCTGTCCGAAGGCGACCGTGCCGGTCTTCTTGTTGATCTTGACCTTCACGCGCGAGCCTTTCACCGTGCCAGGCACGTAGATGATGATGTTTTCCTTGCGCGCGATGCCATCGCCCTTCTTCCCGACGTCCTCGATCATGAGCTCATAGATGTTGCCCTCGACGATCGGGTCCTCCGGCCGCTTCGCCGCCTGCTTGCGCACGTTCACCGGTCGGTGCGCCCCACAAGCTTCGCACTCGAGGATGAGGATGCGGTCCTCCTTGTTGATGTGCGTGTCCGGCCTTCCGCACTCCGAGCAAATGACGAAGGTCTCGGTGTAGGACATGATGCGGTCGGTGATCTGCTGCGGCGCAAGCTTCGCCTTCAATATGAGCCTCCGGCCTTCCACGTGCCCGGGGGTCCCGAGCTCTCGAAGCAGGTACTGTACCAGGTGCTCCGGCTCTCGGCGCAGTGCGTCGATGATGTCGCCAAAGTTCCTGATGACCGTGGTCTTGCCCTCGATGAACACGTCGGGCTCGGGAACGGTGAAGCGCTCGTGCTTCTCGATGGTCTCCGGGAGCTTCTCCTTGGCCCGGTCGAGCAGTGAGAGGTAATCGTCTTCCGCCATGTGTATCGGGATGCCCTAAAGGTCGAGCGGATATAAACTTGTCGCGGAACGCGAGAGTCTGGCTCAGGTGCCGTACTTGCGCCTCAGCGCCGCCCGAACCAGCCCCAGGTGCAGCGGGGAGGTCTTTCCGGGCCTAGACTTGAACTCGGGGTGGAACTGCGACGCCATCATATAGGGGTGGTTCTGCAGCTCGCCGATCTCCATCTTCACGCCATCGGGCGAGCGCCCGGTGAACTTCCAGCCGACGGACTCGAGCTTCTCGATGTACTTGGGGTTCACTTCGTATCTGTGCCTGTGCCGCTCCATGATCAACGTCTTTCCGCCGTAAAGCTCGTGCGCCTGGCTTCCTTCGGCGACGACCACCGGCTGCGCCCCCAGCCTCATGCTCGCGCCCTTCTTCTTGACATCCTTCTGCTCCGGCAGCAGGTCGATGACCTGGTACGGGGTCTCGGGGTCGATCTCGGTGGTGTTCGCCTTCTCCATGTCGAGGAGATGCCTGGCGATCTCGATCGTGGCGATCTGGAAGCCGAGGCAGACTCCGAGGTACGGGACCTTGTTCTCGCGCGCGTACTGCGCCGTCATGATCTTGCCCTCGATCCCGCGGCTTCCGAAGCCTCCGGGGATCAATATGCCGTCCGCGTTCGCGAGCTCCGGGATGATGCCCTTCTCCTGCACCACCTCCGAGTCCACGAAAACCATCTCCACCTTGGTGTCCAGTTCCGCGCCTCCGTGATGGAACGCTTCGTGGTGAGAGATGTACGAGTCGCCCAGGTGCGTGTACTTCCCGACGCAGGCGATCTTCACCGTGCGCGTAGGGGCCACGACCTTGGCCGCGAACTCCCTCCACCAGGTCAGGTCCTGGCCCTCCCCGTTCAGCTTCATGCGTTTGATGATGTAGTCGGTGATGCCTTGCTCCTCGAGGATCAGCGGCACCTCGTAGATCGAGCGCGCATCCGGCGCCGAAACGACCGCCTCTAGCGGCACGTCGCAGAACAACGATATCTTGCGCTTGATGCCGTACTCCAATGGCTCCGTCGCCCTCGCCACGATCATGTCCGGCTGGATCCCGATCGACCTCAGCTCCTTCACTGAGTGCTGCGTCGGCTTGGTCTTCTGCTCCCCGACCGTGCCCAGGATCGGCACCAGGGTCGTGTGCACGAACATGCAGTTCTCGCCCCGGCCAAGCTCAGTGTTCATCTGCCTGACGGCCTCGAGGAAAGGCATGGACTCGATGTCACCGACCGTGCCTCCAAGCTCTACCATGCAGACGTCCGCGCCGGTCGCTTCGGCGACGTTGCGGATCATGCACTTGATCTCGTTGGTGATGTGCGGGACGATCTGCACGGTCTTGCCGAGATACTCACCCATGCGCTCCTTGTCGATGACGGATCGATAGACCTTGCCAGTGGTGATGTTGTGCTCGCTGGTCAAGCTGACATCCAGAAAGCGCTCGTAGTTGCCGAGGTCCAGGTCGACCTCCCCGCCGTCATCGAGAACGAAGACCTCGCCGTGCTCGAACGGGTTCATCGTGCCCGCATCGATGTTCAGGTAGGGGTCGATTTTGAGCGCTGTGACCTTGATCCCGCGGGATTTCAGGAGCCTTCCGATCGAAGAAGAGGTTATTCCTTTTCCGAGGCCTGAAATAACTCCGCCCGTGACAAAAACATACTTCATCGAATCCACGGGAATGGGAGATTGGATGGTGCATATTTTAGCCTTTCTAGAGGGCTCACATCGCTCCCGCCGCTTCGCGCCAGGCATTGGACGAAACGTCTAGGGAGGTCGAGTTCATGGCCTGCATGAGCTTGCCCACCGCGTCGTAGCCGTGACCCTTGCCCCTCTCCTCTGGGAGGAGGAAGTACTCCGCGACGTACAGGGGATCCGCCTTCTTGCTGACGATGGAATAGCCGACGATCTTCCCGCAGGCCTCGAAGAGAAAGCTCACGAAGTCGGATCGGATCATCTCAGCTATCCTGGTCCTGTGCTGTTCGACGCCAGTGTCCCGTCGCTGCTCCTTCTCGCGCTGTTGGCTCAACGCCACGAGCACCTCAAGGTCGGCTTCCGATCCTCGTCGCACACTGACCCTCCCCTCCTCTACCATGTCCATGGGGAACGCCGTTCGCGGTATAAATCCGAGCGCGAACAGAGCTTTCGCTCGCACGTTGTCATAGAAAAATCGCGAATGACGCTCGATGATCGTTTTGGTGCTTGATATCCTGCCAAAGGAATTGGTGGAGAGGCACAATGGCCTCTCCTTGCGTTACGTAGGAGGTGATCCATCTGCAGGTTCCCCTACAGATACCTTGTTACGACTTAGCCCTCCTTGCAGAATCTCAGTTCGAAAACCCCAAGATGAGATCACCTTACTGAGACCCTACTCGGGTGGCTTGACGGGCGGTGTGTGCAAGGAGCAGGGGCATATTCACCGCTTGATGTTGACAAGCGATTACTACGGAATCCAGCTTCATGAGGGTGAGTTACAACCCTCAATCCGAACTACGATTGGGTTTCGAGATTGCCTTCACCTTTCGATGTCGGAGCCCATTGTCCCAACCTTTGTAGCGCGCGTGTAGCCCAGGAGATTCGGGGCATACGGACCTACCGTTGACCTCTCCTTCCTCTGACTTAGCGCCAGCGGTCCCATTAATGTGCGCACCCTCCGGAGAGAATGCTAGCAATTAATGGTGAGGGTCTCGTTCGTTATCTCACTTAAGAGAACGCCTTACGGTACGAACTGACGACGGCCATGCACCACCTCTCGAAAAATCAGGCAAGGTCATCAGCCTGGCCTTCATGTAATCGTCGCTCCTGGTGAGTTGTCCGGCGTTGAATCCAATTGAACCGCACGCTCCTCCCGTTGCGGTGCTCCCCCGCCAATTCCTTTAAGTTTCATCCTTGCGGACGTACTCCCCAAGCAGCAGGCTTAACAACTTCTCTCCGGCACTGGGCGCCCACAAAGGACCCCCAACACCAAGCCCGCAGCGTTTACACCCTGGACTACCGGGGTATCTAATCCCGTTTGCGCCCCAGGGCTTCGTCCCTCACCGTCG
>DATJOX010000009.1:0-22392 GCA_035506675.1 Methanomassiliicoccales archaeon
TTGAGCTCCAGCCTTACGAGGAAGGGGGCGTGATCCCGCATGAGGAGACCTTCCCCAAGATAAAGGAGGACCGCCTGAACCTCCTGCGCGCCACCTCGGCGCACCTCGAGTCGATATTCTGCATCTTCGAGAAGATGGACGACGCGGTCCGAGCCGACCTTGAAAAAGCGGTCGAGCTGTTCTCGGTAGTCGACGGCAATGGAGTGAAGCACGACCTTGCCAAGATTTCTGAGGCATCACCTGTCAAAAGAATCGAGGAAATGCTCGCCGCCCAGAAAGTGCTGATCGCCGACGGGCATCACCGCTACGAGACCGCCCTTCGCTACCACCAGGAGAACCCTGGTGACGAGAAGAAGGCCTACGTGCTCGCCACGATGATCGCGACCGACGACCCGGGTCTCGTAGTGCTCCCTACCCATCGACTGTTCGGCGGTCTCAAGGACTTCAGCACCGACTACTTCCTTTCGCTCGCATCCAAGGAATTCGGCATCTGGGAATTGAAGAACGTCAACGAATTGCTTGTCGCGATGGAGCGGTCGAAGCGGCCGGCTCTGGGCTTCCTGACCAAGGATGGCAAGGTCTTCATGGGTGAACTCCTGCGACCAAGGAGGGATGATGTTCTATCGAACCTTGACACCTCGATCTGCGAGAACATAATCCAGAACGGCGTTCTGGCCACGATCGCGAACACGAAAGAGGTCAAGGCGGACTACGACCACAGCCTCGAGTCCGTTGTGAAGAAGATGTCGGATGGACGGTACGACCTGGCTGTCGTGCTATCCCCTCCACGCCTTGATGTCGTCTGGTCGATAGCGAAGTCGGGCAAGAAGATGCCCAAGAAGTCCACCTACTTCTGGCCGAAGATATGGTCGGGGTTCGTCATCTACGACATGAGCTGATCAAGACGAAGGCTCCCTGAGTTCACAGGTCGCGTCCACGACTCTCTTCATCTCCATGAACCGATCCGGGCTCCTCTGGAACGCCCGCATGCACTCTTCGGAGTCAAAGTAGACCTTTTCCCCAGCGAACTCGACCGAGAGCTTGGCTCGCGTCGTGTCAACCTCCGCCCCGCAGACTGGGTCCACCACGACCCTCCTCGCCTTGGACAGCATGACCCTTGCGCCCATCTCGTGGCAGTGCACTACCTCGTCCGCGCCGGCTTTCTTGAGGACCGTGGCGTTGCGCATGTCCTCGACCTCGGAGACAACGAAGACGTTTGGGTTGAGCATTTTCGCCATGATGCTGACGATGATGTTCTTCGGGTCGGTCAAGGTCGCGATGATCGTCTTCGCCTGGGCAATGTTCGCGCGTATCAGGACGTCCTCGTCACCCGCATCGCCCCGGATCACCGGCACACCTAGCTCCACCAAGTCCGCGACCTTTTGCTCATCCGTTTCGATGAAGACGAACTCATCCTTCTTGGACTTGACATTCTCGTAGATCTGTTTGCCGACATTTCCGTAGCCACAGATGATGATGTGATTCTTCATTCTCGTCCGCCTCTCTGGAAGTCCCAGTTCCTTACGCAAGTCTCTCTTGAGAAAGAGATCGAAGAAGGTCTGGAGGGCCGTCAGTGCGGTCGTGAACCCTCCAACGACCACGATTATCGCTATCAACCGAGTAAGATTGGTGGTCGGCACGAAGTCTCCGAAGCCGACCGTCATCATGGTGGTGATGGTGAAGTAGAACGCGTCTAGGAGATTCCCGTGGATGGTGGGTTCGAAGAGATAGAATCCGATGGTGCCGAAAGCGACGACGCTAACAAGTAGGACGACGACGAGCCAGATCCACCTTCGCATCGGGAGCGCCTACCCTGATTGGGCATTGCACAGATTTCTTTTCATCATATTTCAAGATGCCCATTTCCAAGATGAGAAGGATGGAGCCACTGGAGGGGATCGAACCCTCGACCTACGCCTTACCAAGGCGTCGCTATTTAGAGACGCGGTGAGAACGCGCTACCTCTAAGCCACAGTGGCGTGCAGCCCCTCCAATCCGGTCGTCTATGATAAATCTTTCGTGACGATGGCTGGAACCCGTGGCGGGTTGCCAATCGCAAACGCTTTTGCTAGCCTAGCGCTTGCATGACCGAATGAAATCGGAGATGAGCGCGTTCGACGTGCTTGCGGTCGTCGAGGAGATGCAAGCCCTGACAAGGGGTTACGTGGACAAGCTCTTTCACTGGGACAGGAAGAACGTCTTGCTACGCGTCAACGTGCCCGGGGGGATGGGCAGGCGCGAGGTCGTGCTCCAGAACCTGAAATGGATATTCGTTTCCAAGGACCGGCCGGAGGTGCCGGAAAGCCCCTCGCAGTTCGCGGTGCACGCGCGCAAGCTCCTCTCGAACGCGAGGCTCGCGGCGATAAGGCAGCACCAGTTCGATCGCATCGTGGTCTTCGAGATAACCAGGGAGCCCGGGTATCAGGTGATCGCCGAGCTGTTCGGTGAGGGCAACCTGTTGATCGTCTCGGAAGGCAAGATCGTCAATTGCCTGTTCTCGAAGACCTGGAAGGACCGCGACGTGAGGCCCGGCGCCGAATACAAGTTCCCGCCCTCCCGATTCAACCCGAGCACCGCGTCCTATGACGATTTCGCGGCCGCGATCCGCTCGTCCAAGGCGGACCTCGTGAGGACCCTAGCGACCGCCGCGAACTTGGGTGGCCAATACGGCGAGGAACTGTGCCTGCGCGCGGGCCTTGACAAGACCCGAAAGGCCAAAGAGCTCACAGATGAGGAGATCCTGGCACTCCACGCGCAGCTGATCGCCCTCATTTCGTCGCTCAAGGGCGCTAGTGGCGGGTACCTGGCCGCCAAGGAGGGCAGCGCAATCGATGTCACCCCGGTCCCGCTGAAGCAGCATGAGGGGCTCGCGATAGAGACGTTCGCTTCGTTCTCCGAGGCAATCGACGCATTCCTGAAGCGTTCTTCGTCGCAGCGGGAGAGGGCCGAGAATCCGGAGATCCAACGCCTCGCCCGACAGATCGAGACCCAGGCGAGTGCGATCGAGGCCCTCCGAACGGAGATGGCCGAACACACCAGGCAGGCGGAATCACTCTACATGAACTACCAGGAGGTGACCGCGTTCCTCACCATCTTCGCCAAGGTCACGAAGGGCGCGAACTGGGAGGAGATCGCGAGGGCGGCGAAGTCCATCCCCGCCGTCATGGAGGTCCGGCCGAAGGAAGGCATCGTGAAGGCGAAGCTTGGGGAGAGTGAGGTCTGGCTCGATTACTCCAAAGGAATCGATGAGAACGCCAACCTTCTCTACACCAAGGCCAAGGAGACCAAGGGCAAGCTCCAGCGAGCGGAAGAGGCCCTCATCGCTAGCAGGAAGGACCTCGAGCTGAGAAAGGCGAAAGAGAACGCAGCCATTGCAAACGAAAAGGTCGAGGTCAGACCGACCAAGAAGTTCTGGTTCGAGAGTTACAAATGGTTCATCACATCTGGGGGGCACTTGGCGCTCGCAGGAAGGGATGCGCGCACGAACGACCAGGTCGTCAAAAAGCATCTGACCGCCGAGGATAGGTTCGCGCACGCAGACGTGCATGGCGCTCCGAGCGTCGTGATCAAGATGGGCTCAACGGCCACGGAAGCAGAGCTTCGCGAGGCTTGCGAGTTCGCAATCTCGCACTCGAAGGCCTGGAATGCGGGCGCCAGGGAGGGCAGCGCCTACTGGGTGCTTCCCGATCAGGTTTCGAAGACCCCGGAGGCGGGAGAGTTCGTGCCCCGAGGTGCGTTCATCATAAGAGGCAAGCGCAACTACGAGCACCACCTGCCGCTCCGGCTCGCTATCGGCGAGATCGAGCACGAAGGAGCGAGGAAGGTGATGTGCGCGCCCGTGTCCGCGATGCAGGCGCGCAGCGATCGGTACGTAGTGATCGCGCCGGGGGAGATGCCGCGCAGCAGACTGTCGGCGGAGCTCGCCAATCGTCTCAACGTCCCGGAGGAGGAGGTCTCGAGGATCATCCCACCGGGGGACATGGAGATAGTGGAGCGAAAGAACTTCGAGTTAGGGGCATGAGAAGATGATGAGCGCCCGAGCCGGGATTCGAACCCGGGTCTAAAGATCCGCAATCTTTTAGGATGTCCAAGCTACCCCACTCGGGCCTGATGCTCTTGAACGCTCGCAGGTAATTAAAGTTAACCTCAATACGTGGTCGTCATGTCCAGCTTGCCTTTCTTACGCGCCAAACGGTCCGCATAGCGGAAAATCCCAATGGAGATTACCAGGAACGCAGCGCTCGAGACCAACAGCATCAGGAATATCTCACCCTCGGAATAGGCCTGCAGGCCCGAGACCGCCGAGATGTTCATGGCCGGGAGCACCGCTCTGCGAACGATCTCCAGCCAATAGGTGATCGGTATGAACTGTCCGATCGCCTGCCCCCAGGTGGGAAGGAAGGTGAGCGGGAACACAACCCCGCAGAACAGGTAGAACATGCCAGCGATGCCCTCGTTGATGCCCGCACCGTGCCTCGCGGTGAGGAACGAGACGCCCGCGAGAGCGATCCCGATCAGCGAGATGCAGAACAGCCCCAGGACCATCGAGACCAGCAGCAATCCCCATTGGATGTTTCCAATGTCCAACTGCAGGTTGAGCACGAGGACGCCGAACAGAAGCGTGATGATGATCGCGAACGTCGTCACGATGATCTTGCTCGCCGACCGCCCGATGATGTAGACGTAGAACGAGATCGGGGCGATGTACACCTGCTTCAGCGTCTGATAGTGCTCGCGGTCCTCGTGAATCACCGTGACGATGCCGAAGAGCACCTGGGCCACGTACATGTAGAAGGCGTTGCCGACGAACATGTAGGCGAAGAAGACCGGGTTGTTGCCCGCGCCCAGGACCACCAGGTACATGATGACTAGGATGAGCGTGCCCGCGATCGGCCTCGCAATGGTGTACATCAGGAACAACCAAGGGCTCGTCCAATTCGACTCTAGCTGCCATCCCAGCCAAGCGGAGTGGCGGAAGGTGCGGAGATGATCGCTCATTGCCATCTCAGGGTCAGCCTCCCTTCGCGTTTGCCCAGCTCTTCCATGTACGTCAGTGAGAACCTCGATGCGACCAGGAACCCGATCGCCAGCACGATCAATATCACCAGCTCGATCCAGGTCGGCAGGAATCCCTGCACCGCACCAGAGGAGAACATCTGCTGGCGCATCGCGTCGAGGCCGAGGGTGATGGGGATGAGCGAGGCGCCCGCCGCCACCCAGAACCCGAGCTGCTTCACTGGAAAGTAGAAGCCGGAAACCAGGTAGATGGGCTCCTGGAGGAGCATGGAGAAGTTCCACGCCCCTCTTCCGTAGAGCATGTAGAGCGAGGAGAACATCATGCCCATACCGTAGAGCGCGATCATCGTCAGCACGAACGTCCCGACCAGGCCGAGCGGGTCGGTGATCTGCACTTGCACCCCGAAGATGATGAACCCCAGGATGAAGGTGGAGGCCGCTCGGACGGTGGTGAAGAACAAGCCGCCGACGGCCATGCCCGCGAGCACTGCCATCCGGGACATTGGTGCGAGCAGATAGAGCTGCAGGTTACCAGTCTCCTTCTCCCAGTAGAACTGCGTCGCCATCGACCAGAGGACGTTCAGCCAGAAGGCGGTCATCGCTCCCCCGAGCACGACAAAACCAGTGAACGCCTCGGGCGCGCCCATCGCTCGGTAGTAGTAAATGAAGGCGGCTATGCCGAGCAGAGGAAGAAAGATATCGAAGAGCACCCAGGAGGGCTCCCGCTGCGCACCGACCACACGCGGATAGGCTCGTCCGATCATCGCCCTGAAGTTCAACTTCCAGTCGGTCATCCGAGCCCTCTCCCGACGAGCTGGATGAACACGTCCTCTAGGGTGATCTCGCCCTTGGTCAGGGACAGCACCCTTCCCTGGCGCGTGGTCATGTAGGAAACGACGTCCGAAATGACGGATTCGTCTTCTAATGCGAAGCGCAGCTCCAACCTCCCGTCCACCGGCTGCGATTCGAAACCGCTTACGCCAGGCAACGAGGCCAATCCATCGACGTCCTTGAACGGCGTGGCGGAGATATCGAAGACCGACTTCGTTCGCACTCTGCGCTTCAACGACGCGGGAGTGTCGCAGGCAAGGATCCTGCCTTGATCGATTATCGCCACTCGGTCGCAGAGCGTGTCCGCTTCCGCCATGTAGTGAGTGGTGAGCAGGACCGTCTTGCCAGTGGATTTCTTCACCCAGTCGCGGACATAGTTGCTGATCGCGATCGAAGCGTTCACGTCGAGGCCGAGGGTGGGCTCATCCAGGAATATCAGATCGGGGTTCGTGACGAAACCCCGCACCACGTTCATCTTCTGTCTCTGGCCGGTGGAGATCGTGCGCACCTTCACATCCGCCTTGTCCTCGAGCCCGAAGAGAGCAAGAAGCTCGTCGATGCGCTCCTTCGCTTCCTTGCCTGGAACTCCATAGAACTGAGAGAACATCCAGAGGTTCTCACGAACGGTGAGCAGTCCGTAGCCGGAGGTCTCGCCGCCGGACACCATGTTGATGCGGGGCCGGATCCTTTGCGCCTCGGTGCGGACGTCGTGGCCCAGAACGCGCACCTCGCCCGAGGTCGGCAGGAGGAGCGTGGATAGGATCTTGATAATCGTGGTCTTGCCAGCGCCATTGGGCCCGAGAAGACCGAAAAGCTCGCCCTCGTGGACCTCCAGGTCTACGTTGTCCAGGGCGACGAGCGGCTCCTTCTTCTTGTTGGCGAAGACGCGCGTGAGCGCCTTGGCCTCTATGGCTTGAAGCATTGGCTGTCGGTAAAGCGATGGTTCTGAAAATAGTATCGCAGAGCAGAGCTCAGTTCTCTTGCTGCTGCCAGTACCGCGTCACGTATCCAGCGATGAGGTTGCGCATGCGCACCGACTCAACGTTGGTGAGCTTCCCGACGAGCACCTTGTTGGTCTCAAAATCCTTGGTGAAGACCTTGGGGTACTTCTCGACGAGCTCGATGGCGACACGCTTGATGTACGTCGGCCTGATCCTTCCCATTTACACACCAGGTAGAAGCCGGTTAAGAACTGAGCGTATTTAACTCTTTGCGAGATCTCTCTTCCTCGGTTTCCCGCATGACATCTTGCCCTCTGGACATGGTCCGCGGACACAAGGCGGGCCGGCATTCTTGAAGAGCTTCGGAGTGGCCTTCTTCGCTTGTCGCAACATCTCGTCGGCGACCGCTCTGATCTCGGACTGCGCACGGTTGCAGCACCTGAGAGTGAAGAAATGCCAGAGCTCACGAGCGTTCATCGTGACGACGATGTTAGTAGTACAAGCGTTGGGCAGAACGTATCTCGCATCCTCGACCGGGACCTTCTCTGACAGCTTCCGGTACATTTCCCACGAGCGATTCACGATGTCAGCGAACTCCCCCGACAGCTCTTCGTCGGCTTTGATCGATTCGGGCACGACGTAACTCGGCTCCTTCATGGATACGTACCGTTGGCTCATTTGGGAATAAGAAGCCAGACGATGCCTTACCAGCTGGTGCGTCATCGCTCTCGAAACGCCTTCGATGGAGAACGTGAACGAAGCGTGCTCAATCACAGAGTGATGCCCCGAGTCCATGACCGAGTCGATCACCTTGCTCAGCTTCTCGTCGGGGAGTGTCTCGAGGAGCTCGCTCGCTGGCCTTTTCGAATAGCACGAGTTGCCAGCAGCGGCACAAAGCCTCTCCGCGTCCTTCGTGTACGAGAGCAGAACGACCTTCATTGTCCCGGCGAACAGATGCCCTGGCGCCAGTTAAGGGTTTTGCCTGCCCATGTCCACGGTATACTGGTAGCTGACCTCGGCGTTACCAGGAGCGGTAGTGACCGAGTCCTTCGGATACGAACCGTCGAAGAGCTGCTTCAACCTGACCACCCGCACGTCGTGCCCCTGCAGGAGCTGCCCAATCCCCTCGACGTGGCCGTCCCCCACGATAGCGACAACGTTGCCATAGGCCGCCTCCGCCTGCATCAGGTTGTTCGCCATGATCTGGTTGCGTTCGTCGATGAGCACGCGCTTGAGGGTGGGGAACTGACGCGCGAACTCTTTCATGTAGAAGTCCTCGTTCTGCGTGAACTTCTCGAGCTCTTGTTCCACCTTCTTCCTCGAGGCGAACAGTCCTGTGAAAGCCGAGAGGAATAGCAGGACGCGCTCCCTGACCGGCATGACGCTCATAAGACGGCCGAAGAGCACGCCGGCGTCCGCGTCGATGAAGAGCAGGTCGATGCCTAGCTCCTTGGCGGTGTCGGCGGCAGAGAGCATCTCCCCTCCCAGCTGCCCTCCGAACTCGTCCGCCAGACGGCGCTGGAACTTCGACATGATGCGGTACGTCACCGGCATGTTCCCGCGGCTCTGGGGATGCTGCAGGGCATAGAAGCGTTCCTTGTCGAGCTCGATCGCGACCGCCCGGGGGGCCTGGGAGACGATGACCTCGCGCACCTGTCTCTTGATGTCGAACACGTGGCCGACGCCCACCAGGGTGATCATGTGCCTGCAATGACGGAAGTTTTGCACTTAACCTTTCCGACGCTCAAGGTAGATGGAACGAGCCCATCACCAGGACGTAAAGCACGGCCGCCATCACCATCGTCAGCACTGGAAGGCCGACCAGAAGGATGAGCAATATCCAAATGACGTTGTCGTTGCTCTTCGTGCCATGAGTCGTGCCTGCCGAATTTGGCATGGGGGCGCCGCAGCTCAGGCAATACGCGTAATGCTCGTCCGTGAACCTGCCGCAGCGGGAGCAGAAGGCCATGCGTGTGAACATTGTCAGGGGGGCTATTGAACCTGTCCGGTTCATCGGTAGAAGGGTTTATGTGAGCAGGGCCGTCTCGGCGGAGCGTGGGCGACCGCTTCGATCTCGTGGCCTTCGACATGGACGGCGTGCTGGTGAACTACACCAGCTGCTGGACCTGGATCCACGACCACTTCCATGTGCGGAACGAGGCGGCGCTGCAGGAATTCATCCACGGCCGGATCGATGACATGGAGTTCATGCGCCGGGACATCGCGCTCTGGCGTCGGAAACGACCGGAGCTCTGCCGCAAGGAGATCGAATCGATCCTCGCCCCTCTTCCCTTCAACGCCGGCATCGGGGAGACGATAGGCGCGCTGAGGGAGCGGGGGGTGAAAACGGTCATCGTCTCAGGAGGTCTGGATATCGTCGCGCAGAGGATCGCCGACACCTTCGGCTTCGACGATTGGGTTGCCAACGGCGTCGAATGCGCTGAGGACGGCAGATTGACAGGCGAGGGGTTGCTGAGGGTCGAGCTGCGCAACAAGCGCGGTGCCCTCGAGGCTCTGCTGAGGAAGCATCGCGTTGACCGCGAGCGAGCCGCCTGTGTCGGGGATTCGTTCGTCGACATCCCGATGTTCGAAGGCTGCGCCATGTCGATCGCCTTCAATCCTTCGGACGATGAAGTGGTGAAGCACGCGACGCACGTCGTCAACGAGAAGGACCTGCGCCTCGTGCTGCCATTCATAATCGATTAGGACTTGAACCCGTACTCGCCGATGAGAGGCACGAAAACGACCCCGCCCAAGTTCCGATGCTCGAACTCGTCGCCCTTCCTGACCACTTGCACCAGCTCTTGGGAATAGTGTCCCCCGACCGGTATCAGCAGGCGGCCTCCCTCGGCCAGCTGTTGCTTGAGCGGGTCCGGGACGTAGGGCGCTGCGGCCGCGACCGATATCCGATCGAACGGAGCCATCTCTGGATAACCCTTCGAGCCGTCACCCACCACCGTTTCCACGAAATTCGAGTATCCAGCCCGCTCCAGGTTCTTGCGCGCGCGCTCCGCCAGCGACTCGATGCGCTCCACGCTGTACACCTTCCCGTCCGGCCTTACGAGTTCGGCCATGACCGCGGCGTGATATCCCGACCCACCCCCGACCTCCAGCACCTTGAGCCCAGGCCTGAGCTCGAGCGCCTCGACCATCATGCCGACCATGTGCGGCGCGGAGATCGTCTGCCCTTCGCCTATGAGAAGAGGGGTGTCCAGGTAGCCGTTGTCGCGGATCTCAGCGGGAATGAAGAGATGGCGCTCGACCGCCTCCATGGCCCGAGCTACCGCAGTACTGTAGATGTAGCCAGCGTCGCGCAGGCGCCGCACCATCCGCTTGCGTTCCTCGGTGTAGTCCATCGGTTCCTCAGCTGTACGTCGCCCTCATGACCTTTGCGTAGATGCGCACGATGTCGCGGGCGGCCACGCCCCCATCGCGCACCATGCCCTCGTTCACCTTGATGCTGTGAATGACCACCTCGTCCTTTCCGACGGTGAAGGTGTCGCCAACGTAGAACTCCTCCTCGGGAAGGGCGAAGAGCTCGGCCGCCAGGGTCTTCTGGTTCTTGTTGACGGAGATCTTCACGCGCACCTTGTCGAAGCGCTTTCCCCAGATCGTCCTGATCTCGCTCGCCTTCGCGCTGCCGACCCTTCTCTCGCCCTTCTCGATGGCGGTGACGATGACGTTCGCGTCGCCGACGAACAGCTCGTCGTCCACCGAGACCTCCTCGTCCTCTCCAAACTCGAAGTCGAACCTCTTCGACTGCCCCATCTCGGAGACGACTATCGGAACGGTGACGCTCTTCGGCTCGCGCACCACCGCGGTGTGCACGTGCCCGCAGTTCTGGCACTTGACGGTCGCCTCGAGCACGTCCTGGTTCTTCGCCAGGCGCCCGCGCAGTACCTCGTGGAGCTGCTTCTCGCCGCAGTTGGGACAGTCCAAGTAAAGGGAGTTTGGTATCGCCATGTCAAGCACGCATTCCGCTTGACCAATACCGAGGTCCTAGAAAAGACTTACCGGTTCGCAGCGAAGGGCCCTTCGTGGCCTGGGTAGATGACGTCCGCGAACTCCGCGATCAGCTTCATGCTCTGCAGGGCCACGTTCTCGTCGAACGAGATCGAGGGGGGCACCCATTTGTCGTAGTTGCTCTTGGTCGGGATCGCGTCCCCGACCACCGCGATGTGCTGTTTGCCCTGAACGAACACGCTCACGCTGGAAGGGGTGTGACCGGGGGTCGCGACCAGCCTCACTCCGAAACAGAGCACCTTCTCTTTCTGACCGGCCGCGAGGGAGACCAAGTGAGCGTTCACGAAAAGGTCGTCGTTGGAGATGTGGTCCACGTGCTCGTGCGTGCGCACTATCATATCGACGTCCTCTGGCTTCACCTTCGCCTTCGCCAGGCCAGCGAGGACGCGATCCCGATACTCCGCGCTCGACGTATCGACCACGATCTTGTGCCCTTCGCAGATCACGATCGTCGATGACCCGTGCGCCTCCAGGATCGACTTGCCGGAGCGCCGAATCATTCCCTCGCAGAGCACCATCACTTCCGGAGCGGTCATTTCAGATCTACCTCGTATTCGCAACTGTCACATTTGAGCTTTGACCCTTTGAAGCTAAGGGCCGATGAGCACCTCGGGCAGCGGGCGTGCTTGGCGAAGTAGTCTAGCCAGGCATCGCGAACGGCCGCCTCCTTCTCGCCCTTGAGGTGCTCCAGCGCGTTCTTCAGCTGGGGCGTGGTGGCAAGGGGCTCCAGTTGCTCCAGATTGAGCTCCTTGACGCTCTCCCTCTTCTTCGGTTTCGGAAGGAGCTCGGCGATGACTATTCCCGCGAGGAAGCCGCCAAGATGCGCACCAAATGCGGTACCGGAGTTCATGCCGTAGGCGTAGATCTCGACCAGCTGCAGCCCGAACCAAGCACCGACGGCGATCCAGACCGAGACCGCGGGCATGAATATCGGGCCAACGAGCATCGGGATCTTGTCCCGGGGATAGAGAATCAGGATCGTGCCCATCGTCCCCGATATCGCGCCCGAGGCTCCGAGCAGCAGGGTCGTGTTGGCCGGGGCTCCCCACAGGAACGCGGACTCTGCCAGCACCGCTGCGAACCCGGCCACGAAGTAGACGACGAAATAGTTGCGCTTGCCGATGCGGTCCTCGAGCTGCACCCCGATCAGGAACATGAAGAGGATGTTGCCCACGATGTGCAGGAAGTTGGCATGGACGAACATGCTGGTGAAGATCGTTTCGAGGTTTGTCCCCTGCTGCAGGTAGATCGTGCGATAGCTCAGGTCGAGCGAAACCTGCGAATAGCTCAGATCGCTGAGCGTGAAACCCCGCTGGCTCAGCATTTCCAGAACGAAAACGACCAGGCAAGCGGCGATAAGCAACTGCGTGACGCCGAAGCGCTTGAGGTACATCAGCGCCACTGCGACCAGGATGACGGCGATGCCGACCAGCGAGAGTGGGTCCAAGGAACAGCTCCGGTCCCGCTAATCCTTCGTGCGGGATAAGTCGATTTCGCCCGCATCGAGCGCCACATCTAAGCCCCGCGCGGTGGTTCGGTGGTTTCGATGAGGTACGACCGGAAGATAGTCATCGAGGAATGCGAGGGTGTCTATCCCCCCCGCGAGGACACATTCCTCCTTCTGGAGGCCGTCTCAATCGTACCCGGAGAGAAGGTGCTGGAGATGGGGTGCGGCACCTGCATCATCTCGTTGCACTGCGCGGAAATGGGGGCGGATGTGACCGCGGCGGACGTGAACCCCCATGCGGTCTCCTGCGCTCGCGATAACGCCCGTCGCAACCATATCGAGCTCGAGGTCGTGCACTCGGACCTGTTCCTCGACGTACAAGGTACTTTCGACGTGATGATCTTCAATCCACCGTACCTTCCCTCGGAGGAAGAAGGACTGATCGATGCTTCCTGGGCGGGAGGCGAGAGCGGGGTCAAGGTGCTCGAGCGCTTCCTCGCCGACGCACCGTCGCATCTTCGGAAAGGAGGGCGGATCTACGTGCTCCTGTCGAGCATGATGAAGAGCGTGGACCTCAACTGCGTCCTCACGCAATACCGGCGCGAGCGCCTCGCCTCCAGGACGCTGTTCTACGAGGAGCTATGGGTGGAGAAGCTGAGCCTTTCTAGCTAGAGAGCAACCTCTTAATCTCCTTCTTGAGAAGCTCGCTGGCCGTCTTGCCGTCAATCTTCCCCTTGAGGCGCTCCATCACCGCTCCCATGAGCGGCCCGACCGCCCCCTCCCTCTTCTCGCGCACGAAAGCTTCCCGCTCGCTCACGATCTCCGCGACGATGCGCTCCGCCTCGCCCGAACCGACCTTATGGATGCCGAGCGCGGCGACCGCTTCCTGAACCGATCTGCCGGCTGCCAGCTGCCTGAGGACGTCCGGAAGCGCTTCCTTTGCGAATGCGCCGTCGCTGTGCGCCAGGATCGCTGCCTTTATCCCGCCCTCGTCGAGCTTTGCGATGTCGACGCCCTCTCGCTCCAGCTCCGGCAGGGTGTTGAGCAGCGTCCGCGCCACCACCGCCGCCTGAGCGTTGTCGGTCGCCAGCTCCTCGAAGAGCGCCTCGTAACCGTCGCGCACGATCTGCCTCGCCTGTTGCTCGTGCAGCCCGTACACGGAAACGAAGCGTTCCACCATCTGCTCCGGCATCTCCGGAAGGTTGGCGCAGACGGCCTTCCAGCGGCCCTCGTCGACGGCGATCGGCCGAACGTCCGTCTCGGGGTACATCCTGCTCGCCCCCGGGAGAGGACGGCTGTAGGCGGTCGTCCCGTCGGGCAGGGGGTCCCTGGTCTCTTCCGGAACGCCCTTCAGCGCCAGGTGCGCTCGTTCCACGGCGAACCGCAGCGCCCCTTCCGCCTTGGAAGCCTCGTCGGCGCAGAGCGCGAACCCCTGACCCGCCGACAGCCCGAGTTCCGCGCGCACCGCTTCCACCTCAGACTCGGTGATCCCGTAACCAGGCAGCTCGTCGGAATGGAAGATGCCCGCGACACCCCTGGTGCGGGCGTACTGCGCCATTTCCGCGCCGAGGCGGAGCTTGAGGTCTGCGCTGCGCATCAGCCCCTCGAAACCGGGCAGCGGCGAACCGAACGCCCTTCCTCCCTTCGAGAGCGCCGACGCGATCACCTTCGACTTCGATTCCGCGAGGGCCCTAGTGACGTCGACGACCCTCGCCGCTTCCACCTTCACGCCCCTCTCCTCCAGCTCCTCCTTTATCGCGAGAAGGCTCGACTGGCGCTCCATCTCCTTCTGCACGTAGAGCGGCAGGAGGCGGAGCTCTTGCACCCCCTTCACCTCGACCCTCGCGCCTCCGGGAATGGAGATGTTGAGGTCCTCACGGATCGTGCCGATGCCCCGCTTCACCTTTCTGGTGGCGCGCAGCATCGCGCCGAGCCTGGCGGCGACCTCCTTGACCTCCTCGGGCGTGTGCATGTCCGGACCGGTGGCGATCTCGATGAGGGGGATGCCCAGGCGGTCCAGGCGATAGGTGATCTCCTGGCCCTTGGTCTCGACCTTGCGCGCCGCGTCCTCCTCCAAACAGATGGATTGGATGGCGATGGTCTTCCCTCCGACCTCCACTCTCCCATCCATGGCGACGAGCGCCGTGCGCTGGAACCCGGTGGTGTTCGAGCCGTCGATCACGATCTTGCGCATGAAATGGATCTCGTCGACCGTCCTCGCGTTCAGAAGCGCCGCCATCGTGAGGGTTATGCCCACGGAGTCCGCGTCGGCATCGTGCGGCGGCTCCTCGTCCGAATCCACCAGGCAGGAGTAGCGCGGAGGCGCGAGGTACCGAAAGCGCATCTTGCGTTCTGCCTGCGCCAGGGCGGCGCGGTCCACCTCCCCGAGCTCGCTCTGCGTCGGCCTGAGGCGACGATGCACCTCCTTCGCCTCGCCCTCCACCAGCGCGCTCTCGCAGGAGCAGAACAGCTTCCTCGTGTCGAGCTGCTGGTGGATCTCGATGCCGCAGGTGACGCGCTCAGTCATCGATCTCCCTCCTCGCGCTCAGCTCTCCGCGCAGGTCGGTTGACATCGCCCGCCGCAGATCCTCCTCGCCGGAAGTGTTCGCGAGCGCCCACATGAGCTTGACCAGGGCGGTCTCCGGCAGCATGTCCTCGCCTGAGATCACGCCGGCCGAGAGAAGATCGCGACCGGTGTCGTACACGTTGAGATTGACGCGGCCGCTGAGGCATTGAGAGCACATGACGACCGGCGAGCCTTCCTTCACGACCCTCGCGACCTCCCTGAGGATGTCGTGCGAGACGTGCCCGAGGCCGCTGCCGGCGATGACGAGACCTCGGTTCTCCTTCGCGATCGCGCGGAAGGTCTCCGGGGACATGCCTGGGTAGAAGTGGACCAGGGCCACCTTCTGCTCCATCTCGCCTTTGACGACCGCCTTCGAAGCGCTCTTCCTCTTCGTCTCCGAGAGCATCTCCACGCCTTTTTCGAAATCAACCCTTGCGACCGGCCTGGAGTTGATGCTGTGGAAAGCATCCCGACGAGAAGTGTGCATCTTGCGCACCTTCGTGCCCCGATGCACCGCCGCGCTCGTGTCGGAGATGCCCTCGTGCATGAGCACGAAGACCTCCGCGGCGTCCGCGTCCAGGCAGAACCTCGCCGACGCCAGGAGGTTCGTGTAGGCGTCGGAGGAAGGCCTGTCGGAGGAGCGCTGCGCCCCGACCAGGACGACCGAGCGTGGAAGGGAATCGAGCATGAACGAGAGCGCCGCGGAAGTGTAGCCTAGAGTGTCCGTGCCGTGCGGGATGATGCAGCCCTCGTCGCCCGAGTTCAGCGAATCGGCCACCGCCTCCGCGATCTGCCGCCAGTGCCCGCAGCGCATGTTCTCGCTGAAGATCGAGAAGAGCACGCGCGCCTCGACGTGGCAGAGGTCCGCCATCTCCGGCACGGTGGCGACGAGGTCCTCTGCGCTGAGCGCCGGGTGCACCGCTCCCGTGCGATAGTCTACGTAGGAGGCGATCGTGCCTCCGGTCCCGATGACCGCCAGCTTCTTCTTGCCTTCTGCGGACTTCTTGGCGTGCGGATGCTTCTCCCTCGCCTCGCTCCTTGCGAGCACCTCGACGCCGTCCTCCGCGTCCAGGCGAACGCCGATGTTGTACCCGCTCTTCAGCTTCAGAACGAGCACGTCCGGCGACGAGAAGTCGTGATGAGGCATCAGCACGCCAGTGCGTTCGACGCCCCCGCTTCTTACCTTCACCGTGTCGCCTTCTTTGGCGTTCGCCCTTGCCAGCTTCTCCGCGATCGCCGAGGAGTAGTTCAATCCGCCACCCGGCCGAGAAATGCGCTCCCGCGCTTATACCCTTTCTTGCTCTCGCTCTCGCTAATCCAGCAAAGAAATAGAAAAGGAAAGGAAAAGGGTTGAAGGAAGAGGTTTACGGCTTGCGCGATACCACGAAGAGTGCCGCACCGACGATGATGGCCGCGATCGCGCCCATCGCCGCCGCCGGGGCCCAGTTGTAGCTCGGCGGAGTGTACTCCTTGAGATCAAGGGTCATTCCGTGCGCGCTGAGGTCCGCGGTCGCGTTGACCTGGCCGCTTCCGAACGAGGCAACCGCCTTGTACGGGTTCATGCTCGAGTCGATGGTGCCGTCCGCCGCCTGCACATAGCCGACCAGCGTGAACGTTATCACTCCGGTCGCGTTGCTCGGGCCGTCGCCGACCGACGCGCCCTGGGCGTTGTACACCACGACGTTGATGCCCGTCGCGGTATTGTTGTCCTTGTCCTTGGTGACCACTTTCAGCACGAACGACACCTGGACGCCGGTCTTCACGGTCACGGTCTTGTCCGCGTCCACGGTCACGCCGCTGCTCACGTCCTTCGGCAGGAACACGGCGATGCCGCCGTAGTTCGAGTCGCTGGCCGGGAACGACACGCCGATCACGTACGGGTTCATGCTCGCGTCCTGTCCGCTCGGGTTCATTACGTACCCGATGACCAGGTGCGTGTACTTGCCGTCCGCTCCGGTCGCTCCGGTGGCAATTGCCGCGCCGTTAGCGTCCGTGAAGGTCACGGTCGCGCCCTCGATCGCGTTGCCCTGCGGGTCCATCGCCACAGCGGTCAGCATGAACCTGACGGTCAGGCTGGTCTGCACCAGAACGGTGGTCGGACCAGAGACGGTCACGCTCTTGCTGACGACCGCCGGGGTCCAGGAGTCGTTGTGGCCCGGATACGAGGTCGTCGGGACGTTCGTGAAGTTCACGGTCACCTTGAACGGCTGCACGGTCGTCGTTCCGCTGCTGGTGGTCACGCTCGCGACCACGAGGACGACGTACTTGCCAGTCGCATCGGACATGCCGCTGCTGACGTTCGCGTTGTTGCGGTCCACGATCTTCACCGGCACGCCCGCGAGGGCCGCTCCCCATGGATCCTCGACGGAAACGGTGAGCTTCTCCATGTCCGTGAACACGGATGGGTCGTCAACCTTCACCTTGCCGTACACATCGTTCGCCGCTGTGACGTTCGAGTTGTGCGTCAGGTAGAAGCTGAAGTCCATCGCCTTCACGGTGCTGTCGCTCACCATCGCCTTCGATCCATCCAGGAAGATGCCGTCATCGAGCACGTTGATCATCGCGTTCGATATCGTCACGTTCGAGTTCCTCGCCACGATGCCGTCGTAGACCGGGATCGGAACGCTCAGGTTGTGCACGACCGAGTCCGAGCCGATGTAGGGCACCAGGAGCACGTTCTGCGTGATGGTGTCGCTGAGGCTCAGCTTGCTGTTCACGACCTCCACCGCGGTGGTCAGCAGGCCGTAGGTGTTGTCGCTCGCCGCCACTGTGGAGTTGATCGCGTACAGACCGACGTGGTGCAGCAGGAAGCTGGTCACCAGGTCCGAGTCCACGGTCGTTCCGAATAGGTCCACGGAGCCAACGTTGCTCATGCTGAGCAACGGCAGGTACTGCGCCAGGAGCTGCACCAGGGTGGTGTAGCCGATCTGGTTGTCCTCGACGGAAACGACGCCAGTGCTGTCCTTGATGTAGATCTCCTTGGGGTTGAGCAAGAAGATGTTGTCGTGGATGCTTCCGGCCATCTGTTCCGCGAACAGGCCCGCGTCGGTGTTCAGGGTGATCACGTTGTCCACGAGGTCTGCCTTGTCGGCGCTCAGGATGTGCACGCCGCGCCAGTTGAGCGCGATCACGCAGTCCGCGATGTACGGCGCCGCGGATGAGCCCTCGATGAGCACACCGTCACGGTCATTGTAGATGATCGTGCAGCCCGTGATCATCGGCGAGCAGCCATCAACGTGGATACCGTTGCGCACGTTCCAACCGATCTCGCTGTCCCCGATGGTCGCCATCGAGGTGCCGCCGAGGTACATCTCCAGCGCGTCGTACTCGTTGCTGTCGAACATCTCGAGGGTGCCGTACACGTTGAACAGATAGTAGTAGGACGACTCCGCCCAAGCGAGTTCGAAGGTCGTGCTGGTGACATACATCGCGCCGCCCTGCTCGACGGTGATGCTCGACATGCCGTCATTGTTGACGACGTCGAACAGCACGTCATCCAGGGTGAGCGAGCCGCCCGCCACGACATCGAGGTCGCCGCTGAACCATACCGGGCTCGCGGATACCGTCACCGTCGCGTCGATGATCCAAAGGATCGAGCCGCTCTCGACGTACAGCGCGTAATCGCCGTTGTCGTCGTAGTGACCGTTGTACAGCGTGAAGTCCCACACGTTGTTGATGTACAGGCCGGTCAGGAAGTTGTGGTTGAACGAGCAGTCCAGGATCACAACGTTCCAGCTGTCATCGATGTACAGACCGTCGCCGCCGTTGTTGTTGAAGACGCTGTCCGCGATGACGCCGTTGTTGATGTCATCGAAGTCACCGCCCTCAGAGACGCTCATGGTCACGGTGTTGTTCTCGTACGAGAACGTCGAGATGTCGTACAGGTACGCTCCGATGTAGAACCCGGTCATGCTGTTGCCGGACATGAAGACCCAGTCGCTGCTGGTGACCTCAAGGCCGTTGCCGACCACGCCTCCATCCTCCGGCTCGTCGCTGGTGTCCGGCACCGCGGTCATGGTGTTGTTGGTGACGTCGACGTCATCCGATTCGTACACGTACACGCCCGCATAGGCACCGAGGATCTGGTTGTCGATCAGATCGATGTACCAGGAATCGTCGGTGACTGTTATGCCGGTCTCGCTCACGCCGTTCATCACGTTGTAGCTGGCGTCCGAGTTCGCCGTGTAGTCGAAGTAGATGCCGTAGCCGACCATCGAGAGAGTGTTGTCCTCAATGCTGACGTACCACGAGTCGTAGACATACACGCCATAGTAGAAGCCGTCGATCTCGTTGAAGAAGACGTTCAGCTCCCACGAGTAGCTGATGTCGATGCCGTACTCGCCCGAGTTGCCGGTGACGACGTTGTTCTGGATCGTACCCGTGACATCGTTCACGTCGATGCCATCGTCCCAGGCGTTGACGGTGTTGCTCAGGACCTGCAGTGGCGCGCCATCGACCACGATGCCATCCTCCGCGTTAGCGATGGTGTTGTTCCAGACGAGCACCGGCACGTTAGCGTAGTCCTCATAGACGTTGACGCCGTCTCCGCCGCCGCTCACGTTGTTGCTCGTCACGTTGAACCATCCAGACACGAATCCGTACCAGTCATCGCCCTGGAAGTAGCCATCGATGGCGGTGTTCGCATCGCTCACGGTGTTGTTGTTGACAAGCCCGGTGACCATCGTGTTCGCTACGCCACCGTCAGTGCTCGCATATCCTTGCACCGCTAGCCCATCGTTCGACGCGTAATCGACGACGTTGTTCTCCATGGTGACCGTCGCGTCCGCGTTCGCCGTACCGGCATAGCCGGCCTGCGATCTCGCGGTCACGATCGCCCCGTCGCCGTTCATGACGTTGTTCGAGACGATGACGGTCGCTGTGATGTCAGCGGTCGGGTTGTCGACGTACTGCCGCTCGATGTCAGTGTACGCGTTCGAGAAGAGAGAGACCGAGACCGCTCCCGTTACCTCTCCGCCCCACGCCACGATGTTGTTGTTCTCGATGTCCACGTTGAACATCCCGGTCGAGCTCGCCGTCCTCGCGAATGCGATCGCGTTCAGGCTCACCACGACGCCCTCCGAGTACTCTTCGAACGGTTCGTAGACGGTGTTGTCGGTGATCACGATGTCGCCGCTGACCGCCTGCGCCACGTTGCTGAAGACGCCGTTGTTGTCCGCGTACGCGTATCCATCCACGTCCACCCAGACCGCCCTTCCGGCGGTTACGGTGTTGTTGATCACGTCGAGGTTCAACTGCATCGTCGCCGAGGAACTCACGACCTGCTCATAGGGCGGGAAGTAGTTCTGGAACTGGACGGAGTTGTCGAAGAGCAACGCGATGCCATTGTTGTTCACGTTGATGTTGTTGTCCGCGACGTTCGCTGCAACCAGGCCAAGGAAGTCGCCCCAGATGTTGTAGGCGCTCTGCTCAACGTTGACCGTGACGCCGTTGTCCGACCAGTAGTTATACGGGGCCGTCAGCGTCACCATGTTGCGGAGTACTTCTGCGTTCACCCTTAGCGTTCCGTTCCCTTGTCCGCCGCTCGCGTCATAGTTCGCGTACAGGTTGATGCCAGTACCGCCGTAGCTGAGGGCGTTGAGGGTGTTATCGTCCGCGACGAAGTTCGTGGTCTGCACGAGGCTGCCGTCATTGACGAAGCCGGTGCTCACCGAGGCTGCGATCAGATCGTAGAACACGAGGTTCGAAGATGTGACCATGTTGCCGGAGATGTTGATGTTGCTCGAGGTTAGGCCCCCGGCTCCCGTCTCTACGTTCACGTTCGCTCCGACCGCGATCGCATCGATGCCGCTGAACACGGGCTCATTCAGCGTGTTGCCGCTGATGTCCACCGTGTAGCTGGTCATGTACCAGCCCGCCGCCCCCTCGATGTCGAGGGTCGAGGCGAGGATCGCCGGGGCGTTCATCAATATCGGCTGATCCGGCGAGGAGGTGAACCACCACGAGACCTCTCCGCTGATCGCGTTGTCGGTCATCGTGTCCGTCTCAGTGATCGTCCAGCTGCTGTTCAGAAGCCCCATCTCGGTCTGCGCGTAGGCCCCGCCGCAGTGCGTTCCGGTGTTGTCGCTGAAGGTCTTGACGCCAGAGTATGACGCTTCGCCTCCTGGGGTGCTGGTCTCCATCACGTCAGATAGCATCCAGGCAGCCCATGAGACCTCGTTCATCGTGTTGCCGGTAACGACCATGCTGGATTCTCCACCGCCTATCGGTGTGTCCTGCAGCGTGATCGCCACGCCCATGATGAACGAGAACGTCTGATCGGTGATCGCGACGTCCATCGCTGCTCCGCCGGAAGAGATCCACAAGGCACCCGGCCTGTTCCAGGAGCCCATGAGGATCCAGCTGAAGGATGAGTCCGTAACGGAAACGTCCATCCAGCCCATGTCCGAGAAGAGCATCAGGCCGCCGTCCTCGTAGTGGCTGAACTCGCATCCCGTCACGGTCGCTGTGGTGTTGAATCCAGCTTCCGACAGCAACCCGTATCCGCCCGACATGCTGCCGGCCGCGAAATACACGCTCATCCAGTCCATGTTGAAGAAGTCCGACTGGACGTTCCTAAGGTCCCAGGTCATTCCGTCGCTGAAGGACACACCGTACGGGGCGTTTCCCTCCAACTGGTTGGTGCCCTCCATCATCGCGTAGCGGAACTCGATGTCGCCGTTCGCGTACAGGAAGACCTCAAAGACGTTCTTCAGCTCCGTCTGATCGTAGTTCCAGACATACCACTGGAAGACGATGTTCGGGAGCATCGCGCCCCTGCTGTCGTTCACTTTGTAGCCGATTCCGGCGAACACGTCGTTCAAGAAGTACGCCTGGGCCGGTGCGATCAGGTTGTAGAACCCGAATTCATAGACGCCCGAGTCAAGGTCGTCCGGGGACAGCCAGCCGTTGCTCGCCTGGTACATCGTCGTGTACTCTTCGCCGTTGAACGGGAAACTGAAGCCCAGCGGGACCGCCACGACGACGCCTCCATCAGGCGCCGTGGTGTAGTTGGTGTCCGGGTTGACGATCGCGTATTCGGCACCGGTGTCGACCATCGGCACGAAGAGCTCTTCGGTCGCTGCGGTCGAACCGTTGAACACGGTGTTCTCGACCGTCAGTACGGTGTCGATGCCCGCATTCAAGGTCGCGCCACCCACGCTCTGGCCCAGGAAGTCCGAATTGGTTATCGCTCCGTTGATGTCGATCGCCGAGTTGATTACCAAACCGTACATTCCGAGCGAGAACGTCGTTGCGTCCATGGTGAGGTCGACCGTTCCGTTGACCGTCGAGAGGTCCATGCCCGTTCCAAAGGTGTTGTTGAACAGACTGTCTGTTACGGTGGCTACTAGGTCCCCGGTATCGTCGACCATCGCTTCCGTTCCGAAGGCGTCGTTGCCGTCGAAGGTCACGTTGGCATACTGGAGGTTCATTCCATCGTCTGCGATCAGGTAGGCGCCGTACTCGCAGAGTTCCACCGTGCTGTCCGACATCATCAGGCTCAGCATCTCGTCCGACTCAGCGTCGATTCCGTAGTAGCAGTCGGAGACCAAGCTGGCCGTGATGTCCAG
>DATJOX010000010.1:0-5933 GCA_035506675.1 Methanomassiliicoccales archaeon
GATGGATGCTCTTTTGGCCGCCGGAGTTGGCGTATGGGTAATGCTTCCGGCGCTCATCCCGAATTCTGCAGCAGTTCTTTTTGGAGGCGGAACCCCGATCGATTTCGGAAGGGTTTGGCACGGAAAGCGAGTATTCGGGGACGGGAAGACCTGGAGGGGTCTGTTCGGCGGAGCGGTCTTTGGCATCCTGATTGGGATGGTGCAGCTGCTGCTGGCTCTTCTGTTCCCAGCGAATGTGTGGTGGCCGGATGCGCCCGTGAACTATGGCTTTGGCGTGTGGCCTCAGGCCGTCGGAGTGATCGTCCTTCTGGCCATTGGAGGTCTGCTTGGAGACATGGGAGGAGCCTTCGTCAAACGCCGGCTCGGATACGAGCGCGGGCGAGAGGCTCTCGGGCTCGATCAGTACGACTTTGTCTTCGGAGCCCTGGCCCTCAACCTGGTATTCTTCCCCGACTGGTTCCTCCACACTTTCGTTTATGACCTGGGATGGGTATCTCTGCTCACGGTGCTGATCGTGGTGCCGCTGCTGCATCGACTGTTCAACATCATCGGCTTCAAAGCTGGTCTCAAGAAGGAACCGTGGTAACATGGACGAGGAGCTCAAGGAGGCGCTCAAGGCCTGCGGGGCGCTGCTCTATGGCGATTTCACTCTTGCTTCTGGAAAGAAGAGCAGGTACTACATCGACATCAAGAAGGCGAGCACCGACCCGAGGGTTCTGAGGCGCATCGCCGACTCGATGGCGGCGGAGATGTCGAAGTTCAAGCGGCCGAACCGAATCGCGGGCGTGGTTCTCGGATCAGTGCCGCTGGCTGTCGCTCTATCGCTGCGAACTGGCCTCCCGTTCGTGATGGTGCGCAAGGAGAAGAAGGAGCACGGAACGGGGAAGTTGATCGAGGGGGACCTGAAGGAAGGGGAGCGGGTGCTGGTCGTCGAGGACGTCGTAACGTCTGCGGGCTCTTCTGCGGAAGCGATCGCGACTCTTCGGGCATCGGGGGCGATCGTCGAAGAGGTCATGGTCGTGATTGACCGGCAAGAGGGCGGAAGGGAGCGCCTCGAGCAGATGGGCGTCAAGCTGGTCCCACTTCTCACTGCCGAGGACGTGCTGAGGAGCTAGAATGCGTTTGGATCCAGAGTGTGCGCGATGCGGTCTTTGTCACGGCAGGACGACGGTGGTTGGGCCAGAGGGTCCTAGGAACTCCAAAGTCGTTCTTGTGGGCGAGGCTCCAGGTGAACAAGAAGATGTTAAAGGCCGGCCATTCGTTGGACGGGCAGGGAAGATGCTCGATCGAATCATGAGCGAACAGGGCGTGCGTCGCGAACAAGTTCTCATCACAAACACGGTCAAATGTCGCCCTCCCAACAACAGAAGGCCGACGAAAGCGGAAGTTGATGAGTGCTATCCTTACCTCGAACAAGAGATAGCCGGAAAAGCGATGGTCGTGGCGTTGGGCAAGACCGCGGCCGAGACCATTCTCAATCGTTCATTGAAGATGAATGAGGACGCGAACTGTGAGTTCTACGTCGAGATAAAGGGGATCAAGACTAGGATCATTCCGGCGTTTCATCCGTCCGCAGCGATGTACCGGCGCAGTTCGAGGAAGAGCCTCGGAGATACGTTGCGACTCGTCAGGCAGGAGCTCGACCGGACTGGAAACGCTTCTTCCAGAGGAACTTGAAGTTCTTCCAGCCGTCCTTCCATGAGCTAAGTTTCACTTCACCCACACGCCGCCTGTAGGTTATCGGGACTTCCTTCGCCCTGAGCTTCCTGAACGCCTCGATTTTTATCTCTTCGGAAAGCGGCATGCCATCGTTCCGAACATCGAGCTTCTGGAACGCCACGCGCCTGAATACCCACATTCCACTTTGCGAGTCCTTGATCTTCACTCGGAAGAGGAGCCTGGTGGTCACGTTCAGAACGCCGTTGCCGAACTTGTGTTTGAAGCTCATCGCTCCCTCCTCCATGTTCGCTAGACGGTTCGTTGTGATGAAATCGAGGTTCTCCCCAATGAGCAGGTTCACCAGCCTCGGAATGTCCTCAACTGGATACGTGCAATCTGCATCCAGCGTCGCAATCAAGTCGCCAGTTGCCCTCTCGAATCCGGTCTTGTAAGCGCGCCCGTAACCCCTTCTCGGCTCCTCTATGACGATTGCTCCCTTGGAAGCTGCGATCTCTCTTGTTCTGTCCTTCGAGTTCGTATCGACGATTGAGACGTCGAAGTCGATCCCGGTTGGTGTCATGACCGAACGGATCTGGTCAAGCACCTTCCCTATCGATTCCGCTTCGTTCATCGTGGGAATGACGATACTGACCTTCAGGATAGCACCGCCCGCGAATCGAATCGGCCTCTTATTATTGTGCGTTCAGCGGCTCGCATGAAATCACATCCCGGCTGATCCGAACGACTCGATGACTGCAGCCATTCGTCCCGAAGCCCCAGGCTCACCGAATGGCATCTTTCGTTGCCCTGCGGCTCTCTTCAGATCGAGAGCTCCCCGGATCCTCGATGGATCAACTCCCACGAGTTCGTTCCAGCCTCCCGCTAAGGTCTCGGGCCACTCTGTGTTCTCGCGGAGCGTGATGCATCGTGTGCCGAGCAGGTAGGCTTCTTTCTGCATTCCCCCTGAATCGGTGATCACGATCGCGGCTCCCGCCATTAGGCGCAGGGACTCAACATAGCCAATCGGTGGAACGATCCTGATATTCGGGGCCGTCTTCTTGTCCAATCCTCCGTCCTGCATTGCCTTCCGGGTCCTTGGATGGACCGGGAAGACAATCGTACCATCGAAATGTGAGACCGCATCCAGTATTCTCCTCAGATTGTCAATGCTGTCGGTGTTTGAGGCACGGTGAACGGTCATAATTGCGTATCTCTTCTCCACAAGACCCAGATTATCGAGGATTGCTGACTTCCTCATCGCCGCTCTCGCCGACTCCAACGAGTCGACCATTACATCCCCGGTGTCGTAAACACCCCGAACCAATCCTTCCTTGCGGAGGTTCTGAACAGCTCGCTTTGTGGGGGTGAAGAGAAGATTTGACATGTGGTCGGTCAACACTCTATTGATCTCTTCTGGCATGGTCCGGTCAAAGGATCTCAGGCCTGCCTCGACATGCGCGACGGGAATGTGGAGTTTGGAAGCTGCGAGCGAACCCGCCAGTGTAGAGTTCGTGTCTCCAAACACGATTACCAGCCCGGGACTCTCCTTGATCAGAACCTCTTCAGTCGCGACGAGTATCTTCGCTGTCTGAGCCGCATGACTGCCAGATCCTGCATTCAGGTTGTAATCTGGCTCCGGAATCTTGAGCTCGTCGAAGAAGACCCGGGACATCTCGAAATCGTAGTGTTGCCCGGTGTGCACCAAGATTTCAGTGTGGTGTTTCCTGAGTTCCTTGGAGAGCGGCGCACATTTGATGAATTGTGGTCGAGCTCCGACAATGGTGACAATGCGCACGGTCCGATGATGAACCTCGGCATATTTGTCCCTTCCAGTCGTGGATGAGATAACTATTAATCGGGCAAGCACAATCTTCGCGGGATGACACCTATCCATCCAGAGGCAAAGATTCTGGGTGAACGCGTATCGATCATCGAAAGCGAGATCGGGGCGGGCACGGTCGTGAGGGATTTCGTGAACCTCTACGGCTGCAAGATTGGCAAGAATTGCAGGATCGCCTGCTTTGTAGAGGTTCAGCGCGGTGTTGTTGTTGGGGACAGGTGCAAGATCGAGGCATTTGCTTTCGTTCCATCTGGGGTGACAATAGGAGACGAGGTGTTCATCGGACCCCATGCAACTTTCACCAATGATCTCCATCCGAGGGCGGTTGGGGAATGGAAGATCACCCCCACCGTTGTCAAGAATGGGGCATCCATTGGAGCAGGTGCGGTTGTCGTATGTGGCGTGACAATCGGCGAAAGGGCCATGGTCGGGGCCGGTTCGGTCGTTACGAAGGATGTCCCACCGGATACGCTGGTATTGGGCAATCCTGCCCGTGCAGTGAAGAAGCTGAGGTGATGCAATTGCAGAAGATCCCGATGGCTAAGCCGGCTGTTGACGACGAGATGGTTGAGGCGGCAGTCCACGCCCTTCGCAATGAGCGAATGGTCATGGGTGAGAGCGTTTTCAAATTCGAAGAAGAATTCGCGAGATATATTGGCGTGAAGCATGCGATCTCCGTATCCTCGGGAACGGAAGCGCTTCACCTTTCGATGATTGCCATTGGAGTTCAGAAAGGGACGGTCATCACCACGCCTTTCTCCTTCATTGCCACGGCGAACAGCGTGGTCCAGGCAGGTGGTAGACCCGTATTTGCGGATATCCTTCAGAACGATTTCAATCTCGATCCTGTCAAAGTGATGAAGACAGCGAGGAAAGACCTACGCGCCATCATGCCTGTACATATATTCGGCCACCCTGCAGACTTGAAGCCCATGCTGGAAAGCGCCGAAGATGCTGGTGCGAAGCTCGTCGAGGATGCCGCCCAGGCCCACGGAGCGCTCTATCGTGGCAGCAGAGTTGGTGGCATTGGGCACGTCGGTTGCTTCTCGTTCTATCCGACAAAGAACATGACAGTTGCCGGGGACGGGGGAATGGTGACGACGAACGACGACGGAATCGCAAAAGAGGTAGCAAAGTTGCGCGATTGTGGACGCGTCTCAAGATACGTCCACGATGTCGTCGGATTCACCGCACGTCTGAACACGGTTAACGCTGCGATTGGTCGGGTGCAACTCAGTCATCTCGAGAATTGGAATGAGAGGCGAAGACGAGTCGCAGCCCTTTATGAAAGGAATCTGAAAGGTGTCGAAGGGCTGACCCTTCCCCCGCTAGGAGACAAGGATGTTGTACCAGTCTTCCATTTGTATGTGATTAGGACGAACAAGCGAGATGCTTTGGCAGAGCATCTGGGAAAGGCTGGAGTGGACACTGCTGTTCATTATCCGGTCCCGATTCATCTTCAACCTGTCTATAAGGAGATGTATGGGTTCTCGGAGGGAATGTATCCATTGTGCGAGCGAGTGGCGCAGGAGGTGCTCTCTCTCCCGATTCATCCCGCTCTTAGCGACGAGGAGGTTAGCCGTATCTGCGATGAGATACTTGGCTTCTTCAGAAAATGAACAAAGGCGAGATCACACCCTCATGCAGGGTGCTCATGCTTCTGACGAACGAATATCGCCCGGATCCGAGGGTTAGGAAAGAAGCAGTAGCGCTGACGAAGAACAACTACTCGGTCACGATAATCTCCTGGGATAGGAATAAGAAGCACCCGAAATCGGAGGAGTCCGAAGGCGTCCATCTAGAGAGAGTGAGGACCGGCAGCGTGACTGGCCCCCTCGGAATGGTGATGAACTACCCCTTGTTCGCGGTTAGAGCCACCTGCAGGGCACTCAGGAGCGGCTTCGATTCTGTGCATGCACACGATTTGGACACCCTCCTGATTGGGCGGCTGCTCGCTTGGCTGAAGGGTGTACCTTTGGTTTTCGATGCTCATGAACAATATGGAAGGATGATTAGGACAGACGTACCTGACTCGATCGCAAGACTTGCCGAGTCTCTCGAAAAGAGGCTCATGTCAAAGGTCGATTTGGCAATCACAGTGAATGGTCGTATTGCCGATAGGATGCGACCGAACGTCAAGGGAAGCACAATTGTGATCATGAACGCTGTGGATGTGCCTGGATTCAAAGCATCCAATGACAATCGGCCCGACGGAGAGCTCACGCTCTACTATGGGGGAACCCTTGAGCCGATGAGATACATCGAAGAGATGGTAGAGGCCGTCGGCGGGGCAGTCGGTGTGAGGATCGTTTTCGCTGGCAATGGCAGGCTACGCGATTTCGTGGAGGCGGCGAGCAAGATGCATTCCAACATCGAGTTCCATGGCTTCCTTCCTCATTCAACAATGATGCAAGAAATGTCGAGCGCGGACGTC
>DATJOX010000011.1:0-41909 GCA_035506675.1 Methanomassiliicoccales archaeon
CGGTCGGGCGGGATGCGCACCACCTTCTCTCGTTGCGCTAATAGGTACATAGGTTACCCTCTGGTTGTCCTTGGCATACGCCAACCCTTATATAAACTTGAGCAAACACGCACACGAGCGCTCGCGCTGCTGGCTAAGGGAAATGAAAAGGAAAGGTAAGGAAGGGGTTTAATGCGCCACGACGAAAATCGAAGCGAACACCAGCGTGATGGTGGAGAGCAGCTTCACCAACACGTGCAACGATGGCCCGGCGGTGTCCTTGAACGGATCGCCGACGGTGTCGCCGACGACCGCTGCTGCATGAGTCGGGGTCTTCTTCAGGCCCTTCGCTTCGATGTACTTCTTGCCGTTATCCCAAGCGCCTCCACCGTTGTTCATGACCAACGCCATGAGGACACCGGCGATCGTGCCGACCATCAGCAGCGCGCCAACGGATTGGTAGGGGATGTCGGTGTTGCCCGAATAGGCGAACCTCATGATCAGACCGAGTGACACCGGCACGACCACTGGCAGGATGCCAGGCAATATCATGGCCTTGAGAGCGCCCTTGGTGCTGATATCCACGCATCGGGCGTAGTCCGGCTTGTCGTTCCCGTGCAGGATGTTCGGGTTCTCCCTGAACTGCCTGCGCACCTCGGCGATCATGTCGCCCGCTGCCTTGCCCACTGCCCTAATAGCGAGCGAGGCGAACAGGAAGACCAGCATCGCGCCGATGAGCGCGCCTGCGAACACCGGCGGGTTGGCGATGTCCACGTGGAAGACGTCGACCGGCGCCTTCCCGAGGATCTCCGCAACCTTGTCGAAGTATGCGCCGAAGAGCAGGTAGGCGGCAAGGGCTGCAGAGCCCATCGCATACCCCTTGGTGAGCGCCTTGGTGGTGTTGCCGATTGCATCCAGGCGGTCGGTCCTCTTCCTGATGTCCTCAGGCTGCTCCGACATCTCCACGATGCCGCCCGCATTGTCGGTGATCGGCCCGAACGTGTCCTCCGCGAGGATGAACGCGCAGGTCGCGAGCATGCCCATCGTGGCGACGGCGGTGCCGTACAGACCGTAGATGAACGATGTGCCCCCGGCAGGGGTGGCCATCTCGCCGAGCGCGAACGAGGTCAAGAGCGCAACGACGATCGAGATGACCGGGAGAGCGGTGGTCTCAAGGCCTACCGCGAACCCCGTGATGATGTTCGTGGCCGCCCCGGTCTCCGAGGCCTTCGCAATGTCACGCACTGGCCGGTACTCGCCGGCGGTGTAGTATTGCGTGATGTAGACAATGGCGATGCTGAGCACGATCCCTATGATGCCGCAGGCGAAGAAGTAAGCCCAGTTCGCACCCAGTAGGGCGTAGGCAGCATATCCGAACAACACTGCTGCTATCACAGCGGTGATGTAGTATCCCCGGTTCAGCGCCTTCATCGGGTTCTCGTTCTCATTCCTGAGCCCAACGGACATAATGCCGACTAGGCCAGCAAGGAGACCTAGCGCACGGACGATTAGCGGGAAAAAGATGAACCCTGGCTGCGGGTTTCCCGCCGCTACCGTCGCGGCGTACACGGAGAACCCTAGGATCATCGCACCGATGTTCTCGGCAGCGGTGGACTCGAATAGGTCCGCGCCACGTCCAGCGCAGTCACCGACGTTGTCTCCCACGAGGTCAGCGATGACCGCGGGGTTCTTCGGTGAGTCTTCCGGGATTCCTGCCTCAACCTTTCCAACCAGGTCTGCCCCGACGTCAGCCGCCTTGGTGTAGATACCGCCGCCGAGCTGAGCGAACAACGCGGCGAAGGAAGCACCGAATGCATATCCGACTGCTGCGAACAATGCCTGCTGGATGCCCAAGTCTGTTCCGTTGGGGGCGATGTTCGTCGGGAAGATCACAAGCCAGAACAGGAAGAAGACACCAGCAACGCCGAGAAGGCTCAAGGTCACGACCGCGACCCCGGAGACCGCGCCGCCCCGAAACGAGGTCTTGAGCGCCTCGTTCAAGGTGCGCCGGGCCGCCGATGCGGTGCGTATGTTCGCGTTCACAGAGACATACATCCCAATGTATCCGGACAGCACCGAACAGAACGCGCCAACCAAGAAGGCGGCGCCGGTCTGCCAGTTGATGCCGACCGCGATGATGACACCGAGGATAACGCTGATGACGCTGATCGTCTTGTACTGACGGGCAAGATAGGCCATGGCTCCTTCGCGGATGGCGTCCCCGATCGCCTTCATCTCAGGCGTCCCGGTGTCTTTTCGGAAAATGCTCCGGGTGAGGAGCCCCACGAAGATCAGGCCGACTATGCCCGCCACTGGTATTGCGTAGATCAGTGGATCGAGTTCCATAATTCAAACCTCTCTCCTATAGGGGTTTTTCAGGCGGTAATGCTGGTACCCATATAAATCCCTTACCGCCTTGCGAAGACACGCCCGGGTGGAACTGGCTAGGTCCATGAAGGCAGGACGCCGCACACCTATGACAAGCGCGGTCTTTTTCAGTAGGCACTCGCTTACAAGAGGGCGTGGTAAACCCGATCGAGTTCGTCTACTACTTCGTGGTCGCCGCCGGAGTCGGTGCTCTGGTGGGAATGGAGCGCGAGCACCACCGCGGGGACGACGTGGTGGTGGCGGGGATCAGGACGTTCCCCCTGGTCTCCCTTTTCGGCTTCCTCTTGGCCTACTTGGGGGCGAACGCGTCCTCGATAGGGGCGGACGCTGGTTCCCTTGGCGCGCTAGCCGCCATCGGGCTGCCTATCGTCGGGGCTCTCGCGGTCGGGCTGCTAGTCGTGCGCTATTTGATCGGGGCGCCTGGACTGACCACTCCCTTCGCCCTCCTGCTCACTTACATCAGCGGCATGCTGGTCGGGTATGGGCTGCTTTTCGAGGCGATCGTTGTCTCGGTTGCCACCACATTCCTGCTAGTCTCGAAGCGCAGGCTGCACCGGTTCGCTAGCATCCTCGACGACGCCGAGCTCATCTCCGCCCTTGAGTTCATCACGATCGCGTTCGTGCTCTACCCGCTCACTCTCCAGCTCGCCTTCCCGCCGCAGTTCGACATCCTCAACCACGGACGCGCGCTGGACGTCAGCAATCTCTTCCTCATCGTGGTGTTCGTGTCTTCAATCTCCTTCGTCTCCTTCCTTCTGATCCGTTCAAAAGGAGCGGCCTTGGGGATGAAGGTCTCGGGATTGCTCGGAGGACTGGTCAGTTCGGAGGCGGCCACCATCTCCCTGAGCAATCTCGCCAAGAAGAACAGGGACCTTGTTCCGATGGCGGTCGCGGGGATCGTCATGGCGAACGCGACCATGTTCGTCCGCGACCTGGCGGTGTGCGCCTTCTCCGATCCCTCGTTCGCCACAGCCACTATCCTGGCGCTGCCGATGATCGTGCTCTCCGCCTTCGGATTCGCCATGGGGCTGACAGTCAAGACGAAGCCAGTGAGCGAGAAACTGGAAATCGAATCGCCGTTCTCGGTGGGGGCGGCGCTGCGCTTCGGAGCGATATTCGTAGCGATCTCCGCTTTGGATGTCGGCCTCCAGCACGTCCTGGGGAGCGGGGCGGTGCTGCTCATCGCTCTTGGCGGATTCGCATCCAGTGCCGCGGTGGTCGCTTCCGTTTCGACACTGGCGTTCGTCGGCACGATCGATCCATGGACCGCGGCGATAACCGCGGTGCTCGCGACCGCGATCGCCTCTGCCAACAAGCTCCTCCTCAGCAGAGTAACGTGCAAGGACGTCGCCAAGGCGGTTCAAACGCGCGTCGTGATCATGACGGTGGCGGCCTTCGCCGTCACGGCGCTCATGTTCATACTCAGAACCTAGCCTTGAGCACCGTGATGCCCTCGCGCCGGGTGATATCGATTGACTGTTTCCCGGTGATGTGGTTCGTCCCTCTCATCTTGAGCACCTCCAGGTACTTGCGTCTCGCGCCTTCCTCCTCGTTGAGCATGAGCAGCACGATTCCGTCGACCGCGTAGGAGACCTCGGGCGGATAGATCTCACCAGGAGCGACCTCTCCGGTGACGACCGTGGCCGCGTTCCAGTTCTTGAGATGGTTGAATAGGTCGAAGAGAAACGCGCGGTAGTCTCCCTTGATCATTCCCCCGAACACCGTGATCGGGTCGATGACGATCCTCTGAGGCACCACCTCGGCGATCTTCGCCTCCATGATCTCGAGCAACTTGGCATGATCGAACTCTCGCAGCATCGTGCCCAGGTCCATGTAGACGATCTCGTCCCCAAAGTAGTCCCTATCGATGAAGTCGAATTGTGAAGCGTAGCGAAGCATCCATTGCGTCGGCTCGCTGAGCGTGGTGAAGTAGAGACCCTGCTCCCCGCATTTCGCCCCTTCGCAGAGGTACTTGAGGGCGAATGTGGTCTTGCCGGTGCCGGCCGGGCCAGAGACCAGGATCACCGATGGGAAGGGGAATCCGCCCTCTATCATCTCGTCGAGGCCGGGTATGCCGCTGGTGATGCGCACTAGATCCTGCCTGTCTCGCCTGCCTTCTTGCATTCTAGGTCTCCTTCGTTTCCCCTAGGGTGTTCGGTGATGATCCTGCGGGCGCCGCTTCGCAGACTACGCGTATGCGAAGCTCTTCGTGGCACATCGCTCTTGCCGCGTCGTACAAGGCGGCGCTCTTCTGGCTGTCGAGTATGATTGGGATGAGAAGCCCACCGTTCTCCTCCGAATGGTGCACGAGTGCTTCGATGAAGATGCTCACGGAGGAAAAGTTGTTGAAAGCGAGCAGGGAGGCGAGGTTGTCGATGATGACGTACCTGTATTTCGAGCCGGCGTTCTGCTCGCTCGAACCATTGTTCGCTAGCGCAGGGAAAGAACTCACCAGGCGGTCAATGTGGAAGGGACCGTCAGCCATTCCTACCTTCGCCGACGCAGTCTTGGTGTCGGCCGCGAACCGGCTGATGACGTCCAGGAATCGGAGGTTCTCCGTCTTGACCCGCTGCACGCTGAGCAGGTGTACCATGTACTGATGCGGACGGTCCACAGAGACGAATAGTCCCGGTAGTCCGCGGTCCTGCGAGAGCCCCTTGATTAGAAGCAGGCTCGTCTTCACGAACTGCGTTGACGGAACGTCCAGTAGCACAGGGCCCTTCAGTCCGGCGGCGTCCATTGCCTCCAGGACCTGGGTCATCTGGAAACCCCCGCCTTCGTGCATTAGGAAGGTCAGTCGGCTGGCTGTCTAGATATACCTTACCGGATGGTTATCCCCATGCGATTCCATGGCCCTACTGCAACTTCGCTTGGTCTGGCCATCGCCTTTGGAAAGGCAGAAATAGCGCGCAGCGAGATTCTTCGCGGCCATGATTGCAGATGGTGACCTGATCGGACTGGCGGCCGTCTACCTCTACGTCGCCGTAGTCGTCATTATGGCCGCAAGACTCGCGCCAGTCCAGCGAGCCGGCGTCCAACGCAAGTTCGTGCACGTCATGGTCGGGAACATCGTCCTCATTTGGTGGATCTTTCAGACCTCCTACGTGATGGCCCTGCTTGCCGCCGCCCCCTTCATACCTCTCCTGTTGCTCGCGTCCTCGCGTTCGCCCTCGCGGAAGGTGCGCGGATCATTCCTGGGACGCACCACCGGGGAGAGCCACGACCTCGGTCTGGTCTACTACGCGATCTCCTGGACGATCCTCGCGCTCCTCCTCTTCGACAACAGGCTGGTCGCTTCGATTGCCATCGTGGCGATGTCATACGGCGACGGGATGGGAGGATTGATCGGGAAGCGCTATGGACGTCACGTCCTTCTTGGCAAGAAGACCCTGGAGGGCACATTGACGGTTTTCGCAGCGACCGCGGTTGCTTCGTTCGCGATCATCCTGTTCTACGGCTCTCTGGCTTCGGCCGGTCTAATCGCCATGCACTACATTTCTCCTGCGCTGGCAGCCGGGGTCTCCCTCGCCGCCGGCGTCTTCGTGGCCGCCCTCGAACTCCTGACCCCCGGACAATTCGACAACCTGACGATCCCGCTCGGGACCGCCGCCCTGCTACTGCTCCTAGGAGTGTGATTCGCTGCGCTGGATAGTCGTGGACGGCATCGACGGTTCGGGGAAGAGTACGCACGCGCGCTGGATCGAGGAATACTACCGGGGAAGGGGAGAGAAGGTGCTGGTCCGCATCCATCCCTCGGAGAGGATCAGCGGAAAGCTGGCAAGGAGAAGTCTCGAAGAGCGAGGGGCGATGATGCGCGCCGTGGCGACGGTCTTCTTCATCGGGGATGTGCTATTGTCGGTTGCATCGCTGAGGCGCGACAGCCGCAGGTACGATACCATCGTCTACGTGCGCTATCTGATGGCCACCGCGTACCTGCCCGAGAAGTTCATGTTCGCAGGGTACGACTTCTTCTCGCGGGTGCTGCCGGTCCCCGAGCGGCTCCTGCTTGTGGATGTTCAGCCCCTCAACGCGCTGAAACGGATCCTCGAGCGCGAGCATAGGTTGGAGATGTTCGAGGACCTACCGAGCCTCAAGCGAGCAAGATCGAAGGTCCTCAGGCTCGCGCGGCCGCCATGGCAGGTGCTCGACAACAATGCCCCGGCGGAGCAGTCTCATCGATCACTGGTGGAGACCCTTCGACGGTGGGACGAGACCTTGACGCTCACTCAACCTTGATGAATCGGTCGCCCTTGGAATAGGGGCAGTCCTCGTTCCCGCACGGCTCGAGATGGATGAGCACGCTGGTGTGAGGCAGGCGCGATTCGATCGCCTGCTCGAGCGTCTCGCAGAGGTTGTGGGCGTCCAAGACGCACATCTGCCGGTTGACGACCAGGTGCAGGTCGATGAACCTCTCCGCGCCGGCCTTGCGCGTTCGCAAGGCGTGGAAGTTTACGAAATGGAAGGAGTTCTCATTAAGCACCTTCCGAATCACCTCTTCCTCTTCGGGAGGGAGCGACTGATCGACGAGCCCCTTGCTCGACTCGCGTGTAAGGTCCCAAGCTGCCTTCATGATCAGGAAAGCGACCATGATGGCGACTATCGGGTCGAGGATCTCGATGTTGGTCACGTTGATCAGCACGAGGCCGATGAACACGCCCAAGGAAGTGTAGACGTCCGTCCGGAGGTGCATGCCATCCGCGATGAGCGCGATGGAATCCTCTTCCTTGCCGACCTTGATCAGCATGTGCGATACTGAGAGGTTCGCGACGACGGATATGCCCATTACGACTATGCCTGCCAGCAGGAATTCGACCGGTGCGTTCTCGATCAGGCGGTTGACCGCCTCATAGATGATGAGCACAGCGGCGAAGAAGATCAGGATCGCCTCGACGACTCCCGCGAGATTCTCGTACTTGGCGTGACCATACTCGTGGTCCAGGTCGGCGGGCTTGAGGCTCTTGCGGATCGAGTAGTTCGCGATGATGGCGGCGATCAGGTCGATCATCGAGTGAATGGCCTCGGAAAGCACACTCACCGACATCATCAGGATTCCGACAGCCAGCTTCAGCGCGACGAGGGCCGAATTACTGTAGATCGAAAGCATTGCGCATTGAGCCTTTTTCACGTTATCCCCGGACAACCCTACTTCAGAGATAAAGGCTTTTCCTGGTTGGGTGACGCTTGTGTCGACTGCGAACCGAGATAGCGGATGATGTCGGCGCGGGTGACGATCCCGACAACCTTCTTTCCCTTCACGATTGGGATGCGATTGATGCCGAAGCTGTTCAGGATAAGAATGGCGCGAGTTACCGTGTCCTCAGGCTCGAGGACGTAGATCTCTATGGTCATCACGTCCTTGACCAGCTCCTCCTGGAACTCGCAGATCGCGTCCTGAAGCTCTTTCTCCTTGTACTCCGGGCGGAAGCAGACGCTCAGCAGGGAGGGCGAAGAGTAGGTCATGTGAAGGCGGCGGTCGTAGGTCTTTATCGCTTTCAGTATATCGCTCTCCGCGAGAACGCCGACGATCGCCCCCGAATCATCCACCACCGGCGCTCCGGAGACATGGTTTTCGAAAAGAACCTTGGAAGCCTCTCTGAGGGTCATGTTCGGACGGAGCGTAACCACGGACCTCGTCATTATGTCCTTCACGAGCGCTTCTGTCATGACCGGCGACGCATCGTTTTCCCAATATTTATCTCCCCGGGAACAATCACTCCCAACCGAGGCGGGTCCAATGGCCAAGCAGCGACCGGTTTGGGACGTGCGCGTGACGGAAGGAATGAGCGTCGATGCGCTAGTGAAGCAGCTGAAGGAATCGGGGGGCTTCACCGGCCGGAAGCTCGCCGACGCCGTGGACGTCATCGAGAAGATGGTCGGCAGGGATTGCACAGTGTTCCTATCGTTCCCGGCGTGCATCATGGCGACCGGCGCCCGAGGGATCATCGTGGAGATGGTCAAACGCAAACTTGTCGATGTCATCATCACCACCTGTGGCACCCTCGACCACGACCTCGCGCGCACCTGGAAGAAGTACTATCACGGCGATTTCTGCATGGACGATGCACTGCTGAGGCGCAAGGGCGTCAACAGGCTCGGCAACGTCCTCGTGCCCGACCAGAGCTACGGGATCGTCCTCGAGCGCAAGCTCATCCCCATGTTCGAGGAGATCCTCGAGGGGAAGGATTCGATCACCACCTGGGACATCATAGACCAGGTGGGGGCGAGGATCGATGATGAGGGCTCGCTTCTCTACTGGTGTCACAAGAACCGGGTCCCGATCTACGTCCCCGGCATCACCGACGGTTCGTTCGGCAGCCAACTCTGGATGTACTGGCAGACTCATCGGAACTTGAAGCTCGACCTGTTCCGGGACGAGCAGGACCTCTCCGACATCACCTTCGAGGCGAAGGAGACGGGCGCCATCATCATCGGCGGAGGAATCTCGAAGCATCATACAATCTGGTGGAACCAGTTCCGGGGAGGTCTGGACTACGCAATCTACCTAACCACCGCCCTCGAATACGACGGTTCGCTTTCAGGGGCGCAGGTGCGCGAAGCGGTCTCTTGGGGCAAGGTGAAGGAGACGGCGGACCAGGTGACGGTGGAAGGCGACGCAACGATTACTCTTCCGATCATCGTGGCCTCGCTCGTCGATAGGCTGGGTGTTAAGGGTTGAAGCGGATAGTCGTCATCAAGGGCGACGGCATCGGGAAGGAGGTCGTTCCGGAGGCGGTGCGCGTGCTGAACGCGGTCACCGACGAGCTGGAGCTCATCCCCGCTCACATGGGGCTCGAGTGCAATGCGATCTACGGCTGGTACCTGCCGCCGAAGACGATGGAGCTAATCCGGGCGTCGGACTCGGTGCTCTTCGGAGCAATCACCACTCCGATCGCGGACCCGAACTACCGCTCGCCTCTGCTCTATCTGCGTCGGGAGCTTGAACTGTTCGCGAACGTCCGTCCGGCGCGCAAGATCCTTCCCAACGTAGGGGTTGGGGACATCGACCTGGTGATGGTGCGCGAGAACACCGAAGGAATGTACACTGGAATCGAGAGGGAGGAGGGCGACGCCGTCATCCTTGAGCGCAAGGTCAGCGAACACGCGTGCCGGCGCATCGTGAAGTATGCGATCGAGCTCGCAAAGAGGCGTGGCCTGCACCGCATCCACTGCGTGCACAAGGCGAACGTGATCCGCAAGTCCGACGGACTGTTCCGAAGGGTCTTCTTCGAGGAGATGGAGGGGACGGGGCTCGAGGCACGCGAGATGCTCGTCGACGCGGCGGCGGCAGCGCTCATCACCAGGCCGAAGGATTTCCAGTGCATCGTGACCCTGAACCTCTACGGAGACATCCTATCGGACGAAGCGGCGGCCCTGGTGGGCGGGCTGGGGTTCACGGCCTGTGGCAACATCGGTGAGAGGTACTCCGTCTTCGAGCCTTGCCACGGGTCCGCGCCGGACATCGCTGGCAAAGGAATAGCGAACCCGACGGCGACCATCCTCTCTGCCACCATGATGTTGAGGCATCTTGGTCTGTGCAATGAGGCGAGAGTCGCCGAGGAGGCGCTAGTTCGCACCTTCAAAGACGGGATAGCGACCCCCGACGCCGGAGGGGCCGTCTCGACTAGCGGCTTCGGCGACGCCGTGCTCGCTCGCATCAGCAAAAGATGAGCCTTCCCAGATGCTGCAAATTCAGCGAAGAAAGGAAGGATGGGGGTTTATAAAGCCTAACTCATGCGAGCAATCGATGTCATCGTCAGGCATTCGCTCATATCGTCGGAAGACGATACAGTACGACACTGATCCGCGGGGAGGGGTCCGAGAGGATGAGCGATAGCTGCCTGGCATCGGTGAAGATCGTTCAAGAAAGATGCAGCCGGTGCTGCGTCTGCCACTCCCTCTGCCCGTTCGAGGCGATCGACCGCGACCCGGAGACCGGGAAGGTCGAGATCAACAACCAGAAGTGTCAGGTCTGCGGCATCTGTTACAGTGCCTGCCCGGTCACTGCGATCGACATGGCCTACTACGACTACGACCACCTTCTCGAATACGTCAAGTCCGCGATGCAACGGGGCAGGGTCGATACCCTCGTCACGATGTGCCGGGGGAGCGCGCCGAGCAGCGGCGAGGTGGCGGACATCTTGGCTGCGGTAGGGGTTCCGGTGGAGTCCCACCTGGCGCTGAGGGTTCCATGCGCCGGACGCATCCCGACGGATTTCACTTTCAAAGCGCTGCAAGCAGGCGTCAACCGAATCGTCTCCATCCAATGCCCGGACCGATTCTGCCGCATGAAAGAGGGCACGGAGATCGAGACCAGGAGGATGATCCTGGCGGGAATGGTGCTGGAGCAGCTCGGCTACCCTCCCGAAACGCTCACGGTGGTCAAGCACGCGCGCAGGGCGGTGTGGAGCAACGAGAAGTGCGTGGGGTGCGACAAGTGCGTCTTCGTCTGCCCCTATCAGGCGATCGAGGCCGAGTCGTTCTCCTCGCCGACGATTAACATCGAGAAATGCGTCGGCTGCGGAGCGTGCCAGCTCGTCTGTCCTCACGACGCGATCCAGGTCCGCGGGTACGAGTTCGCTGACGTCCTCGCGTCCTACGGCAAGGCGCCTCCCGCCCTCCGAGCGCGCGGCAAACCTGCGATTCTCGTGTTCAGCTGTCAATGGTCGGAATACTCGGCGCTCGACTTCCCCGACGTGCTGCGGGACGAGGGCGCTGTGCTGATGGAGGTCCCCTGCTTCAAGGGGCTCGATCCGGTCCACGTCGCGAACGCCTTCCGCTGCGGATTCGACGGCGTGATGGGCGTGGTTTGCGCGGAGAAAGACTGCAAGCTCCCGCAGGGAAGGGATGTGGCGGTGCGGCAGCTCGAGGTGCTGACAGCGGCTCTCAAGAGGATGGGCCTGGAGGAAAGGTTCGAGGTCCACGAGCTCTCGCCGCGCTGCGAGGGAGAGTTCCGTCCCAGGCTCGCCGCGTTCTCTCGAAAGCTCGCGTCGATGACCCCGATCAGCCAAGTGGCAAAGGAGGGGGTGACGGCACGTACCGGATAGCGGCGAAGAGGATTCTGGCACCGAAGGAAACGCTGCTCGAAGTCGAGGCGCCGGACGTTGCCGCGAAAGCCAAGGTGGGGCAGTTCGTGATCGTCATCGCTCGGGAGGGCGGCGAAAGGGTCCCGCTGACCATCTGTGGCTGTGACTCCGCAAAGGGGACCGTCTCCTTCGCGTTTCACGAGGTAGGCAAAACGACCAAGGAGCTCGGCACATTCGAGGAAGGAGAGAGCCTGGTGAACGTCACCGGGCCGCTGGGCAATCCCTCTGATATCAGGTCATTCGGTCGCGTCCTTGTCGTGGGGGGAAGCATCATGATCGCTCCTGCGGTCCTCCAGGCGAGAGAGATGAAGCGGGCCGGGAACGACGTTACCCTCGTACTGGGGTGCAGGAGCGAGGAATTCCTTTTCATGAGGGACGAGGCGGCCGCGTCAAGCGATCGCGTGATAGTCAGCTCCGACGACGGCAGCATCGGTGTGAAGGGGTTGGGATTCTTGACCGACATGCTGGCCAAGGAGAGATTCGACCGCTGCGTCGTCCTCGGCCCGGTCGTCATGATGAAGCGCGTTAGCGAACTAACCAAGCCCTACGGCATCCCAACAGTGGTCACGGTCACCCCGATCATGATCGATGGCATGGGCATGTGCGGCGTCTGCCGCGTCTCCGTCGGAGGGCGCACGAAGTTCGGTTGCATGGACGGACCGGAATTCGACGGGCATTTGGTAGACTTCGATGAGCTCGTGAAGAGGCAGCGCACGATGCTGCCCGAGGAGCGCCTAAGCTCGATGCTCTGGGAAAAGAACAGGGGGTGCGAGCACGGCCGAAACGAAGGATAAGGCGGAAAAGGCGAGCCCCTCAAAGCGACCCGAACCAGTGGAGATGCCCAAGCAGGAGCCGAACGAACGCGTGAAGAACTTCAACGAGGTCGCGCTTGGCTATTCGGAAGAGATGGCGCTCCGCGAGGCGAGCAGGTGCCTGCAATGCAAAAGCCCCCAGTGCATCACCGGATGCCCCGTGGAAGTCCCCATTCCCGAGTTCATCAACTGCATCCTTCAGAAGGATTATCTGGGCGGAATAGCGACGATCAAGACCAGGAACGCGCTTCCGGCGGTCTGTGGCCGAGTCTGCCCGCAGGAGGAGCAGTGCCAGAAGGGCTGCGTCCTGGGAAAGAAGGGGAAGCCGGTCAACATCGGCCGCCTGGAGCGCTTCCTCGCGGACTGGGAACGCACGCACGAGTGCCACGTGCCCGAGTGCGCCCCACCGACAGGAAGGAGGGTGGCGGTGATCGGAGCGGGGCCAGCGGGGTTGACCGCGGCAGCAGACCTGGTGAGGCTGGGGCACGCGGTCACGCTTTTCGAGGCGCTGCACGTCGGAGGGGGCGTGCTCAGCTACGGGATCCCGGAGTTCCGCCTTCCGAAGGCGATCGTCAAGGGAGAGGTGGAGTTCGTGAGGAGGTTGGGCGTGGACGTGCGCCTGGGGAACCTCATCGGACGCATCCACACGGTCCCTGAGCTACTGCAGCAAGGGTACGACGCGGTCTTCATCGGCACCGGGGCGGGACTGCCCCAGTACCTCAACGTGCCGGGAGAGAACCTGGGAGGGATCTACTCGGCGAACGAGTTCCTGATCCGCGTGAATCTCATGAAGGCTTACGATTTCCCCGAATCCGACACCCCGATACGCATCGGCAAGCACGTCGTGGTCATCGGCGGTGGCAACGTCGCGATGGACTGCGCGCGCAGCTCGATGAGGCTGGGGGCAAAGGTGTGCCTGAACTATCGGCGCTCGCGAGATGAGTTGCCAGCGCGCAAGGAAGAGATCGAGAACGCGGAGGAGGAAGGACTCGTCTGCAAGTACCTCTGCGCCCCTGTCGAGTTCTACGGCGATGAGAAGGGCTGGGTGAGGGAGATGCGCTGCGCCTGCATGGAGCTGACCGAGCCCGACGCCAAAGGTAGGAGGGGGGTGAAACCGATCGCGTGCTCCGACTTCGCCGAGCCGGTGGACACGGTCATCGTCGCCATCGGGCAGACCCCGAACCCCTTCATCCAACGCACCACGGAAGGCCTTGACGTCGATCCGCGTACGGGGATAATCCGCGTGGATGCGAGCGGCCGCACCAGCTTGGAAGGCGTCTACGCCGGGGGCGACGTGGCCACGGGAGCCGCGACCGTCATCAGCGCCATGGGTGCGGGGAAGAGGGCCGCGAAAGCGATGCACGAATACATGATGGGCAGACCGCCGAAGGGGGCGCGATCGTGAGCAAGCTCAAGTTCGCGTTCTACTGGGCCGCCAGTTGCGGCGGGTGCGAGATTGCGGTCCTGGACACCAACGAAAAGCTCCTCGACATCCTCGATCTCGCGGACATCGTGTTCTGGCCGGTGGCGCTGGACGTCAAGTACAAGGAGGTCGAGGCGATGCAGGATGGACACATCGACTTCACTTTCTTCAACGGCTCGATCAGGAACGACGAGCAGGAGCACATGGCCAAGCTGCTGCGCGCGAAATCGAAGAACCTGGTCGCCTTCGGCTCATGCGCGCACGAAGGCTGTGTTCCGGGGCTAGCGAACCTGGGTGATGCGGACTCGATCCTCGGACTGGTCTACGGCCAGGGCGGACTGAAGGCGGCAAGGCCGACCCCTGAATCCAAGGTGAAGGAAGGACGACTGGAGATCCCGGCCTTCCACGATACGGTCCGTACCTTGGCGCAGGTCGTCGACGTGGACTACTTCCTACCTGGCTGCCCTCCTCCGGTCGCGTTGATCCTCAAAGCGATCGACGCGATCGCGAAGGACGAGCTGCCGCCGAAAGGCTCGGTGCTCGCGCCTTTGCCAGCGGTATGCGACGAGTGCCCTCGCAAGCGCCAGAACAAGAAGATCACAGGCATCCACCGCGTGCACGAGTTCGTTCCAGAACCGGAACGATGCCTCATGGAGCAAGGGATCGTCTGCATGGGCATGGCCACGAGGAGCGGCTGCGGCGCGCAATGCCTGCGGGTCGACATGCCCTGCACTGGGTGCGGAGGAGCGGCCCCGAACCAGCCCGAGGTCGGGGCGGGGATGCTGACCGCATTGGCGGCGATACTGGATACCGGCAAGGAGAAGGGCGCCTACACGGAAAAGGAAGTCGCGGCACTGATGGCTCAGATCAAGGACCCGGTGGGCACGCTCTACATGTTCAGTCTTCCATCGTCGATCTTGAGGCGCAGGAGGATGAAGAGATGAAGGAGATCAAGGTCGATCCGATCACCAGGCTCGAGGGGCACGGCAACATCTCGATCTTCCTGAACGAGCAGGGCGAGGTGGAGAACGCCTACCTGAAGATCCCCGAGTTCCGCGGGTTCGAGGCGTTCTGCGTCGGACGGAGGGCCGAGCTGATGCCGATACTGACCACGAGGATATGCGGCGTCTGTCCGGTCGCGCACCACGCCGCCTCGGTTAAGGCATTGGACGTTGCGTTCCACGTCGACCCTCCTCCGACGGCGAAGAAGCTCCGCGAACTGCAGTACATGGGCTACATCCTCTACGACCACACGCTTCACTTCTACTACCTCGGCGGTCCAGACTTCATCGTCGGACCGGACGCCCCGCCCGGCAAGCGCAACATCATCGGCGTGATCGAGAAGGCCGGTCTCGATGCCGGCAAGGAAGTGATCAAGCACCGGGCCTTCGGGCAGAAGATCACTGAGATCATCGGCGGGAGGGCGACTCATCCAGTGAGCGGACTGCCAGGAGGCATGTCCAAACCGCTGAGCGAAGAGAATCGCGTCGCGATCCTAGAGATGGCGCGCTCCTCCGTGAAGTTCGCGCGGTTCACGCTTGACCTGTTCCATAACCTGGTCCTGGAGAATCCAGGCTACATGGACATGATCAAGAACGACGCGTTCACCATGCGCACTTACTACATGGGAACGGTGGACGCGCACAACCACGTCAACTTCTACGACGGCGAGGTCCGGGTGGTCGATCCTTCTGGAAAGGAGTTCGCGAGGTTCCGTGGCGAAGATTACCAGGAGCACATCGCCGAACGCTCGGAGGAGTGGACCTACTCCAAGTTCCCTTACCTCCGCAGAATCGGCTGGAAGGGATTCGTCGACGGGGAGGCGAACGGCGCGTACCGCGTCGGGCCGCTCGGACGGCTCAACGCCGCGGATGGCATGGCGACACCTCTCGCGCAAGCGGAGTATGAGCAACTGTCCCGTACGCTTGGAAAGCCGGTGCACGGAACGCTTGCGTTCCACTGGGCGAGATTGGTCGAGCTGCTGTACGCGGCGGAACGCGCGGTCGAGCTCGCCTGCGATCCGGAGATCACGAGCGCGGACGTGAGGAGGCAACCCGGCGAGCCGGGCGAGGGGGTGGGAGTGGTAGAGGCCGCGAGAGGCACCCTCATTCATCACTATCACCTCGATGAGCAAGCGCTCGTCAAGAAGATCAACATGATCGTCGCCACCACCAACAACTACCCCTCGATTTGCATGAGCGTGCGTGACGCGGCCAAGGGCCTGATCCATGGCGGGAAGGTAGACGAGCGAATGCTGAACAGGGTCGAGATGGCGTTCCGCGCCTACGACCCTTGCTTCGGGTGCGCGACGCACTTCGCGATCGGACAAATGCCGATTGCGGTGCGGGTATACGACAACGAAAGGAAGCTGGTGCAAGAAATTGTCCGCGGCTGATTCAGAGGCATCGAGTATTGTCGCATCCTCGCAGGGCGGGACCACCAAACCCAAAGAGCTGAGGAATGCGGGATGGAGGAACGAGCTGCGAGCCTGGCTGGCAGGAGCCTCCCGGGTGGCGGTTCTGGGGCTTGGCAACCCGATACGAACCGATGATTGCGTCGGCGTCAGGATCGTGCAGGAACTCCGAGGCAGGACGTCGCCGAATGTTCTCCTTGTTGAGTGCGAGACGGTGCCTGAGGGGTATACGAACGATATCATCGCTTTCAACCCGACTCACGTTCTGCTGGTCGACGCAGCCCTCATTGGTCTCCCTCCGGGCGGCTTCGAGCTGAGAGGATACGAAGGGCTGCCGGTCGAAGCAACGCTCTCGTCTCACACGCTTCCGATCGGACTGCTGTGCGAAGGCATTGACCGACTCGGACACGCGAAGGTCAGCCTGATCCTCGTCCAGCCCAAGGACTGTGACTTCGGGGAATGGCTGACTCCGGAGGTAGCGGAGGCTGCCGATGCAGTCACACGATTGCTTCTGGAAGCGCTCCCGTGACTCGCCTCGTGCTCAGGCCTCTGATGCAAGTCTGACATTGAGCCCTTTCGCCGCAAGGGAAATCAACCACCGCCTACCTAGTTACCCCGGGTGAGCGTGATGAGCACGAAGAACGGGCGGGCGTACTTGCTAGTCGTGATCGAGCCAGGCAAGGAGAGGGATTTCGCGAACCAGATCATCCACCAAGGTCTGATCATGGATTCCAAGGTGGAGAGGATGGACTTTGTGCACGGCTCGTATGATTTCATCATCATGCTGACCGGAACGCCCCTCGACATCGACCAGCACATCCTCGCGATCAGGAAGCTCCCTCACGTTCGGAAGACAGAGACATTGATCCCGTTCGAGATGCTGGATTGGGAAGACGTCGTGGCGATGGCCAAGGAGTAGCGCGCCTCGTCAAGATTATTAACCAGTTCGGAGAATCACCGGAGGCAATGGTCAACGCCCGTTATGAGAGCCCACTTTACACAGTGCTCCTGTTCGTGATCATTCTCTTCGGGTTCATTGCGATCGCGGTCGACCCCTGGGGAATGGCGGCGAATCACGGATTCACGATTGATGGAGGGACGATCCTCGCCGGGAATCCATACCTCCTGGCCATCGGCCTCGCGATGCTCATCGTCGGACTCGTCATACGGTCCGTCGCGATGGCGACGCTGAAGAAGAACTTCTCCGGCCTGCTCAGATTGAGGGATGACCATACCCTCGTCACCAATGGCATCTATCGGCGCATCCGTCACCCTGCCTACCTCGGGGCGATCCTGATCTTCCTCAGCTTCCCGACCATCATCCCGAGCATCCTGGGATTCATCGTGATGTTCCTACTCGTGCCCTATCTCCTGCACCGTATAACTCTCGAGGAGAGGATGATGGTGAGCCGGTTCGGAACCGAATACGACGATTACAGGAAGCGCAGCAAGCGGCTCATCCCGTTCGTGTACTAGTTAGGAACGATCTCGCAGAGCCTCTCTTTCATCTTCCCAGGCCCTCTCGTCTTTTCTTTTCAGTCGCGTATCGAGGACTGCAACACGTCTCTAAGACAAGCAAACGGAAAGCCGGGCGACGCGAATGGAAAAGGATGGTGCAGGGGGTGCGATTTGAACACACGGACCACTAAGGACCAGACCCTCAATCTGGCGCCTTTGGCCAGGCTTGGCTACCCCTGCCTGCTTCGTCGGAATGCAAGGTTGTGTTATTAAGGTTTGCATCAGCCGAGGCGCTGGCTCTGCGTCGAACGCCCTGCGCGGATTCAAATACCATCGGCTGTCAATCCCGACCTCGGAGGAAATCGAAATGGGTTACGGTCCTCGCCCGACTGGGGTGACTATTCTTGCCGTGCTGGCCGCGTTGCTCGCAGTGGTGTTTCTAATTGCTCTGTTCGGGAGCGTCTTGTTGCTGGTGCTCTCGAACAACACCGACCTGCTCAACCAACTCACGACCAGAGGCGCTCCACAATGGATAATTGACAACTTCCGAACGATATTCGCAGTGCTAGCGATCGTGTTCCTGGTCTTCATGCTGGTCGCGGCGTTCCTGGCCTGGGGCTTCCTGAAGGGTTCGAGATGGGCCTGGGCTCTGGGCGTGACATTCATGATCGTCGACCTGATCGCAACTGTCGTGCAGGCCGTTGCCTTACCCGGAACGGACACAGTGGTAGGCCTGGCCATACGCCTTGTGATCCCTCTGCTAATCCTATACTACCTGACCCTCGGCCGAGTGAAGTCGTTCTTCTTCGGACCGTCACAGGCTCCGCAGATGACGCCCCCGCCGCCTGGCGGTCAAGTATAAATACGAAAAGACGTGTCTGAAGGATTCGCCAGGAGAGGGAGGGCGGCCGACGGTAGGACGCGAGTCCAGCTGAGGAAGGTCCCCCCTCGACGAGAAAGGTGGACCGCACAAGCGGTCAGGCGAGAGCCTGGGCAAGGGCACAGAAACGACACAGCCCCGATCGAGGATGATTCGCTCGGCGATGACGTTGGTCGGGGACTTGGTGAAACGGCGACTCCCCACCCGAGCAAGCCCAAACAGCCGGGATGAGATCTCGGGACCGGCGGGTAGGGTGCTTAGTTGAATGCCGCCTGAAACAGAAGGGGGCCTACTACCCTCACCTGGCCCTATTTACCCCTGCCACATGAATCGAGACCTGAGTCGGCGGACGACGCCGGTTCATATATCCCCGCCGCTACATCGGCGGACGATACGAATTGCTAGCGCCCTAGCAGCGGACAACCTAGTTCAATCAACATTCGCTCTTCGCTCCTCAGAGGAGGGAATTGAGAATGGAGATCGCTGATGGGAGGATGTATCTGTTCGAGGAACGAGTGCCGTTGCGCACACATCAGATCCTGAGGCACGAGCTGAAGGATGGCCGGCCGACCCTTTACATTTCGAAGCACTCGCCGATGCAGCTACGCACGCAGTTCAATTTCGACCCCAGCTTAATGAAGACACTCTGGCTCAGCCCAAGGCCGGAGTCCGATTGCATTCCACCGATGAACCTCAAGATGTTCGAAACCCGCGTCAAGGAGTTCCTGGAGGAATACCCTGATGGGATCGTCGCTCTGAACGGGATTGATGTCCTAGAGATGTGGAACGGACTGAGACCCGTGCTCGATGTCCTCAGGCGGGCTCAGGAGCGCGTATCGAGCAACGGCACGAACATGCTAATCTCGATGGACCCGAAGAACTATTCCGAGCGCACGGTCAGCGAGATGGAGAAGATCTCCGACGAGGTTGTCTGCTCGGTGAGCGAAGCCGATTCCTGATCAAGACCGCGCGAACGAAGGACGGGTCGTTGGGCATGCACCCCGAGCTATTGCGGATAGTCGAGAGGGTGCGAAATGACAACGTGCATGGGGCGTCCTCGGTTGCGATCGACGTCGCTGGGTCGCTCTTGAACTTGATGGTCCTGCAGGAGATGCCATCTACTCTCGATCTCGTGGATTTCTGCAACGAGACTTACGACGTGCGTCGCTCCATGGCACCCTTATTCTCGGTGCTGAACACGCTCCTCTTGGACTTGGACGGCCCTGAAACGAACGACGCAAAGAAGCACGCCATCATCGACCACCTCGACCAGTTCGTTCGCAGGGAGCGAAAGGCCAACGAGGACATCGCCGCACGTTTCGACCAAATCCTGAGCAAGAACAAAGTGGCAACGATATCGAATTCCTCGGCGGTAACGGCCGCCCTCGTCAAGGCCGGACGCACCAGAGCGCTCGAGGTGATGGTGCTCGAGTCGCTTCCGGGAGGGGAAGGATTCGAGATGGCGAAGGCGCTGACGGCCGCTGGAATCGAGTGCAGCGTCACGCCGGATTCGATGGCGTACGTAGCGGCAAGATGGTGCGACGTGATGGTATGCGGCGCGGACTCGATCTCGAAGAGGTTCGTCGTCAACAAGACCGGAACACACGCGCTCGCGGGCGCCGCCAGGCACATGGGGGTCTCCGCCTTCGTGCTCGCCTCGAACTCGAAGCTCGTGCCCTTCGACCTGTTCGACCCGATGGAGGTTGATGGCAGAAAGGAGGGCGTCCCCTTCAGAAGCCAGATGTTCGAAGGCACGCCTCTTGACACGTTCGACCTGCTGATCACTGGCACAGGCAGCTACGCTCCGTCTGCCGCCGCGAAGCTCATCTCGAACTTCAAGGTCGCGGGTTCCTGGCGGACGGAGACCAGCAAAAGCGATATTCGCGGAACGCGATAACAGCTCCGTGAAACTGATTGGGCTGGAGAAGGAGGGGCGCTCGGTCAACGTTCGTTTCTACGGTTGCCCCCTCCATTGCCCATACTGCACTCACCTGCACCAGCCCAAGTTCGAGCGCAGCTTGGCGCAGGTGCTCGAAGTGATCGCTGACCCGAAGGTCGAGGAGGTCTACCTGGGCGGCGCGGAACCCACGATCCAGAAGAACGAGCTGCTGGAGCTGCTCGAACGCCTCCACCGCATGAATCGCCGCGTGACGCTGAAGACCAGCGGCTCCGACCCGGCCACCATAAAGAAGACCCTGGGAATGGTGCACAAGTACATCGTCGAAGTGAAGTGCCCGTTCGACAACGTTCGATGCGCCTCGGACCTCACCGGCCTTCCGGAGGACAAGGCGCGGCGCTACCAAAAGGCACTGAGAGAGAGCCTGGAAGAACTGAGAGGCCAGGACGTTCGCATTTGGGTAAGAGTGATTCCGGGATACACGGACCTCGAGGGCATCGAGACGATCGGGAGGCAGGTCGAGGGAGTGGCGAAAGAAGCCCTGCTCATCCAATTCCTGGCGCAACCGGAGAACGATGCCATTTTCGGTGGAATCGAGGCTCCCGGACCGGAGGAGGCAGTAATGGTCGCCATGGCCCGCAAGCTGCTCACATACGTTCCGATCGTCTCGGTTCGAGGGCGCGACTTCAAAAGCGATTTCCACGCGGGCAGCCGCTAGATCGCGCGTTACAGTTTCCTCGCGAAGGCACAGTTGCGCGAGATGCGCTCGATGATCACGCGCACCTCATCACCCGGCTTGGTATCTGGCACGAAGATCACCATCCCAGCGACGCGAGCGATCCCGTCGCCTTGCTTGCCGTTGTCCACGATGCGCACCGTGTACTCCTTCCCTTCCTCGAGCTTCACGTGCGGCCGGCCGTCGAACTCAACCTGTGACAAGGCGACACCTACCCGATGCGCTGCAGGAACTGCTTCACCTGCTCGCTCCACTCCTGCGTCACCACGTCCACCTCAGTGTCGCCGTCAACGTACACGCTGAGGTCGATGTAGCCCCCTCCACCTTGCATCAGAAGCGAGTAGCCCTCGTTCCCAGTGACCTCGAGTCCGAGTTTGCCGAAGTACTCGATGGCCTTCTCGATGACCGCCTCGGGAGAGAGCTTGGTCGTCGTGCCGTAGTGCATGTTCCCTGAGCGGGAATATTGTCGAGCGGGTGTATTTATGCACTCGCCACGGCGAGAACCGCGGACAGCGAGCGTTACGCATATCTACCTTCGGTTCGAATGTTTTCCGCATGGCTGAGGCGGCCAGTCTGAGCGAGAACGCCCTCGTCGTGTTGCAGAAGCGGTATCTCTTGAAGGACGAGAACGGCAATGTGATCGAGACCCCCGAGGGGATGTTCCGACGCGTCGCCAAGAACGTCGCCTCAGCGAATGACAGGTATTCGGATGGAAGAAAGGCGTCGAAGGAGGAGGAAGAGTTCTTCGGAATGATGAGCCGACTCGAGTTCCTGCCGAACTCACCGGCCTTGATGAACGCTGCGACCGAACTGCAGCAGCTCGCGGCTTGTTTCGTGATCCCGGTGGAAGACTCGATTGAAGGAATCTACGAGGCGATCAAATGGGCTGCAACAATCCAGCAGTCGGGAGGCGGGGTCGGATATTCCTTTTCGCGGCTTCGGCCGGCGGGCGACATCGTAAAATCGACAATGGGCATCGCCTCGGGACCCGTGTCCTTCATGAAGGTCTTCGACTCAGCGACGGATGTGATCAAGCAGGGCGGCCGTCGGCGAGGGGCCTCGATGGGTATTCTCCGTGTCGACCATCCTGACGTCGAGACGTTCATTCACTCGAAGGATGACCTCAAATCGCTCGCGAATTTCAATATCTCCGTCGCGGCCACGGACGAATTCATGGAAAGGGCAAAGAAGGGCGAAGACTACGAGCTCATCAACCCCCGAACCAAGAAGCCAGCGGGAAAGAAGAACGCCGCGAAGGTATTCGACGACATAAGCAAGAGCGCCTGGCGAAGCGGCGATCCAGGGATGATATTCATCGACACCATCAACCGGACGAACCCCACGCCCGGGGTGGGGCAGATCGAATCGACGAATCCCTGTGGTGAGGTCCCGCTCTTGCCCTTTGAGGCGTGCAACCTTGGATCGATGAACCTGGACAAGATGCTGACCGAGAAAGCGGACGGTTTCGACGTCGACTGGGAGCGGCTGTCGAAGACGGTCGATGCCGGCATCCGGTTTCTCGACAACGTCATCGACGTGAGCAAGTATCCGCTTCCGCAGATCGACGGGATGGCCTACGGCAATCGCAAGATCGGGCTTGGGGTGATGGGGTTCGCAGACGCGCTCGTGAAGCTCAACATGCGCTATGGCTCCGAGGAATCGATCGCATTCGCGACGAGACTGGTCAGGTTCATACGTGAACGCGCGGAACAGGCCTCGCGCTCAATCGCGGATGCCAGGGGGAGCTTCCCGAACATCAGCAAGAGCGTCTTCAAGAACCCGCGTCGGAACGCGACCCTGCTCAGCATCGCACCAACGGGCACGATCTCCATGATAGCTTCCTGCTCCAGCGGGATCGAGCCGTTGTACGCGCTATCCTACGTCAAGCATGTCCTCGATGGCTCGCACCTCCGCGAGATCCACCCGTACTTCATCGACGTTGCCAAGAAGAAGGGGTTCTGGGACGACAGGATGCCAGACATGCTCGCTGGAACGCACTCCATACGCGAGTTCTCCTCGATACCGCCGGAGGTGCGCGAGGTGTTCGTGACCTCCTACGATGTCACTCCAGAAGAGCACGTGCTCATGCAGGCGGCCTTCCAGGAGCAAGTGGATAATGCCGTATCCAAGACAATCAACCTGCCCGCAGAGAGCACGAAGGAGCAGGTGAGGCAGATCTACGCACTTGCCTACGAGAGAAAGTGCAAGGGGATAACGATCTATCGCGAAGGCTCCCGGCCCAGTCAGGTCCTCACCGCCGGCGACATAATCCAGTCATGTCCCGATTGCGGCTCCGCTCTCAGGGTGCAGGAGAACGCCCTCGTTTGTCCCACCTGTGGATACATGATCGGATGAGGGCCAGACACTAGAATCACTAATGATTTCCGAATCGGGATATTTATACCCCCTTGAACCGAATCCATCTCTATCCCGATAACATCGGGCGAGTCCGTGCATCCCACGGACGAACCGACTTCAAGGCGATCCGCTAAGCTTTGATTGAAGCTTCCCCCCTCTCCTCTCGGACTGGCCTGAAGTCGGCTCATTGTCACTTTTTCTCGGTTTTCGAATAACAGCATTGACGTTCCGGGCTTGGCATTTTGAATATTTGTGTACATCAATACGCAAAAATGTTAAATAGTGTCCGACTATTACCCCTAGGCATGAACCCGACATCGGACATCAGAGTGTCCCTGAGTATCGACGACATCCCGCGCAAGTGGTACAATATCGCCGCTGACCTTCCAGAGAAGCTTCCTCCGCCTCTGAACCCTGGCACCAACGAGCCGATCAAGTTCGAGGAGATGCGCGCCATCTTCCCGGACGAGATCATCCGCCAGGAGATGTCCGAGGAGCGGTACATCGACATACCATCGGAGGTCAGGGAAGCGCTCATCATGTGCAATCGGCCTAGCCCCCTGGTCCGGGCGATCAGGTTCGAGAAGGCGCTGAAGACGCCGGCGAAGATCTACTTCAAGCGCGAGGACCTGAGCCCGGTGGGCAGCCACAAGCCAAACACCGCGATCGCACAGGCCTACTACAACATGAAGGAGGGGATCGAGAGCCTCACGACCGAGACCGGAGCGGGGCAATGGGGATCGTCCCTCGCACTGGCGACGTGCATGTTCGGCCTCACCTGCACCGTCTTCATGGTGCGCGTCTCCTACGACCAGAAGCCTTACCGCCGGTACGTGATGGAGACCTATGGGGCAAAGGTCCACCCCTCGCCGAGCACCGTCACCGAGTTCGGCAAGAAGCTGTTGAAAGAGAACCCGGACAACACAGGATCGCTGGGCATCGCCATTTCCGAGGCGATCGAAATGTGCGTGCATCGCGAGAAGACGAAGTATTCGCTCGGCAGCGTCGCGAACCATGTGATGATGCACCAGACCGTCATTGGCCAGGAGGTCATGAAGCAGCTGCAGTTGATCGACACCGTGCCCGACTACATGATCGGCTGCGTCGGAGGCGGTAGCAACTTCGCGGGCTTCTCCTTCCCATTGCTCGGGGAGAAGATCAAGGGAAAGGTGCACACGGAGTTCCTGGCCGCGGAGCCGGTCTCGGTCCCTTCGCTGACGAAGGGCGAGTACCGCTACGACTTCGGCGACACCGCCGGCATGACACCGCTGTTCAAGATGTACACCCTGGGGAAGGACTTCATGCCCTCCCCCATACACGCCGGCGGGCTGAGGTATCACGGCATGGCGCCGACGGTCAGTCTGGCCACGAAACTGAAGCTGGTCAAGCCGGTGGCGGTGGAGCAGAAGGAGACCTTCGCGGCGGGAGTAATGTTCGCCCGTGCGGAGGGAATCATCCCCGCCCCCGAGTCCACGCACGCGATTGCCGCGGCGATCAAGGTCGCCCAAGAGGCGAAGCGCAAGAACGAGAAGAAGATCATCGTCTTCAACCTCTCCGGCCACGGCCTACTGGACATGTCTGGGTACGCAAAGTACCTGAGCGGGGAGATGAAGGAGAACGGCTCCTCGTAAACCCTACGGCCCGCATTCAGCGGGCCTCCACTTTGTTCTTTCTTCTTTTCGAAAAGCGCTTATCCAACTGGTTGCGTTCCTCCCTCAACGGGAGTAAAGGTTTGAGACCAAGCATCATCGTTCACGGGGGCGCCTGGGATATCCCTCACGAGGCTCATGAAGCGCACAAGCTCGGATGCGCGAAGGCTGCGGAGATCGGTTACGAGCTGCTGGTAGAAGGGAGATCCGCACTGGACGCGGTTGAGGCAGCGGTGCGGTCGATGGAGGAGGACACGACCTTCGATGCGGGCGTGGGATCGTTCCTCAATCGCGATGGCGAGGTCGAGCTTGACGCCATGATCATGGAAGGCAGCTCCCTGCGATTTGGGGCGGTCGCGGCCGTCCAGAACATCCCGCATCCGATTTCTCTAGCGAGGCAGGTAATGGAGCAAACCGAGCATTGCATGCTTGTCGGTGAGGGCGCGCGCCGGTTCGCTGAATCCATAGGAATGAAGCTCGTGCCTACCGAAGCCCTACTCGTTGGAAGGGAGCGCGACCGCCTGGATGAGATTCGGAAAGACAAGGGGTTCCACGCCCGTCAGGTCTTCATGGAAGGCATTGGAAAGAAGGGGACAGTGGGGGCGGTCGCTTTGGACGAGAACGGCAACATTGCCGCCGCGACCTCCACCGGCGGCACGCCGAACAAGCTCGCGGGTAGGGTGGGGGACAGTCCTCTGGTGGGATGCGGTAACTACGCCGACAACCGCTCGGCGGGGGTCTCCGCCTCTGGCTATGGGGAGTCGCTCATGAAGACGGTGATCGCACGCCGCGTGTGCGAGCGGGTGGAGGCTGGAATGAGCATCGAGGGAGCGGCAGAGGACTCGATACGGTACTTGGGCGAGAGGGTCCAGGGGCTGGGCGGCGTTATCGCCTTAGATAATGAGGGCAATCCAGCATTCGAGCACAACACGCCGCACATGGCCGTCTCGATCATCGACCGACGCGGGCAGAGGAAGACCCGCATCTAGTCTGCCACTTTCTAGCACGCACTGGATGCGCCTCTCATCGGGCGCGCGGTAGGTACAAAGTATTAAACGATTGCTGTAGCATAGGCTGACAGCACATCCTAGGGCTACATGGTGAGTGGCAACATTGATGGCCGAGGAGTCGAGAGCGCTGGACCGTCGATTCTCCGAGGTGACGGTAGGAACGGGCAGGGCCTCTCTCGTCTTCGATTACGGCCGCACCTACCTGGTGACGGAGGACCGGCTCGGGCGAACCATCCACATCGCGCAGGAGTTCCTGGATACTGGGAGGAAGGTTCTGTGCGTCTCGAGGCTGCACCCCGACCTTCTAGCGGACCAGTGGGGCGGGAAACCGGTCAACAGCATATGGCTGAGCGAGCGGCCTGGGCCGGAGAACGTCCCTCCGGAGCAGCTGCAGCGGCTCCTACAGAAGATCGCGCTATTCGCAAAGGAGAACAAGAACTCGGTCGTGGTCATGGACGGGATCGAGTACCTCTCGCTGTTCAATGATTTCCAGCGCCTTCAGATATTCGTCGAGCAACTGAACGACGTAATGATGGATGCGGACTCGATCCTGTTGATCGCGCTCGATCCTAGACTGTTTGACCTGCGCTCAACGGCGCGGCTGCGACGGTTTGCTGAGGTTGTGGCATAGGCAGCATCGCCTCGAGGTCGTCCACTGTAATGTGCTGTACAGTGGCGTACATCGCCTCCAGGTCCCTCTGCTCCATCGTCAAGGGGTCCAGCGCCACCACAACCTCGGCGTTCGTATTCTCCAGGCTGCGTTCCAGGTCCTTGAGGAAGGTCTCCACTTTGGCTAGGTCGTTGTAGAGCAGCAGGTACTCGATGCCGTCGAGGAATACGACCGTCGGCGCATCGGGGTCGAGGGCGGATCGAATCGCCTTCACGACCGATGTCACCTGCTTGGGAGAGAGCACGTCCTTGCCCTTGCAACTGCTGAGCCAGTAGGTCGGGGCGTGGACATCGAACTTCTGTTGGACGTAGTCCGGGTGGAGCCTGCTGACGCAAACTCCCGATGCCCCTTCCTTGAGCATCCGAGAGTACAGCTGGAAACCCTTCCGCGGGTAGCCCTCGATCAGCAGCGTGATCCGGCGTCCTAGCTTCGGAATCATCTGAAATCCTCCATTTTCCGACTGAACGATTCGAGGCTCCTCTTGCCTATATAAACCCCATTTGAGCATGCTACTTTTCAGGGCAGAATCTTTTTTTCCGAGAGGTCGATTTGACACTGTGAACCGCGCCTCTCGCAAGTACCTTCTGAACACCTGGGAAAAGGTGCTCCTCTATCTCCTCCCGTACCAGAAGTACCTGCATGACGCCGACGCCCCCAAAGCGGTTACCCAGGAAGGCATAGCCAACGGCATCGGAGTGGGACGCAACAACATCGCGAAGACCCTCATGGACCTCGGTCAGGAGGGGATGGTGGATATCGGGAACCGCCACGTCAAGGGGCTCTCGAGCTCCCGCAAGGTGCACTTCCTCAGCCAGGCAGGGTTCGACCAGGCGGTGAAGCTGAAGCGAGAGGTCGAGGAGACGACGGTCGTTATTCGGGACCTCGAAGGCAAAGAGCACAAAGAACCGTTCGGGAAGGTCCCTACGTATCTGCCCAAGCAGTACGCGCTCATCGAGCTGGTGCTCGGCGTCAACCGAGGGGAGTTCGACTGCGCCTCGTTCCACGAAGGCAAGATCAAGGAAGAGAGGCGCTGGGTCGACTTCACCGACAAGAAACCAATGGTCCGTTCGTTCTTCGGGCGCGTCGAGGAATTGCATCGGCTCAACGAGCTGGTCGACACCCCTGAAGTCAAGGTGATCGTCGTTCAGGGCATCGCGGGCATCGGCAAGACCACGCTCATGGCGAAGTTCGCGCAGGACAATCGTGAACGGCTCAACATCTTCTGGTTCAAAGTGCACGAATGGGTGAACCTGAAGGGGGTTCTCCGCCCCATCGGCGAGTTCCTCTCGCAGTTCGGCAAGAAGTCGCTCGAGTGGTACGTCGCCCAGACCGAGACCCCGAACATCGGCGAGATCATGCATATCCTGGAGACCGACCTGAAGGGCGTCTCCGCGGTCTTTGTGATCGACGATGTCCAGAAGGGCGAGAAGCCGGTGACGGAGTTCCTCGGCGCCCTGGTGACCGTGCTCGAGGCCGTCCCCACCATCAAGCTCATCTTGACGACCAGGGAATCGCTCAAGTTCTACAACCATACCGCGGTGCTCGCCGGCACCGTCGCCGAGATGCACCTAGAAGGCCTCGACCACGAGTCCGCGATGATGCTGATGCGCGAACGTTCCGTTCCGGAGGGAAGCCAGGAAGAGATATTCCGCGTCACCCATGGCCATCCCTTCTTCATGGAGCTGGTGGAGGACCCCCACCTCGCCCTCGGCAAGAACATCCGCCTCTTCATCGAGCAGGAGGTGTACTCGAAGCTAGAGATCTCCGAGCGCAGGCTGCTGGAGATCGCTTCCGTCTTCCGCTACCCTATCCCCATGGACTCGTTCTTCGCGATGGAGGAGGAGATCGCGAAGAGGCAGGGACAGACGGTACGCGACCGCCCCTACCAGGACTACATGGTGGACTACGACACCATCGAGCTTCTGATCCGCAAGTCGCTGCTCAACGAGACTACTGGCAGGCTCGTGAGCCTTCACGATGTGATGCGCGAGTTCTTCTACACCCGCATGTCGCCGAGGCAGAGGGCCCTCTATCACTTGGCCGCCTCGGAGTACTACCTGGAGGATGGCACCCCGCCCTCCTATGTCGAAGGATTGTACCACAGCATCCAGGCGGGCGAGTTCCGCACCGCCGCCCTGATCGCCGCCGCGAACGGGCAGGAGGTAATCGCAAAGGGATATGCCAACCTGCTCGCTCCGCTCCTTGACGGGTTGGTGGAGCGCTGCGGCGTCGACCTCCCCGAGCAAAAGGAGATCTACCTGCTCCAGGGGCAGGTGCTCGACATCCAGGGGGATTGGGACAAGGCGCTGGACAGGTACACCTCTCTGCTCAAGGTCGCGTCGCCGGAGAAGGACAGACGGCTGATAGCCGACGTCAATCGGCGCATCGGAGCGCTTCACTTGCGCAGGTTCGAGTACGACGAAGCAATGAAGAACCTGGACACCGCCCGGGCAATGGCGGAGGAGCTCGGAGACGTGCACACGTTGGTCCAGGTCCATTACGACCTCGGCGGCCTTGCAGAGCGCACCGGGCACGTCGCGGAGGCACTGTTGCACTTCCAGAAGGCGGAAGAGCTCTCGGAGCGCACCGGGGACGACGTGGGGCGCGGGAAGGCGATCTATGGGCAGGGGCGGGTCTTCGGTCAGCTGCGGGACTCGGATCGGTCGGTCAGGCTCAAACGCAAAGCCCTAGAGGTCTTGGAGCGCGCCGCGGACACGAACGAGCAGGCAAAGGTCTGCTCCTCACTGGGCGGCGAGCTTCTGAACCTCGGGCAAAGAAGCGAAGCGATTTCATATCTGGAGAAGGCGGTCGAGCTCTCGAACAGCATCGGGGACCTTTCGACGATGGGATACGCGCTCTCGAACCTTTCCGCCGCCTACCTCGAGGTCGGTCACTTAGTGCGGGCGGAATCCTCGCTCGACCAGATGGCGCAGATCGCGCGCAAGCTCAACGAGAAGTTCTTGCTGGCGGCGATGCACCTGTACCGCGGATACCTATTCGACAAGAAGGGCAACTGGGATTGGGCGAAGGAGGAGTTCGCCACTAGCCTGGGAATGATGCGCCGCGCGAACTCACCGATCAAACTGCTCAATTGGATAGCAGAGGTTGGAAAGGTCTACATCAGCAACGGCGACCTGGATGGCGCAAGGGGCTTGCTCAACGAGGCCCTGACCCTTGCCGAAGAGACCGGAGATGGAGAGCTAGTTCGACAGGTCAAGCAAATGATGCAGGAAGCAGGGGCATAAAGAAAAAGGAGGAAAAAGGGGGAAATTGAGGTTGGCAGGCCTCTTAGTGCGGATCCAGCACCGGTATGGTGTGCGGATCTAGCACAGGGATCGTGTGAGGATCGAGGACCGGTATCGTGTGCGGGTCCAGGACCGGGATGGTGTGCGGATCAAGCACCGGGATCGTATGGGGGTCGAGGACTGGAATGGTGTGGGGGTCGAGCACCGGGATACTGTTCCCGCCCGGGACTCCCATGAAGCTGTCGGCACCTACGGAGGTGCAGGCGATCGATAGACCAACGGCTGCGGCCACGAACGTGATCGCGGCAAGGGCTGCAAAGAGCTTGGGTTTCATTCTCCACCACCTATCTTGTTGCGGCCCGTTCGCCCTGTTGAATATAAATAAGGTGTTTGAGCATGCTACACATACTATTTTATATTAGATTTCGGAGGCAAAAATGCTGGCACCCCCCGAAAATCGTTTCCACTGGAGAATTTTCCCTTAACGGGGGATAGTCTAATAGCATCAACAGCATTGCCAGACGCGTGAGGCCCGACGGACGAAGACCCCGAGCGGTGATCTTCGATCTAGACAACACGCTCATTCACAGCAGCATCGACTTCCGAATGATGAGAAGCAAGGTGGTCAGGGAGCTGCTGCTCTGCGGCGTTCCCGAGGACGTCGTGAGCGAGGAAATCACGGTGATCTCGAACATCAACGCCGGGAGGGACTACCTCAAAGGTCGAAAAGGGGCGGTTCCGATCATGGAGATCGACGCCCGCCTGACCGACGCGCTGACCGAGTGCGAGTTGACCGCGATCCCTGAGGCGAGGGCCGTCGAAGGAGCCTCGGGGCTGATCCATTCGCTCAGAAAAGAGGGGTGCAAGGTCGGGATATTGACCCGAGGATCGAGGAGGTATGCGCTCGCCGCGCTCGAAAAGACCGACCTGGGCAACGGCTTCGACGTTCTCGTCTGCCGCGACGACCGCCCCCTCGACGAGGCGAAGCCAAACCCCGCTGCGCTAATCCAGATCGCAAAGGACTTTGACCTCGAACCGGAAGAGTGCCTTTTCGTCGGCGACCACGTTATCGATCAGCAATGCGCCTTCGGCGCGGGATGGGAGTTCGTCGGTGTGCTCACCGGCTCGATGTCAAGAGAGCAATGGGAGGAAGCGGACTGCAGCCAGGTAGTCCCCTCGGTGGCGGAGCTCGACGCTCTTCTGCGCGCTCGTGACAAAAAGCTTTGAGCGCACGCGGGCATCAACGTCCATGGCCGAAATCATTTGCACCGCCAACGCGCCCGTTCCTGCAGGTCCTTACTCGCAAGCGTTGATCGCAGACAACCTCATCTTCTGCTCCGGTCAGCTCGGGATCGACCCCTCAGATGGAAAGCTTGTTCAAGGGAGTCTTGCCGAAGAAGCAAGCCAGTGCCTGATAAACCTGTCCGCGGTGCTCATCGCAGCCGGGTCGTCGCTCTCGGCCGTCGTCAAGACCACCGTTTTCGTTACCGACCTGGCGCAATTCAAGGGCATAAACGAGACCTACGCCCGATTCTTCAAGGAGGGCCCACCGGCCCGGTCCACGGTGCAAGTCTCGGCCCTACCGCTCGGTGCGCGGGTCGAGATCGAGGCCGTGGCAGTTAAGACCTAGGGGGTCGCTCTCAAGCGGTCGTACTTCTCCTGGAACTCCTTCAGGCAGGTGTTGCAGCACAAGTGGTAGTCCTTCCCGTCGATGCGCGCCCTCACCCCTTCGCCGCGCATCTCCTTCTTGCAGTACGCGCATTGGAGCACGACCGTTATTCCCGGCGTCACCAGCGCCCTCTGGTCCTCACGGAGGACTTGGATCAGACTGACGGCATCGTAGTCGTAGACTTCCTGCATTTCTCCCAGGCTGCTCACGAAATCGTTGACAAGGTGGGCCTCGGGAAAAGTGCAAACGAGCATCAAGCGCGAGTTCGACGTGACGAACGCCTGCCTGACGTACTCGCTGGCCTTGAGCCGCTCCCCCACGTGCTTGAGCTCCGAAGGCCTCGCCTTCACGGTGACAATGACGCTCATTTCCCCGACACGCTCGGTGTCGAGGAAGACGGTGTAGCCGCGGATCACCCCCGCCTGCTCCATTACAGCGATCTTGCTGGATACCGTGGGGACGCTCACCTTGACGCGGTCGGCGATCTGCCTGAAGGAGAGCCTGCCGTTCTGCTGCAGGACTCTGAGGATGTTGACGTCCGTCTCGTCTAAATCCACGGTGCCGACTAACAGCTGTGAGGAAAAGAAGCTTTCGGAATGTAAGGCAAATCGAGAAGATTGCAGCACGAACGTTAGGAACAAGCTACATTTAGGGGAGGTTCCAATCTGTGCGCATCATGCCTGGAGAGGACGGAACGAGGGAGGAAGGACAGCACGCCCCGCCGCCCGGGAAGCGGACCGCGTCGTTCGGGCTTACGGGGATGACGTGCGCGACCTGCGCTGAGACGATTCAGCGCAGCCTCGCCGACGTTAGGGGAGTTGACGGTGCGCAGGTCAATTTCGCGACCGAGCGTGCGACGGTCACCTACGATCCCTCGAAGGTTTCTGTTGACCGACTCAAGACGGCGGTGCGCGACGTTGGCTACGACGTGATCATCAACGAAGCGACGATCTCGGTGAGCGGAATGACTTGCGCCACCTGCGTGGAAACGATCGAATCGGCCCTCCTGGAACTGCCGGGCGTGCAGAGCGCGGTCGCAAACCTCGCCACCGAGAAGGTGCACATCGTCTATGACCCGCAGCAGGTGCGCATCGCCGATATCAAGCGAGCCATCCGAGACGTGGGATACGATGTCATCGAAGCGGAGACGCGCGATGCCGAGCGGGAGGCGCGCGACCACGAGATGAGGAGACAGAAACGCCTTCTCTACTTCTCGCTCTCACTATCGGTACCCACGCTCGCCCTCGCCCTGGCGATGTCTTTCACCAGCCTCGGACAGGTCGACTTCTTCATGAACTACGGGAACGTGGTTCTGTTCCTGCTCGCCACCCCGGTGCAGTTCATCGCTGGCTCGCACTTCTACATCAACGCCTGGAAGGCTCTCAAGAATCGGTCGGCGACGATGGACACGCTCATCGCGGTAGGGACCTCGGCGGCGTACTTCTACAGCGTGGCGGTCACCTTCCTCCCTCAGGCGGTCGCGTTCCGGGACACGTATTTCGATTCGAGCGCGATGATCATCACCCTGATCCTGTTCGGCAAGTATCTGGAAGCGAAGGCGAAGGGCAGCACTTCAGAAGCGATTCGCAAGCTCGTGGATCTCCAAGCCAAGACGGCACGCGTGATCCGGGATGGGAAGGAGGTGGAGGTGCCGGTCGACGAGGTTGACGTGGGCGAAGTGTTCGTCGTCCGCCCCGGAGAGAAGGTGCCGACCGACGGCCGGGTCGTCGACGGCACGTCGGCGGTAGACGAGTCGATGCTCACAGGCGAGTCCCTGCCGGTCGAGAAGGCCGCGGACTCAGAGGTGATCGGAGGAACGGTCAACAAGAACGGGCTGCTCAAGGTGCGAGCGACGAAGGTCGGCAAGGACACCGCCCTCGCGCAGATAGTGCGCCTGGTAGAGGAGGCACAGGGCTCGAAGGCGCCGGTGCAGCGGCTCGCCGATCGGGTCGCGGGGGTCTTCGTGCCCACGGTCATCCTCATCGCTATCGCGACGTTCCTGATCTGGTACTTCATCGGGTACTCGTACTTCCCGGAGATCGCTGCCCCTCAGTTCGTCTTCTCTCTGACCGCGTTCATCTCGGTGCTGGTGATAGCATGCCCCTGCGCTCTCGGCCTGGCGACGCCGACCGCCATCATGGTCGGGACTGGGAGGGGTGCGGAGAACGGCATATTGATAAAAAGCAGCGAGGCGCTCGAGACCGCAGGCGACGTGCAGACGATAGTCTTCGACAAGACCGGCACACTGACAAAAGGGCTTCCGGAAGTCACGGATGTTGTCTCTCTCGGCATCGCTGAAGAGGAAGCGATCAGGCTCGCGGCGATCGCAGAGAAAGGGTCTGAGCACCCGCTGGGCCAAGCGATCCTGCGCAAGGCCGGGTCGAGAGGGATAGCGATCGAGGACCCAGACACCTTCGAGAACGTCCCGGGCAAGGGGGTGCGCGCGTCGAGTGCAGGGCACGCCCTCCTGATCGGCAATCGCAAGCTGATGGCGGAGGAGGGGATCGACCTTGAGACCTCTTCAGCGAAGATATCGGCGATCGAGGCGCAGGGCAAGACGGCGATGCTGCTCGCGGTCGACCGCAAGCTGGCCTCAATCATCGCGGTCGCGGACGTACCGAAGGAGAGCGCGAAAGCGGCGATCGATGCGCTGAAAGGGATGGGCATCGAGGTGGCGATGATCACCGGGGACAACCGTCGCACCGCCGAGGTCATCGCCAAGGAGCTAGGGATCCAAAAGGTGCTCGCGGAGGTCCTGCCCGAGGATAAAGCGAAGGAGGTCGAGAAGCTCCAGAAGGATGGTCGGATCGTGGCGATGGTAGGGGATGGCGTCAATGACGCTCCCGCCCTAGCGAAAGCGAACATCGGAATCGCGATCGGATCAGGGACCGACGTCGCGATCGAGACCGGGAGCATCGTGCTGATCCGCAACGACCTGACGGACGTGGTCGCGGCGATTCAGCTGAGCAGGCGCACGATGAGGAAGATCCGCCAGAACCTGTTCTGGGCCTTTGGCTACAACACTGCCGGCATCCCGATCGCTGCCGGCCTGATATTCCCGTTCTTCCATGTGCTGCTGCCGCCCATACTCGCGGCAGGCGCGATGGCGTTCAGCTCCGTTTCGGTGGTGACGAACGCGGCGCTCCTGAAGCGCTACACCCCGGAGATCAAAGCGAAGGAGAAGAGGTGAAGAGATGACGGCGATAGACCCGATATGCAAGATGGAAGTGGACGAAAAGACAGCGAAGTTCAAGAGCGACTACAAGGGCAAGACATACTACTTCTGCGCCCCCGGGTGCAAGAGGAAATTCGATTCGGACCCGGAGAAGTACAGCAAGGGCGCTTGAGCGAAAAGCTCGCGCCCCTTCTGTTTTTTCAGCGAGGCAGCCAATCAGAACCTTCAAGGATGATTGATCGGGACGACAACTCCGAGACATCCTCGGTCGGACTGGGCTTGAACCTGTGATCGACCTATGAGAAAGTGAGACGGCGCTAGAGCGCTGTTCGCGCCATCAGTGCGCGTGCTCGTGCTTCTCCTTCGCTTCGCGCTCCGACTCGTAGACCTCGGCCTTGTCCTCGAACTGATGCTGCCTCGGGATCGCCTTCTTCGCGATCGCCAGCCCGTCCATCGCGAGCTCGAACATCTTCGACGAGATGCCGATTCCGAAGCGCGTGTCCATCTCGAGCAGCTTGCCTGGATTCATTACCTCCTTCGCGTCGAGGGCCTTCTTGATGCGCTTCATCTGCTCGGTCGCGTCCTTCCCACGCACGATCACGAGGTTCGCGGCGAAGAACGCACCGAACCCGAGGGGCCTGCCGCCGTGCGCGTACGCCAGGTCCGACGTCTTCTTGTTGTACGCGTAGGACATCATGCTGAGGATCGAATCCGAATCCATGAAGTAGTAGGGCATGAACATGACCGTGTTCCGGTCGCACATGATGCCGATTATCGCGCCCTCCATCTTGAGGTCGGTGAGGAGCTTGTAGCATCCGTCCGCAACCGCGTCAAAGTCCTTCAGGCGAGAGACGATCTCGCCCGGGATCGCACCCATGCCGACCTCGCGCGCCCTGAATTCGTAGCAGCGCTCGTCCCACTCGTGGTCGCCAACCGACTGGTCGAGCTTCTTGCCGCCGTACTTCGCGACAATCGCATCGACGGCGGCCTCCTCGCGCTCCACGTTCTCCTTGGAGCCGTCGAAGGCGACGTTCATGATCGTGCCCACCTCGGGAGCGTGCTTGCCAGCCTTGCGCAGGAACTCGAAGTGCGCGCCGTCAGAGAAGCCGATGTGCAACGGCACGACCTGCGAGCGGCATATCTCCCAAAGAGGCCTGGAGATCGACTTCAGGTCGTTGAACGCGTAGGAGACGTTCTTGATCACACCGCCGAAGGGGTAGAGCTTCAGCGTGACCTTCGTGATTATGCCCAGAGTGCCCTCCGCCCCGACCTGCAGAGCGTTAAGGTTGTATCCGGCGCTGTTGTCGGCTACGTCCCGGAAGCCGGTCTCCACCACGGACCCGTCCGGCATCACGACCGTCATGCTTCGCAGGTTCAGTCCCGGCCCGCCGTACTTGTACGAGCCGATGCCCACGCCATCCTTCGCGAGCCATCCGCCGATCGTGGCGCTCGGGAAGCTGCTCGGATAGGATCCGAGGATTAGTCCTTTCGCCAGGCACGCCTCGTACACGGACTTGTACGACGCACCAGCCTCTACCGTGCAGCAGAGGTTATCAACGTCGATGTCGAGGATCTTGCTCATGCCACCGGCGAGGTCGATTAGGATTCCTCCGAACACCGGCATCGAGCCCCCCAATCCCCAGGACGATGCACCGCGCGGAGTGATTGGCACGCCTTCTTCGTTGGCGATCCTGACGACCTTCGCCACCTGCTCGGTGCTCGTCGGCCGCACCACTACGTCGGGCACGTTCTTGAAAGCGATCTGGGTCTCCTTCGGAAGCGGCGCCAGGTCGTGACTGTAGAGCAACCGCTCCATCTTGCTGGTCTTGACGTTCGCCTTACCGACTGCGGCTTCGAGCTTCCATACCAGCGATGCTGGCGCCTCCTGCACGTTTCCCTCAGCGGCTGCCATGTGATTATCCTCCGTTAACGAGCAATGGATGAACTTGTCTGGGGGATTGGCGATGCCCTATTTGAATTCTCTCGAAAATTGGCGATTCGGACAGCCTTCCGCGGCGCATGCTGGACAGCCATTCGATTCTATAAATGAAAGTGCCCGGAGCTTACGGCGCCTCAGGGTAGTTCGACGCGTTACCGACCGGGAAGGACTGCAGGTCTTCCGGGCCGTTGGCCCCGCGTCGTTCCATCTCGCATACCAGGCTCCCGTCCCAAGGGACTTTGGCTCCGGCATGGGAATCGACGATCCTCACGCGGTGTTCCGCAGAGTATCACCGCGTTCCTATGTCGATCATGGTTCTTAGGCCACGAATGGAGCCGGACTTCTATGGTATCGTCCTCAAACGATACAGGATCCTATCCGGTTTCCCCCAGATGCATTCCGCCTCCGGGCAACCTTCACTATTGTCCCACCGGGCTATAAATAACCTGTCAAAGCACCATCTGGACGCTAGAAATCTCGCTGCTCACTCATGCGGCAAAACGTCCCGATTTGAACATCCGGAGATTAGCAGTGCCCGGAGCGCGGAGGTGCCGGTCGCCAGTGACCTCGGTTCGCGCCATTCCCCAGAAAGGCGCTCTGCCGGAGGCGACTGGTTGCTCGCTCCTTCCCAATCTGTGTCCGTTGGAGGGAAACCGTTGGGAGGATCCGCCTCGCTCCCCCGCTTTCGCGATGGGGAGGAGCGGGACGACGCCATGAAAGCGACGCGCGAACTCAAGCGATGACGCCCACAAGCGCCTAAACGCTTGACCGTCACGTTCCGCACATTCCGAGCAAGAAAATAGTTGTCCGATTCTCTACTTAAACCATCTTACACCAGAGGTGGTAATGAAAGAGCTCGATCGGACAGATAAAAGAATAGGTCGCCCGGGGTTTACGGCGCCTCTGGGTACTTCATCAGTCCCCGCTTTCCTGCCGCCTCTGCAGTGGCATGCAAGTGGAGCCAGGGTAATGATCCATCTCGTGCTCAGCGGACCTACATCCCGAAGGATGCGTTTCGCGCTTCGGTCGGAGTTCACGGTCGCCTGTGCGGTGTCGCGGGCACCGAAAGCTTGGTGAACCGAGTTTTCTAGGCTCGAATGAATCCAGATTCCGCAGGTGTCGTCCGCAGACGATACAAGCTCAATTCTGGCTTCCCCAGTTGCATTCCGCCCCCGGGCAAATATCATATTGTCAGCGGTCCCTATTAATAGGTACGCACGAGCATCTGGATGCACGGATTCTCGACGCCGTGAAGTCGATGTTTCGATGCGCTGTTTTGAGCGTCGAAATTCGAGCTAGGCGCAACCTTTATCAGCCGCAGCAGGCGTGATGCGTGAGAGGTCGAAACGAGGCGTGATTATGAAGATCGGAGTGTGCGGCATCGCGTGCGAGAAGTGCCCTAGGATGCAGAAGGGAACGTGCCCGAGTGGCGCCCAGGGATGTCAGCCACGGGACAACCCCTTCTGCGCGATCTCCACCTGCGCGTTCAAGCGAGGAGTGCGATACTGCTTCGACTGCAGCTCTTTCCCGTGCGAGACGACGAAGCAGGGACCGATCGCCTACGGGTATTGCCAGTTCATCGCCGGAAAGGAATGATCACTTCACTTTGATCTCGTGGAGACGCTCGCGCACCTCGCGGATCTTCTCGTTGATCCGCTCGATGTGCTCCTCGTTCCGGTCCCTGATGTGCTCAAAATGCGACTGGTCGATCTCCTTGCGCTTCAGCGACCTCTCCGCTTCCTCGATCGCAGAACGGTACTCTCCCTTGACCGCGTTCAGCTCCTTGATCTTGCGCTCGAGCCTCTCCTCGCTTGACCCGAACAGAACAATCCCCCAGCGCTGACGTATTCTCGCATATTCAGATAATCCTAACGACCGAAGGTTCGCAGGATTGTCGCCGGAGTGAGCGGTCCGAAGCGCGAGCTGATGGACGCGATTGCGCGCTCATCGACCAGATGCAGATGCGACGCGCACGAACAGTCAGAGCTCCCGAAGCCTCGGACGATCGTGCTCGCCCCTTCCAGGCGCTCCACGAAATCATTGACTTCGCACTCGATATCGCTCTTCGCGGGGATCGTCCAGGCTCCGACGACCCGACCGGCTCTGATCAGCCGATCGATGTGCCAGTGCTCCTTCTTTCGACGCCGAGCGTGCCTTGCCACCCTCGATTCGATTCCAGACATCGCGGAACCGACGTAGACGTATCTCCCCCTGGGGAATCCAATGTCGCCGAGCGCTCCCACCCGGATGCTTCGATCCCGCCCCAGCTCGATCAGCAGAATGTAGGAACCCTTTGTGACGTTCCTAGGACTGCGACCCCTGGTGGCCGGCATCTTGCGCCTCCCTCGAGGCTACTTGCGCCTTCGTCAGAATCCGTATCATCGTGCTCCCTCCCAACCTCGAAGGCGATATCGTCGTCACCTCTCCCAACTTGCGACCGTAGATGTCGACGTTCGCGAGCTGCTCGTGAGCACTGTCGAAAGGCACCTTCACCCTCAATCCATCCACGTGCAGCACGATCGGCGCCGGTCGCAGGCTCTGCTTGACCGGCTCCAGCTCTTCGATCCTCTGCTTGATCTCCGCCGGATGCACGAACAGCGGGTCCTCGTCGACCTCGCGCCTGCGCGCTGTGATTATCTCCTGCACCGCCTTCGCCGTCTCCTCCAGCTTCGCGATCTCCTCGCCCCGGCGCATCCTCTCGACCTTGCGACCGATGCCGCATACCAGAGCCTCGCAGTTGGGCAGTCCGGTTATCTCCGGGCCGCAGGCGACCGCCACCGGGATGTCGATGCTCTCGAACAGGCGGATCTTCTCTTTCATAATGCAATCGGCGAAATTGCCAAGCACGAAGACCGCCGCATCATACTCCTCAATGAACGCCTTCTCGTCCGCAGTGATCTGCGCCGTCCCCCGTCCCTTTCCCCGCGCCAACCCCATCACCACCGTGATCGCGCCATACTTGCGCAGGTGCTCCGCGATGTCGCACACCGGATGGGGCATGTGGTGCCGGCCGAGCGTGGGCGCGACCACGGCGATCTCCGTCCCCGCGAGAGGGACGTCCACGAGCTTCGCGCCGAGTTCGACGGTCTTCGCCTCGATTATCGGCCGATCCTCCTGAGGGATCGCCATCGTGACGGTTATCATCACTTGGATCGTGGTCTTCTGGATCACGAAGCCGCCGATGTCCTCGATGAGCTCGTAGAGCTCGTTGATGCGGTAGACACCGCCGTCGAACATCAGCACTTCATACATCCTCTTCCTCCTTCTCGGCTTCTTCTGGCTCGACCGGGGGCGCGGTCTCCATTTCGTGGTGCACCTTCTCCGCGAGCGCTATCCACTCCGGCTCCATCACGTGCTCGGTGGCAGCGATAGTGAGCACGGTATCTGAGAAGAGGTTGTGGCGCACCTTGAACCCCTCTGGCAGCAGGCGCCAAACCGCGTCCAGCATGTCCTTCTTCAGCTCGTGCCCTGGATTCAGCTCCAGCCCCTCAAGCTCCGCGACCTTTATTCCCTTGACAAGAAGCTCAAGGCGTGTGATCTGCTCGATGCGCTCCCTTCCGTAGCGCTTCCAGAGCATCGCGAGCAGAGCAGGGGCGTACGATTCCTCCGCGATCACCATGTAGGAGTCGGAGCCGCGTTGCTCGAGCGTGCTCGTGATCTCCTTGATCTTCACGGTGCTGCGCGCCTGCCTCGTGCGGATCGACACGAGGAACAGCGGCGCCTCCGGCTTGATGATCATGCGTGCCGCCTCGACGCGGTTCGTGAGCCCGAGATCGATGAGGATCCGCTCGAAGAGCTTGGCGTAGACCTCGTTCCCGTACTGCTCTGTGCCCTCGACCTTGATGTTCATCTGTGCCCCTCGAGGAAGCCGGACGAGAGCAGCGCCGCCCCCACCGCCCCGATGAACTGCGAGTTAGGGGGAACGATCGGCGTCTGTCCGACCACCTGCCCGACCGCGCTCACCATTCCCGAAATGAGCGACGTGCCGCCCACCTGGATCACTGGCTGACGCACGTCGATCTCCTGCAGCTGCTGCTCGTAGATCTGCTCCGCGACGCTATGGCAGGCCGCCGCCGCGACGTCCGCGGTGGTGTGGCCGGCCGCGAGCGAGGTGACGAGGTCCTGGATGCCGAAGATCGAGCAGTATGAGTTCATCTGCACCTTGCGCCAATCGCCCTGTTCCGCGAGCGCGCCCAGTTCGGTGATCTCGACCTTGAGCCGCTTGGCCGTCAGTTCAAGGAAGCGCCCAGAGGCGCCGGCGCATATCCCTCCCATGGTGAAGTTGTCTGGGATGCCGTCCCGGACCGTGATCGCCTTGTTGTCCATTCCGCCGATGTCGATAATCGTCGCCTCGCCCTTCTGCCTGTCCGCGAGCCACACTGCGCCCTTCGAGTTCACGGTGAGCTCCTCTTGGACCAGCTTGCACTGCATCTGCTTGCCGATCGCGAAGCGCCCGTATCCGGTGACGCCGATCGCTTCCAGCTCGGGGCGCTTGACCCCTGCCTCGTCTAGCGCCTTCTGCAGCGCTTCCTCCGCCGAACCGATAACCTCGCCCGTCGGATGCCAGAACTTGCCGAGGATCTCGTTGTCTCGCATGATGACCGCTTTCGTGGTCGAGGACCCCGAGTCGATGCCAGCGGTCAGGCCGACCTGGCGCTCCCGAGCAAGGAGTTCCTTGCGTTCGACGATCGTGACCAGCGCCTCCATTCTCGTGAGGAGCTGACCCGCCTTGGTGCGCTCGGTGAAGGAGTACGTGACCACTGGCAGCCTGGAATGCTCCTGAACGAAGCGACGCAGTTCGTTGCGAATGAGCGCCGCCTCGGCGCAACGGAAGCAGGACGCGATGAAAATAGCATCCGCGTCGTAGCGCCCCTCGATTACGGAGACCGCGCGTGCGATCATGAGCTTCAACTGTGCGCTGGTGGGCGTGAAGCCGAACTTGTCCACCGCCGCGTCGATGTCCTTCATGTCGACGTCGGGGAACACCATCTTCGCGCCCACGGTCCTCGCTGCCCGCTCGATCTCCGGCTGCACTCCGCTGTACTCAGTCCCGCAGGAGAGCTGCGCGATCTTGATCATTTCAGTCCCTCCAGGAACGCCTTGATCTTCGCGACCATGACCTTCG
>DATJOX010000012.1:0-26277 GCA_035506675.1 Methanomassiliicoccales archaeon
CTGCCCCGGCTTGGAGGAGACGAGCACGCCGAAGAAATGGGCGTCCTTCGCTTGTGCGATCGCTCCGTGCCTTTGCCTCAGTATCCTCTCCTTAAGCTCCTCGAGACCTCGGATCTGACGCATGAAGGGATCCAGGACCAAAACCGGCTTCTTCGTCGCCAGGGCCACGGCGAGGGGATGGAAGTCCCCGCTGCCGACGTACAAGAAGCAATCAACGCTCGATGCGACCGCGGTCGCCGCCGACGCGTTGCAGCCGAGGACCTGCCCCGGGTATTTTATGCGCTTGTCCCCGATGCCGACGAATACCTTCTTGCCCTGCTTCTCCAGTGAATGCTTCACCGCCTCGAGCTTGTTGAGATGCTGCGCGGTGGTGACCAAGCCGACGCGCGCGCAAAGCCTTTCAGCCGCCGTCGGGACCAGATCGATCACATCGTAGTCCGCGCTGACCTCAACGAACATGACGCCAGGGTCCGCTTTGAGAGCAGGCATCTCCGCGTGGCCGAAATGGATGAGAGCGTCCGCGTATTCTCGGTAGGAAAGGTTCACGTCGCATGCTCCGAAGCACGGGTCAGCGAGCACCACGAAGCTTGCCCCGGTGCGCCTTTGCAGCTCGTCGATGACCTCTTGTACGTGAGTTACCAGACCCTCGGGGAACTGCAGCGCGACGAGCTTGGCTTGCCGCTCGAGAATGAAGGCCGCCACATCGGCGAGGTGGAAATCGTACATCGTGGAAAGGAAGTAGAAGAGAGTGGTTAAATGGTTTGCTTAGGCCAGGAGCTCTCCGCCCTTCTCGACCTTGACGAAGCAGGGGGTGGGGAGCTTCAGCGACGCCGACCAAAGCGCTTCCTTCGCGGCCGTGGCCGCGCTCACCGGTACGCGCACGGTGATGATCGGCTGGCCCGGGGTCACCCTGGCCGCGGTGCCGACCGCCTTGCCGAACGCTGCTCGCATTCCGCTGGAGACACGGTCCGCGCCGGCGCCGGTGGCGAGCTTGTTCTCGCGCAGGACGTTGTGCGGATAGGTCCTGATCTTGAGGTAGAAGTTGGTCGCGCCCGCATTCTTGGTGAGCAGTCGGTTGGCGGAGATACGCGCCGCCTCAAGTGCCGTGTGACGGATCTGGCACGCTTCCTTCACGCGCAACGTGAACTCGATCGGGAAGTCCCCGTTGGGGTTCCCCTGATCGAACTGGTTGATGCGCGGAGCCGGGACTCCTCCCATGTACTCCTTGCGCGTGTAAGCTTGACCCCGAATCTGTGTGTACATCCTTGCTGGCTTCCTTGCCATTCAAATCACCAACGGTCAACTGAGGGATGCCTAATTAGGATTGGGGTATATAACAATGGTGGACGACGAAGGCAGGTGTGGCGGGCTGTTGTCGCCCAAGCCAGTCGGCAATGATTCTCGCGTTGTCGCATCGCCTTTGTGCATCACTCTGCAATGGGGCAAGGTATTTCACCAACCACCGTGTACGGCAAGATTGGCCTGAGTGGCAGGGAGAGCGATGAGCCGGAAGAGGATCTCGAACCGAGAACTGAAAGGCATCGCCCAGGAGAGGATGGATATCCTCTTGGACATGGCCGAGCACGAGGCCATGCGCGGAAGCCTGGAACGCAGCCGGAGGTACCTCGAAATGGCGCTGCGCATCAGCGAGCGCACGAGCACATCGATGCCGGACTGGTTCCTTTACTGTCAGCAATGCCTCACTCCCTTGGTTCCCGGAAGGAACTGCAGGGTCAGGCTGAGATCCAAAAGAGTGGTGACGCGCTGCCTAAGCTGCGAGGGTTTGCAGCGACACCCATATCGCAAAGAAAGGAGGGTATCGAATGCGGGAAGCACGAAGCAAGAAGGAGCTTAAGGGCGAAGGCACCGCCATCAAGCCGACGATCCACGTCGGCAAGGGCGGCCTGACCGAGGGGATCGTGGAGGAGGTCAAGATCCAGGTCAAAGCGAATAAGCTCGTCAAGATCAAGGTGCTCGCGTCATCATCTCAGGAGAAGAAGGAGCTGGCGGAGGAGCTCGCGCGCCGCTCAGGGGCGAAGGTCGTCGAGGTCAGGGGCAACACCATCCTCCTCTGCGACGAAAGGATTTTGGCCGCCAAAGGCGGTCCATGCTGAGGGGTCAGGAAACATGCTAGACATCGACCTCATACGCGAGAACCCGGAGCGGGTCCGAGAAATGCTGCAGGCGCGCAACTACCCCGAGGACGCGCTCGATGCGTTCCTGTCTGTCGACGGAGAGTGGCGCAAACTCATCGAAGAGGGGAACCAGCTGAGACGCCTTCGCAATAACGTTTCCGAGCAGATCCCGAAGCTGAAGGCCGAGGAGAAGCAGGCCAAGATCAAGGAGATGAAGGCGGTCGCGAGCAAGATCGCCGATGGCGAGAAGAGAGTCGCCGAGTTGGAGATCTCGAGGAACGAGGTCCTGCTGAACCTTCCGAACATGCTTCACGAGAGCGTTCCCGTCGGGAAGGCGAGCGCCGACAACGTGCAGGTCCGTTGCGGCGGTGAGCCCCGGCAATTCGAATTCGAGCCGAAGGACCACATCGCGATCGGCGAAGAGCTGGACATCATCGACTTCAAGCGCGGGGCGAAGGTCGCGGGGAGCGGTTTCTACGTGCTCAAAGGCGACGGCGCACGCCTGGAACGGGCGATGATAAACTTCTTCCTCGACCTGCACCGGCACCAGGGGTACACCGAGGTGTTCCCGCCAGTCGTCATCAACAAGGCCGCGGTGATCGGCACAGGCCAGTACCCGAAAATGAAGGAGGACATGTATTGGTGCGAACGGGACGACCTCTGGCTCAACCCTACGGCCGAGGTCCCGGTCACGAACCTCTTCCAGGATGAGATCTTCGACAAGGCCCAGCTGCCGATATTCTACACCGCATACCTTCCCTCTTTCCGCCGCGAAGCCGGTCGCTCGGCTGAGATGAAAGGCATAATCAGAGTTCACGAGTTCAACAAGGTCGAGCTGGTGAAGTTCGTTCTCCCGGACCATTCGTTTGAGGAGCTGGAATCACTCACCTGCGATGCCGAGGACGTGATCAGATACCTCGGTCTCCCGTATCGAATAATGCAGCTCTGTTCCGGGGACACCGGTTTCGCGAGCGCCAAGACCTACGACATCGAAGTGAACGCGCCCGGCAGCAAGCAGTGGCTGGAGTGCTCGTCGTGCTCGTGCTTCACGGACTTCCAGGCGCGCCGAGCAAGGATCAAGTACCGCCCAGAGCCACACCTTAAGTCGGAGTTCATCCACACCCTGAACGGTTCGGGGGTGGCCCTGCCTAGGACGATGGTCGCGGTGCTTGAGAACTATCAGAATGCCGACGGGACCGTCACGATTCCCGAGGTGCTGCGGCCTTACCTGGCGGGACAGGAAGTGATTGAGTAGCCTGCCGGACGCCGCGCCCTCCTTCCGGACCATTCGCATTGTTCAGAGCATCGAAGGCAACATCAAGGCGAAGTAGATCACCATGATCACGATGCCAAGAATCACCCCTCTGTTGGCCCACTCCTTGCTCGTGATCCCCAGTCGGCCGGCAGCAACGATGTTGGGGATGTTGCCTGGAATCAGCATTCCGCCAGAGATCAGGAGCCCAAGGAGCGCACCCTTGATCTGGGCTAGGGAAAGGACTGGCCCAATTTCCGCCGCCGTTAATGTCGCGTTGTCGACGACCGCTGATACGGAATTGACCCAGTACAATCCGTATGCTGGTATCTGCGTGAAGAACCAAATGATCAGGGGTGAAAGCCCGGTCCCGAGGAAGATCAGGGCGGACACGAAGATGAACACCCTTGCGGCCCTCAGAAGGACGCCCTTGAGCGATTCTCTTGGCTGTTCGGTCCCTGCCGCGCCCACATTGGCGCCGTCCTTCTGTGCGGTCTGATTGGAGGTCGGGTCGTGCTCGCTGCCGCCATCGTTGTCCCTCTCTATTCGTCTTCCGATCCAGAACGCTCCGAAGACTGCGAGAGCGAGTACCCCGACTATGACCTCAATGCCAATGGTGTCGATTAGGAAGGTGAAACCGGCGAAGTATGGCGCGCCCGACAACTTGCTGATCGCGATGGTCGAAAGGGGCTCTCCCAGGGGGGTCAGAGCCGCGCCGAGGCCGAGGGCGAAGCAGGTTACGATCACCAGGTCGATCTTGTACTTGCGCGGGTATGGGCTGGCCACGATGACCTCTGCGAGTATCACAGAGGCCACTATGACGGAAATCACGCTCGAGAACAAACCTAGTAGGGCGATTAGCGTGAAGATGAACCCCTTCGGGCCGAGTCTCCTCGACAATCGATCAATCGCGCCGTAGAACTGCTTCTTGAAGTAGAAGATCGCGAGACCTGCTACGAGGACGATCTGGAAGATGCCAATCGGGATGCCGCTGATCATCACCGGCGCCGTCAGAGCCTCCCCGATTACGTCGAGGCTCCAAAGCCCCGAAATCGTCATCGCGCCTAAGCCCATCAGAAGGAAGAAGACCTCAAGGTTCTTCTCGACGATCTTGAGCTTGAATGGAAGGACCAGAACGAGCGCGAGTATCGCGAAAAGGCCTATCGCGATGGGTATGACGGGTTCTGCAGATATCGTGCCCGTTGGGAACATGGAGCACGGCAGCGCCCATCAACGCATAAACAGTTTTCCTTTGATCACACGTAACGGCAGTAGGACCTGTCGAGCACGCCACCGACAATACTTCTTGATGGACTTGACGAGCACGATGATGTTGCCAGACGACCAAAGACCGATCGGCGGGGTGAGGCGAAGACGTCATTCCGACAGGATGAACCTTCCCGTCGACATGAACTCGTCTTGGATACGCATGATTATGTCCGACTTCGTGCGCTTCGCACGCAGCGGGTCGAGAACGTAGACGACCATCTCGTAGGCTATCCTCTCGCCTTTGAAGTCGCGAGCGTAGAGCTCGGGTTTCGGGTCCTTGGTGATACCCTCGATCCGGGACAACGCGCGGTTAACGACCGTTTCGATCTCCTCGTGAGAGATCGTCGCTGGTACCGTCAAGGAAATCGAGACCCCGTGCACTCCAGAGCGCCTGTAGTTCAGGATGCGCCCGCCGAGGATCTCGCTGTTGGGGACCTCGACCGTCTCGCCCTCCTCGGTGCGCACGCGCGTGAACACCAGGTTCTTCTCAACCACCTCGCACACGAAGGCATCGCCCAGTCTCACCCGGTCGCCCACCTCGAACGGGTCGGTGTTCATTAGCGCGAGTCCGGAAACGACGTTCCTGATCGTTCCATAGGACATCGCGATCCCGAGGAAGATGAACATGAGGGTGAGCACCACGAGGAGGAACCCCACCGACTCGAAGCCGATGATCGAGAAGAGCATGAAGATGCCGACGAGGAAGGCGATTATGTACAGCACGTAGCGCACCAGGTCGGAGATCATGTCGACGACCTGAGGGTTGAACTTCTTCGTGCGGAACTTGTAGTCCTCGAATATCGCGCTTGCCAGCTTGGCGACGGCCACGATCGCGACCATGAAGACGACCGCCGTGCCGACCTTGGTGCCATTCTGGTTGAGGAAGTCGTTCAGGACCGTTGACGGCTCGATTCCGTGCACGAACGACAAGAGGATGACGAGCACGATGACCGCCGCGGCGATGTAGATGACGTAGCTGACGAGAAGCGATGTGAACTCGACCGTGCTTCCGCGGAACCCGTGCGCCTCCGGCGAGCTCGCTCGCGCCATCCTCGAGATCCGCCTGAGGACGCGCACCAGCAACATCGCTACCAGGAGCACGAGGAAGATGCTGATGACCTTCACGATGGAATCCAGGTACTTCTGCCAGATCTCCGTGTCGAACCAATCCGAGACCTGGGCGAGAACGTACAGGCCAACGAAGACTATCAGAATTATGAGGACCGCCTGCACCATCCTGCCAATGAAGCTCGCGACGTCCGCGTCGAGATAGCCCGCCTCCTTGGTTTTCAGCTTGATCAGGTTCTTCGTTATGTACGACCAGAGGTAGAGGGCGACGACGAACAGCCCTACGAACAACAGGACCGCCCATCCCCAGTCCGCCAGCCACTGGTAGTCCGTGGCCAGCGGTAGCAGCCATCCCCAGGTCGTCATGTCCTGTCGTATTTGCACCCGATATTATATCATTTGGGCAGAAGCGCCGCGCGTCAAGTCATGTGATCGAACCCCCGTTCGCGTTTCTGGCGTGGATCGAGATCCAGACCACCCAAACGTCCACCAGCTTGTCCGCATCCACCGCGAACATCGTCGAGAGGTAGCGCCCCTGCACGCCCTCGAACAGGACGCCAAGCTCGACTCCCCACTCCCGCGGACCGCTTCGGGACGAAACGAAAGTAGCGAGGTTCACCTGGACCTGGCCCCCGCAGCGGAACCTCCCCTCCCCGTGCCCAAGTATGCGTGGTAGGCCTGCTTCCACATACCCTCCGAATCGTATGTAGATGTGAGCGAGGAGCTCGTCGAGCGTGTGGGCCTGAGGGATGCAGGCGGTCGGGTTGAGAATAGAACCAAGCACCGTGCGTGTCGCTTGGGCCATCCATTCCAATCCCTCGCGCACGAAATCGCCTGTCACGGAAAGAGAGAGGCGAAGCCCTGCCCCCATGCTTTGCGAATAGTCCTGGAATCCCAGCTCGACGAAGAGCGACATCTCCTCGATCGAGTCGGTGAGAGTGTCGATCAGCGTCTCCACTACCTCGGCGATGCAGGCCTCGATCAGGCTCGCGAGCGAATCCACGCTCAGATCGCCCTCTCCCGCCTTCGCGAACGCTTTCAACGCCGCGTTCTCCAGCGAGCGAATGAGCAGTTCCCGGTCATTCATCACCACGGCTTGGAAGCTGTTGGGCGAGCCTCTCGTCGCAGTTTTGAAGACCCAGCTTTCCGCCCCGTCGCTCCGGCGCTGCCAGGTGTTGTCGTCATTGTAGTAGTCCGTTAGGTATGGGGTCGTGTCGACGACCTGTCCATCGGCGTCGAGGAGTCTGACGCTCTCGCCCAGAGGAGTGCCTGTCTCCCCGCCGTTGTCGAGCATCAAGCGCGGAAAGACGTGCACGAGATGCGATTTCGGCCCGATCACAGAGCCTTCGATCGACTGCACTTCTTGCGAGCCGTGGGAGGTCTCGAACCGCCAGTCCGTGAGGTCGACGGCATGATTCAGTGGATTGTAGAGCTCGACCCACTCTCTCCCCGCGTCCGCACCGGGCGGGTTCAGCTCGACCTCGTTGATGACTATGTGATCGTCCACCGGGCGGTTGTACTTCAGCTCGAAGCCGGCGTCGATGCGGGCCGTCATGCCCGGAACGGGAGTGGGAATGCGCGAGAGGAACGCTCCTATGCCCGGGACGTCGGAGAGCACCAGGCTCAGTCTGTCGTACTGGACGATCTTCGGCATCACCAGTTCCAGCACCCAATCCGCGAACTCCCCGGTGAGCTGGAAGAAGTGATCGCTCACGAACATCAGGGGATCGAGGCTGCCTTTCAAGGCCCACCCTTCGCCGACGAGGGAGCCGTTCACCAGGACGTCCGCCCCCTTCTTGTAGATCTGAGCCAACCGGACGCCTATGCTGAGCACGCTGCCCCCGATGTCCAACGTGCCGATGATGCGAATATAATCCCTGCTCTTGCCGTAGGGGATGTCGTTCGCATCCGTTTCGATCACGAATGAGATACCAAAGAGGGAGAAAGAGATGGAGACCGTTCCCGCAGACGCGGATATCGTCTCGCCCAGCCACTGGATGAACCCGCCGAGGGCGCCCTTGACCAGATCGCTCAGGGCCTGGACCATCTGGGTTAGAAGCTCGCTGACCGCCTCCACCGCTTTGATCGCGTAGGAGATAGCCGAGGAGAGGACCGAGCCAAGGAACGAGAAGACCGAGCAAAGCCCGTTCCAGATCCATTCCAGCGCCCCGACGATGCCGTCCCAGATCGCCTGGAAGACCTGCTCGATCTGCTTGACCAACGTCATCGTCGGCCGGTACTCGACGGGATCGATCGGGCCGCCGGTGCTGGTGACTAGATTGAAGCTGGTCTGATAAGGGACGAATACGCCTATTGAAGGCAATGAGCGACAAGAGCGGTTCGAGAGCTCCCCTTGACAAGTGACCGTGACCTTTAGCCCGCCCGATACCGTGACCCCGAACTGACTCTGGAACGGCATCATCGTCAAATTGCCGAGATCGGTCACGTGATGGTTGGGATAGTCCTCGGCGGAAGTCGGATACTCGTGCGGATAGACGATGACGGCACCAGTCGAGCCCCCTCTGATGAAGGAGGGATCGAGGCTAGAGCATAGGCACTCTCTCACGCTCAATCCTTTCTCAAGCAAGAGCGAGAACGAACCGAGACCGTGCAACTTCACTACGACCTGATCGCCCCGCAACTTGTCGCTCTGACGTATGTCCGTCACCATCCGGGTGGCGACACGCTCAACAACGCTTGCGAGGCCAGGGATACCCGAGATCGACCCGCCCGCCAGCGACTGCACGACCTTGGCAAGCTTCAGCTGTTCTCCGCCGACGCTCACGTTGGTGAAGGCCTCGCGGAAAAGGTCGAGGTATGAATTCACCTTCTGCTCGAATGCCTCTCGCACTGCGTCCACAACACCCCAGCTGCTGTCCGATGTCATGCTCTGATAGACCTGCGAGACCGCATCATCGATCGAGTAGCGGTCGAAGCCCGGGTCTGTTCCTACGCCCTCCAACACCACGCTCCTCGCGAGGGCGGCAAGCGCTGACCTCACCGAGGCCTCCCGGTCGAGGATATCGGGCCAGCATCCCTGGACGAACGCCAGTAGGGCATCGGCCATGTGGTCCCTTATTCCCTGCACGGGTGAGCTCAAGAGCGAGGAACGTACGACGGGCTCGCACTTTGCAATGGAATCCTGCAAGGTGTCGGCAAGTTCCTCGATGAAGGGCTTCCCATCGCTCGGATCGAGGGACAAAGTCACGACCCCAACATCGAGGCTGCTCGCGACCCCGGCTGAGATCGCCTTGACGAAATCCTGCAGCATCTGACCGGTCTCGAAGGTCCGGGTCTTGTAGTCGACGTAGAACGTTCGCCAGTCGGGGGAATCCAGGACGTTGATGGTGGGGAACTCGATCGATTCCGTTCCGCCCAAGTCGAGGCGCACCTCCTCTCCGTTCGAGTTCTTGACAACGATGGAATTGCCCGGCAGGTGGATGGAAAGGTCGGGAGAATCGCGACCGAACCAGCGATACTCGTCCTCCTGGATGCCCGCCGCCTCGAACCTCTCTCTCATCCAGTTCCTGATGCTCTCTCCTTCTGAATCGGTGCCGAACACCCAGTCGAGCGCCCCTCGGACCGTCAGCTCAACGGTCTGGGCGGTGCCCTCGAGGACCTTCAGGAGATCGATGACCTGGAAATAGTCCAGCCACTTCAGCCCCATGGCGTCGGCCGCGGCGTACACGCTCTGGGCGATGACACTCCTGACGTCGATTTCGGATTCGCAACACATCCTCAAGAAAAGATCGGCGGGATCGACCGTCCCCTCGCCGCTCAGCGTGTTCCAGATGAAGTCGGCTCCTCCACCTTCAGGCGGGAAGAGATCGGCGACCGCCTCCACCGATGGCCGGTCGAGACTTCGCAGCATTCGCGCCTGCTCGATGAGGGCAGCCAGGCCCACCGCTCTAGCAACATCTACCCGGTCGAGGAGCTCCAGGTCTGTCCTCGGAAGGGCTGAGCCGCTCGAGAGGGCCCTCAGTTCGAGGAGCAGGGAGAGTTCGTATCGAACGACATTCTCGAAGTGATTGCTTCCTCCGGCGAATTGTGCTGAGAACGCCGCCAGCCGGTTCTGCAGCAGCGGGAACGGAAGATAGAGGCCCTGATCGACCACCGCCTTGCTGGAGATCGAGCCGATCGCGCAGCTCACGTTGAGGATCACACCTCCTGCTAGAGTGAAGTAGGCGGGTACGCTCACGTTCGAGAAGGCGGTCCCGCCGGTCGGACCCTCCTCCCCCCAAATCGAGAGCTGGTCAGATCCGAGCCTGAGGAATTGCAGTGCGACATCCGATCTCTCCACCCGAAGCTTGAACGAGGATGAGATCTTGGGATAGCTGGAAGCGAGGGAAGCGTTCCAGGCGGACGCGAACTTCGCGGCGATCGCGGTCTCGTTCGCTTGGGGGTCCGATTCGATCACGCTCAGGGCCGCGGAATACGCTTGCCGTCGGATCGATTCCACTTCGCTGTTCGCCACCCGCACCATCTCTCCCGTGAAAGCCGTCACCGCCCCACTCTGCTGGTTTGCGCTCTCCATACCCGAGATCATCGCCGCACCCGCGCCGGCGACCAGGAGCAGCACCACTGCCGCCACCGAAAACGACATCTGGCCAGAACGCGAACGCTCAATATCCCTGAGGACAAACGGACTGCGGCCCGGACGGAACATGGCCATTGCACCGCCCGGCCGCCTTATTCGGGCTAGAGCTAAGTGCAGCCTACGGAAGAAGGAGGCGTGCGGATTCAATCGTTCTCGTGTTCTTCAGTTCTCGATTCCAGGGCCGCCTTCACGAAATTCTCCAGGTGGGTGGCGATGAAGGGGTTCTCGGAGTATCCGCACAGGCCGAGGTCGGGCGAGGCGATGAGGGCGACGGAGCCATCGATGATGACATCGGTCGCGGACAGGTTTCTCTTGCGGACAAGGTTCGTCGCCTCTGGAACCTTGACCGAGGGCTCGGCGACGATCAGAACGTTGACCCCGCGCTTGAAGGCGTCCCTGATCCGCTGACCGTGCTCGGATCGGATTTCGGACATCGACGGAGATGACAGGACGATGCTGGACCGGGCCGCGTCGATCATCTCGCCGATCTTGGCCATCACGCCCTTCCTTCCCGATATCGTGTAGACGAGCTGAGGGGTTCCTCGTTCGCTCAGTATCCCTTGGACGAGCTGCAGCTTGTCGAACGCCTCCCTGATCTCCCCCACGACCTTGTCCCTTGTCTCCTCTAGCGGGACAGCGTGGTAGAGCGCTGGTCTCCCTCCTGCCAAGGAAACGAACCCCTTCTCCTTCAGGGACTGCAGGGCCTTATAGGCGGAGGTGCGCGGGACGCGAGCGAGCTCCGCGACCTCCTCCGCGGTCGCATGCCCTTTCGCGATCATCGCGACGTAGGACTTCGACTCGTAGTCGGAAAGTCCAATCTTAGCAAGGGAAGCGGCAACTCTGTGATACTCTTCTTCTATCGAGCCCAAATCCAGGTTGAGGACGTCTATGAGGTTCAAAACCACCACTTGTAGCGACCAGAGCGACAATAGTATTAAATTGTGTGTAGGCCTACAACGGCCCTAGGTTCTGATCATGATCGCAAAGAAGAGCGGTCTCAAGACGGGGCTTCCGAAGCAGACGGAGTCCCTCTGTCCCGAATGCACCAAGATCATCACGGCCAACCTGTTCGAGAAGGACGGAAAGGTGATGATAGAGAAGGAATGCCCGGAGCACGGAAGGTTCTCAGACGTGTACTGGTCCGACGCGGAAATGTACCTAAAGGCGGAGAAGTACGCGTACGACGGGGTGGGCGTCGAGAAACCTCTCATCCCCCACGCCAAGGTGTGCCCGAACGAATGCGGGCTTTGCCAGTTGCACACCTCGCACACCGCGCTCGCGAACGTCGACCTCACCAACCGCTGCAACCTCCGCTGCCCGATCTGCTTCGCGAACGCGAACCAGGCCGGCTACGTCTACGAGCCCTCGTTCGACGTCGTGGTGCGCATGCTCAAGAATCTGCGCAGTCAGAGGCCGGTCGCCACGCCCGCGGTGCAGTTCTCCGGCGGCGAGCCTACGATCTATCCGAAGTTCATCGAGACGATCGCGAAAGCCAAGGAGCTCGGGTTCTCCCAGATCCAGGTGGCGACGAACGGCATCAAATTCGCGAAGGAGCCCGAGCTGCTTGTGGCGGCGAGGGATGCTGGGCTGAACACCATCTACCTGCAGTTCGACGGCCTCCGCGACGAGATCTACATGGCGTCGAGGGGAGTGCCGCTGGTCGAGATCAAGAAGAAGGTGATCGAGAACGTGCGCAAGCTCGAAGGCAGGAAGCCATCGATCGTCTTCGTTCCGACGGTCGTGAAGGGCATCAACAACGACCAGGTCGGCGAGATCTTCCGCTATGCTGTCGACAACATCGACGTGGTCCGGGGGATCAACTTCCAGCCCGTCGCGTTCACAGGACGCATCGATCAGGAGGAACGGAGCAAGCAAAGATACACGCTGCCCGACCTCGTGAACGACCTGGTCGCGCAGACGAATGGAAGGCTCGCGAAGAGCGACTTCTTCCCTGTGCCGTCGGTCGTGCCGGTCTCCTCGCTCGTTTCCGCCCTGCTCGGCGAGAACAAGGTCACGTTCACCACCCATCCGCACTGCGGCCTCGCGACCTACATGTTCGTGAAGGACCAGGAGCACATCGTGCCGCTGACGCGCTTCGTGGACGTCGAGCCGCTGTTCAAGGAGATGTTCGAGCTCGCGGAGAAGGCGGACAAGTCGAAGGTCAAGTTCCCGCAGAAGGTGAAGGCGTACAACCTCCTGAGGAAGTACACGCACCAGGAGCGCGCGCCCGAAGGCATGGACACGATCAAGTTCCTGCGCATGCTGAACGCGGTGCTGGGCGACTCCGACAAGAAGAGCCTGGCGGAGTTCTCTTGGGACATGATGTTCATCGGCGGAATGCACTTCCAGGACAACTACAACTACGACATCGAGAGGGTGAAGCGCTGCGCTATCCACTACACCACCCCGGACGACCGCATCATCCCGTTCTGCGCCTACAACGGCGGGCCGACATACCGCACCGAGGTCGAGAAGAAGTTCTCCGTTCCGATCGAGGATTGGCGTAAGACCAGAGGGACGGAGTTCACATGAGGAAGGCGGACTGGATGAAGGTGAACGTGGAGAGGTGCATGCACTGCGGGGCCTGCGTCGGCTCCTGCCCCCAGAACGCCATTTACCTGGCGGAGGTCATGGTGGAGTTCAGCGACGCCTGCAATCGATGCAAGCGCTGCGTCAAGATGTGCCCGGTGGGCGCGATCACGATGGAGGCCAAGGCATGAAGCCCGACTACGACATCATCGTCGTGGGGGCCGGTCCGGCGGGCAGCTGGACCGCCTATCACGCCGCCAAGCAGGGGGCTTCGGTCCTGATGATCGAGAAGCGTCAGGAGATCGGGGCTTCGCTGCGCTGCGCCGAGGGCATCTCGCAGGAGGGCCTGAACAAGGCGGGCATCACCGTCGATAAGACTTGGGTGTCGGCGAAGATCGCGGGTGCGAAGCTGGTCTCCCCCCACGGCAACCTTCTGAGACTTGATGAGAGGAACGCGGGCAACGAGGTCGGATTGGTGCTCAACCGCCACCTCTTTGACAAAGCGCTCGCGGCGGAAGCAGCCAGAGCGGGCACCACGATCATGCTCAAGACCTCGGCGACCGGACTCACGAAGGAGAACGGCAAGATCACCGGGATCGTTGGCACAAGCTACGGGGAGCCGTTCAAGGCCACCGCGAAATGCGTCGTCGGGGCGGACGGGTACGAGTCACAGGTCGGGCGCTGGGGCGGGATCGACACATCCCTCAAGCCGAACGACATCACCTCCTGCTTCCAGTACAGAATGACCAACATCGACATCGAGGAGGACTTCTGCGAGTTCCTTCTGGGCTCGGTCGCTCCGGGCGGATATGCCTGGATCTTCCCGAAGGGCGGGGACATGGCGAACGTCGGTCTGGGAGTTCTCGGAACCAAGCTCAAGAAGACGGGCGAGGTCAAGGAATACCTGGACAGGTTCATCAAGAAGGATCCCCGGCTCAAGAACGGGCAGCCGCTCGAGGCGGTCGGCGCGGCGGTCTCGGTCTCTGCTCCCCTTGACAAGGTCACCGCGGACGGGCTGCTGCTCGTGGGCGACGCGGCGAGGGTCATCGACCCGATCACCGGCGGAGGCATCTCGAACGGCACCATCCAAGGGAGGTTCGCCGGTCAGGTTCTGGGAGAGCTCGCGCAGTCGGGCGACTTCAGCGCCGCCGCTCTGCAGAAGTACGAGAAGCTCTGGCGGGACGAGCTGGAGAACAAGCTCTGGCGCAACTGGATGGTGAAGGAGAAGCTCATCACCCTTCCAGACGAGACGCTCGACGACGTCATCGACGTGCTATCCAAGAGCAACATCTCGAAGATGAACGTCTACAACCTTCTCGCGGCCTTGAAGGAGAGGCTCCCGGACCTCGTCAAGGAGTTCGAGGAGTTCATCTGAGCCGGTCGAAACCTCTTCCCGCCCTTGTTGTTCATTCCTTCTCGAGCCTCACTCCAGGCTCACCCAGTTTGACCTTGTAGGGAATGCCGCCCCGCCGCTTGATGACCTCGCTGACCTTGTCCGGCGAATCGGTGAGGGCGATCATGCTCCCGCCGCCCCCTGCGCCAGTGAGCTTCGCGCCGTACGAAAATGGAAGGCATCCCTCCACCAGGCGGTCGAGCTCCTTTGACGAGACGCCCAGAACGGCGAGCAGCCGATGGTCCTTGGTCATCAGCTGGCCGAGCCCGACGGCATCATTGGCCTTGAGTCTCGTCAGGCCCTCCTCGGTCAGCTGTCCTATCTCGCGCACGATGTCGCGCGCGAACACCGTCCGGTCGTAGAAGCGCTTGACCTTGGCGACGAGCGGCCCGGTGGGGGCGTTCACTCCGGTGTAGCCGACCACGAGCGACAGCTTCGGCATCGGGCAGTGATGGATGAACCATTGCTGCCCTCCCCGGGATATCGACCAAAGGAGGTCCGCCTTCTCGCTCCTGTCCACCAGGATCCCCTGCCCGTGGGTGCTGACGGAGGTATCCGTCGGGCTCGCCCTCCCTTGCACCTCTGCCTCAGTAAGATAGGCCTTGGCGGCGACCTCCTGGGGATCGATGGCGTGAGCGCGCGAAACGAGGGCAGACACGAGAGCGACGCAGACCGCCGCCGAGGAGCCGAGCCCAGAACCTGAGGGGATCTCGGAACGAGTATCGATCGCTAGGTTCTCGCGTAGTCCGCAAGCCTGGACGATGTGATGGACGTAGGGATGCGCTGAGGGCGAGAGCCCCGCTCCGTTCAGCGTCGTCGTACTGGCAGTTGCCACCCGACAATGAAGCCTGAGGTTGACCGCCGCCGCGATCGCAGGCTGTCCGAAGACCACGGCATGCTCTCCGAGCAGGATCACCTTGCCTGGAGCCGAGGTGATGGCCAATACGCCCTTCACGTCGGCAAGAAAGCCTTGGTCGGGTATCAGGCTTGCGCCTCTCCGAGGATAAGCTCAGAGCTCGTACTCGGAGAGAGCCTCTTCGACTGCCTGGTTCGGGGTCTTGTTCTTGAGATCCTTTCGCTTCGTCGTCCAATACTTCTCTTGGAACTCGTTCAGCGCTTTCTCAAGCTTCTCCTGGTCCTCGAACTTGTCCCCCTGCTTCGCGATGAACTCCTCCTGGAACTTCTTGAGGAGGTCGATGCCGTATTTCTTGTTCACGAGCGTGACGGCGAGATAATCGTCGATGTTCTCCGCGACGACCGCGGCGAGGTCCTCCGGGAGGATGTCCATGACCATGTCCATCATCGCGTTGGAGAGGGTGAGGAACAGCATCTCGCGCTTCTTCACATCTGGCGCGACCTGCTCCTCGACCGACTTGTTCAGATCCTCGTACCAAAGCTCGAAGAGCGCGAACGAACGGTTGGCGTTCTTGGCGAACAGCTCCTCCTCTGGGGCGCATCCGCAGCTCTCGTCGTGCTCGTGCTCCTCTGCGCACGGCTCCTCGGTGGTCTTCTTCGCCTCGCTCTTCTTCGCCTTCGCCTTCTTCGCTGCCATTCGCATACCCCAGTACGGACCTGAGTGGAACAGGGGAGTGGTTCGGCCATATTTAAAGGAGAAGCCTCGACTTCTGGCCGCTATGGGTCGTTCTTGCGGAGCATTTCAAGGACCTCGGCCGCTGCCCTGCGCTCCGCCTCTTTCTTGCTGCTTCCGATCCCCACTGCTTTCAGGCCCTTGACCGCGACCGTGCAGGTGAACTTCTTGTCATGATCGGGGCCGCTCTCGACGTGCACGAACGAGGGAGGAGCGATGTCCTTGCCCTGACAGTACTCCTGCAGCGAGTTCTTCGACAGGAAGTCCGCAGGGATGACGTCCTTGTCGTCGCCCTCGAGGACGACGCTGAGCACCACTCTCTCCGCCGCCGCGTGACCACCATCCAGATATATCGCGCCCATGACGGATTCGATCGCGTCCGCGAGCATGCTCTGGCTCACGTGTTCTCGCTGTCCGTTCATGCTACTGCCGACCCGTATCATATCCTTGAGTCCGAGCCTTTCCGCGAGGCGCGCGAGGTTGTCCTCATCGCCGATCCAGGCTAGGTGCTTGCTCAGCAAACCCTCGTCCGCGTCTCGATAGCGGCAATAGAGCCATTTGCATGTCGTCAGTTCGATCACTCTGTCGCCCAGAAACTCGAGGCGTTCGTAGGACTCGGCTCGAGGATCTTCCTGCACGTACGAGGAATGCGTCAAGGCTGTCCTCAGCAGCTCAGGGTGGCCGAAAGAATAGCCGAGCTTCGCTTGAAGTTCATCGAGATGTCGCTTGAACAACACCCGCTCCACTTCATTGTCTTTGGTCCTTGGGTGGTTCTGCATCTGCTCTCTCCGTTTGACCGATCTTCGCGCTCGCCGAGACAGCGACTCAGACGTACATCCACGTAAATAGCTTTGCGATTCCCGACCGTCATTCGGAGAACCCTCGCAAGTCCGAGGTCGATTGCATTGCCCTTTGGCATCTATTTATATAGGATGAGGAGATATCACAGAACATTCCCATCGATGCCTGTCTGGGCTTCGTCGGGAATATAGTCTATAGGGTATTGGTAATGTACGGAAAACCAAGAAGTGGTGGTTACGGCAGGCGTGACGACAGACCGCGAGAGATGCACGATGTGACGTGCTCCGACTGTGGAGCCCAGACTCAGGTGCCCTTCAAGCCGACCGAGGGAAGGCCGGTCTACTGTAAGGACTGCTACCAGAAGCACAAGCCGAAGCGGGACAGGTTCTAAGGGACCTTCCCCTCAATCTTTTCTTTATTCTCAATCCTGTTCATCGATTTTGGCCATCAATTGATTCTAGCGAGAGCCTTCTGCGAGCAGCTTCACAGCCTCGGCTTTCAGCGCTTCCATTCTCGCCTCGCCCGAGACCGATGAGATCACAGCACCTTCCCTGACGAAAAAGAACGTCGGCGTTCCGCGGACGTTGTACTTCTTCGTGAGTTGGGCGTTGGTCGTGCTGACCTTGCAGAACTGGATTTGCGCACCCATCTCCGACCGAAGCCCGGCATACAAAGGCTCCATCGCTAGCGAATGACGGCAGGTCGGGCTGTAGAACATCAGGACCACCTTCGAGTTCTGCAGAAGGTACTCGTCGAAGCAATCCTCGCCCAGCTCGATCGTGCCATCCCGATTCCGATCGGGACACGGCCGCTTCTTCGAGAAGATTGGCATAGAATCCACCATTGGGAGTCGAAGTGTATAAAGGTCGTCGGCACTTCGTTTGTGCGTTCTTGGAGCTTCCTTGATGGGCGTTCTTACCGACGGCCAATCCTCGCCAAATCATCCGAATCATATCTAGTTCGTGCGATTGCGGCCCGCGTGAGCAGATATTGTATTTGAAAGTCAATCGCGGGAAGATCGCCAACCATCGTCCTATGGGTCAGGCGAAGTCGGTGATGCAGGAATGTGGCCATCCAGCTCCGCCTTATGCGGCCTGACCACGAGAACGGAACAATTCGCGAACCTCGCCACCTTCTCTGCTACGCCGCCCATAAGAAATGCCGAAATGCCAGTGTGGCCCAGGCAGCTCATCACAATCAGATCGTAGTCATCAGAGATCCTTATTATCTCTTGCGCGGCCGTTCCTTTCTTCACGATCGTCTTGACCACCAGGCCAGCCTTCACCCCCTCTTCTCGGGCGTGGTTGACGGCGGTTCGTGCTCCCTCTTCGACAAACCTTTCCAGGTCGACCAGATTCGGTCCCGCGGCGAAGTGCTCCAGTTGACTGACATCCGCGACACTGATCGCCGTCACTTCGGAGTTCATTAGGTTGGCCAGCTTGAGGCCTATCCCAGTTGCCGCCTTCGCTTTGTCACTACCATCGGTCGGTATGAGGATTCGGTTGAACAGCTCCATGGCACTCAGCAACTCATCCGATGGCTAATCCATTTTTCCCCGTTCGATCAGGACCGGGTTGAGCAATCACAGGCATGAGGTCAATATGACGACTCAGGCTCGAATTCGCAACTATTTGGGAAGATTCCGGACGCGAAGGACAAACAAAGTCTGGTCGTCAACGGGGGGCCGTAAATGCCACAAAAGACAGGTGTGATTCTATCGAGCGTGTACGTGGTCCAGGGAACGCTTTCGGTCGTTGAATCTGCGAGATAGTCCCCGGGAACCACGCGAGCAATCGACAAGGAACACTCATCCTGAATCATAACCTGAGAAGGTGGTGCGAGGGGCCGGATTTGAACCGGCGGACCTCTGCAGGAACAGATCTTGAGTCTGTCGCCTTTGACCTGGCTTGGCAACCCTCGCACGAGGCCAAACTCGTAACCGAGAGCACCTTATTAAACTGTTTGACCGCGAGCAGGGAGAGAAGAACGCTGGCTCAGGTTATTACCTCGACGCCGGTGGGAAGGACCATCGCGGTATGCTCGGTCTGGCTGACCATTCCGCCGCGCACCTCCCTGAGGATCGCGTACGACGATATCTGGCCATGCCTAAGCAAAGTGCGCAGATGATGCGGTGCCTGTGGGTCCGCCCGCGTGCACCAGCGCTCGCAGAACGGGAGCGACCCGAACTCCGACTTGATCATGTCGAACAAGGCTTGTGCGCTCGCGTCGCGCAGGGGACGATCGCGCAGCACTCGGTAGATGTTCCCCGGGCGATCGTTGTATATCTGCCCCCCGCCGTTGGTCGCGAACGGCTCGATCGCCACCACCATCTCCGTCTTGATCTTCGCCTGGCTCTTGTCGTCGATGTTGGGCACCGTTAGCCCGGCATGGAGATTGTAACGCTTCATCCCATGACCCGTGAGGTTGGACACTGGCCGATAGCCACGGGCCACGATCGTCCTCTCGACCGCGGCGCCGATCGTGCCCACGGTGATGTTGTCCCCTACCATTTGGATCGCGGTCCGCAGCGCCTCGGCGCTTGCCTCGATGAGCTTCGTCCAGTTCTTCGTGCCCACCTCGACCGAGACCGCGGTGTCGCCGATGTAGCCGTCCACGTGCGCGCCCACATCGAGCTTGACAAGATCGCCCTTCTGAAAGACGAGCGGGTCGCCCGTGGAAGGGGAGTAGTGCGCGGCGATGTCGTTGACGCCGATGTTCACCGGGAAGGCGGGCTTGCCACCGCGCTTCCTGATCAGTTCCTCGACCGCTTCGGCCACGTCGACGAGCTTGACGCCCTCAGCGATCATCGAAGCCCCGAACTCGCGCGCCTCCCTAGATATCGCCCCGGCCCGGCGATGGGCCGCGACCGCCTCAGCGTCCATTAAGCGCAGCCTCGATCTGTTTGTCGCTGATCGCCCCGTGACGGATGATCTCCGTGTCGCCTTCGTGAACCGCGACGATGGTGGAGTGCACTCCCAGCTTCGTCTTGCCGCAGTCGATGTATAGGCTGACGGCGTCCTTGAGGTCCTTCATCGCCGAGTTGACCGTCACTGGGTCCGGCCTCGAATGAAGGTTCGCGGAGGTCGAGGTGATCGGCCCGAAGGCCTTGATGAGCCTGAGCGCCAGAGCGTTGTCGGGCATTCGGATCCCGACCTCGTCCGACGCGGACGTCACGATGTCCGGCACTAATGGCTTCTTGGTGAGTATCAGGGTTATCGGTCCAGGCATGAACTTCTCCGCCAGCTTCCTCGACGTCTGGTCCATGATGGCGACGTGCTCAAGCATCTGCATGTCGCTGACCGCGACGGAGAGCGGCATGTCGAACGGGCGGTTCTTGGCCATGTACACTCGCTTGACAGCGTTCTCGTCGAGCGCGTTCGCGCCAAGGCCGTAGAGGGTCTCAGTCGGGTACACAACCAGATGGCCTGCCTTGAGGACATCCTTCACGCGCATGATGTCGTTGTCGGTGAGGTCCGCTTTCGTTCCCTTCCCTTTGCATTTCAGTACTTCCATCAGGATTCCCCCACGTATCTCGCTGCGCTCTGCAGCGCGCGCTTGGCGCTCCCTTTCGCTATCGGCCCGTGACCAGGATAGACGTCCTTGATGTTCAACCTGCTGAGCCGAAGGATGGAGTCTTTGAGCGCGTCCAGGTTTCCTCCGGGCAGGTCCCATCTTCCCACTCCGTCCGCGAACACGGTGTCACCGGAGATCAGTGCGCCGCTGCTCTCCTCGAACAAACAGATGCTGCCGGGCGTATGACCCGGGGTGTGCAGGACCTCGAATCTGTGATTTCCGGTGTCGACCACGCTTCCTTCCACGAGGTCCGTCACTTCGAGCGCAGTCCCATCGACACCGAACATTATCGACATGGTCTTCCAGCTATCGCCTTGCCGGAGTCCTTCGGCGTCATCGGGGTGGACGAAGAGCTCGGCGCCGAGGGCGCGTGCGACCTCTGCCGCTCCCCCGGTGTGATCGTAGTGGCTGTGGGTAAGGACCACCCGCTTCGGCCCGCCATTCGGAAGGATGCGGGCTATCGCCGCGAGCAGCCGAGGCGTGTTGTCGCCCATTCCCGCGTCGATCAGCACTGGATCATGGCCGTCGATCACGTAGACGTTGCAGTCGACCCCGATTCCAGGCAACATGTGAATGGCCATCTGGAATTCCGAAGATGGAGGTCGTATTTAACCTCTTCCGGCACGTAGTACTGGCTAGGAAGCGCCCTTGGCCAATTCTTCGTTTCATCGCTCCTGAATGGAGCAAGGAAAAGTGAGAATTGGATCGTCCGGCCGGACGATCGCCTATACCATCTTCTTTCCAGCGTTGTAGCTGGCGGACTGGTTCCAGACCTCTGCAGGCTCAAGAACCCAGACGCCCCGGAGCGTCAGTCCCATCTTCTTGATGGCCTCGTTCATTCCCTCGAAGGCGGGGCCCGCAGTCTGATAATCTTTCACTTTCGCCCTCACCTCAAAAGCTGCCAGCTTCTCACCATCAACCGCCACGACCGAGACGAGTTCTCCCTTGCTCTTCATGCTCTCCAGGTTCGCTCCGGTGCGGTGCATCAAGATGGCGCCGAGTATGATCATGTTCGGACCCGCGGCACGGATGCTTCCCAGAGGGACGACGTGCACGGATCCATCCGCGCTCTTCGTTCCGAGGAGCTTGACCGCTTTCGGGTTCTCGTTAATGAGTTTCACAACCTCTTCGGGCATGTTGACCATTTCTGAAACCCCCGTACGCTCAGACAACTCGTCGATAAATGAAGTTTCCGCATCGTGTAGAAAAAGAAGGAGGAGTGAGAGCAAGGGCGTTCCCACAGGAGCTCGACCCCGTGGACCTTTGTCACTCCAATTCCCCACCGTGCAGTTTCGAACTGCAATGTGGAGTTGGGTTTCTGAGTATTTATTCCTATGTCCTCAGAAGGATATCATTATCCTAATTGTGCAATACGCGCCGTCCATAGACCTACTTGTCGGGTTCGGAAGGTTCCGGCTTCGCTCCAGCTAGATTGATAAATCGCCCCAACGAATACCTCACGGGTAGTTTGAAACTCATAGAGGCGGAAGGCAAACAACTCTTCAAGCGCTTCGGTGTGCCTATACCAGTGGGCTATCTGGCGAAGTCCAGTGAAGAGGTCATCCCACCGACAAGACCAATGGTCGTCAAGGCTCAGGTCCGTTCTGGTGGCAGGGGCAAGGCAGGCGGAATAAGGTTCGCGTCTACTGCGGAACAGGCACGAAAGACGGTCTCCGATGTGCTCTCGATGACCATTGCTGGGGAGGCGGTCAAGGAAGTCCTGGTCGAGGAGCGGCTGAACATCCTGCGCGAGTTCTACCTCAGCATTTCAATGGATCGCAGCGTCGGGCTCCCGATGATACTCGCCGTCGCGCAAGGAGGGATGGAGGTCGAGGAACAAGAAGGAAAGACGGCGACCTGGCACGTGCATCCGTTCGTCGGGCTGCAACCGCACGTGGGTCTAGAGCTCGGGACCTTCTTCGTGCTCAATTCCGACCAGTCGGCGCAGATCCAATCAATCCTCTCCGCGCTCTGGCGACTGTTCTGGGAGATGGATTGCGAGCTGGTCGAGATCAATCCGCTAGCGTTGACCGTCGACGGCAGGCTGGTCGCCGCGGACGCGAAGGTGACCCTCGACGACGACGCTCTCTTTCGCCATCCAGAAGCGATCACGTCCTTCCCCGAAAGGACCCCGCTCGAGCTCGAAGCGGACAGGATCGGCCTGACGTTCGTTCAGCTGGATGGCGACATTGGGGTCATAGCCAATGGTGCTGGCCTCACAATGGCCACCCTCGACAACCTCGCGATCCGCGGCGGTCGGGGCGGGGTCTTCCTCGATCTCGGAGGCACGGACGACGAGAAGGTCGTCGAGGCGGCGCTCGCGCTCCTGTCGAGATCGAACATGCGCGCGGTGCTGGTCAACATATTCGGAGGGATCACTCGCTGCGACACCGTCGCCGAGGGCATCATCAGGACGCGAGCGAAGCTCACGCTCGACGTGCCGCTAGTGGTCAGGATCAAAGGAGTGAACGAGGAGAAGGCGGCGGAGATGCTGGCCGCCGAAGGCGTCCAAGCATTGCACGACCTGGACGAGGCTTGTCAGGCCGTGATCGGAGGGCTCCGGAGGTCCGGCCGATGACAGTGCTGATCGATGCCGAGACGAAGGTCCTGGTTCAAGGCATCACCGGACACCAGGGCTCCTTCCACGCGGTGAGCATGAGGGGCATGGGAACCAACGTGGTGGGAGGGACGTCGCCTGGAAGGGGAGGTTCCAAGGTCAGCGGGATCCCGGTGTTCGATACGGTCGAGGCGGCGGTGCGCGACACGGGCGCGAACGCGTCGGTGGTGTTCGTGCCGGCAAAGGGCGCTTTGGGCGCGGTCGTGGAGGCTCTGGATGCCGGCATCTCGACTGTCGTGGTCATCACCGAGCACATCCCGGAGCACGACGCGGTACTGATGATCCAGTACGCGAAACTGACCGGGGCGAGGATCGTCGGTCCGAACTGCCCGGGAATCGCGGCACCGAGGCACGGCAAGCTGGGCATCATGCCGAGCGCGATATTCCGCCCGGGGAACGTCGGCGTCGTCTCGAGGAGCGGCACCCTTACCTACGAGATCGTGAACGCCCTCACTAGCGCTGGCATCGGGCAGTCGACGTGCGTTGGCATCGGGGGCGACCCGGTGGTCGGCACCGACTTCGTGCGAATGCTCGAGTTCTTCGAGCAGGACGAGGAGACGGAGGCGGTCGTGCTCGTGGGCGAAATCGGGGGCGCGGCTGAAGAGGATGCTTCGGAGTTCATCAAGCGCAGCATGGGCAAACCAGTGATCGCCTACATCGCCGGCCGAACCGCCCCACCGGAGAAGCGTATGGGGCACGCGGGCGCGATCATCGCCCGGGGAAGGGGGACGGCAGAGAACAAGATCGCCGCGTTGAACGAGGCGGGGGTAGAGGTCGCCGCTCTGCCGAAGGACGTGCCGGAGCTGTTGCGAGCGACGAGGAGCTAGTGCGTCTCTTCTATCATACTACGAGAAACGGGGAACCGATGTTCGGATCTTGTTCCTTGATGAGGTCGATCCGATCAATGACAAAGGCAGAGGTCACGACGTTGGTGCTCACTTTTGAGCTTCAATGACGGGCTCATCCAGGACCCTACGAAGGACCGCATAATCATTAAATATCACATCTATGCTAAAGGAGATTCCCCAAATCGGAGGGGCTGGGAAAGTATCGCTGTCGTGGGGCGGCATCCGTCGCGCCGACAACGTATAAATACCACCTCGGATATGGTGGCGCTCACTGCGCCGCGCCCGTAGATGGCTGCGGTGAGTTGTTAGGATAAGAGGTGCACCCGAGGAGGATATCCTCGGGGAAGTGGGTAGGGCGTCGGCGACCTTGGAAGGAGTCGTTGTGGGCCCCATGATCCAATCACACGCAATCTGGACGTATGTTAAGCCGACAGTCAAAAGGCAATTAGCTACGCCATTTGGGGAATCGCTCGGCTCGAGCGCCGAAGAAGGTCGTGTCAAGCTGCGATAAGCGCCGGGTAGGTGCAAGAAGCCAATGATCCGGTGACAGCCTAATGGGACTTCCTAATCTTCGGATTGGTCCGGAAGGATCGGGAACGCGGGGGATCGAAACATCCTAGTACCCGCAGGAAAAGAAATCAACCGAGATGCCGTCAGTAAAGGCGATCGAACGCGGCACAGGGTAAACCGAATGCCCCTTCGAAAGGAGGGGTACGTGTGGTGTTGATGGACTCGGTACTTCCTCCTCGGTGAATCAGAAGTCGACTGGAACGTCGCACCATAGAGGGTGATAGTCCTGTACGAGTAAGCTGAGAGGAAGAATCTGGGTATCCAGAGTATCGCGCGTTGGATATCGCGCGTGAATCCGGGGGACACTTACCTCCAACCCTAAACACGTCTCGAGACCGATAGCGCAGTAGTAGCGCGAGTGAAAACTGAAAAGTACCCTTGACGGGAGGTCAAAAGAGCGTGAAACCAGATGGCTATATTCAGATACGGCATGAAAGGGACGAAGTCGCAAGATGGACCAGTGTCGTATCGTCCGTTTCGAATAACGGGCCAGGGAGTTTTGATCAATGGCGAGACTAAGGTCGAAGGACCGGAGTCGGAGGGAAACCAACAAGTGCGCAGTCCGCAAGGATGAGGCACGAGGTGCGTTCGCCTGGAGTCATTGGTGGAATACCCGAAGCCAGTTGATCTATGCCTGAATAGGTTGAAGCCTTTCGAAAGGAAGGTGGAGGACCGAACCGGTAATGATGTGCAAATCTTTCGGATGATTTGGGCATAGGGGTGAAAGGCCAATCTAAACTGGGAATAGCTGGTTCCTCCTGAAACTAATCGCAGTTAGATCTCAGCCGAGGTAGATCATGGGGTAGAGCACTGATTAGGGGCTTAGGCCGGGAAACCGGTCGGTCTCTTGTCAAACTCCGAACTTGTGGTCGCCGTAGACGCTGGGAGTGAGGGCCTCCGGGGTAAGCTTGGGGTCCGTAAGGGAATGCAACCCAGCCTAGAGTTAAGGTCCCTAAATTCCGGCTAAGTGTAACATGAAAAGTAGTCTGTAGTCCAAGACAACCGGGAGGTGGGCTTAGAAGCAGCCATCCTTTAAAGAAAGCGTAACAGCTCACCGGTCGAGATTATGGGCGCTGAAAATGGACGGGGCTAAGCCGGGTACCGATACTTTAGAGCACCGAAAGGTGATCTTGTAAGGAGGCGTCGGGCGTGGGTAGAAGCATGGCCGTGAGGTCATGTGGACCGCGTTCGAACGATGATCCTGGTAGTAGTAGCAGCAAAGAATGGTGAGAATCCATTCCGTCGAAGGGGCCAGGGTTCCTCGGCAATGTTCGTCAGCCGAGGGTTAGCCGATCCTAAGGCACTCCTTAATCGAAAGTGCCGAAAGGGAAGCAGGTCAATATTCCTGCGCCATACAGGCCTCTGTCTGCCAGTTGACACATCGGGATACGTTGGGCATGTTTACCTGCATGTTCAAGTGTTTAAGCCTGGGAAGAACCGTAATGGTGAGAACCAGGGGAATGCACGAGTAGGAGGACGAAGGTCCTCTCCAGCCGAGTCCTGGTGTCCATGAAAATTCTGGCAGTAACAGCCTGTGTGATCGTACCAAGAACTGACACAGGTGCCCCTAGGTGAAAAGCCTAAGACGTGTCGGCGTAATCCATGGCGAGGGAATTCGGCAAATTAGCCCTGTACCTTCGGTAGAAAGGGTGCCAGCCACGAAAGTGGCTGGTCTCAGTAACAAGGGAGCTCCGACTGTTTAATAAAAACACAGGTCACAGCAAGTCCGAAAGGATGTGTATTGTGGCTGAAGCCTGCCCAGTGACGGTATCTGAATCTCGGGTTCAACCGAACGAAGGACCGTTAAACGGCGGGGGTAACTATGACCCTCTTAAGGTAGCGTAATACCTTGTCGCTTAATTGGCGACTTGCATGAAGGCCCAACGAGAGCTCTACTGTCCCCGCCTGGAAGCCGGTGAAACTGATAGTACTGGCGCAGAATCCAGTACCTTCCACCTGAAAGCGAAGACCCCATGGAGCTTTACTGCAGCCTGTTGTTGTGGTATGAGCCTGGATGTGTAGGGTAGGCGGGAGACG
>DATJOX010000013.1:0-36169 GCA_035506675.1 Methanomassiliicoccales archaeon
ACGGTGATCTCCACGCGCCTCCCGGCCTTCTCGAAGTACTTCCTGGCAACGTTAGGGAATGAGGTCGCCACTACCGCTCCGTTCGGAACGTCCTCGACTTTGTCGATGCCCGAGTTATCCGGGGCGGCCACGGCGATGCGGCAGTGTCCGAAGTTGAGCTCGTGCAGGGTCTCTACGTCCAATCCAGCCTCGAGCAGCAGGTCCTTGCCCGTGATACCAACGTCCACCGCGCCCTTGTTCACGAAGTTGACGATGTCCTGGGCCCGGACGAACATGACCGCGAAGTCGCGCTTCTTGACCGCCGCGAACAGTTTGCGATCATCCGAGTCCTCGATCTCGAGGCCGGCCTGTTTCAGCAGCTGGACCGAGCTTTCGCTCAGCCTTCCCTTGTTCGGCACGGCCAATCGCAATGTCACTTGCTCACCTGTAGCACTGGGTACGACAAAGTAGAATGCCTACTTAAAAATGACTCGGCTGCTGGGAGAGGAGGTTGGATGCTTCTGAGTGTTAGGTTGACGAAGGCCGGAACGCTTGGCCAGAAGCGATACCGATACGAGAAGACTTATTCTCGATGAACGCCTCCCGGAGACATCGTCGGGTTGCGACCTTGGTCCGTCGCTTGGGATGGGAACAGATGCACGATTTGCCGTCAGCGGAAGCGTCAACCGAAAGGGCGGAAGAGCAGAATGGAGAGGCCCTCCGCTCCGTTCATTCCATCGACCATGGCTGGACCAACGAGGTGACGGCAACAAGGTACTGGGTCGATACCGTGGATCGGGACATCGGACGCCTCAGAGGCTATGCCCGATCGCATCGCAACCGAGCTTTGCTATTCGCACTCGCCCTCGTGGCGACATTGGTTCCATCGGGTTTGGTTTTGGAGAGCTGGCCGCTTTCTCTCGAGGCGGCGAGCACGCTCTTCCTTGCTTTCTTCTCGCTGGTATTCATTTACACTGGCCTCGAGGTCCTGGTCGGACTATTGAGGTCGAGAAGCAAGATCGCTCTTCCCAGGCTCAAGGAGTTCACGTTCGAGAAGCACGGCATCGAATTGCACGAGATCATGAAGGTGGCAATGTACGAGCTGGCGTTAGGAGGGAGGATCGCGGCTCTCGTCCTCGGCTATCCTGCATTGAATCTTACATCGATCTCGATCGAGACGCTCGCGATAATCTCCAGCATTGCAACGATGGGAGCTATCAACGCCTCGCTGATCCATTCCCACCTTACCGGCGAGAAGTACATGTTCAAGGCTGCTGGCGACCTCGCGGAAGGATTCGGCGCGGTGCGCTCGGCGCAGATAACTGCGATCATCTATCTCTTTCTGGGCGGATTGTCGTTGGTCACCGCCTGGCATGTCGGCGCGTCATTTCAAACGGGCTCGCTTGCTCTCCTCATCCTGGCGCTCTTCGTTCTTAGCAGGGCCCTGCTGCATGAATACGCGCTGTTCGCCAGGCACAAGCTGCGCGAGCGCGAAGCGAAGCGCTTCCGCCGCTGGGTGAGCGCGGAGAAACCGAGCTTCGACTCGTCTCGCTCGACCTATGCCAGCCTCATGGCGGGCGGGATGGATGGAAAAGCAAGCAAGAACGACCGCGACATAACAAGGAAGTAGAGAGCTGCTCGGCACGGCATTGGCCTGGTCAACCGAACTCGCGCCTCGAGGCCGCTCGCTCAGTGTCCCCGATGCGCATGAGCCGTGGAACGCTTCCCTTGAACGCGATGTGTTCGCCGACGATCACCATTGCTCCGTCGACACCCTTGATGCTCATCACGTCGTCCAGAGCCTCTTTTATCACCATTTCATCGTCTACCGTGACTGCGTTTCCGAGGCGGGTCGCGCAAGCGTCCGCCAGGGCTACGTTCTTCGAGACGATCGTTGCCGCATCGGCGATGCCGAACGAGATGGAGGTGCCGACGGACCTGGAGGAGGTGCAAATCCCGAATACCTCCTCGGTCGGCTCGCAGTGCAACCCCAGGCCAGCGAACCTGGGGTTGGGAACGAAGATGCCCACGTCAAGGGGTTCGCTGAGGAAGAGCGCAATGTCCCCGCCGTTGTCGACAGCCGCTTGACCCGCACCCGCGTCGATCATCGTCTGCAGCGCCTTCTCAGCGATCGCCCCGGCCACCGCCGCCATCGGACCGACTTGCGCCTCTCTCGCAGCCTCGCACATCCGCTTGATCACCGGCGGCGCATCCTCAGGCTCGTCGTATGGCTCCAGGGTGTCCCGGAACAGCGGGTCCCTCCGAATGAAGCGCTCGATTACCTCGCGCGTCTCGAAAATCGCTCGCTCCGCCATCGGAACGAAGCTTTCGCCAGCGAGGATCGTGACCGCGGTCTCCTTGAGTTCGAAATGGCGGCGGACGAGAGGTTTCGGTTCGCTCATGAAGAGGAATTCTTCCTACTGGATGCCCTTCTTCTTGCGCTTCCTGATGGTGTTGAGCAGGATGATGGCGATGAACAGGATCACGCCGATTGCGCCCCCGATCGCGACGATCGCGGCGTTGGAAAGCTCGCCCCCGGTCGAGTTCGTATCGGAAGCGCCCTCCGCGGAGAGCACGATGTGGTTCGCGACCTTCTGCGGAAGGGCGGCATTCGCCCCGGCGCACAGGGCCACACCCGAGAAGATAATGAAAGCGAACATCAAGGCGACAGCGATCTTCCTCATTCGAAACTCATCGTCCCGCCGAGCGCAATAGCACTGGCGCTCGGGGAATCGCATCGTCGTTTAAAAAGGTTGCTTGGCCTCGCTTCTACGTCTGCGCGCGCAGCTTGATCGCGCCCGGCGGGCAGGCGTCGATGCACATCCCGCAGGCGATGCACTTCTCGTTGTGGAATACCACCTTCCATGTGCTTCTGTCCACCTGATACGCGGAGACGGGGCACACGCTCACGCACACGCCGCAGTTGGTGCAGCGCGCATCGTCCTTGCGGATGTACTCCTTGAGCTCTTGCACTTGCACGCCTGCGTCCTCGAGGTACTTGACCGCCTTCTGGATCTGCGGCCCGCTCCCCTCAAGCCCGAGCATCAAACGACCGCCGTGCTCGTCGATCTCCGCCCTAAGGATGTTCACCATGAGGTCGAAATCCTTCACGATGCGGAACGTTATGGGCTCGCTCACCTGGTCCGGATCGAAGGTGAGGAGGTACTTCTTCAGCATCACTCCACCTCCTCGCGGCTGTGCAGATCGAGGGGAAGCTGCTCCTTCTGCTCTGGCAGATCGGCGACCTTCTCGGTGAGCAGGAACTCGCCCTTGATGAGCTGTTTCTTCAGCGCCTCGGCGATCTGCCGCGCCTTCTGGTAGGACGAGATGGAGGACGATTTGACGCTCCTTCCGTTCAGCTCGACCTTGCCGGAGCGCAGCTCGGCGTAGGAGACCTGGCGGATCGGGGTCTTGTTGCGGGAGAGGATTGAGTAGTCCAGGATCGGTGCGAAGATCTGCTCGTCGCGCACGCTCACCGCCTTCATCATCTCTTCGTCGAGGATGGGGATCGGCACTCCGACTCCGACTCCGAGCGTCGGTCCGTATTTGTGGAACGAGAGAGCGCGAACGTAGTCGGTGGACATCTGCTTCAGGTCGCCGATGACCGCGAGCGTCCTCGAAGCCCCGGTCGGCACTCCGTTCCTCGCCTCGACGTTCGTCTTGAATTGCGTGCCCTCCCAGGCCACGTACCCCTGCGCGCCCCCGAGGAAGATGCGCGTGCCGATGCCTATTGTGCGCAGCTGCGGGTCGTTCATCAGGGGCGAGAGCTGCCCCGCCGACGAGTACGTCACGTTCCCGTAGCGGGGCAGAAGCTTTCCCATGTAAGTGTAGAGAGTGCGCTCCGACGAGTTCGTCGCGACCCCGTAATTCTGGTAGGCGTTGCGAGGGTTGAACATGTACGCCTGGTTAATCGTCTTGAGCGAGACCCAGGTGTCGATGTCCTTTCGCGGATAGCAGTCCGTGCCGTACGACGACGCGCGCAGGTGCACCGCCTTCCCGGCAATGAGCTCCTCGATGACGTGCGCCCCGCCGTACTCGATGCTCCCGTCCTCCCTCGGCTCGGTCGCGCCGATGTATGCGTCCACTGCTGCCAATCCTGCGTACGCCGGCACCTCGTTGAGCGTCACCTTGATCATCTTGATCGGTGGCTCGGAGTGCCCGAAGTTGAGGAACGCGCCTGAGGAGCACATCGCGCCGAAGGTACCGGTGGTGACAATGTCGACCTCCTTGGTCGCCCTTTCGACGCCCTCCTTCTCGACGACCTCGATGATCTCCTCTGCCGTGAGGACCACCGCGTCGCCGTTCCTGATCTTCTCGTTGATCTCCTCGTAGCTGCGCTTCATGCGTACGCCTCTAGGCATCGGGGGATGAGTTCACGATAGTTAAATGTTGTCCTTCTTACTCGAGGACGCCTTTCGCGTAGGCGAGCTCGGCGTTGAGCACCGAGCCTCCCGCCCCTCCCCTGATGGTGTTGTGGGAGATGAGGAAGAGCTTGAGGTACTTATCCTTCTTTCGCACCCTTCCCACGGTAACGGCCATTCCCCTGGCCCTCGCCGGTTCGCCGGCGTTCACATCCCAGAGCGGCTGGGGTCGGTCCGACTCGCTGCGAACGATGATCGGCACTTCTGGGGCGGTGGGCAGCTTCAGCTTCTGCGGCTCCGCTCGGAATTCGCCCATGACCTTCGCCGCCTCTTCGGCGGTGCACTGCTCTTCTGTGAGCACGACAGCCGACTCCAAGTGCCCGTCGACGACGGGGACGCGAGCGCAGGAAGCGAGCATCTCAAAGGAAGCGTTCCGCACCCTCTTGCCGTCCAGGATACCGAGCATCTTCAGGATCTCCGCCTCCATCTTCTCCTCCTCGCCCTTGATGTGAGGCACGACGTTCCCGAGGATGTCGAGCGAAGGAACACCCGGGTACCCCGCTCCCGAGACCGCTTGATAGGTCGAGACGACCACCTGCTTCAGCCCGCAGGCATCCTGTAGCGCTTTCAGCGGCGGCGCGAGGCCAGTCGTGGAGCAGTTCGCGTTCGTGACGATGTACCCGCCGTTCTTGTACGTCGATTGGGTCTTGATGAGGGCCAGGTGGTCGGCGTTGACCTCCGGTATGAGCAGCGGAACGTCCTCGCGCATGCGGTGCGACGCGGCGTTCGAGAAGACGGCGACGCCCGCCTCCGCCAGCGACGACTCGTAGTCCTTGGCGATGTCCGACGGCAGCCCGGAGAACGCCAGCCGGCAGCTCTTCGCGATCCTCTTGACGTCTATCTGCTGCACTTTGGTGTCGAGGGTGTCTTCGGAGAAAGCGAAGTCCTTCACCTTGTTGACCTCGCGCAGGCGCTTGCCCTCTGAGCGCTCCGAGGCGTACATGCCCTCGATCTCGAAATAGGGGTGACCCTCGAGCAGCTGTACGAACCTCTGGCCTATCATTCCCGTCGCGCCCAGCACGGCGACCTGCACCTTCTTCATCTCACTCGCCTCCGAAGTACTTCCTTCCCTGTTCCATGATGCTCACGAAGCGCTCGCTGTCGTTCTCCTTGGCGGCTTCCCTGATCTCGTCAAGGGAGCGTGCCAGCAGGTCGAGCACCTCCTGAGTGTGCGGGTTGACATGCTGTATCTCATAGTAAAGCTCTGGGTTCTCATTGGCCACCCCTCTGGCCGTTCGGTCCTGCCGGTCGAACGTGGTCGAGGCCACATCGTGCAGTTCGCGATGCGCTCGCCCGCTCTTGGCGAGCGCGGAGAAGAACGAGATGTTGATGGCGTGCGAGAGACCCAGCACGTACGCCATCAGGGCATCGTGCTCTTCGAGGCTGATCACGCGCACGTCCAGACCGACCCCTTCGAAGAGCGCCTTCGCTTCCTCCAGGCCTTTCTCCGAACCGCAGTCGCAGAGCACCATGTTGTGCTCGAGGAGCAGTTGCGTATCCGGGCCGAACATCGGATGGATGGAGCAGATCTTCGCCCCCTTCTGCACCGCCCCACTGATGATCGGCGCCACCTCCGCCTTGACGGACGTGATGTCCATGACGAGGCCTTTCGGTTTCAGCGCCAGCACGCTCTCCAGCATCTCTGGGGTACGGATGATCGGCGTGGCGAGCACGATGACGTCCGCCCCCATGACCGCCCTCCTCAGGTCGTTCTCGAAAGGGAACTTCGTGCTGGAGACGATGTCCTGTACCATCACCTTGTGACCCCGCTCCGCGAAGTAGCGCGAGACCCAAGCGCCCATCTTGCCTGAGCCGCCCACAACCGTCACGCGCTTCGGCTCGGCGACCTTGGGCATGCGCATCTGCATGTCGACCGATTCGTGGATGAGGATCGCCGCGATCCGCCTCGCCGCCTCATCGCTGATCTCCGCCTCCTTCGCTCGGGACGCGTAGCGTGCGATCACCTGGTCCTCGACCCGGAGGTTGCGGACCGTCATGGCCTTCCCCATCTTGAACTGCCCCATCTGCCTCGCCAGGCGCATTCTCTGCCCGATCAGGTCCAGGATCTGGTTGTCCACTTCCTCGATGTGCCAACGGATCGCATCCACATTATCTGGCAACGAAACCACCTCTCACGCACAGGTCGGCGATCGTGATCGCAGCGGCGGCCTCGACCACGACCACCGCGCGCGGCACGATGCATGGGTCGTGCCTCCCCTCAATTGCGAGCGAGGTCTCCTCCATCTTCTCGAGATCGACGCTCCTTTGCTCTTTGGATATGGAAGCGGTTGGCTTGAACGCCACCCTCAGATCGACCGGCATGCCGTTCGAGAGGCCGCCCAGCACCCCTCCGGCGTTGTTGGTCCTGGTGACCACCCTGCCATCGGCGATCGCGAACTGATCGTTGTGCTGCGACCCTTTCATCGAGGCCGAACGGAAGCCCGCACCGAATTCCACGCCTTTCACGCCAGGAATCGCGAACAGCATCTTCGCCAGTTCGCCGTCCAGATTGTCGAAGAAGGGCTCCCCGACTCCGACCGGCAGGCCGATGCACAGGAGGCGAACGGCCCCTCCCACCGAATCGCCCTCGTCCCGGGCCTTCAATATCTCCTTCTCCATGAGGGCCGCGGTTTTGCCGGATGCCGCCCCGACGGCGAACTTGCGCGCGTTCGAGACGATCGTGCGGAAGTCGTGGTCTTCAGAATCCATCACCGATCCAATCGTCTGCGCGTAGGCAGCCACATGGATGCCCTTCGAGGCCAGGAGCGCCTTGGCAACGGCGCCCGCCGCGACGATCGGAGCGGTCATTCTCCCGGAGAACTGTCCGCCTCCACGAATGTCGTGCGCGCTTCCATACTTGACAAGGGCGGGATAGTCCGCGTGCCCTGGCCGCGGAGTCGTTCGGAATTTCTCGTACTTTGATGAATCCACATCCTTATTCGCGATGAAGATCTGGATAGGGCCTCCGGTGGTGACTTCCTTCACAATGCCCGCCTGGACCCGCACCAGATCGTCCTCGGCGCGCGGCGTTCCGATGCCCTTGCTTGGCCTGCGCCGGTCCACCTCCGCCTGGATGTCCATCAGCGTGACCCTCAGTCCGCCTGGGCATCCGTCCAGAACGCAACCGACCCCTGGGCCGTGGCTAGAGCCGAAGAGCGTGAGCTTGAGCGCTACCCCGATCGTGTTCATCCGACCATCTCCATCTTGGCTCCGAGCGAGCGCATGTCATCCAGGAACTTTGGATAGGAGACGTTGAAGCAATCGCCGTGAGTGATCGTCGTGGTACCGTCCGCGATGAGCCCGGCGACCGCCGCTGCCATGAGGATGCGGTGGTCGTTCAGAGAATCGACTCTCGCGCCCTTGAGCTCCGTCGGCCCGCGAACGACACAGCCGTCCTTCCTTTCTTCGATGTCAGCTCCCATAGCACGCAGGAACTCCGCGGTGGCGTGTATGCGGTCGCTCTCCTTGACGCGCAAATGCTCCGCGTTGCTGATCGTGGTCGTTCCTTTTGCCTGCGTGCCGAGCAAAGCGACGATCGGGAACAGGTCGGGGGAGTCGGCCAGACCCACATCGATACCTTCGAGCTCTTCCGCCCACGCGCGCACCGTCGTGCCTCCTTGCTTGATGCCCGCCCCGAAGTTCTGCAAGATGTCCACTATCGCGCGATCCCCCTGCTTGTCGTCCGGGTCCAGGCCGGCCACGACCACGCCGCCGCCGAGAACACCTGCCACTAGGGGGAAAGCTGCCGAGGAGTAGTCGCCAGGCACCTTGTATGGGCAGGGTTCGTACCTCTGGCGTCCAGGGACGAAGAAACCGTCATCCGTCCTCTCTACCTCCGCCCCGAACCGCCTCATCATTCCCATGGTTATCTCCACATATGGGCGGGACTTGAGGGGCGTGGTCAGCACGATTTCAGTGCTGACTTCCTTACGAGGGGCGCTGATCAGCAGCGATGAGATGAACTGCGAGCTGACGTCGCCGGGGATATGGGCGATCCCGCCTCGGTTCGGACCTTGGACGACGATCGGAGCGCGTCCGTTCCCTTCCTTCGACGAGCATCGCACACCGAGTTCGTTCAGAGCGTCGATAAGCGGTTGCATGGGGCGTCGCCTCAGCGACTCGTCGCCCGCGAGTACCGTCTGGCAAGGAAGCAACGAGGCGATCCCCATCATGATGCGGATGGTCGTGCCAGAGTTCGCAGCGTCGATCTCCTTGTCCGGGCAGCAGAGCTTGCCTCCGTCCACGACGACGGTGTCGCCTTTGACGCTGGTGCGGGCCCCGAAAGCCTGCACCGCCTGGTAAGTGGCGACCGTGTCCCCCGAGAGGAGTACGTTCTTCAGGTTGGAACGGCCGTCCGCGAGGAGCGCGAGCACCAGGGCGCGGTGCGAGTAGCTCTTCGAGGGGGAGGATTGTATCGTACCAGTTGCCACGGAAGGCGTTACACGGAGCTTCATCATTCCTCTCCATTGTACACGTCTGCGAACAAGATATCATTTCCGCCCAGTGCGTCCCGGACCGCTTCTGCCCGACGCTCCTTGACCACTATGACCGTTGCCGGCCCGGTCCCAGAAAGCCCCGCCGCGACAGCGCCCTGTGTCAATCCCTCGACGGTCATCTTCGGGTCGAGGCCGAGAGCCGCCGAGTAGCAGAGCGAGTTCAACACCATCGCCTCCTGCCACTTACCGACCAGGACTTTCTGCATCGCGATGTCGACCTGCGGGGACATGACCTTCATGCGGTCCAGCGGAAGGCCCTGCTTCCTTATCTGGCGAGCGGGAACGTGGATCAGGACCTTCAGGCCGTCGGGCATCGATGTGCGCTTTATTAGCTGCTCCGAGCGGTTGTCCGTCACCACGAGACCTCCAAGCATCGATGCGCAGGCATCGTCGAACGCCCCCGTGACGGAGACCCCGGCCTCGATCGCCGCCTTGGTGCCGATTCTAATGAGATCGAGCCGATCCGTTTCCTGGTCGAGCGCCTGTAGGGTTGCCAAGACCACTGCATTGGCCGCCGCGCTGCTGCTCTTCAGTCCGCGCGACACCGGAATCTGCGAGGTGGTGCGCACCTTCGCGCCATATCCTTCGTCGGCAGCGAAACGGTCGAGGACCCCGCGAACGCACAATCTGGCAAGGGTATCGTCCTCGCCCTCGTTCCCTTCGAGCGCGACATTGATCCTTCCGGACGTGTTCAGCTCGACCTCCGCCCTGGTCTCCAGGCTGATGCCGAACGCCGCCCCTCTCCCGGTCGCGATGGCGTTGACCACTGTCGCCGCCCCATGAGCCACCGCCACACCCTTCATCCTAGCGACCTCCTGAGGGCTTCTGCCATCACTTCCACCGGTGCTTCCTTCCCAGTCCAGAGCTCGAAGGCCTTGGCCGCTTGCTGAACGAGCATGTGCTCACCATTGCGCACTTCAGCGCCCGCCTTCTCGGCCTCAACGAGGAACTTGGTCTTGGGTGGGTTGTAGATTGCATCCATCACGAATTGCCCTCGGCGGAACACTCGCGGCAAGATGGGAAGCTCGTCCGGGTATCCGGTCATTCCGAGCGGGGTCGCGTTCATTACGATGTCGAACTCCATCCCAGCGGCCTCCTCGAGAGCGACAGTCCTCGCTCCGAAATCCTTCGCCACCTCTTCGGCCTTGCCCCTCGTCCTATTCGCTATCATGATCGATGCGCCCATCTCGCTCAGTGCGGCGCACATCGCCCGTGAGGCACCACCGGCCCCGATAACCAGCGTTCTTGCGCCGGAGACCTCGATGTGGGCGTTCTCCAACGTCTTCGCGACGCCGTACGCGTCCGTGTTCGTCCCCACGAGGTCGTCGTCTTCCTTGACGACGGTGTTCACTGCCTTGACCTTGAGGGCGATGTCGTCGAGCGAGTCAAGCAGGGGCATCACCGCGACCTTGTATGGGATAGTGACGTTGAAGCCATTGAGGTCGAGCTCGCGCGCGAGCTCCGTCATCACCTGCAGCTCGTCCTGTTTCGTTTCGAACTTGAAGTAGCGGCCTGGGATTCCAAGATGCGCGAACGCCGCGTTGTGCATGAAGGCGGACCGCGAGTGCGTGAGAGAAGCGCCCACCACTCCGGCAACGACCTTCCTACCGGCGAGCGCCTTCATTGTCGCGAGGTCGAGCTGGCCCGACGCCGCCTCCCTGCCTTTTGCGAGCGATGCGTACGTGAAGGTCGAGCCGATCCTGTCGGCGCAGACGCGCGTGATCTCGCCTGTCGCTCCCATTCCGATGAGCGCGAACTCCTTCCCCGTGGCCGCGAACATCTTGCCTGCCTGCACGATGCTCAGCAAGTCGCTCACGCTGCGGGTCATGTACGCCCCTTTGGCCATTTGACCTCTGGAACTCTCCTCCACCAGCATCTCCACGATCCGGGTCGCCTTCGGCGTCTTGTCCAGGTCGTGATGGGAGACAATCAGTTTCGCTCCGCGCAGCTGCGCATCCGACGTTCCAACGAGCGGGGAGTTGCTCTCGAGGTCAACGAGCCCAAAACCGGCTGCGATCGCGCTCTGAAGGAACCTGAGCCGCTCGTTCTCGCTGCCCTCAAATCGTCCCCCCTGCGATTTCGATCGCAGGGTAGCGATGAGCGGCGCCGGAATCGAACCGAACACAGCGAGGTCAGAGGGAAGCGCGTCCATCAAGTCGAATCGCACTTCGATTGCGTCCGCGCCTTCGTCTGCAGCCCTCCGCGCCTCGGCCGAAGCCTCCTCGGCCGTCTTCGCCGTTATCGAAACGAAGATGCTCGTCATACCTCGGTGATCGTCTCCTTGATTGCCCGGCCGAAGTGCCTCCCGCCCTCTTCCAAACGCACCAGGACCTCTTGCCCTAGCTTGAGGTCGGAAACCGAGACCGGGCCCTGTGGCGAACACAGCCTGATCGTCTCCGCGTTCTGGACGATGATCGTGAAACGGCGCTTGAACGCCTCCACTTCGATGAGAAGCAGCGGGCGCCGCTCAATCTTGCTGCGGCCGAGCACCACCGCTCTCGAGTTGCCCTCAGAGTCGACGGCGAGCACCTCGTCCCCTGCTCTCATCTCTGACAGGTAGCGCGTCTTGCCATCGGGCGCGAGCACGTAGGCGTGCACTGCTCCGGCGTTGACGCGGAACGGCCTGGACGCGACGTACTCGCTCTCCATGCTCTCCGATCCGATGAGGAACAGGCATGCGGATTGCGAGCCCACGAGCACCCCCTCGCCCACCCTGAGCAACGAGCAGGTATCCAGGCAGACCCGGTCGCCGACCGCCACGGGTGCGATCCTGGACACCTTCGCCGGCGACAGTTCGATCTTTGGCAGCGGCCTTTGCACCGCCACGTGGAAGTCCTTGAGTTGAGATGGCGAACTTGCCTGCAGCACCAGACCGTCGACGCCCTTTTCGAGCGTCGCAAGGAAGACCCTAGCTTCTTCCGGCGTCGATGCCAGACCGATGACCTTGGTGCGCGAGTTGTGCATGTCTGCGATGAGGTTCTCCAGAGGGATGATCTTCCAGTCCTTGGCGACGATGACGACGGCCTCTGCCTTGTCCTTCATCGCGCTCGCGCGGTCGAGGTCGGCGGCGGACGAGACCTCGATCCACTCCGCCACCTTCTTTGAGCCTAGGTAGAGGGCGCTTCCTTTCCTCACCAGTGCATCGTAGCGCCCCAAGCGCCTCAGCTCGGCGTCCTCCTCTCTCACGATGATCTCGACGTACCCCGACTCGAGCGCCGTCGAGACCATCTTCTTCCGCTCATCGTAGGTGGGAAGATGGTCCGCCCTGACCCAAGTGAGCGACGTTCTGCATTCCGATGTCATTCGATCACTGCAGGAACTTGAGCGCTTCCTCGACGTCCATGTCGTGGAGGACGATGCCCGATATGGCACGGGTGATGCCGACGATGTTGCGGTGCTGGAACACGTTCCTCCCGATGGAAACGCCCTTCCCTCCCGCCTCGATCGAGTCCTTCACCATCTGCAGGAGCTGCTCGTCCGAGTTCATCTTCGGTCCCCCAGCGATGACCACTGGAGCGAGCGCCCCGCGCGTTACCTCTCGGAACGTGTCGATGTCGCCGGTGTAGTTCGTCTTGACGATGTCCGCTCCGAGCTCCGTCGCCGTCCTGGCGCAGATCTTCAAATGGTCTGGGTCGTACGAATCCTTGATGTCCTTGCCGCGGGGGTAGATCATGACGAGGAACGGCATGCCCCACTCCGCGCAGCTCCTCGCCGTCTGCCCGAGGTCGCGCAGCATCGCCGGTTCGTAGTCGGCGCCGAGGTTCACGTGCACCGAGACCGCGTCCGCGCCCAGCTTGATCGCTTCTTCTACGCAGGTCACGATGACCTTGTGGTTCGGGTCCGGTGATAGGTTCGTGGACGCCGACAGGTGCACGATCAGCCCTATGTCCCTTCCATAGGCGCGGTGTGAATAGGGCACTGCGCCCTTGTGAAGTACGATCGCGGTCGCGCCGCCCTGGGACACCTTGTCGATGGTGCCGCGAAGGTCGATGAGCCCCTCGATCGGACCCATCGAGATCCCGTGGTCCATCGGGACGATTACCGCCCGTCCGGTGGCCCGGTCCATGATGCGCTCCATGCGCACTGCCTTGCCAAGCACAGTTGCTGACATACCAATCAGGTCCGTGCCAAGGCGTAACATGGTAATATGGTTTTCGCCTTGACGGGGAGTTCACGCCCCCTCTCCCAGCTTTTGCGCCCGCCCGGTCGGTAGGACAGAAACGCTATTAGTCTGCGCGAACTATGCTCCGGGACGTATGTGGAGTTCGCTCTCGAAGCACTTCGGAAGATATCCCTCTCAAGCCCGCGTGGCGCGCATGCTCTTGGAGCTGGGGCTGCGCGTTGACAACGGCGACATCTTTTGCGGCGAGATCAAGCTCGCGGACAGCGCGGTCGGCAGGGCGGCGCAGGTGGATAGGCGCATCGTGCGTGCGACCGTGGAGACGATCCAATCGAGCCAGGAGCTCCTGAACGTGTTCGCGCGTCTGCGGCCCACGGCGCTGCTCCGCGACGTCGCTCCGGTCATGGGATGGAACGCGATCGAGATCGTGCCCACCAACGCCCAGGCGCCGGGGATAATCGCGGACGTGACCGGAGTGATCGCCAAGGCAGGCATCAGCATCAGGCAGGCGATCGTGTCCGACCCTGAGCTTAGCCAAGAGCCGCGACTCTACGTCATCACCAGCGCTCCAGTCCCACCAGAACTCATCCCCGACATCCGAGCCTGCCGCGGCGTCAAGAGCGTGATCATACACTAGGGTGTCGGCTTGAAACCAGAGGTCAGGAGGGCGTACGGCGCTCTCATCCTGGGCGTGTTCTTCTTCTCGTTCTCCTCGATCCTTATCCGCTTCAGCGACGCGCCCGCGCCGGCGATCGCCGCCTACCGAATGCTGCTCGCCTCGCTCATCATCGCGCCGTTCGCGCTGGTGTTCTCGAGGAAAGAGATCGTGGGACTGAAGCGCAATGATCTGCTCTTCCTGGCGGCAACGGGCATAGTGCTCGCGTTCCACTTCCTCTTCTTCGTCTCCGCGGTAAAGATAACCTCAGTGGCGAGCGCCACCATCCTCATCAACGCCCATCCAATAATCGTCGCGGTTCTGGCGTTCGTCGCGCTGCATGAAGGCTCGCGATACACGACGGTAGGCGCGATACTCGGCGTTCTCGGCATCACCGTCATCTCGATTTCGGACATGGGAGGATCGAACTTCTACGGCGACATGCTGGCGATCGCGGGCGCGGGGATGGAGGCGGTGTATATCATCATGACCAGGACGATGCGCAAGCGCATCGGCATCCTCGCATTCATTCTGGTCGTTAACAGCATCTGCGCGCTCACGCTCATTGGTTTGTGCGTAGTCGGGGGCGTGCCTCTCTGGCCTTACTCGAACAACGAGCTGCTGGTGTTCTTCGCGATGGCGCTCGTGCCCGCGGTGCTCGGCTACACGCTGTACAACTACTCCATGCGTTGGATAATCGCCCCGCGCGTGAGCGTGATCCAGCTGTTCGAGGCGTTGGGCGCGTCGATCCTCGCCGCGATCCTCTTCGCAGAATACCCGAGCGCGCTCATCTTTCTCGGGGGGGCGCTCGTGCTGATTGGCATCTACCTTGCGGTCAAGAACTCGAATGCTCAACGGGGCTGAGCGTTCAGCCTGTGATAGTGCCCGAGGTCCAACGGCTCGAGCTCGCCCTTCCGCGCGCGCTCGATGGCGTGCACCGTCGCTCGCGCCGCCTGCACGGTGGTGATGAACGGGATCTCCAGCTCGACAGCCAACCGCCTCATCATGTATCCGTCGCGACGCGCCCCGGAATTGTTGGTCGGGGTGTTGATGATCAGGTTGATGTCGCCGCGGCGCATTAGCCCCAGGGCATCTGGCTGCAGCTTCTCGTGGATCATGTAGACGGTGGTCGTTTCCACACCGTTGCTGCGCAGGTACGTAGACGTGCCCTTGGTCGCGTAGATCTTGAACCGGAGCTGAGAGAGATGCCTGGCCACGTGCAGGATCGCAGGCTTGTCCGGATCCGCGACGGTCATGTAGACAGAACCATGCATCGGTAGCTTCTGCCCCGCCGCTTTGAGCGCCTTATAGACCGCGGCAGCGTAGTCCTTGTCGATCCCCATGACCTCGCCGGTCGAGCGCATCTCCGGTCCGAGGATCGAGTCGACGCCAGGAAGCTTGAGGAACGGGAATACTGAGGCCTTGACCGCCACCGAATCGAAGCGCGCAACGCCGACGTGCCCCTGCTCTTGCAGCGACTTGCCGAGCATGACCTTCGTCGCGACCTTCGCGAGCGGGATGCCTATGGCCTTTGATACGAACGGCACCGTCCTGGAGGCGCGCGGGTTCGCTTCCAGCATGTAGACCTCGTCGTCCTTTATCGCCAGCTGCAGGTTCATCAGCCCGACGATGTTCAGCGCCTTCGCCGTCTTCTCGGTGATGTCCACTATTCGCCCGATCAATTCCTTGGAGAGGGTCTGGGGAGGCAGGACCATCGTCGCGTCGCCGGAGTGCACCCCCGCCTCCTCGATGTGCTCCATTATGCCGCCTATGAAGACGTCCCTACCGTCCGCGACGACATCCACGTCGATCTCGATCGCATGCGAGAGGTACTTGTCGATGAGCACTGGGTGTTTCTTGGAGACCCTGACGGCGGTCGAGACATAGGTCATCAGCTCCTCCTCGTTGTACACGATCTCCATCCCGCGGCCGCCGAGCACGTACGAGGGCCTCAGCAGCACCGGGTACCCGATCTGGGTCGCGACCCCTTTGACGTCGTCGGCGGAGAATCCCGTTCCGGACTGAGGCTGCTTGATCCCGAGCTCGCGCATGAGCGCGGTCCAGCGCTTGCGATCCTCGGCAACATCGATCATGTCAGCGCTGGTCCCAAGCACCTTGCACTTGTGTCCCTTGAGCGCCTCTTCCAATGGAACGGCTAGGTTCACGGAGGTCTGCCCTCCGTACTGCACGATGACGCCGTCGGCATCCTCGCGCTCTATTACGTTCATCACGTCCTCAAGAGTCAGCGGTTCGAAGTAGAGGCGGTCCGAGATGTCGTAGTCGGTGGAGACGGTCTCCGGATTGTTGTTGATGACGATTGCGTCCACGCCTTCCTCCTGGAGCGCCATTACGCCGTGCACGCAGCAGTAGTCGAACTCGATGCCCTGTCCGATGCGTATCGGGCCAGCTCCGACGATGACGACCTTCCTTTGCTTGGACGGCTTGGCCTCGCATTGCGCCTCGTATGTCGAGTAGAAGTAGGGCGTGGCGGCCTCGAACTCCGCCGCGCAGGTATCGACCATCTTGTAGGTCGGGACGATCCCGGCGATCTTGCGTCCCTCGCGGACGTGGCTCTCCGGGACTTTCGTCAACGTTGCGATGCTCTCTTCCGGATAGCCCATGCGCTTCGCCTTGCGCAACAGTTTCAGGTCGAGAGTGATGGACTCCTTCAGCGCCCTTTCCATTTCGATGAGGTTCTTGACCTTGAGCACGAAGAACGCATCCCATTTCGTGACGGAGGCGATCGATTCGGCGCTCTGCCCGCGGCGCAAGGCCTCTGCGATCGCGAAAAGCCTCTTGTCGGTGGCGCACTTGAGCTCCGTCGCCAGTTCGGCGTCCGTCCACTGCTCTGGCTCCAGGTCGACCTTGTCGATCTCGAGCGAACGGACTGCCTTCATTATCGACTCCTCGACGGTGCGGCCGATCGCCATTACTTCTCCGGTGGACTTCATCTGCGTGCCGAGGCGCTTGTCTACGGTGCGGAACTTGTCGAAGGGCCAGCGGGGGATCTTGAGCACGACGTAGTCCAACGTCGGCTCGAACGCCGCGTAGGTCTTGCCAGTGATACGGTTCGGGATCTCGTCGAGGGTCTTGCCGATGGCGATCTTCGCCGCCACCCTGGCGATCGGGTATCCGGTCGCCTTGGAGGCGAGCGCGGATGAACGCGACACTCTCGGGTTCACCTCGATGACACGGTACTCGCGGTTCTCGGGGTTGAGAGCGAATTGCACGTTGCAGCCCCCCTCGATCTTCAACGCGCGGATGATGCGGATCGATGCGGTCCTGAGGCGCTGATGATCGACGTCGTTGAGCGTCTGTGAGGGAGCGATGACGATGCTCTCTCCGGTGTGGATCCCCATCGCGTCCAGGTTCTCCATGTTGCAGATGATGACGCAGTTGTCGTTCTTGTCGCGCATCACCTCGTACTCGTACTCCTTCCAGCCGAGCACGCTTTCCTCGATCAGCACTTGGTGGATGCGAGAGTAGATGAGTCCGCGGCCGCAGATCTCCTCCAACTCCTCATCGTTGTATGCGATGCCTCCTCCGGTGCCCCCCAGCGTGTAGCCTGGCCGGACAAGGACCGGGAATGAGCCGATCTCTTTGACGGCCTCTTTCGCCTCCTCCACCGAGTGCACCGCCCTGCTCTTCGGAATCGGTTCGCCGATGCGGATCATGGTCTGCTTGAAAAGCTCGCGGTCCTCCGAGAGCGCGATCGCCTCTGGCTGCGTGCCCAGCAGCCTCACTCCGAGGCGATCGAGGATCCCTTTGTCCGCGAGCTCGGAGCAGAGGTTGAGAGCGGTCTGGCCTCCCATGCCGGAGAGGATGCCGTACACCTTCTCCTTCTCGATGATGCGCGTGATCGTATCGACGTCAAGAGGCTCGACGTAGACCGTATCCGCCGTTCCCGGGTCCGTTTGGATGGTGGCCGGGTTCGAGTTCACGAGGACGGTCTTGTATCCCTCTTCGCGGAGCGAACGGCACGCTTGCGAGCCAGAGAAATCGAATTCCGCTGCCTGCCCGATGACGATAGGCCCGGAGCCGATGACCATGAGCTTGGCACCTTTCGGAGGCGCTTCGCTCATCTCCCTCCCTCCATGCTCTGCATGAACTCGTCGAACAGGAACGAGGTGTCCTTGGGGCCGGGCGAGGCCTCGGGATGGTATTGGGCGGAGAAGATCGGCAGCTCCTTGTGCTTCAAGCCCTCCACCGTGCCGTCGTTCACGTTCGTCATGCTCACCTCGAGTTCGCTCGGGAGGGTCCCTGGATCGACCGCGAACCCGTGGTTCTGCGAAGTGATGTACACCCGCCCTTTGTACTTGACCGGCTGGTTCACGCCCCGGTGCCCGAACTTGAGCTTGAAGGTGTTCCCGCCGAAGGCGCGCGCAAGGAGCTGGTTCCCGAAGCAGATGCCCATTATCGGATAGTCCTCCTTGATCGCCTTGAGCGTCTTGACAGTGGTCGCATTGATCTCCGGGTTCGCGGGGTCTCCCGGCCCGTTGGACAGCACCACTCCGTCCACCTCCCTTCCCTTGAAGAACGAGGCGGGAGTGTCGAACGGGACGATGGTGAGCGAGAAGCGCTTGCGCAGTTCGCGCACGATGTTCTGCTTCGTGCCGCAGTCTACGAGCACGACCTCCTTCGCGCCCTCCTTCTCGTAGCGCAGGACGCTTTTGGTGCTAGCCTCGGCGACGAGGTTCGCGTCCGAAGGGAAGGGCATTGTCTGTACCTTCTTGAGCACCTTGTCCACGTCCTCCTCGAAGCAGATCGCGCCCCGGGGAGTCCCCTTCTCTCGTATGTTGATGATGAGCGAACGGGTGTCGAGCTCGGAAATGCCCGGCACCCTGAACTTCCCCAAGAGGTGGTCGAGTCTGTCGCCGCCGTACATCCCGCTCGGGTCGGAGCAGCGCTCCCGGACGACATACCCGCGCACGTGCACCGCGTCCGACTCGTTGTCGATGTGATTGACGCCGTAATTGCCTATCAAAGGATAGGCCATGATCAGGATCTGCCCAAGGTAAGAAGGGTCGGTGAGGCTCTCTTGGTATCCAGTCATGCTGGTGTTGAAAACGACCTCACCAAAAACCGTGTGCTCGTAACCAAATCCCGTGCCCTCCACAATCGTCCCGTCTTCGAGCACGAGGAAGCACTTCGACATTTAGGTTCGATGGAATAGGCACGGGGTACTTAACCCTTCTTGCAGGCCACAGGACACAATGGAGCGGGTCGTGTCCATTGGGATACAGGGGGTTCGAAGCAGTGTCGGAATCGTCCCCTTGAGGAATGCACTTCTTGCACCCCATCGGAACGCCGAGCGAAAGAGTGATTTCCGTCCCCGCCCTCTTAATTCAATACCCGATCGTCTTCCTTTGTGAGTGCCGATGATCAAGAACAAGCGGCGCAGGCGACGCGAACGCCCTCCGAGCGTGAAGTGGAAGGAGCTTCTCCTGGCGAGCATCGCCCTTGTCTCCTTCTGCGTCATAGCCGCGGGTCCCCTTGTGGAAGCGGTCTCATCATCGGAGCTAGGAGCGCTGGCGGGGACCGCAGCCACCTGGCCGACGTTCCAGGGGGACACATCACACGATGGCCGTCTGGGAGTCCCGCTCGGCGAGGAAACGTATTCGGAGATGTTCTCGGACTCTCGCGTCGGAAGCAACTACTCCGCCCCGACCCTTTACATTGGGCGGGACGGGAGATTCCTCGCCAAGGAAGGCGAGAAGATCTCTGCAATCGCGGACGGTTCCATCAAATGGTCTCTCCATGGCGCCAGCGTGCTGAGCGAGCCCTTGATACTCTCAGACCGAGTGGTCATCGGAATGGTCAAGGACGTTTCATGCGTCGAGCTTGAGACTGGACGGGAAATCTGGAGCGGATCATTGGATCACAACGTCCTCGTCTATCCGCCGGTATCAGATGCCGCTGGCAGAGTGATGGCGGCCGATGACGGACGTGACGCACTCGGGAATCCAGGTCAGCCGAACGTTTATTGCTTCAACGAGACCGGGCAAATGCTGTGGAAGCGCGGCATCGGCATGCAATCGCTCGAGGGTCTGACCGAGACTGCAAGCGGATTGCTGATCCTGTCGGGGCATTCTGGCGTCTCAGTGATGGTGCAAGCGCTCGCTGCCAACGGCAGCACAGTTTGGAGATGGACGGGCGACGAGAATGACCGATTCGTCGGACCGTCCGTTTCGGTCGCAGGGAAGATCGTCGTCAACACCGGCAGGGAGCTGGTCAGGCTCAACGAGTCGGGGGCGTTGGACAAAATGCTATCTGCTGGGAACATGAGCCTCTGGTGCTACCCCATAATGGATTCAAATGGTAACACGTTCTCGCTCGCAAGACAGACCACTGGCGGCTCCTCCTGCTACCTTTTGTCCTGGAGTCCCGAAGGCACGTTGAATTGGTCATCTAAGCTGGACACGAGCAACCCGAGGTCGTTGCAGTTGTCGTCGGATGGCATCATCCTTGCTCAGACCAGCACTGGATTGTTCGGCTTCACTCGTAACGGGAGCGCGTTGTGGAGGGTCGGAATGGATCCGGCCGCGAGCTCGCCGGTCGTCGGCGGAAACGGAGCGATCTACGTCCTGGAGCCTGACAAGATGACCGTTTTCATGCCTGGACAATCGCGCCTTGCGCTCGTGACGATGGTGCAGTACGGTCTGTCCGCAGTGGTAGTCGTTGCTGCAACGGTCATCCTGATGTTGCAGTATCGTGCCGTCAGGCTCCGCAAGAAGAGTTGACCGGACCCATCCATATCCATATTAGCCCGGATGGAGAATCAAGGCGCACATGCGCGTCCTCCACCAGGACACCCGCACCGGCGAGATCAAAGTACTCGTCGACAACATGGACGACCTCTGGCACCTCTTCAACATAGTGGAGACTGGCGACCTGGTGCTAGCGGTCACCTATCGCAGAGAGGAGGCGAAATCCGACAAAGTGCGCTCGGAGCGGGGGGAGAAGAAACGCGTCTTCCTCGGGGTCAGGGTGGAGAAGGTCGAGTTCCATGAGTTCGAGTCACGACTGCGCATCACGGGCGTGATCGAGCAGGGGCCGCAGGACCTCGGGGCCTACCACACGCTGAACCTCGAGGAGGGCGACTCGATCAGCATCATCAAACAGCACTGGAAGCAATCGACGCTCGAGCGCATCAGGCGTGCGGTGGAGGACGCGAAGCGCCCCACGATCGTCTTCGTTGCGATCGAGGACGACGAGGCGACGATCGCTGTGCTGCGCCAGTACGGGCTGCAGAACGTAGCGACGATCCACGGCCCCTCTTCCGGCAAAATGTACGAACAGAAGAGCGACAATTCGTTCTTCCACGAGGTCGTGGAGAAGGTCAAACTGCTCGTGAAGGAAGGCGTCCCCCTGGTCATCCTCGGGCCTGGCTTCGCGAAGGAGAGCCTCGTTTCGGAGGGGAAGTCGTTGGCGCCGGAAGCGTTCGCGCGCCCCTACATCTACCACACCGGTCAGGCTGGAATGGCGGGCGTGCACGAGCTCATGAAGAAGGGCATAGGTGCGGAGGTCCTGCAGGGTTCGCGCGTCGCCGAGGAAACGAACGAGGTCGAACTACTGCTGGAGGAGATCGCGAAGGGAGGTGCGGTCGCCTATGGTCCGGCCGAGGTCGAAACAGCGATCCGCGCCGGCGCCGTCGAAACCCTCCTGGTGCTCGAACCGCTCCTGCGCGAGAAGGACATGGACCAGCTTCTGAAAGAGGTAGAGGCCGCGCGTGGCAAGGTGATGGTCGTGAGCGAGCATCACGAGGCGGGCAAGAAGTTGGAGGCAATCGGAGGCATCGCAGCGCTCCTCCGCTTCAGGATCGGCTCATAGTCGAATGGCCACGAGATAATCGCAATCTTTCCGATCCACGCACTAGACATTTGACGCGTCGGAGAGATCCGGACGCATCATTCGCTAGACATTTGGCTCGATGAACCTGCGAAATGATTTAGTATCATACCTTTCATCACTTCTCGTCCGCGCCGTGCCATGAACTAGCAAACGCCTGGTCCGACTACTGTCCGCCCCCGGACGCGGTCGCCGAACATCTGTCCGCGAGAGAGCGGACCGGGTAAATACCTTGAGACGCTGCCAGAATGCCGTCCGAGTCTGATCGTGGCGAGACGCGAGAACAGTGGAACCCATAGGATGGAAAGGGAAAACAAGATGAAGGACAGCCAGAAGGTCCTCGCCAGACTGAGCAAGAGCCCGGTGAACGTCTGTGACACCACCCTCAGGGATGGGGAGCAGGCGGCAGGGATAGTCTTCGCGAACATCGAGAAGGTGCGCATCGCGCGCATGCTCGACGAGATCGGGGTCTCCCAGATAGAGGCAGGCATCCCGGCAATGGGCGGGGACGAGAAGGCGGCGATCAAGGAGATCGCCAGGCTTGGTCTGAGCGCCTCGATCCTCGGCTGGAACCGCGCCAGCGAGGAGGACATCAATCACAGCCTCGACTGCGACGTCGACTCAGTAGCGATCTCCATGTCCTCTTCGGACATTCACATCGAGCACAAGCTCATGAAGAGCCGCGAGTGGGTGCTCGATCGAATCACCACCGCCATCGAGTACGCGAAGTCTCATGGCCTCTATATCTCCTGCAACGCCGAGGACGCCTCGCGCGGCGATCGCGACTTTATCATCCAGTTCGCGCGCACCGCGAAGGAGGCGGGAGCGGACAGGGTGCGCTTCTGCGACACCCTCGGCATCATGGAGCCGCTCCGCACCTACAAGGTCATCAAGGACATCGTGGACACGGTGCACGTCCCCATCGAGATGCACACCCACAACGACTTCGGCATGGCGACCGCGAACGCCCTCGCCGGGGTTCAGGCGGGAGCCACCTTCCTCAGCACCACCATCATGGGCATCGGAGAGCGGACGGGAAACGCTCCGCTAGAAGAAATGGTCATGGCCTGCAAATACGTGCTCAACATCGACATGGGCATCGAGACGGCGCGCTTCCGCGAGATCGCCGAGTACGTCGCGAAGGCGTCCGGGCGCGAGATTCCAGAGTGGAAGCCGATCGTCGGCTCGAACTGCTTCGTGCACGAGGCGGGCATCCACGCGGACGGGGTCATCAAATGCTCTTCGAACTACGAGGCCTTCTCGCCGGAATCGGTAGGGCTGGAGCGGCGCATTTCGATCGGCAAGCATAGCGGCCGGCACACCGTGCAGAGCGTGCTCGCCAAGCACGGCATCGAGGTGGACGACGAAAGCGCAGGCAAGATCCTGGAAATCGTGCGGTCCAGCTCGGTGGCGCTCAAGCGCTCCCTCACGGAGAAGGAGCTGGTCTACATCTACATGGACTGGAAGGACGAGTCCGACAGGTTGGAGTGATTTCAGTGGGAACAATCGCTGAGAACATCCTTTCGAATCACACTGGGAAAGAGGTCAAGGCCGGGGAGATCGTCATCGTCCCGGTCGACTACATGATGAGCCAGGACGGAACGACCCCGCTGACCATCAAGGCGTTCAAGGAGATGAACGGGGAATCAGTGTTCGACCCGTCGCGATACGCGATCGTCATCGACCATAACGCGCCCTCGCCCATCGAGGCGGTGTCGAACATCCACAAAGAGATGCGCGCGTTCGCGAAGGACACCGGGGCGAGGCTCTACGACGTCGGCGAAGGCGTTTGCCACGTTCTCGTGCCGGAGTCCGGCGAGGCCCTTCCAGGAAGCGTCATCATCGGCGCGGACTCGCACACGACGACCTACGGCGCGCTGAACGCGTTCTCAACCGGTGTCGGGTCGACCGACCTCGCCGCGGCGCTCGTCTCCGGCAAGACCTGGATGAAGGTACCTTCGACGATCAAAATGCAGTACGATGGCGAGCTTCCGGTCGGGGTCTACTCGAAGGACATCGCGCTGCGCATGTGCGGCAGGCTGACCGCGAACGGTGCCACCTACAAGGCGCTTGAGATATGCGGAGACGCGATCGACTCGCTGTCCGTCGAAGCGCGCATGACGATATCGAACCTCGCCGTCGAGACGGGCGCGAAGGTCGGACTGATGCGCTGCGACGCCAAAGTGAAGAAGTACCTTGAAGGCCGCGCCAAGCGCAAGTTCAAGGGTGTGGATGCGGACGAGGACGCTACTTATGAGCGCGTTGTCGAAGAGGACGTCTCCAAGCTCTCGCCCCAGATCGCGTGTCCTCCGGACGTCGACAATGTGGTCCCGATCGAGAAGGTGCTGGGGAAGGAGATCGACCAGGTCTACATCGGCACCTGCACGAACGGGCGCATCGAGGACCTGAAGATCGCGGCGAGCATCCTAGACGGCGAGAAGGTTGACAAGGACGTTCGGCTGATCGTCGCGCCAGCCTCGCGAGAGGTAATGCTCACGGCGATCGAGTGCGAGGTCATAGAGAAACTGATCAAGGCCGGAGCGGCCGTAACGACGCCCTCATGCGGTCCGTGTGTCGGAACGTGCAACGGCATCCCCGCGGACGAGGAGGTCGTGCTCTCGACCGCGAACCGCAACTTCAAGGGTCGCATGGGCAACACGAAGGCGCCGATCTATCTGTCATCGCCGGCGGTCGCCGCGTACAGCGCGATCAAAGGCTGCATCGCGGACCCGAGGGAGGTGCTGGAGTGAAGGACCTCTACGGGCGTGCGCACAAGTTCAGCGACAACGTCAACACTGACTACATCATCGCCGGCAAGTACAAGTTCAAGTCGCTTGACATGAACGACATGGCCAAACACCTGATGGAGGACCTTAGACCCGGGTTCTACGAGGAGATCGAGGAAGGCGACTTCATCGTAGCGGGCGAGAACTTCGGTATGGGGTCCTCTCGCGAGCAAGCGCCCCTGGTCATCAAGGCGGCTGGGATTTCCGCGGTCGTGGCGAAATCCTTCGCGCGCATCTTCTATCGTAATTGCATCAACGTCGGGCTCCCGGTCATAGAGTGCGACACCGATTCAATCGACGAGGGCGACGAGATCCGCGTCGATCTGGAGAGGGGCTTTGTGCACAACATCACCAAGGACAAGAAGATCAAGGCGACGCCGATGCCGCCGGTCATGGTCAAGATCCTGAACGACGGCGGGCTGTCGGAGCACTTCAAGAAGCACGGCGGCTTCAATCTGGAGTGAGCGCATGTCTGACCCATCGGTTGAGAGGGCGAAGGAACATTTCGGCAAGCTCGTCGAGGAGCAACTGAAGCGAATCGATAGGATGAAGGCAGGGGAGAGTTGGGTCGACTACACGAGGAAGCAAAGGATCGTCGTCGGCGTGGTCGGCGGCGACGGCATCGGACCGCACATCTGTAGGCACGCGCACCGCATCCTCGAACACCTGCTCGAGAAGGAGATCGCGGCTGGCAAGGTCGACTTCAAAGTGATTCACGGGCTCACGATCGAGGAGCGGGTCAAGGCCTCGAAGCCGATTCCGGACGAAGTACTGGCGCAGCTCAAGCAATGCGACGTGATCCTCAAGGGTCCGACGACGACGCCGAAGAAGGGCGACCCCTGGCCCAACATCGAGTCCGCGAACGTCTCGATGAGGCGCGAGCTAGATCTGTTCGCGAACGTGCGTCCGGTGATGGTGCCAGAGAAGGGCATCGACTGGATCTTCTTCAGGGAGAATACCGAGGGCGCCTACATCCTCGGAAGCAAGGGCGTCAACGTGAACGACGACCTGGCCTTCGATTTCTGCGTCGCCACCACGCAGGGCAGCGAGCGCATAATCCGCGCGGCGTTCGAGCACGCAAAGAAGAACAAGATCGACCGCGTGACGGTGGTCACGAAGGCGAACGTCATCAAGGCCACCGACGGCAAGTTCCTGGGTGTCGCCGGACGCATCGCGAAGGACTACCCCGGGATCAAGTGGGACGACTGGTTCATCGACATCATGACGGCGAAGCTCCTGGACGAGGCGCGTCGCAACGAGTTCAAGGTCATCGTGCTCCCGAACCTATACGGCGATATTCTAACGGATGAGGCGGCGCAGATACAGGGCGGGGTGGGCACCGCGGGCAGCGCGAACATCGGCATGAGGCACGCGATGTTCGAGGCGATCCACGGTTCCGCGCCGAGAATGGTGGAGGAGGGCAGGGCGGAGTACGCCGACCCCTCTAGCATGATCAAGGCCGCCTCGATGCTTCTCAATCACATCGGGTATGCGGAGAAGTCGAAGCGTCTGGATATGGCACTCGACGTCTGCTCTCAATACGAGAAGGAAGTCCGCATCACCGGGCGCAGCAACGGGGCTACCGGAGCGCAGTTCGCCGACTATGTCATGCGGACACTCGCTGACCCGCAGCTGGAAAAGAAATGGGCCGCGTATTCCGCATCGCGCTAGGCGGTTTCCTCGCGCATCGCGGCGTTGATCGCGATCTCGCAGATGTCGGTGGCATACATCGTGGTGCGCAAGATGGAATCGAGCACAGACGTCATCGTGACCGCCGCCAGGTTGGTGGGCAGGCGCATCCCTACGGTCCGGTCCTGTAGCTCCTGCACCAGCTTCTCGGCCTCGTCGATGACAATGTTCGCCCCGGCCACGTCCCTGCGGAAGAACGCTTCCATCGAGCGGTCCAGCACTGAGAGGGAGCGGGCGGAGAGGTCACCGACATCGTGCACGTTCCCGAGCTTCGCCTTCGTCTCGATGGCCTGGAGGACGTTTCGGGCGATCTTCTCGGCGTGGTCGCCGATGCGTTCGATGCCGCGCGCCACCAGCATGAAAGTCATGCCGCCGTAGATGTCCACCCCTATCCTTTCGGACAGTCTCCTGTCGGTCATGATCAGGTTGTACTGCTTCACGGCCATCCAGTAGAGACGATCGACGTCGGCGTCGCGGTCCATGACGTCCTTCGCCATGGCTTCGTCGAGCTGCTCGAGCGCGAGCATCGCGTCGCGGTGCATCGAGGTCACGATCAGGTGCATGCGGCGGACGCACTTCTCCTGCGGCAACTCGACTGGGTCGGAGAGATCGTGAAGGATGACGGTGTTGCTGGTTTCCTCGATCACCTCCGGTCCGATCAGCATCCGGGAGATGTCCTTGACCGCGTGCTTGAGGTCGAGATCGAGGCGGTCTTTCGAACGCACCTCGATGATGTTGTATCCCGCCAGGTAGGCGCCGATGAGCTTCCGGGTCAGATGCTCCTTCTGCTCATCTGCGTCGACCCAAAGCACCTTCTTGTTGTCCGCCTTGTCTTGAGTCATGCGGGGGTCGATGCATACCGTTCCGTCCGGCATCACCTTCACCGCCACCGGGTCCCCAGGCTTGATCGAACTCGATTCGACCCAGTCCTTGGGCAGGGAGACGGTCATCGTCGATGAGCCCGTCTTCTGGACCCTACGTACCTCCAATTCCATCGCCTCCTTCGACCTTCCGTCGCCTATCAGTATCTATGGTATGTACAGTATATGCGATATATATGTGAATATTCATGAGTATATATGAACATATTCTAATTCGGTCTAGAATATAAACAACGGCGCCGTCCTGTTGACCGTGGAAAAGCAGTTCTACGCAGGGCCGAGGACAGGGGGAGATGCTCCCTACAATAGTCGGCTTTCCTCCGACGCGAATGATCTGGATCATATCCCTGTCGGCCCTGCCCTTCTTTTCCCATACGAGGTGGATTGAGAATGGAGAAAAAGACCATGTTCTTGGCCATCGCGGCAGTCGCCGTGATCATCGTTGCTGGAGTTGGGGCAGCCCTGCTCCTTGGGGGCAGCGGGTCCGAGGACACCAACGCAAAGATTGTTCTTCTTCAGAAGACGAGCAGTTCCCCTGCATATTCGCCGCTTGACAAGACAGCCGTGTACAATGGAAGCTACCCTCTATCGAGGTACCTTTACCTCTACACGGATGGGGTTCCCGACCACGCAAGCTCGGTATACAAGTGGCTGTCGTACGTACTGAATTCGTCCACTGGCCAAGTCCTCGTCGATGACGCCGGCTTCTATCCGTTGCAGCCTTCGGACCTCAACGCTATGAAGGCTCAATTGGCCGTCAGCAACACGACCGGGCCGACCGGAGACTTCAAAGAAGGCGGATCGACGACGATGGCGGAGCTCAGCAACCTGTGGTCGTACGACTTCAAGAACGCCACCGGCATTACCGTGACCATCTCCCTCGGAGGGTCCGGCACTGGTATCGCCAACTTCATCAACGGAGTGGTCGACGTCGCGCAATCCTCGAGGGCGATGACGGCGACTGAGAGGACTCAGGCCGCTGCAGCCCACCTCAACGTGACGGAGTGGAAGGTCGCGGTCGACGGCATCTCAATCATCGTGAACCACGACAACCCGGTCAAGGTACTCACGCTTGCACAGCTGGAGGGCATCTACAACGGCACCTACACCAACTGGAACCAAGTTGGGGGCAACAACCAGGCGATAACGCTCTACGGCCGTGACGGCGCTTCCGGGACGTACGCATCGTTCAAGGACCTGGTCCTCAAGCACAAGGACAACTACAGCCAGGCGATGTTGCAGTTCAACTCCAACGCGTTGATCGTGCCCGAGGTGCAGAACAACGCGGGCGGGGTCGGATATGTCGGCATCGGGTACGCAAAGGAAGCGAGCGGGACTCCGGCCACATCCGGGCTCATGGAATTCGCTGGCTTGATAGGATTGTCGAACCGCTGGTAGGGGGACGCGATCCACACAAACCCTTTCCATAATTCCTTTCACAAACCTGAACAAGTCGGGGAGAGCAGATGGCGAGCAAAGTGAAGATGAAGCGGCGATTCGGGCTCAAGCGAGTCCTTGAGTCGAGCATTTGGAGCACGCTTTTGTTTTGCGCGCTCATTTCAGTAGTCGTCCTCCTCCTCGTGTTCGGGTATCTCGTCGGGAACGCCATTCCTTTCTTCGAGCAGATCAGTCCCATTCAATTCCTCACTGGTACCAACTGGAATCCAGGGGTCACTCCCCCTGCCTATGGAGTCCTTCCGCTGCTGATGGGGACCCTGCTGGTAAGCTTCGTCGGGGCGGTCATAGCGATCCCGATCGGCCTTGGCTGCGCGATCTACTTGACGGAGATCGCCAGTCCGCGCGTTCGCAGGTACCTCAAGCCTACGATCGAGATCCTAGCGGGCGTGCCTTCTGTTGTTTACGGACTATTCGCTGCCTTGGTACTCTCTGACTGGCTGGCAGCCGTATTTCACCCGATCTCCAGGCTCAACGCCCTCAACGGCGCCCTCATCCTAGCGGTGATGATGATCCCGATCCTCGTATCACTGGCAGAGGAGGCCATGAACTCGGTGCCAAAGAGCCTGAAAGAGGCCTCTCTTGCACTGGGAGCGAATCGCTACGAGACCATCAGGCGGACCCTTGTTCCAGCGGCGCTTCCGGGAATCGGCGCGGCGATCGGTCTAGCGATCGGGAGGGCGGTCGGGGAGACGATGGCGGTGATCATGGCCACTGGAAATGCGACGCAATTCACAGCCAACATCTTCTCTTCGGTCCGAACCATGACCGCCGCCCTGGCGATAGATGTTCAAGAGACCGCGGTGGCAACTCAGCACTATTACTCGCTGTTCGCGGTCGGCCTCCTCCTGTTCATAATCACCTTCGCGATCAACCTGATCGCAGATTACATCATGGCCAGATTCAAGGAGGCCTACCAATGATGAACCGGAAGGCCAAGGAGGCATTGATGTTCAGCCTCCTCCGGGGTTGCGCCGTAGTCGTCGTGCTCACTCTCGTCATCATCATCGGATACATCTTCATCGGAGGAATCGGCAAGTGGAGCGTCGATTTCTTCACCAAGAACCCCGCCCCCGATTCACACGGGGCATTGGTCATGGGCGGAGTCTTCGCACCCTTGGTCGGGACCCTGATCCTAATGGTGCTGGTGCTGATCATCTCGATCCCGATCGGGGTCTTGGGCGCGATATTCCTGGTAGAGCGCCAAGGGAAGAGCAGGATCTCCCGCGCATGGTGGATCGTCGTCAACAACCTCGCCGGAGTCCCGTCCATAGTCTGGGGGCTCCTTGGGGTGGCCTTGCTGGTCTATTACCTGCACTTCGGGCTAAGCCTGATCGCCGCAGCTATAACCCTCAGCCTGATGGTCCTGCCCATCATCATGGTGGCGACGAAGGAAGCGATCGAAGCGATTCCCGCTTCGATCCGCGAGGCTTCGGTGTCCCTGGGAGCGACCAGATGGCAGACCGTGCGCCATCACGTGTTGCCGTACTCAGCCTCTGGAATAATGACCGGCGTGATCCTCTCGCTCGCGCGGGCGGGAGGCGAGACCGCGCCCATCCTGGTCACCGGGGTGGCGGTCAACGCGGGCATCCCTGGGTCCCTCAGCGATCAGTTCCAGGCCCTGCCCTATTACATCTACTTGATGACCCAGACGACCAACCGGACCCAGGCGTATGCTATGGCTGACGCAGCCGCCCTACTGCTCATCGTTCTTATCGTAGGAATGAGCCTCGGCGCGATCATCCTGCGCAGCAGGTACCGAGAGAAGTACAAGTGGTGAAATGATGGCTAACATCGAAATCGAAAAACTCAATGTTCGCTTCGATGCGAATCACGTTCTGAAGGATATCAACATCAAGATCGAGGAGAAGAAGATCACCGCCATCATCGGTCCTTCAGGATGCGGCAAGTCCACGTTCATTCGGTGCATCAACCGCATGAACGACCTCATACCGAGCTGCCGCGTAGACGGCAGAGTGGTGGTCGACGGTCAAGACATCTACGAGAAGGGCGTGGATCCGACTGAGGTGCGCAAACGGATAGGCATGGTCTTCCAGAAGCCGAACCCCTTCCCGAAATCCGTCTTCGAGAACGTGGCCTATGCTCCCAAGATACATGGCAAGCCGAGCGCCACGAGCGCGGACAAGTTGACGAAGCTCACGAGAAGAGAGGTGGGCGACATAGTCGAGTGGAGCCTGAAGAGGGCGGCGCTCTGGGACGAAGTCAAGGACAGACTGGACAAGTCAGCGTATTCGCTCTCTGGCGGCCAACAGCAGCGGCTCTGCATCGCCCGCACTCTCGCCATCAAGCCCGAAATCATCCTTTTCGATGAACCCTGTTCGGCGCTTGATCCCATCGCCACCGCGAAGATCGAGGATCTGCTGGTGGACCTGAAGAAGGACTTCACGGTGGTCATCGTGACGCACAACATGCAGCAGGCCGCGCGGGTCGCCGACCGGACCGCCTATTTCTACCTCGGAGAACTCATCGAGTACGGAGAGACGAAGCAGATGTTCGAGAAGCCAGAGAAGAAGCTCACTGAGCAGTACATCACGGGGAGGATGGGATAGTGACATCAAGGGTCGTTTTCCAAGAAGAGATGGAGAAGCTCAACGGAGAAGTGGCTCAAATGGCGGGGTTCGCAAAGGACGCCATCGTGAAGGCTGTCCAGTGCGTCGTGGATCGCGACCCCTCCCTTGGACCGGAAGTAGAACGATTGGACGGCCAGGCCTACGCTCTTGAGCAGGCGATCGAGAAGCACTGCTTGGACGTGATCGCGCTGCACACCCCAGTGGCCGGGGACCTCAGGACAGTCTCCTCCTGCCTCAAGATAATCACCGACCTCGATCGCATAGGGAGGTACGCGAGCGACATAGTCGAAGTGTACGACTCGCTTCAGGGCGATTGGGACTTCCCGGGGCATGTCAACCTGACCCATATGGCGGAGCTGGTCGTGGGGATGGTGAACGACGCCACTCAATCGTTCATCGATCGGGACGTCGACCTTGCGAGAGGACTCTTCGCGCGCGATGACGTCGTTGACGCTTTGTACGATAGCAATTTCAGGGCGCTGTTCACACATATGATAGAGGATCCGCCCAAGATCGGAGTTGGGATCAACTGGATTCTCGTCTCGCGCTACCTTGAGCGCATCGCCGACCACTCCTGCAACATCGGCGAGAGGGTCGTCTACATGGTGACAGGGGACCGTTTGAACCCCAAGGACCGCAAGAAGGCGAAGCACAACGGTGAGGCGCCCCTCCACCCTTCGGACGATGGACCGGGTCATTCCACGCATGATCTCGAGGAGAAGTAGCGTGGAAGCATCGGCGAAATTGATAGCGACCGGGAAAGGCAGATAACCCTCGCGCGTCATGGCGTTGGGTCGCAGAGGTACTTCCCTGAAGAAGCTCGCTGCGGTCTGCGTGCTCTTGCTGTTCGCCGTGCCGATGCTGGCGATGCTGCCAGCTAATGCGGCCGTCACTCCGACCGATTCGAGTCTGGACAAAGCTTCGCTCCACGCGCCCGGCGAGTCGGTCACCTCAGCAGACGGGGTTCAACTTCACTACGCAAGCTCTGACGAGCTCGCCGGAATGCAGAACGCGATCGGGACCAGAGTCGATGGGACCGACTACAACGTCCAAATCGACGGCCACGGGACCGGGCTCGCGCCTCCGTCTGAAGAACAATGGCAGCAAATGGCCGGTTCGTTGCTCGTTCTTGATCCACTCTCCGACGCCCCCGCCGCCAACCCTCCCAGCTACGACATCTCGGCGCAACCATACTTCCCTGCGGTTGGCAATCAGGGGGGCCAGGGGTCCTGCGCCGCGTGGGCGGCCACCTACTACTGCTACGGTTACCTGGAAGCGAAGGACAACGGCTGGTCGGACGCCCATAACGGCACGAACAAGGCTCACCTCATGAGTCCGGCTTGGACCTACAATCGCGTCAACGGGGGAAGTGATTCGGGTTCGTGGATGGGCGAGAACGTCGAGGTCATCAGCAGCTGGGGAGTGCCGTCCCTGCAAACGATGCCCTATAGTGATATCGATTACCTGGGATGGGGCAGCGCCGCGGCGATGAGGGAAGCGCCGCTCCATCGTGCCCTCGACTACGTGACCATAGCCTACACGGGCGATCCGACGATCAACAGCATCAAAACGCTCGTCGCGTCAAACAAGCCGGTCACGTACGCGTTCTACGCGGGTGGCTTCAGTGCAATGGGAAGTGACTACATTCTTTCATCCGCGGAGTACGCCTCCTACGTATCGAAGACCCCCAACCACGCCCAAACCATAGTCGGATACAACGACAGCATTTCGGAAGGGGGGGACGTGGGCGCGTTCAAGGTGGTGAACTCGTGGGGCACGAGCGACGGGTACACTAACCACGGTTACTATTGGGTCACTTACAGCGCGCTCAAGAGCATGGGCAGCAACGCCGAGTTCACCTACGTCGAGGACCGCGTTTCCTACACGCCCTCGCTGCTTGCGGTCTGGCATTACAACATCCAGCCGAGCAGGGATGCGGACTTCTCTATCGGCATCGGAAGCGCGTCGTCCCCGGTGATGGAGCTCGATCCGTTCTTCGCGCATGACTCGAACACCGCCGACCGGCTCCCAGCCTTCATTTGCTACGACGTCACGGACCTGGCCTCGTCCTATCTCTCCGGCACGAACTCGTTCTTCCTGCGGTGCCAAAACGCGGGAGTGGACGGCGTCGTTTCATCCTTCCGCATCGAGCGATATCAAAGCTCGTACTCGCCGGGTGCGCCCACTCAAGCATCGGCGCAGTCACCCGACATCCCGAAGACCACGCCTTGCGTCGTCACCTTGAATTTCCCGCAGTACGCCGCGGTGTCGTACAACCAAGCCTTGGACACATCGGGGCTCAGTTTCACTTCCTCTTCGGTCGCTGATTGGGTCAGCGTTCCATACCAGCCACGCTATGGAAGCGACGCCATAAAGTCGGGGGACACCGCCAACTCGGGAGAGTCGAGCCTCTCCACCACACTGGTCGGGCCGGTCACCATCGCGTTCTATTGGCGGGTGTCCTCGGAAACGGGGAAGGACACCCTCTCCAGCTTCCTGGACAGCACGAAGCTCAGCACGATCAGCGGAACGGTGAACTGGACGAACCAAGTGGTGTCCGTTCCCTCGGGCACGCACGTCCTCAAGTGGACGTACGCCAAGGACGGGTCAGGCAGCGTGGGAGACGACGCTGGATACGTGGACATGCTCAGAGTGCTCCCAACGGACGATGGATACGAGCCCAACAACGTCCAGACGGCGGCCAAGCCCATCGCCCCGGGCAACTACTCGCTCGTGTGCAATGACGACGATTGGTTCAAGGTCGCCGCTTCACCTGAATTCACGCTCACGGCCACGATAACCTTCGACCCTTCACTGGGCAACCTGGACCTCTTCCTCTATGGCACCGATGGCGTGACCTTGCTCGACGCCTCACAGACCACCGGCGGGGTGGAAGAGGTGGTCTATCCGATCATCGAAGCAGGCAACTACTACCTCTTGGTCCACGGACGCAGCGGCGACGTCAACACCTACAACCTGAGCATCGAACTTCAGACCAATTCTTTCGACCTAGGCTCCGTGGGCAGCGTTCGCATTCAATCCGGCTCGGGATCGTTCGCTTCGCTGACCTCTTCGATTAAAAGCATTGATGTGCCTACAAACGCGCACCTCACCGGCAACGTTCTTCTTTCGAGCTTCAACTACTGGCCAGGCTCTTCCACGGTACCACTGGTCGGGCTGTCGAGCTGGGGCGCCCATTCCTCCTCGTTCTGGTCGGTGAGCGGTGGTCTGAGCAACGGCTCTACGTCGTCGAGCGCGAGCGTGGACTTGATCGCACCGTCGACCGTGGGCACGTACGCGGTGGTGTTCGCGTTCCGGAATGAGACGTCGGGCGCGTACGTCGCTTCGGCGACGTCGACCCTCGTCGGCTCGCCGGCGTGGGACGATGGCAACGACCTGGCCTCGATGACCTCGCAGCAATTGTCCGATGCTCAGATGTCCGGGCGAACGCAGGTGCAGTGGCTCATGGTAGACGGATTCGACCAGGTGTGGCTGCCTTGCGACGCGATCATCATCACGACCTACGTTCCCGATAACGATCCACCGTTCACGACGGCTTCGCTCTCGGGCTCCTCGGGCCAGAATGGATGGTATGAATCGAGCGTTCTCGTCACGCTCTCGGCCATCGACAACGTGAGCGGCGTCCAATCCACGATGTACAGCATCGACGGTGGCGGATGGTCCTCCTACTCCGGCCCGTTCAGCGTTACAAGCGACGGCTCCCACACCGTACGATTCTACTCGGTGGACAACCGCGACAACCAGGAAACGACCCGGGTAAAGTGGGTGGGCATAGACCGGGTCGCCCCTAGCACTCTTCTGAGTCTAGTTGGCAGCGCGGGCAACGATAGCTGGTTCACGTCCACGGTCGTCTGCACGCTGAACGCCTCGGATAGCGTCAGCGGAGTGTCGGCGACCAGCTATCGCGTGGATGGAAGCAGCTGGGCCTTCTACACCGCCCCGTTCTCGATCAGTGCCGAAGGGTCCCACATGGTCGAATGGCAATCAATCGACCGCGCTGGGAACCTGGAAGAGCTGAACGTGCGCGAGTTCGGAATCGACGCGACCGCGCCCATCTGCAGGATCGCGCTGGAGGGAAGCGGCTCGGGCGATTGGTTCAACTCCTCAGTCCAAGCGACTCTGAGTGGCGATGACGCCATCAGCGGGATCGCCGGCATGGTGTACCGCATCGATTCGGGGCTATGGACGAATTACACCGGGCCGGTGACGGTCTCAGGTGACGGTGCGCACAACATCGAGGCGTACTCCGTTGACAACGCGGGCTTGGTATCAACGCATCGGAACTCGACCTTCTCGATCGACACCACCGCGCCCGTGGCGAGCATCGAGGCGAGCGGCACGCAAGGCGAGGGAGGCTGGTATGCCTCCGCCGTGAACTGCTCGTTGAACGCGACGGACGCGGAGAGCGGCGTCGCATCGATGTTCATGAGCGTCGATGGCGGACCGTGGCTGAGTGGCGGATCGATCGCGGTCGATGCGCAGGGCATGCATGCAGTCAGGGGATACGCGGTCGACCGTGCCGGCAATCCTTCTTCAATATGCGAAGTGGAGTTTGGCATCGATAGCCTTGCTCCGACGAGCAGCGTCATTCTCAATGGCGTACTGGGCAACGACTCGTGGTACGTTTCGAACGTCACCGCCGTGCTGAGCGCAACGGACGGCGCGAGCGGCGTGCGATCGATCGAGTCCTCGCTAGACGGAGGGGAATGGTCGGCGTCAACGACAGTCCTGGTATCTGGAGACGGGGAACACGTCCTGCGTTATCGCGCTTCCGATCTGGCAGGCAACGTCGAGGATGTGGGGCTGCTGGAAGTTCGGATCGATACTGTTGCGCCGACCGCCTCGATCACGGAGCAAGGAACGCTCGGAAGCAACGGCTGGTGGACGACCAACGTCACGCTCCAGATATCGGGGTCGGATTCGACCAGCGGCGTCGCCGGGGTGAGTTACAAGCTCGATTCCTCGGACTGGACCAACTGCTCTGGATCGCTTGTGCTCGGTCTTGAGGGGAATCATACGCTCATGTGCGCCGTCTACGACGTCGCAGGGAACGAGGGTACGCTGCTCTCTCGCGTCTATCATGTCGACAGGTCGCCGCCGATCACGACCTGCTCTCTCAGTGGAGAGCTCGGGTCGGACAATTGGTACCGCGGGAACGTCGAGGTCGATCGAAGCGCGGCCGATGCGATCAGCGGGGTGGCGAGAACCGAATCGCAGCTCGACGGAG
>DATJOX010000014.1:0-20502 GCA_035506675.1 Methanomassiliicoccales archaeon
CAGTCTCGCTGCGCTCATCCCCTCGACCAACAGCGTACGTCTATCTCTTGATTTCGGTGCCGGGAGCATGACCGCTGGCAGGCGGAATACCTTGATGCCTCGGGAGAGAGGTTGCGGGAACGTGCGCTATCGCGAAGGCGAGCCCGAGGACCTACCCCGCCTGCTCGAGATCGAGAAGGTCAGCTTCGGTCGGGATTCGTTCAGCAGGAGGCTCATGGAGGCACTCCTTCTGGAGAGGTCGATCCTGACCCTAATGGTCGATGAGGATGGGAAATCGCAAGCGTACGGGATGATCATGCTGGACTCCATGACGGGAGAGGGACGCATCGTCTCTCTCGCGGTCGTACCTGGCTACCGAGGAAGGGGATTCGCGAAGGGTCTGTTGCGAGAGATGGAGCAGCACGCCCGCAAGAACGGAGCAAGCAAGCTGGTCCTGGAGGTCGGGGTTGTGAACGTGCCTGCGTTGAACCTCTACCTTCACGACGGGTTCAAGTTGGTGGGGACGGTCGCCGACTACTACGGCAAGGGAAAGGACGCGTTCTACCTCGAGAAGAAGCTTTGACCTTAATGCCGCGAAAGGCCGTAGATAGCGTCGGTTTCCGAGTGTCTGGCTCATGGTCCCCGTCGGCGCTCAATCCTGACGAGTTATTATATACTAAACCGTGTATTCGCCGCATGTCTACAACCTTCGCCTGCAGTGGATAGGGTGACACCGATGGAAGAGACTCTGTGCAACGTTGAATTCCTGAAGAACAACAACACGTACATCGCTCGCGTCCAGAGTGACCTCGGCGGACTGAGAGAGTACCGGAGCTCCAGCTTCGAAGAGGTGCTGGAGCAGGTCATCATCGATCTGCAAGAGGAATTCGAGACCGCGATGTGAGCCCCGCCCACGAGCGAAGGTTGTCGCGCGACGGCCGAGAGGACGTCGCCAGGCTTCAAGGACAAGGCTCGATCCGCGATGAAGGGTGAGTACCGATGCAAGAAGAGAAAACCGAGTATGAGGAGGTCATCTCCAATTATTACGGCGATGACCAGGTCACTGCCCTCGTCCAGCTCAAGGTAGACACGAAGGAAGCGGAGCGCATAGCGGAGAAGGCCTCTGGGTTCCTTGTGGTCGAAGACGTGTTCCTGGTTACCGGCGACACGGATATCGTGGCGAAGGTCAAGGTGCAGAGCTACAAGCAGTTGAAGAGATTCTTGGTGGATGATCTCTCCAGCATCCCCGGCGTAAAGGACACGAAGACGTTGATGGTCGTCTCCACTTTCAAGGAGCGGGGCGACCTCAAGTTCGAACCAGAGGGCTCGAAGGAGAGCGAGAAGTAGCTTTCAGGGGTAGGTGAGATCATGGCAGACTCGGAAACAAAGCTCAAGCAGATCATCGACGTCCTGGACCAGCTGTCCGAGGACAACTCCGTTCCCAGGAACATTAGGCGGGGAGCAACCTCTGCGAAAGAGCGCCTGATGCAGAACAAGGAGGCGCTAGACGTGCGCGCCGCGAGCGCGATATTCATTCTCGATGAGTTGGCGAACGACCCGAACATCCCGTTGCACGGGCGCACGCTCATCTGGAACATCATCAGCCAGCTTGAGACGATCAAGTAGCGCTAGGCCAGCAAGAAACATTTATCAACGCTTGGACGTTTAGCTTCAGAAGCTCAAGCGGCTGTGGTCTAGCGGTTATGACTGAAGCTTCCCAAGCTTCAAACTCGGGTTCGAATCCCGGCAGCCGCACTCTCTGACCTTCTGCGTCGGGCAGCTACCTTATGAACAGGAGTGATCCCGCTACAATCACGTGGATCACCATGAATGCTGGCACCAGGAGGAACTTCCCGTGCTTGGTCTTGTGCCTGAACGAGATCATGCCGAGATACGCGCCGAAGGGTCCGATCGCCCCCCAAAAGCAACAGCGAGCTCTCCCGGATCCTCCAACCGCCCCGGACGGCCCTGCTCTTGTCCACTCCGAAGAGCGCAAAAGCAACCAGGTTCAGGAGCAGGTAGGCTGACAGCACCAATTCTAGGAAGGATCCCGGCAGCTCCATCGCTACGCGAACAAGTGCTGAAGATAAAACAACGCTCTTCGAGTTCTCCACCAATCATCTTGGTCGGAGCTTGTGCCCCTTTCCCGTGAACTCGGCGACGAGCACGTCCCCAGAGTACACCTTGACATCGCAGGTCGAGTTGCGCTCGTCCTCCTGCACCGTTTTCGCAACCGCCAGGAGCGTGCCCCTTGCGGGCTTCAAGTACCGTATGCTCGCCTCCGCGGCGACCTGAGGGAACTCGCCGCGATTGCAGCAGAGAGCGAACGCCTGATCGGCGATGGAGAACACCGCGCCCCCGTGTCCGGAGAGAAAACCATTGAGCTTGTCGTCGACGCTCATCTCCACGCGCACCTCTTTGTCGTCCATTGAGATGACGCGCATGCCGCACGATCGCGCGTACTCGCAGTTGGCGATGGCCTCGATCCTTTCGTCACGGTCCATCGAAGCACTGACTCTTCCAGACATGTGGTGTCCCCCAACAATGACCGATGAAGGACTTAAATGCGCGCGCTGTGAGGATGACGGACACGTGATGCGTTATCGACCCAGCTCTTGCCTTCTAGGCGAGCTGTGCGGCCTTATCCTCCGCACAGGTGTTCGCCTTCGCGCACTCTTGTCTCGCCAGATCCTTCGAGCGAGCGAGCGCCTTCTCGATCACGCGTAGGTCGCACCTTCTGGTCTCGTGTCGCAGGTTCAACTTGCGCGCGAAGTCCTCGGAAAGCCCAAGGTACCTCTCCTCCTCGCCAACCCCTGTGTCGATGTAGAGGCAGCGCTTGTAGCCCTCGAACAGCATCTTCAGGAAGTACATCGGGTCGTAGCCCTGGTCCTTCATGCTGTCCAGATGCAGCTCCTTGACCGCCCCCTCGATCCCGAGCTCCGCCCAACCGGGGGTCGAGAACCACGTGCCGGTGCAGGAACGCTTCTCGCGCTCGTACTCCATCGGGGTGATGAACGCGCCGATGCAATCGTCCGATTCCAGCATCGAGGTCGGGACTTCGAGGGTCTTCGTCACGTCCCGGAGAGATTGGCACACCGCGTAGCCGAGGAACACCGAATCCACCTTCCCCGCCAGCGCATTCACCTTCTCCTGCACCCTGGCTTTCAGCACTGCCGAATCGACGTGCAACGCGAATTCCAGGTACTCACGGTGCACGATGTCCGGATCGTCCTTGGTGAGCATCTCGATCTCCCTCTTCAGGATCTCGCAGGCCACGATGCCCACTCTGACCCGACCGCTCTCCGGTGCAGCTTCCATCGGAACCGAGGACAGAGAACGCTCGCCCGCGCATTAATACTAGCTCGCTCGGTCACAAACGCTTCCAACGGTTCTTTCCGTTCCCGTTGGTGGGTTTCACGACCCCGGCGCGAAGGGGGATGCGCGCCTTCTCGGCCGGCATATCCGTGATCTCCGCTGCCGTTGCGCTTGGCGTTTCGAAGCCCCAGACCTCTCTTGCGTGCATGCTGCCACCCAGAGCGATCGGCGAACGCATCCTGCGGGAGGCGGTTTTCATGAGAGTGAGCAGGAAAGCGACGTAGATTAAGACGACCGCCAAGCTCAGCCACCATAGATACGCGAACACGAAGGCCACCCCGACCATCGCCGCCAGACCGGCGCAGATGAAGGATGCGATGAATCGGCTGATTAGAGTGCCGTCGCGACTGAACACGCTAAGGTTGTCGTAATTGATCGAACGGACGATCGGGCGCAGCTCCTCGTTGAACATCCTGAACACGTAGGCGATGAGGGCGACGCAGCCCGCGGCAGTGAGCATGTGCAGTAGGCCGTCGGTGACCGCCACCGCGATCAGCAGCGCCGAGAACACAGCCATCGAGACCTCGATGCGGCGACCCCTCTTGAAGAGCTTGAGCGAGGTCGGCATCATTATCTTGCCGAAGGTGCGCGAGATGACTGCGGCTGAGTGCTTGACATGCCTTGGCAGAATCCTCGAGATTCCACGGTAAATGTGATCGCTCCAGCGCATTAGCGCCGGGGTGATTATGCTCATGATGAAGCAGAAGGCTCCCGCGAACGGGTAAAGTTCGGCGCCCTTGGTCGCGCTCGCGGCGGTGCTGCCCACGCTCGCGTACATGACGGACTCCGCCCCCCGACCGCACATCGAGGCTCCCATGGAGGTCGCCGCCCGCCCCGAGAAACCCAGCAGGTAAGCGAAGGCACTAGTGGCAAGAAGGTCGCCGATGAGGACGAGCGGCACGGCCAGAGCCACAATCCAAACGACCGACCCGAACATCGCTGGGTCGATGAGCATGCCGAAGAGCACGAAGAATATCGCCACGAATGCATCGCGGAACGAGGAGAGCTTCACATCGATCCTCTCCGCGATCTTCGTCTCCGAGAAGACCATGCCGAGGAAGAACGCCCCGATTATCGCTGGGACCCCAGAGGCCTCGGCCAGCGCCGAAGACAGGAACACGAGACCGAGAGAGAAGAGCACGAACAGCTCGTCGCTGCGGATCTTCTGAAGGTACTTCGTTGATCTCGGGATGACGACGATCGCCAGGAATATAAAGAAGGCATAGAAGGCGCCCACGCCGACCAGCAGGCCGATCATGTTGCTCGAGCCTAGGCCGACACCGCCTCCCTTGATCATCAGTCCGCCCACGACCGTGAGCAGCACCATCGAAATGAAGTCCTCGACGACGACCATGCCGAGCAGGAACTCTGTCTCCGGACTGGAGAATCTCTGCAGCTCCATCAGCGACTTGCCAGTTATGGCTGCAGAGCCCATCGCCACTACGCCCGCAAGGAAGACCGTGTCGACCAGCGGCCACCCCAGGGCCATGCCTATCATTATCCCCACGAACATGTCCACAACAGTGTTTATGGTGGCCAGAAGGATGGCGGGTCCCTTGGTTTTCTTTAGCTTGCTGAAGCTGAATTCGAGACCAACGAAGAACATCAGCAGGATCAGACCAATGTTGGACATGTACGAAATGAAAGAGAGATCCCCGATCATGCCGTTGTACTGGAATCCGAGAATGTTGAGATGCATGCTCGGTCCGATCAGAATGCCAGCAACGATGTAGCCGATGATGACGCTCTGCTTCGCGCGGGTTGCGAGCGCCGCCCCGATGAACGCGATGAGCATGATGATGCCCACATCTAGCATGACGTCCTGCGTTGCTACCATCCCTGCTCTCCTCGTCGAGGACCTTCGGTGAGCTTCCGCTCGCCCAGGCAACTTCCGCCAGGCTCATACAGACCGGACATTGCCCCTAGCCAGTCGTTCGAGCATGCAAGCGTACGCTGTTGGCGAAACGCGGGCTCAGTGCATCCCTTGGAGCCGATAGGACCTTCATCCATACAAATACTTCTCGGCCCGAAGGCGTTCTGGATTGCATTCTGGTCGACGACCAGGCGGCGAGAATCGCGCCGCCGAATCACCTCTGGACCGAACCGTTCCCTCCCATCACGCTTATTGATGAGGTCCCAAGGGTCTACTGGAATCGGTCAAGAATTTGAGCGAAGTGGAGATCGACGGTTCGCGAGGCGAGGGGGGAGGACAAATGCTACGGATGGCCGTTGCCCTTTCGGCCCTGACCAAGAGGAGCGTCAAAATCGAGAACATCAGAGCGAAGCGCTCGAATCCTGGGCTGGCGGCGCAGCACCTCACGGCGGTCAGGGGCGTCGCGAGACTCTGCTCCGCCATCGTGAAAGGGGATAGCGTTGGTTCCACGACATTGGAGTTCGAGCCAGGACAGGTGAAAGGGGGCTCCTTCCATCTAGACGTGGGAACGGCGGGGAGTGTCACCCTGGTGCTGCAATCGTGCATGCTGGCGTCTTTGCATGCCGATGGTCCAGTAAGCCTCCGCGTCCTCGGCGGCACGAACGTGCAATGGTCGCCTCCCGTCGACTACTTCTCGAATGTCCTGCTTCCCCTTCTCCTCCGAATGGGCGTCCATGCGGAGCTCAGGCTCGTTCAGCGAGGATTCTATCCGCAAGGTGGTGGCGAGGTGGATCTCGCCCTCAGCCCGCCCAAGCGAATACTTGCACTCGATGAGGTCGAGCGCGGTCATCTCATCGGTGTGAATGGCGTCTGCTTCTCCAGGAATCTGCCCGACCATGTCTGCTCGAGGATGTCCGCGGCGGTGAGAAAGCGGTTCCTGAGCACGCCGCCCTCCATCGCCTCGGACGTCGGCAAGGGCAGGTCGAGCGGAGCGGGCGTTCAACTCTGGTCGACTTTCGAACGCACCATCCTCGGCGCTGATGCCCTCGGAGAAAGGGGGCTACCAGCTGAAAAGGTGGGAGAGAACGCCGCAGACGCACTGTTCGCGGAGATTGCAAGCCGCGGCACTTTGGACGTCCACGCCTCCGATCAGTTGCTGCCTTACATGGCCCTCGCAGAAACCCCTTCCGGATTCATCGTCCGCGAAGTCTCTGGGCATTTGGCGACCCAGATGGAGCTGTTGCGCGAATTCCTACCGGTCGGGTTCAAGATCTCGGAAGTCGAGGGAGGACATCTAGTCCACGTCGAACCTAGCCATACATGACCGAGGAGCGCCGTTTGGCGGCCTCTTCCTCCGTACTGGTGCGCTTGTGAATCTCCTTCAGCGTGTCCTCGATCACCGCCGCTTCTTCAAGCAGCGGCTTGAGGTCGAGCTCCACGTGCAGGAGCATGCGGTCGATGACCGTCATGATGGCCGCCGCGGCCCGAGCGTCGGGGTAGTTCGCGTGCGCCTCGGCGAGCAGGGTGATGACATCGAAGTCCCTCGCGACCCCCTCGTTCAGAAGCATGCCGGCGAGGCCGGCGACCACGCCATTCTCGAAGATCGTGACATCGACCTCCTTGAGCGTCGTTCTCGCTGCTGGCGTCGCTCCGACGCCGTACACCGCCGCCTTGCTGCCGTTGCTCTTCAGGGAGGTCGAAGCCGATATCTCAAGCTCCTCGATCTCCTCCTGCGACGCTTGCGCCATGCGCGCCAAGCGCTCAGATTCCTCCTTGGAGAGGAGCCCCTCGGGAGAGATCACGAGCTTGCATTTGTGGTCCTCGACCCAATCCATGATCGTGATCGCTAGCGACTTCAGGATCTCCGGCGAGGGCTGGAACTCCGAGACGAAAACGACGATCTTCTCCTGCTCCTTCTTGCCGAGCGCGCCTGCGTACACGCGCACGGGAGCGAGCGGCACGCCGTCGCGAATCAGCGATATCGAGGGGAAGTAGACAGAATCGACGATCGCGATCTGCTCGAGATTGAGGAAAGAGACCAGGTAGTTTGCGACGATCGAACCCACCAGGCCGATGGAGGGGAAGCCGTCGATGACGTAGGCCCCTTTGATGTTCTTCTCTTTGATGTCGATGACGTCGATGCCGTTCACGGCCGCCATATTCCCCGTACCACTACATATGATTCGCGGGAGGGTGAAACCTTTATCATCGGGCCGTGCGCTCGATGGGTGCGATGCGGCCCCGGGTGATCGTGAACTGCGCTATGACCGCGGACGGGAAGATCGCGGGCAAGCAGAGAAGACAGATACGCATCTCCTCGTCGGAGGACCTCGAGCGCGTGAAGCGGCTGCGGGCGGAGGTCGACGCGATCCTGGTCGGAGTGGGGACCGTGCTCGCTGACGATCCGCATCTCACGTTGAAGGGAGCTCCTCCGGAAAAGAACCCCCTCCGCATCGTGCTCGACAGCAACGGTCGTACGCCGAAGAACGCGAGGGTGCTTGACGGAAAGGCCCGAACGATAATCGCGACGAAGAAGACTTGCTCACGCACCTGGCCGAACGCGGAAGTGGTCCGGGCAGGCGAGGAGATGGTCGACCTCGTGGAGCTCATGAAGGAACTCGAGAAGCGCGGGGTTCGGAAGCTTCTTGTCGAGGGAGGGGGAGAGACAATCTACTCATTCTTCCAAGCTGGCCTGGTCGACGAGTACCGGGTGTTCGTGGGAAGCAAGATCCTGGGAGGAAGGGAAGCCCCGACACCGGCGGAAGGATCTGGATTCGCGGACGAGGACTGCCGGCCGCTGCGTCTGATCGGCGTCGAGCGCCTCGGGGACGGCGTTCTCCTGAGCTACGAGGCTTCGAATGACAAGTGCTAGACCGAGCTTCATCGCCGACGAGATGCTCGGCTCCCTGGCGCGATGGCTTCGAATAATGGGCTACGACACCGTCTACGCGAAGGATAGAGGCGACAACGCGATCCTGGAGGCTGCGAAGGAGGAGGGGCGCTACCTACTCACTCGCGATAAGGAGCTCGCCGCGAGGATGGGCGAAACGGGCGTATACGTCGTCAGCGACGACCTCGACGCGCAGCTTCAGCAGGTTGCGAAGAGGTTCGAGCTGACCGCCGACGACTCCCTGGTGAGATGCACGGTATGCAATGGCGAGCTCGAGGTCGTAGATGCCGAACGCGCCCGGGGCAGTGTCCCGGAGGGCGCATTGGCGGCGAACAGCGTCTTCTTCGTCTGCAAGAACTGCGGCAAGTTCTACTGGAGAGGCACGCACTGGATCAACATCAGGAAGAAGCTCGAATCGCTCTCGCAGCAGAATCAGAGCCGGTAGTAGTCCTCGCTGATGATCTTCCCCGTTCCAGCGTTGATGATCATGACCCCATGCACGCCCTCGACGCACCATACTGGAAGGTAGTAGATGCCGAGCTGATGCAGGGAGATCGCCTGCTCCTTCGGAGCCACCTTCTTCTTCTCCTTCACGGTGACGTGCTCATGGTCGCGCACCTTCTCCCTTTCGGAGGTGTGCATGCGCACGATCTCCTGCCGCGCCAGCGTCTCAGCCGCCGCCCCGTCGACGGTAGCATCCAGGCGGCGGTGGCCCTGCTCCAGGGCGTACATGACGTCGAGGTTGTCCGGCCAGCGCTCCGCTTTCTTGGTGAGGCCGTTGACAGACAGCCGCCCCTTCTCCGTCCCCACCACTTCGCCGTCCAGGTAGAGGTCGCAGGCGTACTCGAAGACGTAATAGGGAACGAGCTCGAGCCGATGACGGAACCCGCCAACGGTGCGCATCCCGATCTCCTTCACATCCTGGACGTCGATGGTGGGGCGGATTATGCGCTCCCCCACCTCTGCGCCTTGCAGCTTCTGGAGGTCTTCTTCAGTCACCATGCGCGGATAGTCGTCCGCGACCAGCTCGTCGATCAGGCCATGGTCCTTATCGCCGACCAGCCGTTCCAGGTGGGTGCGTCCGACCTCACTCTTCACCGCCTCTCGGTCCCAGATGACCAGCTGATGGTCGAGCTTGTCGGGTGGTATCTCGGGCATCGAGCCGAGCGTGACGACCACCTTCTTCCCTCGGAACTCCCGAAAACGATCGAGGAACGCGGGGAGTCGATCCTCCTCTCCCGCGCCGATCAGACAGAAGGCGACCTCCACATCCCCTTTCCTTGCGAGCAGGTATCCCTCGCGTTCGTGGACTTGGAACTCCCGGGATTCCAGGATGTCCATGACCAGCGCTTTGAGGGAGGTCACCCAGTGCACCCTTGACCGGTAATCAGGCTCATGCGATATATACCTCGTCACTGCGAATCCGCCATACTGGCGGGACGAGTATCTACGCTTCGAAAGTCGCCCCGAGCGTTCTTATATCGCGCCGTTGAATTCCACGGCCCGATGAGGGCGACGCGAACTCTCGGCGGATTGCTGGTATTGGCCGGAGCAGCGCTGGTCATCGTCGCGGTCATTCTCGGCCAGATGAGCGTCGGCCTGGTCCTATTCGTCATCCCCGCGGTCTATGGGAGCTCTCTGCTCGGACTGTTGGGTGTGGCGCTGATCGTCCTGGGGGTCTTCGTGTTCTTCATGACGGGCTTCTCAGAGCCACGGGACAAAATGCCTGGTAGTCATATTGAAGCGGACCGCGTTGATGCGAAGAAGGAGATCGGGGGCGTGATCCTCGTCGGCCCGATACCGATTGTCTTCGGTTCGAGCAGCAGAGCGGCGACCTATGCGATAATCGTGGCCGGAGCGCTGATAACTCTACTTCTGCTCGCCATGTTCCTGCTCGGCTAGCATCATCGCCGCGCTCTCGAGGGTCGTCTTCTTTCGCTTCGCGAGGTCCCGAAGCTCGCTCACGAGCGAAATGTAGGCATCGTAGTCAAGGTCGTTCGCGCGCAGCGCCCGCCCGAGCGATTTCTCGAACGGCTCGTCACGGCGTTGGCTCTCAACCGCCCGCCGCAAAGCCTCGCGAACCTTCTCGCTCACTTCTGCCATCGCTCGACGACCTTCAGGAAGTTCTGGAAGATCTCGTATCCGTGCTCGGTGTTCTCGACCTCGGGATGGAACTGCAGCCCGTAGATCGGTCTCGATGCGTGCTGCACCGCCTCGATCGGACAATTGTTCGAGTGAGCCAGGACCTTGAAGACCGAAGGGAGGATGGTGATCTCGTCGTTGTGCGATTCCCAGACCGTGAACTGTCGCGGCAGCCCTTGGAAGAGGTCGTCAGGGTCGTCGACGACAAGGTCCGCCTTGCCGAACTCTGGCACCTTTGCCGGACCGGTCGCTCCGCCGAAGTGATTGCACATGAACTGAACGCCAGCGCAGATTCCTAGGATCGGGAACGTCGCCTTGTCAAGGTACTCCCCGTTCCGCCCCATCCTTCCAAGGTCGGTAGCGACGCGCGGTGAGCCACCGGAGAGAACGAGCGCATCGACGTCCTGCAGCTGCTCGAAGGGCGTGGTGTTCGGGACGATTTTGGTGTCCACCTTGAGGTACTTCAGGACGCGCCACTCCCGATGCGTCCACTGCCCGCCGTTGTCCACCACGTAGACCTTCATGCCCCTGTAAAACCGGGGCGGGTCTTAAACAATATGCATCGCGCCGCTTGGACCAGGCGAGAGAAGATTTATCATCGCGGCAGGGATGAGAAGGTCCGATGAAGGCGGTACTCTTCGACCTCGGTCACACGCTGATCAACTATCACAACGACTGGAGGGAGCCGGAGAGGAGGGCGGTCGGGGCGGTCGCCCGAATGGTCGTTGAGACCGGCGGAAACGGCGTCGACGAATCCGCGGTCAGCGAGCACCTGCTCGCTTCGCTCGAACGAGGGCGGCAGATCAAGCTGACCGAGATGATCGAGATCCCGCTCACCGAGGTCCTCGATGACTGCTTCCATCGGTTCTCCTGCGACGGCAACGAGGAGTTGATGGTGAGAAGCTTGGACGCGTTCTATGCGGTCCTCCTGGAGAACAGGAAATCCGTGCCTGGGACCAACGAGATGCTGGAGACGCTGAAAGACGAGGGGTATCGCATCGGGCTGGTCTCGGACGTCGCCTGGGGGCTGCCTTCGAACTACCCCCAGATCGATATGAGGCACTATCATCTCCGCGAGTACTTCGATGACCTCGTGTTCTCGACCGACGTCGGGCTGCGCAAGCCGAACCCGAGGATATTCAAGATCGCCCTCGCGAACGTCCAATCCTCCCCGAAAGAGGCGGTCTACGTCGGCAACAACCTGCAGGCGGACATCAAGGGGGCGCTCGGGGTGGGAATGAAAGCGATCCTGAAAGAATCCAACTTCTTCACTCCGGACAACAACATCGTGCCGAGCGCGAAGATCTCGACATGGGACGAGCTACTAGCAATACTCAATGGCTGACCGGCTTAGCCTCATCACTCCCATTCGATCGTCGCGGGAGGCTTGTTCGTGATGTCGTACACGACCCGGTTCACTTTGGCCTTCATCTCGTTGGTGATGCGAACGGAGATCGCCTCGAGCACATCGTGAGGCACCTTCGAGTACGCGGCCGACATGCCGTCGATCGATTGCACAGCGCGCACCGCGATCGTGCGACCGTAGGCGCGGTTGTCCCCCTGCACTCCGACCGAGCGCACCGGAAGCAGGACGGCAAAGTACTGCCACGGCAGCTCCATCCTGCCCTCGCTCGCCGCCTTCTCCAGTTCCTCCTCCACAATCGCGCAGGCATCGCGAACGATCTCGACGCCCTCCCGCGTCACCGGACCGATGATGCGTATCGCGAGCGCAGGACCGGGGAACGGCTGTCGCTCCGAGACCTCGACGCGAAGGTAGCGGGCGAGCTTGCGGATCTCGTCCTTGTAGAGATCGCGAAGCGGCTCGACGAGCTCCAGCTCCATCTCCGCCGGCAGCCCGCCCACGTTGTGATGCGATTTGATCGTGTCGCGGACGTTGTCGCCAGACTCAATCCAGTCGGGAGCGATCGTCCCCTGCACCAGGTACTTCGCGCCGAAGCCCCTCGCCTCGCGCTCGAAAACGCGGATGAACTTCTCGCCGATGATCTTGCGCTTCGCCTCGGGGTCCTCCACGCCTTCCAAGGCGGTCAGGAACTCTTGCGAGGCATCGACGATCTTGAAGTTGACGTTTAGCTTCGAAAGCATCGCGCGGACCGACTCCGTCTCGCCCTTGCGCATGAGGCCGGTGTCCACGTAGACGGTGAGCAGGCTCTCGCCGATCGCGCGGCTGACGACCACCGCGGCAACCGTCGAATCCACGCCCCCAGAGCAAGCGATTATCGCCTTCGCCCTGATCCTTCCTTTCAGGTCGTGCATCGCCTCTTCCACGAACTCCTTCGGGTCGAACATCAGCCGCTCACCTCGTCGGAATCCTTCTCCACCTGCTCGGCCATCTCCTTTCGATGCTTGAGCAGTTCCTGCTTGAGGCGAGCATCGTTGATCGCCAGCATCTGCACCGCGAGCAGCGCCGCGTTCTCGCCCCTGTCCACGCCCACGGCGGCGACAGGAATCCCCGGCGGCATCTGCACTATCGAAAGGATCGAATCGAGATTCACCTTGCCCGAGACGGGCACGCCTATGACCGGCTTAACCGTGAATGAGGCTATCGTGCCCGGTAGCGCTGCGGCGAGCCCAGCGACCGCAATGAACACTTCCGCGTCGCTCTCCTCTACCAATCGCTTCACGCGCTCCGGGGTGCGGTGCGCCGAGGCAACGACGATCCTCGCGCCCACCCCGAACTTCTTCAGGGTGGCGACGGCCTTCTGACCGACCTCCAGATCGCTCTTGCTCCCCAGGATGACCAGGACACCGGGCATGCTGCCACTCAAAAGGTGAGAGAATAAGAAGATTTCGAAGGGAAGGGGTTTCTGAAGGGCGATCAGCTCTTCATGATCGCCAGCAGGAATGCGCCGATCGCGATCAACGCGCCGATGACGGCCGCGATGATGTTGATGAACGCGTCCCAGATGACGCTACCGAGGTTCGTGGACAGCGTGATCCAGCCCGGCCCGCCGTACATCGTGGCGTAGACCCAGAAGATGCCAACGATCAAGCCGATCAAGAGCAGGGCCGCACCGATCATACGGCTCTTCCCGCTGCCGAAGTATGCAGTGAAGGCGCCCGCCAGTATCATGAACAGGCCGAACGTCAACACAAGCACCGTCAGGAAATCCATCAAATCCATCTTTGTTCACCTTTCTCAGAACTTAATTCCAGTGAGGGTTTTCGTGTCGATGACACCAGGGATCGATCGGATCTTGTCCACGACCACCTGTCCGAGGAGGTTGAAGTCGTCCGCCTCGATCTTCGCAATGAGATCGTACTCTCCGAAGAGGGGATGAAGCTCAACGACCTCCTTCACTTTGAGGAGCTCATTGTACACCTCATGCTCCTTCGCCGGAGCCGTGCTTATCAAGACGAACCCCACCGCCATGCGGTTCACCTGCGCACGGTTACGTTTTCACCCCAGATAAACCTTTCTGCGCTTGTTAGTTCTCCTGCCAGCATAGGCGCAACGGCCCTCACGCCGGGCTAGAGAAACGGACGGGCGCGCTCTTCGACCTGCTCCCAAGAGGGGATGCTCGTGAGCGATCCGCGGACCTCGATCACGAAGGAGGCCGCCGCCGCTCCGATCACCGCACACCTCGCTAGCGGCAGCTTCCTGAAGAGACCGGCGTAGACCCCCGCACGGAAGGCGTCCCCAGCGCCGGTCGTGTCGATGACCTTCCGGGTCGGAACGGCGGGGACCTCGGCCTTGCCGTCTGCGGTGTAGAGGACGCTCCCCTTCGCCCCGACCGTGTTCACGACCACCTTCACGTGCTCCAGCAGGTCCTCGGGACGCCTCGCACCCAGGTACTTCATCGCCGTGCGCAGTTCGTTCTCGTTGCAGAAGAACATCTCCGCTCTGTCGATCGCCTTCTCGAACCTCTCCGCATCCCAAACGTGATGGATCTCCTGGGCCGGATCGAATGATATGTGCTTTCTGGTCCTGCGGCAGGCAGCCATTACTCGCAAGTAGTAGTCAGGCCGACCCGTCATCACGTGCACCCACCGCGAATCGAGGGCCTTCTCCAACCTTGGCTGAAAGGAATCCATGGCGCCCATCGGACCCTGGTACACGTAGGCGATCTGATTGTGGTCCTGATCCGAGACTATCCAAACGGTCGGTGTCTCTACCCCCGGAACGCGAATTAAATCCCCAAGGTCCACGCCCTTCTCCGTCATGAGCTCCTCGAAGCCTCTGGGGAAGTCCTCGCCGACGTACGAGCAGAGAGCCGTCGGCACGCCCAGGCTCGAAGCGATCGTGGCGACGTTCGCTCCCGTGCCTCCGTAGTACGAGCGTTTCTCCTCCACATTCACCGAAGTGTTCCGCTCCGGAAAGTGTTTCAGGGAAAGGATGTAGTCGAGATTGGTGTGCCCGTAGACGCAGAGGAACGGGCGCATCAGGTCCCCTCTTGCCAGGAGCTCGCGTACCGCTTCTGCTCCTCGGTCGAAGTGTCGATGCCGACCCCCATGGTTTTGAGCTTGAGGCGCGCGACGAGCGAATCGAGCTCCTTCGGGACCTCGTAGACTCCTGGCTTCATCTCCGCATGATGCTTGACCAGGTGCTCGAGCGCCAGGGCCTGGATCGAGAAGCTCATGTCCATGATCTCGACCGGATGCCCCTGCCCGGCGGCCAGGTTCATCAGCCTGCCCTCGGCGATCAGGTAGGCCTTCCTTCCTCCGGGGAGAGGATACTCGTCGACGAACTCGCGAACGCGCTTCGGCTTGCCCCCATACGCCTCCAGATCCCGCTTGGAGATCTCGTTGTCGAAGTGCCCGGAGTTGCCAAGTACGCATCCGTCCTTGAGCACCGCGAGATGCTCGCGAGTCACGATATCCTTGACTCCGGTCGCCGAGATAATTACATCCGCGACCTTCGCGGCCTCTAGCATCGGCATGATCTGGTACCCGTCCATCTTCGCCTCGATGGCGCGGATCGGGTCGACCTCCGTCACGATCACATTAGCCCCGAGCCCCTTCGCGCGCATCGCTATCCCTCGCCCACACCAGCCATACCCCGCGACCACGAGGTTCTTGCCGGCGACGAGCAGGTTCGTAGCGTTCATGAACCCGTCGAACGTGCTCTGCCCCGTTCCATAGCGGTTGTCGAACAGATACTTCATCTGCGCATCGTTGACCGAGATTACTGGAAACTCCAGCTTGCCGGCCTTCGCCATCGCGCGCAACCTGACCACGCCCGTGGTCGTCTCCTCGTTCGCCCCTTTGACATGCGGGAGCTGCTTCCTTCGCTCGGTGTGGAGCATGGTTATGAGGTCGGCACCGTCGTCGATCACGAAGTCCGGGTCGAGGTCGAGCACCGAGTTGAGGTTGTGATAATACTCCTCAGTCGTTTCCCACTTCTTCGCATAAGTCTCGATGCCGTGGTGCTCTTTCAAGGCGAGCGACACAGAGTCGTCGGTGGAGAGGGGATTGCATGATGCCAAGCGGACCTTCGCGCCGGCCTGCGCGAGCGTGACCGCAAGCATGCCGGTCTTCGCCTCGACGTGGAGGGCCATGCCTACGCGGACCCCTTCCAAGGTGCGCTCCTTGACGAGGCGAGCGCGTATCTCCGCGAGTACGTCCATGTGCGCCGCGGCCCACTCCAGCCGGCGGATGCCCTTGACAAGCAGGTCATCTGACATCGTGATCGCTCCTGCATCCCCGCGGTGGGGTTTAGCCTTTGCCTTCCTTGGCCAGCGATTCCAGTCTCTCCAGCATGACGCTCAGGGAGGCTCGAAGATTGCGTTCGTTGTCATATGAACGGAGAATTCTGATGCGATCTTTGGCATCGGAGAGCTCGGGAACGAGAGCAATCATTCGCGGAAGAGCGCGCGTCAGCTCATCGACGACGGTGATGGTGGCCGCTTGTGCCGATCGGGAGAGGGGGTTGAGATCTACAACGATGACGTTCTTGCCAGCCTTCACGAGCGCCTCGGCGCGGTCCCCGTCCTCGAGCGGGACAAGAACGACATCCGCGCTGAAGATGCCCTCCTTCGTGCACTTCGCGCGCTCCGAGGCGATGCCAGGGAGCCTGGCATCGGCCTTGAGCCCGAGAACGTTCTTGGCGCCCGCCTTCTCCATACGAGCGACGACCAGCTTCATTCTCGCCGGAGTTCTATGGAACAGGTTGACCTCGATCCTTGATCCAGTGACCTTCGCGAGCTTCACGAGTTCCTTGGCCGCCAGTCCGGCCGCATTGCCGTTCACGGAGATGACTGGTCGCTCGGCTTCGAGCAGCATCGCAATCGCGGCCTTCTCGGCTTCCAAGGCAGACTCCGTAGTGCTTTCCCCGACAAGGTAGTCGAACGCTTCACCGCGTCCATGCGCTATCAGGCCAGTGGTGGAAACAACGCCCTCTTTCATCATTCGCGCCATGCGCTCCCTGACGACGAGAGATTTGTATCGGGGGTGATCCTTGGAGACTCGCACGCTCGGACGAGGAGAATCGAGGCAGATAAACCATGCGCCGTCTGAAAGGGCCATTCACATCGAAATCTAGCGAGCCGAGGGCCGACTCAGAAAATGGCGCATCGGTCGAGCCTAGCACACTGCTTTCTTGACAAGCGCAGCCACTTTTTCCTCGTCGTCGGCGGACAGCTGCTTCACCGCGAAGGCGATTGGCCACATTCCACCCTCATCAAGTTTCGCCGAGTCGTTGAAGCCGAGCGTCATGTACCTCTCCTTGAACTTGTCCGCTCCTCGGAAGAAGCATACCACCTTGCCTTCCTTGGCGTAGGCGGGCATCCCGTACCACAATCTCGGCGTGAGGGATGGCGCGTTGGACTTGATGATTGCATGCAACCGCTCGCCAATGGCGCTGTATGGCTCTGGCATCGCGGCGATCGCTGCGAGCACGGCCCCTTCCCCATCGGCCTTGTCCGTTCGCGGGATGGATTTCTGCGGTTTGAGAGATGCCTTCTTTGTCTCAGTCATATGCTGTCCCAGGAGCTAGACCATAGCGAGGGATTAATAAACTCACCCGTAGTGGAATCATGAAGCACTACCACAAGCGCTTCAGTGTCGAAGCCAGCAACCCGACGGCCCAGGTCAAAGAGCTCCTGGCGAAGATTGTAGGATACAACTCACTGTCTTGATCCACGAGATGCACGAGAATGAAATCGAGCCAGAATTCCTACATTTGAAGTGCATTCATTACGTTGAGGGTTTTGGGACCTGAGAGCCCTCGATCCCTGCAGTAATCCTTAACATCTGCTCAAGGACTATCTGAATTTGTCTACAACCTGGGGTTCGCCCTTGAAGTTCTTGAACCGCGCATCTCCAATCGGGCTATCGAGCGAAGAGCTAGCCCAAATGCGAAGGCACTCAGTCTGGTTCTGGATCGGCATATGTGGCATCGTGGTCATCGTGGGGACAGTCGCATTGTTGTCACTCCTTCAGATAGTGGTGAAGGGTTGACCGTCCAATCGATTCCGCCTGTTCCGAACAACCGTTTCCGCTGAAGGGTGGCGACATGTCTCTTGCATCCACAGTCTCTGGCCTGTACCCAAAGTTGCCGGAAAACCAGACTTCAGGTGCAAAGCCGTTCTCACCGGACCCTTTATGCTTGACTGACAAAAAGGCTATATACTTTTGCAAAATGCTTAAATACTATTAACCTTATGAGGCGTGTCAAGCCGGGAACGACGAGGAGCGGTACAACAATGAAGTTTCTTGGTGAGGTCCAGGAAGTGACCTACGAAGGCAAGCTCATCGTCAGGGGCGTTTTCGCTCCCATGCCTCGGGACAGGGTCTTCGATGGCCGGAAGCGACCGCTCGGTCACGTGGTCCGCATCTTCGGTCCTGTGAAGGCACCTTACGTTTCGGTCCAGGTTTCCGGTCAAGAGAGTCTGTTATCGGCAATCGGCAAACAGGTTTACGTGGAGGAGGGAGAACATGGCAAAGGCGGTAAAAGAAGGGACAGATGAGATCGAACGCTGCCCTGAGTGCAACAGCGGCCACCTCGTCCGCGACTATGAGCGCGGCGAACTAATCTGTGAGGAGTGCGGACTGGTCATCGATGATCAGTTCATAGACCAGGGCCCGGAGTGGAGGGCGTTCGATGTCGAACAGGGCGAAAAGAGAGCGAGGACCGGAGCCCCGATGACCTATACTATCCACGATAAGGGATTGTCCACGGAGATCTCCTGGAAGAACAAGGACTCCTACGGCAAGAGCATCCCCACCAGGAACCGCGCGCAACTGTACCGTCTGCGCAAGTGGCAGCGCCGCATTCGCGTCTCCAACGCCACCGAGCGCAACCTCGCGTTCGCGCTCAGCGAGCTGGACCGCATGGCCTCGGCGATGGGGCTACCGCGCAACGTGCGCGAGACGGCGGCGATGGTCTACAGGAAGGCGGTCAACAAGAACCTCATCCGCGGAAGGAGCATCGAGGGCGTCGTTGCCGCGTCCCTCTACGCAGCCTGCCGGCAGTGCAATGTTCCTCGTACCCTGGACGAGGTCGCGAACTCCTCGCGCGTCGGGCGCAAGGAGATCGGACGCACATATAGGTTCATGACGCGCGAGCTGAAGCTCAAGCTGATGCCGACGCGGCCCCAGGACTACGTGCAGAGGTTCTGCTCCGAGCTCAAGCTCAGCGGCGAGGTGCAGGCGAAGGCGGCGGACATCCTCAAGGACGCGGCGAAGAAGGAGCTGACCTCCGGACGCGGTCCGACGGGCGTCGCTGCGGCCGCGATCTACATCGCGAGCATCCTGTGCAACGAGCGCCGGACGCAGCGCGAGGTGGCGGACATCGCGGGCGTGACCGAGGTCACGATACGCAACCGCTACAAGGAGCTGACCGAGAAGCTCGGCATCGAGATCCAGCTCTAGTAAACTCTTCCGCCCCCGTTTTTCTCGGGGGCACTCACAATTTATTTATCAAGGGGTGCCAATCCAGCGGAAGGTGTCTCTAATGTTCGGCAGGGACAAGAAGCAGCCAAGCGACCGATTGAGGAAGGACAAGGCTGTCTTCAGGCGGGTGGACGTCTTCCTCGTCTTCGGCGCGGTCGTGACGTTCCTGTCCGCCATCGACGTCTTCATGCTCAAGCCTTCGGCGTCCTATGGCACGCTCGCCGGGCTGCTCCTGCTGCTCGTGTTCTTCATCCTTGGAGGCTTCGAGTTCACCATGGCCAGTGTGGTGCATCGCTCCGAGCTGGGAAGTTGGGGGAGCGCCTTCAACGCCGTCGCCGTCTCGATACTCGGGCGAGCGTTCCTTACGTACTCGTGCTTCGCCGCAGCCTCGAAGTTGCCTTTCGATCCGGCGAAGGTCGGCTGGTTCAACATCCTCACCAGGTCGGATCTGACGCTGTTCTGGATCCTCAACCTGGTCGCGTTGGGGCTCGAGCTGGTCGTCCTGTTCCTGCTCTTCCGTCACCGCTCCGCCTTTGAATCCACCACCGAGGAGAAGGCGGCGGCGATGCGCAAGATCAGCGCGGTGGCGGTCAAGACCGTTTCCGAGTGCCCAGTCTGCCACGAGCTCGTGGAGAAGGACTGGGTCCTCTGTCCGCAATGCGGGACCAGGCTCCCCAGGCTCTGCGCGAAGTGCAACGCGCCGCTATCCGAGACGGCGACCGAATGCTCGAACTGCGGTACCGTGGTCGTCGTTACCGAGAACGTCCAAAAGTCCATCCAGGCGCTGAAGACCATCGCCGAGCAGGACGCTAGGCCGGAAGCGCGCTCGGCCCGCTACGCCCGCCTCGCAGAGGCGTATCTCAAGGCGGGGAACACGGACCAGGCGATCGAAACCTACCGGAAGGCGATCCACTTCACCGAATTCAGGCGCAAGCAGAGCAACTTCATGGTCAAGATGGCCACCATCCTCCATCATTCTGGGAAGGAGAAGGAAGCGATGGAGATGCTCGACGCCGCGCTGCAACTGGATCCCGAGGACTCCGCTGGCGCGAACGCCGTCAGGGACGAGATAAACAAGGGGACCGCGAAGCCGATCTAGGGCTCAAGGTCGGACGCGACGCAGACGCAGGTATTCGACGCGTTTCGACGAGACCATCGCGAACAGTATCTCTTTCTTCACTCCGTGCGCCAGCCTCACCGCTCGCGACATCTCTGGCCAGATGGTGCGGTGGTTCCACTGCACGGCGTGCACCAGGTACTTCGAGTGATGCGTATCAGGATCGCCGTCGTACACGCGGAAGTGCGAGCCGTACTTGAAGCCGGTCTTGACTATCAGCCCCCGTCGGCGCAGGTCGTCGTACGCGCGCAGGCGCAGCTCGAAGTCCGGCTGCAC
>DATJOX010000015.1:0-6378 GCA_035506675.1 Methanomassiliicoccales archaeon
CGAGCGCCGAGCTCAGTGATCCTTGTTCGCGGCATGTGCAGTCCGCGGACGCGCACTTGGGAGAGTATCTAACGTCGACCTCGAAATCGTCTAGCGGGTCGGGGGCCGCGATCCTACTTGCTAGATAATGCAGCAGATTGACATCCCCGGCACAGTCGCCGCACACTTTCAGCTCCTTCCCAGCGGAACTCCACTTCACGACGAGCGTCGCAACGCAGTCGCCGTGGCCGCAGGAGTCATCCTTGAACTCGTAGGGAGCCTCGGAGATCATCTCTTCGACGTACCCCTTCGGCGCCTCCGGACCGCCGGAAGCGCAGAAGAGCCCATCTTTGAAAGAGTAGATGTGAAGCTTGTCGGAGCGAGCATCCTCCCAATAGGCCAGAAGCCTCAGGTCCGGGTCATCGAAGTGCTGGACCCCGATCAGGCGCTCCGGGTCCACCTTGCCTCGGACCGCGAAGGAGACGTCGCCGGTCGGAAGCTTCTTCACCGTCAGGAAGGGAACCTTCCCGGACGCTTCGAGGGACAGCGTGGCCGCGTACGCCCGCACGAGCTGGTCCCCATGCGTCGCGAACGCATTGAGCTGCTCCTCTTCCCCACGGTAATTCTGCACCTTCTCCATCTTCTTGAGCATCTTGTCGTATGGGCAGCGCCAGCACTTCCCTTCGCACTTCGGGATGAGAACCGAAGGGTCATCCGCCAACCGTTTCGCCCTGGCCAGCAGATCCTTCTCCAGCGACTTCGGCGTGGCCTTGATGCCCTTGAAACGGACGCGACCCATGGTGCGGGGGAGGGGGCGTGGCGCGATAAGTACCTTTCCCGGCTTCTGGGGCGAAAGATTGTTTAGTCCGAGGGCGCTTCAATACAGCAGGGATGTGGATGCCGGACGACGAGGCGTTTGCCAGTGGATACTTGAAGGGTTACGAGGAGGGCCTCAAGGATGCTTGGGAGGAGCTCATCTCGCTGACGATGAAGGGGTACACCTCGAGAGAGATCCAGATCCTGGCGAAGAGCCGCAAGTCCGACATCCCCCAGCGCATCGAGCTGCGCAAAAAGCGACTTTCCCGGGAGATGGACATCGACCTTTCCGCTCCATCCGCCTCCAAGCCTCAAGCGGAAGCCCCCAAGCCCGAGCCCGCTCCCGTCCCGCCCACGCCGCAGCAGGAGGATGATTTCTCATACGGGCCCGGAGCGACGGTGATCGTGCGCGATCGTCGCCTCGAGAAACCGATACTGGCACTGAAGGAGCAGATGAAGAAAGGGAGCAAGGGGCTCTGCATCCTCCGCACCCCACCGGACATCGTCAAGAAGAAGCACTCAATCGAATGCTCGATGGTCTGGCTCACGAAGACCGAGGTCCGCGAAGACGGCCAGGACCCCGACAAACCGAGCGGTTTCGTCTCGCCTACGGATCTGCCCAAGCTCACGACGATAGTCAAATCGTTCGTCACCGAGAACAAGAACGGCGTGGTTGTCCTGGAAGGGCTCGAGTACCTCGTCAATCAGAACGACTTCAAGAGCGTGCTCAAGTTCATGTCCACGGTCAGGGACCAGATCTACCTCGCCAAGGGCGTGCTGTTCGTGCCGCTGGACCCGACAGTCTTCGACGAGAAGGACCTAAAGGCGCTGGAGCGCGAGGCAGAAGAAGAGTAGGTTCAATCGCTGACGCTGGACGAGCCTTCATCCGCGGCTTGAGCGTCACTTTGAGAGAAATATCTCTATCGAGGAGACGTTCGCTGCCTGGCCCCCTTCCCCTGTCAGGACCTCAGTGTCGATTCTGACATCACGAACCGCGGCTTCCTGGACGAACCTGTGCCTGACGATCTCCGCCACGTCGACCGCGCGCGAGATCGCCCTGCCCCTCGCCTTGATCATGACCCCACCGCACCCGCTGTTGAACTGGGTCACGACGGCGAGCACATAGTTCATCGTTGGCTTGTTCCCAATGTAGACGGTGTTCTCTTCAGCCACCGAGAGCCCCTTCCGCTACGGAAAACATACATCGCTGAGCTAGTTAAACATGCCCATAGCGGTGTCGGAAAAGGAAGCCCGCCCCGGGAAGCGGGCAGTTTTTCGCGACGTATGCACCTACGGGAAGACCCCACGGAGCTCGAACGCCCTCGCGACGTCCTTGAGCGCGACCATGTACGCCCCGGTGCGCATGTCGACCTTGCTGCCATTCGCGTGCTCGAAGACGCGCTCGAACGCCTTGGTCATGATCTCCTTCAGCCGCTCCTTGATCTGGTCGTTGGTCCAGAAGAAGAACTGCAGGTCCTGCACCCACTCAAAGTAGCTGACCGTGACGCCGCCCGCGTTCGCGAGGATGTCCGGTATCAGCATGATGCCCTTCTTGAACAGGATCTCGTCCGCCTCGGGGGTGGTTGGCCCGTTCGCGCCCTCGACGATTATCTTGGCCTTGATCTTGGGCGCGTTCTCCTTCGTGATCACGTTCTCCAGCGCCGCCGGCACGAGGAGGTCGCACTGGAGCTCGAGCACCTCTTCGTTCGAGATGTCCTTCGCTCCCTTGAACCCCTTGACCGAGCCGGTCTTCTTCTTGTGCTGCATGATCTTCTCTGGCTCCATGCCCTGGGCGTTGTAGATCCCGCCGCTGGAGTCGCTCACCGCGATGATCTTGCATCCTGCTTCCCCGTGAAGGAGGCGCGCCGCGTGCCACCCCACGTTGCCGAAGCCCTGCACCGCGACCGTCGCGCCCGCCATCTTCAGCCCCTTCCTGCGTGCCGCTTCCTCGGCGACGTACATCACTCCCCGCGAGGTCGCCTCCTCCCTGCCCGCCGACCCGCCTATCTCGATGGGCTTGCCGGTGACCACTCCTGGCACAGAGTGCCCGACGCTCATGCTATAAGTATCCATGATCCACGCCATCGTTTGCGAATCCGTGTAGACGTCCGGCGCGGGAATGTCCTCGTGCGGGCCGATGATGATCGAGATCTCGCTGGTGAATCTGCGCGTCAGGCGCTCCAGCTCGCCCTTGCTCATCTCCTTCGGGCTGCAGATGACTCCTCCCTTCGCACCCCCATACGGGATCCCGACGACCGCGCACTTCCACGTCATCCACATGGCCAATGCGCGAACCTCGTCAAGGCTGACGTTCGGATGGTAGCGGATGCCGCCCTTGCAGGGTCCGCGCACCGAACTGTGTTGCACCCTGTACCCGGTGAAGATCCTCATAGAGCCGTCGTCCATCCTCACGGGGAAGTTGACCCCCAGCTCCCTCCTCGGCTTCTTGAGAAGTTCGATGACGCTTTCATCCAGACCTAGCATCTTGCCCACACGGTCCACGTGCTTCTGGGCAGAAACATACGGATTTGGTGCTGCCACGGTGACCTCACCTGTTGCTCTGAATATTACAGGGCGGGGTATTTAGAGAAACCTTACGGGCGCTAAGGAGCTTGGCTTCCAGAAGCGCCATACAAGTGAGCCAATCATATTTATCAAGCAAGAGCGAATGAATCCCGCATGAGGAACGCCGAGGTCGCCCGCGTCCTGTACGAGATCGCGGACCTGCTGGAGCTCCAGGGCGTCAACTTCAAACCGAACGCCTACCGCAAGGCGGCGCGCAGCATCGAGAACCTCACCGACGACATCGAGCAGGTGCACAAGGAGGACAAGCTGCGCGACATCCCAGGAGTGGGGGACGCGATCGCGAAGAAGCTTGATGAGCTGCTCACCACCGGCAACCTCGGATATCTCGAGGAACTGCGCAAGCAGTTCCCTCCTGGCCTTCTTCAGATCATGGCGATACCGGAGCTCGGGCCGAAGACCGCCGTGCACCTCTACAACGAACTGAAGATCACTAACCTAGACGAGCTGAAGAAGGCCGTGGAGGAGCACCGCATCCAGGGACTGAAGGGCTTCGGCCCACGCTCGGAGGAGCGCATCCTGCAGGGGATCGCGCTCGTCGAGGGACGGACCGGACGTATGCTTCTCGGGCGCGCGTACCCGGTCGCGATGCAGGTGCTGGAGTACGTGCGCAGCAAGGCGAACCTGGAGAAGATCAGCCTCGCGGGCAGCCTGCGCCGGATGAAGGAGACGATCGGCGACATCGACCTGATCGCTGGCAGCGACGACGCGAAATGGGTCATGGACGTCTTCACCACCTATCCAGAGGTGGAGGACGTCATCATGCGCGGGCCGACGAAATCGAGCCTTCGCTTGAAGGGCGGGCTGCAGGTCGACCTGAGGGTGGTGAAAGAGGTCGAGTACGGTGCAGCCCTGCAATACTTCACCGGCTCTAAGGACCACAACATCGTGCTGCGCCAGATGGCGATCGACAAGGGGATGAAACTAAACGAGTACGCCCTGTCCATGAAAGAAACGGGAGCGGTGGTTGCGCGCGAGACCGAGGAGGACATCTACAAAGCGCTCGGCCTGGAGATCATGCCTCCGGAGATCCGCGAGAACAGAGGGGAGATCGAGGCGTCCCTTCAGCACAAGCTGCCCAAGCTCATCGAGCTGACGGACATCATGGGCGACCTCCACGTCCACACCAAGGCAAGCGATGGCGACGCGACGATGGAGGAGATCGCATACGCATGCAAGCGACGGGGATACGAGTACGTCGGCTTCACCGATCATTCGAAGCGACTGGGGGTCGCGGGAGGGCTGTCGGTCGAGGAGCTTCGAGGCAGCATCGACGTGGCGCGGAACGTTTCGGAGCTCGTGCCCGAGGTCAGGGTCTTCCTGGGCTCGGAGTGCGAGATCCTGGAGGACGGCAAGCTCGACTATCCGAACGGGGTGCTGAAGGACCTCGATTATGTGATCGGCGCCGTGCACTCGAAGTTCAACATGCCGAAAAAGGAGATGACCGATCGCATCGCGACCGCGCTCAGCAACGAGAACCTGACGATCCTCGCACATCCCACTGGGCGCAAGCTAGAGCAGCGCGAGCCGTACGCCGTCGACGTCGAGGGCATCATGCAAGCGGCGAAGGACAACGGCGTCTGCCTGGAGCTCGACTCGTTCCCGGAGAGGCTGGACCTGAACGACGTGCACTGCCGCCAAGCGAAGGACGTCGGGGCGACGGTCGTCATCGACTCGGACTCGCACTCGATCGCGCAGCTCGACTTCATGACCTTCGGCGTGGCGACGGCCAGACGCGGTTGGCTTGAGAAGGACGAGGTCCTCAACACCAAAGGTCGCAAGCAGATCGAGGCCTTCCTGAAGAAGTGACTTCTGGCGTGGAAAGCAACCAGAATGACAAGGTTTAATGCCAGATGACTAGGATTACCGCAGCGGAGAAGAGCATGGGTGCGGAATCGACTGCGGCTTCCATCAGGAGCATGGAGATCCGGGGCGCGGCGGAGATCGCGCGCAAGGGCGCCGAAGCGCTGAAGCAGGAGGCGGAGGCGTATCGAGGCAGCGATATCATCGAGTTCCGCGATCAGCTCAGCGCCGCGAAAGAGACGCTTCTCGCCTCGAGGCCTACGGCGGTCTCGCTCTGGAACGCCGTGCACTCGGTGTTCAAAGGCTCCACGGAAGCAGGGGACGTCGAGGAGCTGCGCAATCTGATCGTGACCAACGCCGACTCGTTCGTGAAACGGTCGCGCGAGGCCATCGACATCATTGGAAAGGTGGGATCTCGCCGCATCCGCGACGGGGACCGCGTGCTCACTCACTGCAACAGCAAGGCTGCGCTGGCGGCGATCATACAGGCGCACAGGGACGGCAAGAAGATCGAGGTCTTCGCGACCGAGTCCCGACCCTGGAGGCAGGGGCTACTGACCGCGAAGGATCTCAGCGCGACGGGGATCGAGGCGACGCTCATCGTCGACAGCGCGATGCGCTGGCTGATGAAGCGCATCGACGTCGTGGTGGTCGGGGCGGACACGGTCTGTTCGAACGGCGCGGTCGTGAACAAGATCGGCACCTCCCAGATGGCGCTGGCCGCGCACGAGGCGCGCGTTCCGGTAATGGTCTGCGCGGAGACGTTCAAGTTCTCGCCGCGCACGATGTACGGCGAACTGGTGGAGATCGAAGAACGTGAGTCCGCCGAGGTGGTGAAGCCAGGAGAGGTGCCGCCGGGAACGAAGGTCCTCAATCCGGTGTTCGACGCCACGCCGCCGGAGTACATCGACGCCATCGTCACCGAGCTGGGAGTGATCCCTCCCTACGCCGCCTACGAGATCATCGTGAAAGAGCTAGGCCAGGAATTCCTTTTCGAACCGCACGAATCGAGGAGATGAGCGCATGGAGTATTCGAGCAAGTACCTCCACCTCGGAGAGCAGGTGGACCCCGACAAGCACGTGATCTGCATCTACAGAGTGAAGACTGACCTGCCGATGGAGACGGCGGCCGCCGCGATAGCCACGGAGCAATCCACCGGCACCTGGACGGGCGTGGGGACGCTCACGGACGCGATC
>DATJOX010000016.1:0-14719 GCA_035506675.1 Methanomassiliicoccales archaeon
TGCCGCCACTGGCCGCCCGTGGCCGCCCTCGTTGGCAATACAGTGGAAATGGATCCGCAGTGGTGACGGGTAGCGCATCCCGTGACGCACCGCCTTGCGGCCGGAAGACATGATTGGAACCTGCGCTCCCTTGGTCCCGAACCAAGTTCTTGGTCTCGTCATATCAGCCACTTGGCCTGTTTTCGATGTGTTAGGTCTCCCCAAGTCTCCCCAACACTCCCCTTCAGTGGGAAATAGGTGGGAAATCAGAATGAGGGGAGCAGTCCCGCCTCGCCTCCTCTCGTGCGGGTCGCACCCTTCCGTGCTCCGTGCTCCCGGCCACTGATGGCCCGAGCATTAGGGAACGCCGGTGTGGACCGCTGAGGTCGGAGCCTGCCCGGCGTCTCCCGAAACGCCAATGTTTCTCCGGGCTACCGAAAATTGGCGAGGCACAGGTAACGGCCGACCGGATCTTCATCGACGCTGCCACCCACTCTCGTACCACCACTAAGGACGTGTACTACGTCGCCATTAGCCGCGCGAGGCTCGAGGCCCGGATCTACACCAACGAGGTCGAGAAGTTGCCCCAGGCGATCGCTCGCGGGGCGCACAAGCACGCCGCCCTCGATCTCGAACGCGGATGATTGAGGGTAGCGTCTGTACCCTTACCTGCCCCAGCCATCATCCTGGAGCGCCCTCAGGATGTCATCTGACTGAGGGGCCATCCGCAGAGACCAAGGGTCGGTGTCGCCTGGTAGCGCCCCCACATGGCTACAACCAAGCTGAGCCGGAATACCCTCTTTCCCTGCCGCAGCCACGCAGCGCCGCAGCGGCAGGAAGATCAAGCACTGTAGTGGAGACAAGGCTTGATGCCGTGCCGGCGCTGGAGCTCGCGCAGGTAGGCGAGGAGCGGTGTCACCTCGCCGGAGGCGTTCTCGTCGACCTGGTGCAGGCGCACGAAGGGGTCGGCATCTCGGAGCGTCCGGTTCGGCTGCTACGCTGCGCCCCAAGCGCAACCATGCTCTGAGCCGTGGTCAGGTGTCGAGAACGAACCCGATCCCCAGGATTGAGGCCAGATGCTCAAGTTCGCGCGTCTGATCGCCGAAGACCAGCGAATAGTGGTGACCGGTCGTATTCTGCAAAAACCGGTTCACGTCTCCGGCGAACTGTAGACCAAAACCCGGCCAGCGGTTTGCGGTGATCTCATCCGGTGCAACTTCGCGTGGGCAGGTTGTAGCTCGACCAACGTGGAACCGAAGTGTCGCGTCATTGCCGCCGATGCGAAGCACCGTGACTGTTTCGCCGATCTTGAGGTCACAACGAACCGTGCCGCCGTGCATCTTGCCTATGAAATACTCCTTGGGAATTGCTTCGTCGGCGATGTTCCCCGGCATCGGCCAGATGTGCACGCCTTGGCCACGATCCGCCATACTCATGGGCGCGCTGCCGCAGTTGAAGAAGGTGACTCGTCCCGTTCCCTTATTCAAGCGAGCGATGTCGGCAAAGAATACCGACTCGCCCGTGAGAAGGTGGAGAATATACATCGAAAGAGCCGCCGGAACGTCGGCCTCACACGCCGTCATCAACCCAGCATCGTTCAGCATGCAAGTGGCCAAGCAGGCGCAGTACCCATAACCGTATGGAATCGCCGCCATCTCCGGATGACACTTGTTGGCGAATACATCGATCCCGTACAAGCGCTGCATTCGTCGGAACCCAAGATACATCCGGACCTGCGTATGGACAGCGTCCGGCTCCATCTTGTCCTCGCCGGCCTCCCAGTGCACTTCATCGACTTTGGCCAAGAAGTCCTTCTCGACCCTTTCCACCTCCGCCGCGTCGACGCGCTCCATCTCCTTGAACACTTGGACCGCGTCATACTGAGGAAAGTCGATCCCGAAAGTCCGTTTCCAGCTAAACTCGTTCACCTGCGTCTGATACATCATCATGCACTTTCCGCCGATCGTGGCGATCTTGCGGTTCCAGAGTTGCCGACGGACCCAGGCAGCGCGGGCATACGAGCGTATAAAGTCGTGGTTGGCCTCGTCCCTCATCGGTCCGCACAGATATGGGAACCGTTTGCCCATTTCCTGAAGCACGTACCGAATTTGCAGCGAGGCGCCCAAGTTGCCGTTGGCGATACGGTCGGACAGACCATAAAGGATGAAGGGAACCTCCAAGTTGTTCACCGCAGAGATAAGGTGCGAGGAGTAAATCCACGTCCCAACGATGAAGACGATGACGTCCACACCCTCCTCCTGGAGTTGCCTCGCCCGGTTGGCAATTGCGTACTCGTCAAATAGAACTGTATCGTCCATGAGCAGGTGGAGCGAGGAGTCCGTGCCGTACCGATCCCGCAGATGGCGGACAAATTCGTAAATCTCGTCCTTCGGGTGGTTTTCCTTCGCCAAAGCAACGACCCCAATAGTCGGAACCTCCCGGCTCACGACCCCACGGTCGCTGCGTGCTGGCCCTCTCTTGACAGTCATTGTCGTGGACATGAGCGACTCCCAAGGCTCAAACTTGCCTGTCTCGCTATTCCGCTCCCAGTTCTCATGACAGCAGAGTCCATCGCATCTGCTCCACCATGCGCGTGAACCCACCCGAGGCGCAGCCGTTTCGTACTTCAGCTCCTCAAGTTAGTCCGGATTGCCCCGTCTACAGGGTTACCTCGGGAAGCACACGCCCGAGGTACTCAAGACTCTGTCGAACCCACCGCTCAGGATCATCCACAGGGATACTCGACTCGCCCATCTCGATGCCCGCAACGCACGGCTCTTTCAAACGTCGACAATTTTCTTCGATGCCCAACTCCACGGCTTTGTGCACATAAGATTTGAAGTCCGCCCTTCCGGTCCCGAGTATGCTGTTCGTATGGGCGTAGGTATCCGTCTCACTCAAATGCACCTGAATCATCCTCTCGCGGTACTTCTCAAGAGCACCAGGAGCTTCCCGCGTAATGCAAAGATGGCCGACATCGACGTTCGCGAAGAAATTCGGCAGGCCAACGTCTTCAATAATTCTTGCCATCCGGAACGTGTTGTTGACGATGAAATAGACATGAGGATCAAGTTCGAGGCCCACGAGAACACCGGATTCGTGCGCCCACGCTCCATACTCCCGCAAGGCCTCAACCGCGAATACCCAGCTTCTTTCAGGCATTACTCCCGTCTCCAGCACGCCGCAACCCCAGCACACGAGAACCTGTCTCCCACCGAGTTCGAGCAGGAATTCGGTCACCTTCTTCATGTACTCCATTGCTGACCGCCTCTTTTGCTCGTCACTGGAGGCTAGATGCTCGACGTCCGTCAATAACATCTGGCAGCACGACAGGCCTGCATCCTTGAAACGAGAAATGAGCGAGCGCCGCTCTTCCCTATTCCAAGGTAGCGGGTTCCCCCGCCGGTGTGCGGCGTACTCGACGTATTTGAAGTGCAGCCGTCGAGCGCTCTCAAGGGTGTCTTCGATGTTCCATCCTGCAACCTCGTAGACGTATGTATTCAGGGCGAGTCTCATTGATTCTCCGCCTTTCGTGCACGAGCCCGCAACTGTCCTAGGGATCGCTCAACCAGCCAGTTGCGGCATCCAGTGAATCACTCCAGCCTACTTCCAGTTACCGCGGTGTACGGACCCTGATGCTCCTCCATTCATGCGCTCTCCCTGACCTACGACGTGCTGCACCGCCATTTCCCGAAACCTGGCGGTACTTTTTTGGCGATCAACTCGAGCGCCTTCTGCCCCATTCTCGCGCTCGGAGACACTGACCCGCGCCTACAGCGTTGTGCTGATCGGCCGCCTACCTATCTCCTGGCAAGCCTCTCCCGGACCGTGTTCTTCATGGCGTCAACGACGACCGCAAATAGAATAATGAATCCCCGGGTAGTCTCTACCCAATAGATGCTGATGTTGAGCCAGGTCAACACGCTCGACAAGATGCTCAAGAGCAGTACACCCCCGATCGCGCCAACGAGGCTTCCCCTTCCTCCATTCAAAGACACTCCCCCGATCACAGCCGCGGCGAAGACGTCGAATACCATGCCGCTTCCCACGTTGTAGTCGATGGAATCGAGGCGCGAGGACAGAATGAGGCCCGCGAATGCCGCGAGAACACCGGCGAGAACGAACACCGCGAGGTGTACCCTCCCGATGCTAATTCCGGAGCTGAACGCTGCTCGAGAGTTCTGCCCCACGGCATAGAGCCTCCGCCCCCAGCGGGTACGGGCAAGGAGAACAATGAACACCACGTAAAGCGCCACCACAATCACAATAGGCGTTGGAACACCGACAATCTCGGTGTTGCCGAGGACGCGGTACGCCCGCGGGAACCCATAGACTGGTATTCCACCTGTGATGAGGAAGATCAGTCCTCGAAAGATGATCTGCATCGCCAGCGTCTGTACGAATGGATTTACGCCGAGGTAGACGATCGCGAGCCCATTGACGAGACCGATGGCGCAGCCAACCCCTAGTACGGCGACGAAGGCGGCCGATGTCCAACCCCCTGCCTTGATGATCAGCGCGCCGATCAGTGCAGCGAATGCCAGAGTGGATTCAATTGAGAGGTCAAATTTACCTATGAGAAAAGGGAGCGTGGCGGCAATGACCATGATTCCCAGGACCGAGGAACCCAGCGCGATGCTGATGAGATTCTTCACCGAGAAGAAACTCGGGCTGACCGCTGTCATCACGAGCACGCTTAGCCCGAACAGGAACCAGATCAGGTAATCGTCGGCAAGGCGCAGCAGCATCGACATGCGCGGCGCCGAGAGGGAGATGTTCATAACGCCCTCTCCCGCAGCTTGTTCTTGAGCGCATCGAGCACGATTGCCAGCAGGATGACGCAACCGCGGACCGTCTGGACGCCGAAGGGGGACACGCGAAGCCAGGTGAGGATGCTCGCTATGCACCCAAGAAACAGCACCCCCCCGACGGCCCCAATCAAGCTCCCTCGCCCGCCGCTCAGTGCGATTCCGCCCATCACCGCCGCCGCGAACACATCGAAGACCTGACCCCTAGCCAAGGTATTGGTCACCGCATCGAAACGCGTGGAGATCACGAGGCCGGCAAAAGCCGAAAGCGCGCCGGCCAAGATGAATGCTAGCACGTTCAGTCGCCCGACATTGATGCCGGAGAGAAAGGCGGCGCGCGGGTTGGAGCCCGCGGCGTACATTTGGCGGCCCCACTGGCGCTTGTGCAGGAGGACCAGAAACAGCGCGTACAATAGGGCGAGCAGGAGGATTGGCGTCGGCACACCGAGGAGGCTGGTGTCCCCGAAAAGGCGGTACCCGTCGGGGAACCCGTAGACCGTAATGCCCTTCGTCAACACGAACATCAGACCCCGAAGGATGATGTTCATGGACAGTGTTTGCATGAAGGGATTCACCCCGAGCGACACGACGAATATACCATTGATGGCTCCGACCGCCACGCCGATGAGGATGACGACGATGATCGCCAGCGCAGGAGGCGCGTTCGCCTTCACCATGAGCGCCCCGACGAGGGCGGCGAAGGCGAGCGTGGATTCGATCGAGAGGTCCAGCTTCCCGAGGATGACGCACAGCGACTCAGCGATCACGAGGATGCCAAGCGTGGTGGAGTTCATGAGCAGGTTGACGAGGTTCTGCAGCGAGAAGAAGGTTCGGGAGATGAGCCCCATCCCCAGCAAGCTAACCACCAGAAGGATCCAGATGAGGTAGTCGTCGACTATGGCGAACAAAAACCTCATGCGGGCGGCAGTGCTTCGATGATTGAAGAACAGGATTGCGTGGTCACCCATGAGCCGCCCCGCCTTCCATCATGAGACCGAGATCGACGCTGTTGAACGTCGTGTCTCCTGGCCGAATTTCACCCGAGATCTGGCCCTTCGCCAGCACCAAGATGCGATCGCTCAGCACCAGGATCTCGTCGAGATCTGAGGTGATCAGCAGGATGGAGATGCCCGCCGCCGCCAGCCTCCGAACCATCCGGTGGATGTCCATGCGGGTCTTGACATCGACACCCACCGTGGGGGAGTCCATCACCAGGATCTTCGGATCTGCGTTGAGAAGCTTGGACAGCAGCACCTTTTGCTGGTTACCACCACTCAGAAATTGCACCTGCTGCCTGAGCGTTGGGGTGACGATCGATAGTTCCGAGACGTAGGAGTCTGCGTTAGCGTCCAACCGGCGCCTGCGGATGAAGCCCAATCCGTCTACGCACTTGCGCAATGCACAGATCGAGATGTTGTCATCGACTGTCTTGTCGAGGAATAGCCCATCGCGGTGGCGGTCCTCTGGCTGAAGGTACAGGCCGTGATCCGAACAGGCCGCTGGCGAACGAGGAGTGAAGGTCTGGCCAAAGCACTCGAAGGCGACCGTCCGGCCAGCACCCGTGCCAAAGAGCTGCCCGAGGAGTTCGTCCTTTCCTCCCCCCTTGTTGCTGAGGATCCCGAGGATCTCCCCCTTATGTAGATCGAAGCCGACGTCCTGCAGCACCCTGGCGCCCGTGAGATGCCGGGCCCGGAGCACGACCTCGCTTGACGCAACTGCCGCCGTCCGGTCGAGTCCCCGAACTTCCTCGCCAACCATCTGGTAGACGAGTTGCTTCAGGTCGAGGTCTTCGGCGTTCCAAGTTCCCTGAAGTTGCCCATCCCTGAGAACTGTAATTCGCGTGCAGATCTCGAAGATTTCTTCCAAGTGATGCGAGATGTAGATGAACGTCACGCCGCGTCGGTTGAACTCCTGGATCGCCTTAAACAGTTGCTCGATCTCCTGGACGTACAAGGACGCAGTGGGCTCATCTAAGATGATGATCGAGCTTTGCCCGCGTAGGGCCTTCATGATCACCACCAGCTTTTGCTGGACGAAGGAGAGCTCGTCCATCGGCATCCGGGAATCCAGCTGGATGTCGAACTGCTGAAAGAGCTGAGCAGCTTGCGAGTGGAGCTTCTGTCTTTCGATGAGTCCGTTTCTCAGCGGAAGCGCGTCGATGAAGACATTCTCGGCTACGGACAGGTGAGGAAAGATCTCGATGTGCTGCGGGACCATCGAGATGCCGTGAACGGCCTTGGCGGTCGCGGGCGTGAGCTGGACTCGTCTTCCATTGTGTAGGAGATGCCCCTCGGTCGGCTGAATCTCCCCAGCGATGATCCGCATCAAGGTCGACTTGCCGGCACCGTTGGCTCCAACGATGGCGTGAATCTCTCCGGCCCGGAACGCAAGGGAAAGGTTGCGGAGAGCCGTGACCCCCTTGAAGCGCTGCGTTATGTTGCTGACCGCCAGGAGAACCTCAGGTTCCCGAAGAGCGTCTGTCATGCGCCATACCGCCGTGGCTTAGGGTCCCGCGGCTCGACTTGCTGAGAGTCTCCAACCTTGATCTGCACGCGCATGTAAGGGGAACGGGCCATATACAGAGGCCCGTTCCCTGATAAGCGTGCTAGTTCTTCAGGAACTCTTTCACCCGATTGCCGACAAGCGTCGCATCGTCGACGTTCGCCTTCGTGACAAGAATGGTGTTGAGCTCGAGGTAATTTCCGTTCTTGTAGTCCCTGACCATCGAACCATTCCAGCCAGCACTCGGGAGGTTGAACGGCCCCACCTTGAACCCATCGGTCTTGCCTCCGAAATGCTGGCCCAGGGCCCAGGTGCACATGTAGCCGAAATCAATTAGATAGTGGCTTACCGTGCTATCAAAGAAACCATCCCGGATTGCTTGCAAAGCCCAATCGGTTCCATCCTGCGAGCACAGGATGATGTGCTTCGGGTCACCGACTGGGTATGCCTTATGAATCTCCTTCATTGTTTGGACGAAGTTCATGCCAAAGTAGTCGACAATATTCCAGATGGCGTCGACGTCCGGGTTGGCCAACAGTGCATCCTTCAATACCTGGGCGCACTTGACTGGGTCTTCCGGGGCGGTCTTCTCGATGACCTGGATATTGGGATACTTCGGCATGATGTCCTTGAAGGCGACATATCGCTGTCGAATGGCATTGTTCTCCAGACCGGTTACAATTGCGATCACCTTCCCCTTCGGCTGCCCGTATTTATCGGTCAGCAGCTTGATCATCTGCTTGGTAGTCAGCTCCCCTTCCTGATACCAGTTGGAACCGACACCGAACACGGGCTTACCCAGAGTGGGCCAGCGGTCCATGATGACGACCGGAATGCCTTTGTCCATGACCTTTTTGAGACTGGCCGCGACACCGCCCGGATCAACGGCGTTGATGATCATGCCGTCCATGTCGCCCTTGGCAACGCTATCCTCAATCATCTTTATCTGCGTCGCGAGATCGTTCTCGGGATTCAGGATCTCATAGTCCCATCCCAACTCCTTGAACGCTATCTCGGCTCCGGCGGCCATGAAGCGATGGTTGATGTCGGCGTAGTAGGATTCGATGTAGTAGATCTTCTTTTTCAAGTTTGCCGGCAGCTGCAGACCCGGGTGATACGTCGACTCCTTCCAGGTGACTTGAGCCGACTGCGCCGCTAGCGTTGTCCTAGGCGCGAACGACGCGAGCGGAAGAGCAAGAGCTAGAACGAACACCGTGCCCCGAACTGTTTGCATCACAGGACGACCTCCTTGGAAGAACGTGTTCCGGCCCGGTCTTCCCTTGGCAACTACCGTGCCAGCCTATTTGCAGGGAGTAATCGCAGTTCTTAGTCGAAGAAGCACGGTTGAACCTCACCGCTCTTACACATTAGTGCTGAAATTACACCTATCGGTAATGGTGATGACCCGATCGCGGCACGCAAGGCCGTATGCACGGCCAACGCGACCCTTGCGTCCTCGGCTGAGCCGCTCGCCGGCGCTTCGAGTCCATGGGCCTGCGCTTCTGACGAAAAACCCAGGCGCGAGCTCCGGCTGGTCAGCATTCCTGACCACCCTGGATCCCCCGCGCGTCCACGCCGCTCACCCTTGCAGTTGCTCGAGACACAACCTCGGTACCCCGTAACCCACCGAGATGTCGCCGGATCATCGATACCCTCCCCGGAAGACCTAGGGCTAATGCCGGGTATCCAGTGGAAGCACTCCTCACGGGGACATCGCTACGGCAAACGGGCGCAAGGAGGACCTCCGGGGAAAGAGCCCCAGAGCTCGCGCGCTGAGAGCGAAATGAAGTGCAGTGTCTTACTCGGACCATCTGCTTGTTCCGCTTACGACCGAGTTCTACGGACGGCGCAACGTATAATATCAACATGCGGCAGCCCCACCTACTCGTCGTCGACGACGAACGGAAGATGTGCCTTTCGCTGCAGGAACTCCTCGAAAAGCATCAATGCCGGGTCACCACCGCTCTCTCTGCGCGAGAAGCTTTCGCCGTCCTTCAACGGCATCCAATAAACCTGATCCTCTGCGACATCGTCATGCCCGACATGAGCGGGCTTCTTTTCTTGCAAAAGCTGGGCTCCAGAATCCCGGTGATCATGATGACCGCCTACGCCTCCGTGGAAACCGCCCGGAAGGCTTTCAAACTCGGCGCGACCGACTACTTAGTCAAGCCCTTCGAGTTTGACGAACTCCTGGTGCTCATCAATCAAAAGCTCGATCTCACGCGCCACCCGGTTACCAGCGACCTCAACGCTCATCTAGCCTCCAATAATCCCGCCTTCCGCCTTGTCCTCGAACTCGCGTTCAAGTTCAGCTCCACTGACATGCCCATCCTTCTGACGGGCGAGAGCGGTACCGGGAAAGAGGTAGTAGCGGACCTCATGCAAAAGAACAGCCCGCGCAGTACCAAACCATTCGTAAAGCTCAACTGTCCCGCGATTCCGGAATCGCTTCTGGAGAGCGAGCTGTTCGGCTACGAGCGTGGAGCCTTCACCGGGGCTACGTCAAGGAAGCAGGGCAACCTAGAGGAAGCCGACGGTGGCTCGATATTTCTCGACGAAATAGCAGAGCTGCCGATGGGTTTGCAGGCCAAGCTCCTGCGTGTCCTGCAAGACATGACCTTCTCCCGACTGGGCGGCACTGAGGCTATTCACCTCGATACAAGAATTATTGCCGCAAGCAATCGAGACCTCGAAGAGGAGATCCGGGCGGGACATTTCCGCTCCGATCTCTATCATCGTCTCAACGGTATGCATTTGCACATCCCACCTTTGCGAGAGAGGAGGGAAGATATCGTCGACATGTCGCTGTATTTCCTCGATCACTTCGGTCGCAAATACCACAAGACTATCCAAGGCCTTGAGCCAGACGCGGAGCAAGCACTCTGCGCATATCGTTGGCCGGGAAACATCAGGGAGCTGCGCAACTCCATCGAACGTGCCGTCGTTGTTTGCGAGACACCTCGGGTGCAGCTCATACACCTCCCCGATAGCTTGCGAAACACGGACCGGCCTGGCCACGCTCAAGGCTCGGCAGGAGTGGTTGGCGACTACCGCGGCGAGTACATTCGGCGGCTACTCCTGGATGCTCTCAACCGCACAGGCGGTAATCGCGCGGAGGCCGCGCGTGCGCTGAACATCAGCCGCAAGACCCTGTACAACTGGATGAAGGAACTGAAGATTCACAATGACTTCTCCTGAGACACCGGACGACTTGTTGGTCGTCGATCAGGTGCGGGTCAACGAGGGGCCCGTCCAAATCTTGGATGCAGTGGATCTCAAGGTTCGCCGCGGTGAGATTCACGTTATTCTCGGCCCGCACGGCTCCGGCAAGTCTACGCTGCTGAAGGTCATAGCCGGAATCCAGCGACCCTCCGGCGGGACACTGCTGTTCCAGGGAAAAGAGCTCCGTCGCCACTCCCCTGAACGTGCAACAAAGCTGGGAATCGAGGCGGTCCTCGGAGAAAGTACACTCTACCCCAACCTGACCATCTGCCAAATCATCGCTCTGGTTCACCAACCAAGGCGCTTTCTATTTAATGATTCGAAAACTCTGCACCGATTGGTCGCCGATGTCCTGCGCGAACTATCTCCAACGTTGAACCCGGACGTTCCCATTCGTTCATATGGTGCGGTGGACCAGCAGCTCATGCAGTTCGCGAAAGCCGTGTGCTTTCCGGTCAAGCTACTGCTCGTTGATGAGCTTTCGATGAGGCTTCCACCTCGCGAGCTCGAACGCGTCCGGTACCTGTTGACTGTGTTAAGCCAGCGCGGGACAACGATCCTGTATGCGACCCACAATATGGAGGAAGTGTTCAATTTCGCCTCGAGAGTCACGGTAGTGCGGAATCGTAAGGTTGTCGATACCGCCGAGGTTGCGGACATCGACAGGATCCAGCTCGTCCAGCGAGCATATTGGTTGAACGCCAGTCGAGACGAGCTCACACGCAGCAACTTCGAGCTCTTCTACCTCAAGAGTTTCTACGAAGGAATATTCAATAGCATTCCTTTTCCGGTACTTGTTACTGACACGCGCGGGAACGTCGTCCTGATTAATAGCCGGTTCCGGGAGGTAAAACGGTTTGCTGACGGCCCTGTCACCCAACGTAGCGTTGGTGAGCTTCTCGCTCCTTCTGATGAGATGGAGAGGGTCCTAGACCGTGCTCGCCGAGGCGATAGTACGACGATCTCCGTGGCCTTCACTGGTTCATCTGGGCTTAGCCCCAGGCAAGAGGTCCAAGCCCACCCCCTTCAGGATGAGGATTCCTCGTTCATCGGTGTCCTATTCATTGGCAGCGAGCTCTCCCCGGGATCGACTAATCTTGCGCCCTCGGTGACGAACGACCAAGGCCGATTGGTCGGCGCGAGGCTTGCGCACGAGATCAGAAATCCCTTGGGCATCATCCTCAACTACCTGACCCTCATCCGCACCGAGGAATCCATACAGAAGATTAGAGAGAACGCACGAAACGTGGAGACGGAGGTCAGACGGATCAAGAGCGTAGCGGAGGAGATCTTCGGCGGGCGTCATATGGCCGATGATGTCCTGGCGTCCGTGCGAGCGGTTGTCAACGAGGTGGCGGAGTTCGTGCGCCCGACTGCGGTCGCGCTCGGCGTTCGTATCGAGCTCGCCATTCATTCAGCAGTTAACCTCCGAATCACCGAGGAACTGCTAAAACAAGTCATTCTGAACTTGGTCATTAATTCGCTAGATGCAATGTCCAGTGGAGGAGTTCTCACCATCGTTGATGCATTTCGCGACCGCACCTATGTGCTGAGTGTCGGCGACACTGGCACAGGGATTCCAGTGGAGTTGCACGAAAAGATTTTCGACCCCTTCTTCACCACCAAATCGGATCCTGGCCACCAGGGCTTGGGCCTGGCTATCAGCAAGGACATCATCTCTCGTATTGGTGGTTGGTTCGACGTCCAGAGCACTCCGGGTACGTCGACGGTTGTGAGCATCAACTTCCCGTGGGCGCTCACGAGGATTCATCGAGAGTCCGATGAGCGCTCGCACCGACAGCGTGCCCCGCCCGCTAAAGGTTCATAGTTTGTTGCTCTTGAGTACGTTGTCAGAGGTGGCGATGTTTGCAGCGTACAGGGCTTTGCGTCTAATAAGAAAATTGATGAAGAGACTCTCCACAATGCAAAGTTCCGCTAATCGCTTCGACATGATCTCGCCGGACAAGTAGGCAGTGAACACAGCCGTCTGTAACACATAGTCGGCAAGCCGTGCGAGTTCAGACGAGGGGAAATTCGTGATAGCAACCAAGTGAGCCCCTGCGTCCTTGCCTGACTTAGCTACCGTTAAGAGTGATCTGGTCTTCCCCGTATGGCTAACACCAACAAATACGCCTTTGGGACCGAGTTGGGACGCCAGTACAAGCTGGACATCGTGATCCGCAGCGAAGCTCACCGGAAAACCTATTCGAAGCCAACGCAAGTAGGCTTCCTGAGCCACAACCGCCGCATTCCCGACGCCACAGAACATGATGGCGCGCGCGCTCGACACAACGCCTCAATGGTGCCTCTATAATCAACCGGGTCGATCGTAGACTCGGTATCGCAGATGGCCTGCGGAGCAGCAGCGAAGATCGTCCGCATCACCGTTTCAGGATTGTCATCCGATCGCAACCCTTTGTACTCGAATAGCTCCGAACTCTCTTGGCCAGAGCGAAACTCAGCTCTGAGTTCTGGGTAGCCGTCCTACCCAATATGCTTCGAGAGGCGAACGATTGTTGCTTCAGAGCAACCTGCTTTATTAGCAAATGCGACAATCGAAAGATCGCGAATTTGTTCGGGACACGTCGGGAGATAGTCGGCTGCTTTGCGCTCCGCCCTCGTAAGCTCCTGGTACACTGCCTGATGCTTCAGAGCGCAGCGATGAGGAAGTCTTGCAAGGCTTTGATCGGCCATTCCGAGCCTCTACGCAAATTGGGAGTCAGCGTCCATGGAGTACATGGAGTCTTGGATTCGCCTCAGCTGCAACAGCACGGAATCGCCGAGTTCGACCATGTCGTAGGTAATGACGGTGTCCTTGGGTATGGGGACCTTGACCGTGCAGCCTTTTGCTAGACCTAAGGGGAGAAGCCGCTCCGCACGAGCAACGTTAGCCAAGTCGATCGACCCGCGGTAGCAGTACTCGCCGATCCCATCAAGGATCCGGCCTGGCTCGACGGGCCGTGAAGGTGATCTATGAACCCGAGGCCAAGGTTTTCCGGCGCATCTTCAAGGGCACGGACCGTGGCGAGGGCTCCCACGCAATTGCTCGAGCCCTCAACCGCGAGGGCATCCCCGCCCCCTACGACAAGCTGGGCTACTCCAAGCCTGCTGGACACGGCTGGAGCCACACGACCATCCGTAACATCATCCGCAACGAGCACTACATCGGCATCGTGACCTGGGGCACCACGCGCTGGGACCGCCGGGGGAAGCACAAGCGGCGAAGCCCCAGGCCGAATGAGGACGGTGAGGGCGTGATCCGGAAGGAGTACCCCAAGCTGCGGATCATCCCGCAGGCCCTCTGGGACCGGGTACAGGCCCGGCTCGGGGAGCCGAAGCGCCTGGGCAAGCCACGCACCGCCCGCCCCTCCGCACTCAGCGGCCTACTCGTCTGCGGCGTCTGCGGCAACAACATGAGCTTCGTGGGCAACAGCAAGGGCGGGAGCGGCAGCGGGCTCTACCGGAACATCAAGTGCTCTGCGAACCACACCAAGGGACCTGAAATCTGCCCCAACAGCGCGACCCTCTCGGAGGGGAAGATGATCGCAGCGCTGGCCGCCGTGATGCGCTCGCTGATCCAGGACAAGCGGCTGTTCGAGCGCTTCAAGCAGACGTTCAACCGGCTCGTGGCCGAGCACAACCGCGCCGCGTCCTCGCCCGACCCGGGGACAGCCGGGCTCGACACCGAGATCAAGAAGCAAGAGGCCAAGGTGGAGAAGCTGGCCGGCCTGGCCACGACCAACGAGGACATCGAGTCGCTGCTCAAGCTCCTCCGGGCCGAGGAGGCCAAGCTGCCCGAACACCGGGCTCGCCGGGCAGAGGTCGCCCTCCCCACGCGCCCCCGCTCGAAAGCCCTCCCCGCCCCGGCCGCGGCCAGGCTGCGGGCGCTGTTCGAGGAGGTGGAGGCTGCGTTGTACGCTGCGCCGGCGCAAGGCCAGGTCGCCCTGCGCGCTCGGCTCGGCAAGGTCGAGCTCACTCCACGCGAGTCGGTGTATGAGCCACGTACCACCCTCAAAACTGGACCGGCCGCCCTCGTGGAGGACGGCCGGAAGTACGCTCTAACGGGAATTGCGGGGGCAGGATTTGAACCTGCGACCTTCGGGTTATGAGCCTGGTTCCGGCCAGCGCTGCCCCAGGCAGCCCCCGTGTTTTCGCGGGATTAGCTGCCGCCACTGGCCGCCCGTGGCCGCCCTCGTTGGCAATACAGT
>DATJOX010000017.1:0-18930 GCA_035506675.1 Methanomassiliicoccales archaeon
GAGCGGTAGAGCGAGGAGGGACGAACCTTCGGTCCACCCCTCTTTCCTTAAATTACGTAAATGTGAGAGTTTATGTACTGAGTAAGGGCATTTCCACCGCTATCCAACGGACATTCGAGAAGGTAGGATCTTGACCCGGGAGAACCTCGACGCCACCGATAAGAAACTCCTTATCATCCTCGCGAACAACCCAGACTGGACCTATGAACAGATTGCTGAACATCTGGGAATGACAAGCAGGTCCGTTGGGTATCGTATCGAACGACTGCGTGAGATGAAGGTCATCCAGCGCGCCCACCTCATCTACTACGACCGCCTGGGCGATTTGATCTACTCTGCCGTTCTGAAGTTCTCCCCAGGGATCTCGACGCAGGCGCAGGAGAAGACGGTCAGGGACCTCAAGGCCCATCCATCGACGATACAGGTCTTCACCGCACTGGGAAGCTTCAGCCTCATCTTCCTGTTCCATGCGGAGACCCCCAACCAGGCTCAGCAGCTCGTCAGGGAGATCATCTACTCGAACCAGAGCTTCTCTGCATACGAGATCGCCCAGATTACGGACATCTTCAGCATCTACCGCCACTACTATTGAGCAGGGAGGGCAGATGCCGCGCATTCGACTCGAGCCGACCGGCAGAACGGTGGAGGTGGCCGAGGGCGAGACCATCTTGGATGTTCTCAACCGGATCGGCACGCCTGTCGACTCTGTTTGCGGTGGCAGAGGCAAGTGCGGAAGATGCCAGGTGAAGGTGCTTTCCGACCCTCCCTTGCCTACCGACGACGACGTAGCCCACATCTCCCTGGCTCTTCTGAGAGCAGGTATGAGATTGGCTTGCCGACTCACAGCGGCAGATGGGCTTGTCATTGAGGCGCCGGAGCACTCGCACGTTGCAAAAGCAGCAATTCTCGAGGCGTGCGAGGCACGGGCGGACATCAGTCCCGCTGTCGTAGTGCGAAAGATCGCAGTACCGCTGCCAACACTCGAATCACCGACGAGCAGGATGGAGAGGTTCGTCGCCAGCATCGAGAAGGAGCTCGGTCTCCGACCTCGACTACCGTTGAAGGTCCTTGAAGACCTATCGAGGATCGGCGACCCTAAAAATCCAATCGGCGTGGTTCTGCGCGGAGATGAGGTCCTTCATCTCTCCACCTCCACGAGAACCCCGATCTACGGCGTCGCCGTCGACGTCGGCACGACAACGGTGGTGGCGTATCTCGTTGACCTGACCTCTGGACAGACCATCGCTGTGAGGTCCCAGCTCAATCCGCAAGTGAGGTTCGGGGATGATGTGATATCGAGGATCACCTACGCCCGAGCGAACCCAGACGGGATAAGGAACCTGCAGCGATTGATCATCGGAAGCATTGACGGCCTGATTGCTGGCTGCTGCGATGCGGCGGGAATCTCTAGGGAGGACGTGTATGAGGTCATGCTCGTCGGCAACACCTCGATGCATCATTCGGTCTTCGGGTTCGACCAGACGAGCCTGGCATTCGCCCCGTTCGCGCCGATCGAGACGGTCGGACTGAACTACAAGGCGAGCGAGCTGGGGTTGACAATTGCGAGAGAAGGATACGCGGTCGCCTTGCCGAACGTTGCCGGATTCGTCGGGGCCGACCACATCTCAATGCTCCTTGCGACCCAACTGGACAAGCTTGGCGTACCAGCGATCGCGATCGACATCGGGACGAATGGTGAGGTCTCGGTCAGCAACGGAGACCAGATTGCCTGCGCCTCTGTGGCAGCGGGTCCCGCCTTCGAAGGGGCGAACCTCAGTTGCGGCATGAGGGGGATGGAGGGCGCAATCGACCACGTGAGCATCCGTCCGGACCTCCAGCCCGCCATCTCGACCATAGGCGACGCCCCTGCAAGAGGAGTTTGCGGTTCTGGAATAATCGACCTCGTCGCCGAGCTGGTCAAGGCTGGAATCGTCGACCGGACCGGCAAGTTGGTCAAGGCCTCGGACCCGGAAAGGGTCAAGAAGCACAATGGCGACCTAGTCTACTCGCTCACTTCCCCCAGGGATGCGGAGGAGGTCGGAGTGCACATCAGCCAGAACGATATCGTGCAGATCTCCTTCGCGAAAGCAGCGATGCATGCGGCGGTGGAGATCTTGATGGAGCGAGTGGGCATCGTTGACGAAGACGTGTCCCAAGTGCTTCTTGCCGGCGCGTTCGGCAACTACGCGAGCCCGGCGAGCGCGATGACGATCGGGCTCTTCCCGGAAGTGCCGCTCGAACGAGTGAAGGGGGTCGGCAACGCTGCCGGGGCAGGCGCGACCATGTCCCTATTGGACTCGAGGCTGCGTCAACAGGCGGAGGAGCTGGCGAAAAAGGTCGAATACGTCGAGCTGGCGGCGATGCCGGAGTTCGAGGACAAGTTCCATTCTTCGCTCTACTTCCCGCACCTCGACGAATCGAAGTATCCCAAGGCGATGGCGACGATCCGCCGTCGTTTGGCCTAGGCAGATGGCCGTCGCTGACAGGCAAAATTGAAGAAGTAAAGGGTTTGACGTTAGAGGTTTTCTGCCGCCTTCTCAGGTGCACGCGCAACCGAGCTCGGCCGAAACGCCCTTCAGTTGTGCTTCCAAGATCTCCATCGCGGCGTCGATCTGGGCCTTGCTGACGTTGAGCGCCGGGATGATGCGTATCGACGAGGGACCGCAGAACAGGATCAACAGGCCCTGAGCAAGGGCGCCGTTCACGATCTTGTTCCTCGTGTCGGGGTCTATCTTCTTGGTCTTCCGGTCCTTGACGATCTCGATCGCGGTCATCAGCCCGATGCCGCGTACGTCGCCGATGATCGGGTACTTCGCCATCAGCTCCCGCTCGCGCTTCAGCAGGTAGTCGCCCATCTTCGTGGCGTTCTCGAGCAACTTCTCTTCCTTGATCGTCTTGATCGTCGCAAGGGCCGCAGCGCTCGTCACGAGGTTCCCACCGAACGTGGTCGCCTGCGCTCCCGGCTGCTTGATGTCGTACTTCTCGTTGAACACCGTCGCGGCCATCGGTAGTCCAGAGGCGATGCCCTTGGCGATACAGGTCACGTCCGGAACGACGTCGAAGTGCTCGATCGCGAACCACTTGCCGGTTCGTCCGAACCCGCTTTGCACCTCATCGGCGACCTCCAAGATCCCATACTTGTCGCAGATCTTACGGAGTTCCTGGTGCCACTGCTTCGGGGGAACGATATATCCACCTTCTCCCTGGATAGGCTCCACGAACACCGCCGCGATCTCCTCGGGCGGGATGTACTTCTGCAGGACCTCCTCGTCCACCCTCTTGATGCAGTAGACATCGCACTCGGGGTAGGTCATCTTGTACGGGCACCGGTAGCAGTAGGCATAGGGCACGTGGATGACGCCCGGCATCTCCGGGAAGAATCCCTTGCGGTACGCAGTTCTGGACGCTGTCAAGGACATGGCCGCCATCGACTTACCGTGGAAGGCTCCCTCGAAGGCGATCGTCCTCGGCCTGCCCGTGTACCACCTGGTAACCTTGACCGCCGTCTCGATGGCCTCGCAACCCTGGCACGAGAAGTAGGTCTTCTTCGTGAAGTTGCCAGGCACGATCTCGCTCAACTCCTTAGCCACCTCGCCCTCCAAGTTCTGCGAGAGTAGGATCCCTGGGAAGTGAATAAGGGTGTTGACCTGTTCCTGCACCGCCTTCACGACGGTGGGAGGGCAGTGACCGAGGTTGTTGACCGCGATGCCCGACTGGAAGTCCAGGTAGACATTGCCGTCCACATCCTCGACGTACATCCCCTTCCCGCGCTTGGCGACCACGGGCATGACCTTGTTGGTGGTGGCCATGTACATCTTGTCTCGCTCGAGTATCTTCTTGGCCTCCGGGCCCGGGGGCCCGACCTTCATGGAAATTCCCTTGTATTCCTCGCTCATTTTCCCTTTCCTCCTACTTCCGCCTGCCATACTGCTCGGCGGCCCAAACCATCCTCTTGATCTTCTCGAAATCAGTGTTGGGTGAGATCTCGCAGCCGGGGGCGATAATCAATCCGGTGCCGTCCCCGAATCCCTGCTCGATCGCGTCCTTGACCTCGTTGGATATGTCGTCCATGCTGCCGATCATCAAGGTGGTCGTCTGATTCATTCCCGCGACCAGGCAGACCTTCTTCCCCCAGTTCTTCTTCGCCTCAGCGATGCTCAGATTGCTGCCCCGGTCCCACCAGTTGATGCCTCCCGTGTTGGGATAGGACGACAGCAGCTCGAAGAACGGCTCCACCCCGCAGACGTGCAGGACGTTGTACCCGTCCTGATTATCCAGGCCACCAAGGACATCTCGATCGTAGCTCGCCCCGAACTCCATGTACTGGTCCAGGGTGACTATCTCGGCGGAGGCGCGCGTCGGCGCGTAGAGCAATCCGTCGGCACCAGCGTCGAATATCTGGTTCCCGTAGTCTATCGTCGTCTCCGCGATGGTCTCGAGCCCTTTCTTCAACAGTTCAGGCTCCAGCAGGATGTCCATCAGCACGTTCTCCATCGCCCTGATGTGGGTCGTGCTTGTCAGAGGGCTCGGCACGTAGGGCATGAGCGAGACCGTCTGGCCGACCTCCTTTCTCATGGCCGCGATCGCCTTGATGGGGACGTGCATGCGCCCGTCCTTCTTCGGGTCCAGAACGCTCATCTTCTCCCAGTCGCCCGGCTCCTTGATCGGGAAGTCGTCGAGCATCGGCGCGAGCCCTTCGGTAAACCTCATCACCGTTCCCCAGCCCGAGGCCATCTGGCCAACGTCGGACATCGGGTGCAGCAGGTCGATCCCCGTCTTGTGCAGGAACGCTAGCTGCCCCTTGGCCATCTTGGCGCCTTCCGAGGCGTACTCCTTGGTGCCCAGGCCTCCCGCGCGCGAGCCGATGAACCATCCCATGCCACTAACGGGCACACGGTCGACAGGTTGGTGCTTGATCGCCGCGTGCACCCTTTCCAACGAGTTCATCTTCTTGGTCATTGGGACCACGCACGCTCAGGCCTTGTCCTGCCTAGCGGCAAGGTAGCTCTGCTCTCCCTTGATGAGGTGCCCAGCCATCTCGACCGCAAGGATCGCGTCCGCGGCGTATCCGTCCGCCCCGATGTGCTTTGCATAGGTCGTGGTCAGGGGAGCGCCTCCGACGGCGAACTTGACCTTCCCGGCCATGCCCGCTTCCTTCATCAGGTTGATGATCTCGGACAGCTCCGGCATGGTGGCGGTGAGCAACGTTCCCGCGCCTATGATGCCGGCGTTCACCCGCTTCGCCTCGCTGACGAACTTCTCAAGTGGAACATCCTTGCCCAAATCATGGACCGTGTAGTTGTAGACCTGCAGCATCGAGACCACTAGGTTCTTGCCGATGTCATGGATGTCGTTCTTGACGGTCCCCACCACGACGATGCCTTCGCTCCCCCGAGACTCTGCCGTGTAGGGGGCGAGGATCTTCTTGAAGCAGTGCGTCGCCAGGATCAGCTGCGGCAGGGCGATCTCCCTTTCGCGGTAGCGGTGGCCGACCAGGTTCATCGCGTCGATCAGCACTGACCCGATCTCGGTGCTCTTTATGCCCGCCTTCTTCATCTCCTCGCCGATCTTCTGCGCCTCGGCCGCCTTCCCGTTCACCACACAATCGTATATTCTTTGGTACTGGCTCTTATCCATTGTGTCACTCCTCCCAGTCGTGATCCTTTCAACGGTACTTCCCGTGCTTCCTTGCCGCCTTCACCATCGCCCGCATGTTCTCCTTGGGGGTCTTCGGCGAGATGTCACATCCTGGAGCGAAGATGAATCCACTGCCGGGCATGGCGATCTTGCACGACTCCTCGACTTCCTTCTCGATGTCTTGGATCGTGCCGGTCGTGAGCGTGTTGGTGTGGTCGATGCCCGCCATCAGGCAGAGGTCCTTGCCCCACTTCTGCTTGGCCTCAGTAAGGTTTGGCTTCGCGCCCCTGTCCCACCAGGAAATGCCCTTCACGTTCTTCGTGGTCCTGGCGTAGTCTGAGATTATCTCGAACATCGGCTCGACGCCACAGACGTGGCAGATGTGCATGAGGCCCGGGGTGTTCTTGAATATCTCCTTGTCGGTAGGAACCCCGAACTCCTGATACTGCTCTAACGTCGTAATCTCCTTTGAGGCCCTGGTCGTCAGATAGGCCGCGTAGTATGCACCCTCGTTCGCGCAGGCGTTCAGGAAGTCGCCAACGGTCTTTGTGACGGTCTTCAGACCCTTCTTCAGAGCATCTGGCTCCGTGAGCATGTGGATGAGCACCGTCTCCATCGGCGCCACGTGCGTGCAAGTGGTCAGCGCGCTCGGCACATCCACTCCGATCGGTACCTTGTCGTGGTACTTGTCCCTCAACACCTCACATGCGTCGAGGTAGGTCGGCATTCTGCCGTCGATCAACGGGTCGAGGACGTCCAGCTTCTCCCAGTCCCCTGGCTCGTTCACAGCGAACTTCCCCAAGGCCATGTGGATGTCGGGCTCATCCGCGATCTTCATCCTCACTCCCCAGCCCTGGACGATCTCTCCAACGTCCGAGAGGATGTACGCTGTGTCTCCTCCCACGTCGTCGAGGAACTTGATGGTCGTGTTGGCCATGCGTATTCCGTTTCGGCCATACTCGACCGTGTCCTTCCAGGTCAGCTGGTCCTTCATCCAGTGTAGCATGTATATGCCCGAAAAGTACGATACCGGGACATAATCCGGCGTCTCATGCTTGAGCGCCGCCTCAAACCTCTGCATCGACGTCATTTCCTTCATATCTGGAGCCTCCCGGCTCTTCCTCCCCGATTAACGGGGTTGAGATGCCCTGCTTCAATTAAATAGACTATCTTCCCCAAATACATTGAAGCTTGTTATTTGCGAAATCCTGGGTAGATGAGTGCCATTAGCATCGCAATCGAAGCCCAAGTCCGATCCACGAAGAACCTGCCACTCCGCCTCGGCCCTTCCCCAGTTGTCGAGTGAGATCAGTCCAAGTGAATTCGGGCGTCGGCGACCTTCGCCCCCTTGGAACCAACGAAAACTGGATTAAGGTCCATCTTCTGTATCTGGCAGAAATCAGCCACCACCTTCGAGACGGTGCACACTATCCCCTTCAGCGCCGCCGTGTCCGCCTTCTCCATTCCCCTGAAGCCTTCCAGAACCTTGGAGCCTCTGAGCTCCGCGAGCATTTCGGTCACGTCGAGGCGGCTGACGGGTGCCAGCCGGTAGGCGACGTCTTTGTAGACCTCTACCGTTATCCCGCCCATTCCCAGCATCACCAACTGGCCGAACTGCGAGTCCTTCAGGGATCCGATGATCACCTCGTGCCCGGTGGCGGTCTCGGACACCAGAATGCCCGTGATGCGCGCGTCGATCGCCTTTCCGGCAGCGGTCAGCTCCTTGAAAACGGACCTTGCCCTCGTTGCATTGCAGACGTTCAACCTGACCACGTTCGCTTCCGTCTTATGGACGACGTCGGGGGAAACCAGCTTCATGACGACCGGGAAGCCGAGAGCCCCCGCCGCTTCTGCCGCTTCCTCCGCGGAGTGGCAGACAACTTCCTTGGTGACCGGCACTCCGTAGGCACTGAGCAGAGCCTTGGCCTCGGGCTCCGTGATGAACTTCCTGTTCTCGGAGACGGCCTGTTCGATGATCGCCTTCGCCTTCGCGTTAACGGTCATCGTCCCTCCAGGTCGACGGACCTCGAGCGGAGGAAGTCCGCATATCCGACTATCCCCGCGACCGCCCTCGCCGTGCGCTCCGGCCAATCGAAGCAAGGGACCCTCTTCTTCTGCAACAGGTCCATGTTCTGCAGCGCATCCCGAGTTGAGACCCAACATGCATAGGTGGGCTTCTTCATTCCCTTGGCCAGGCATTCGTTGACGGTGTCAGCGACGGCGACGCAGACCTCGGGCATCAACGCCGATCGGTGCAGGAACACCGGAATGATGATGTCCACGTCGTCTGACTCATACATGATCCGGACGATCTCGGAATAGAGTTCCTCGTACTGCGGCCAGACCGGGGTCATGTCGACGGGGTTCCTCGCGCTCGCATACGGAGGGATGAGCGCCCTGATCCGCTTCTGCGTCTCTTCCTGGAACTCCGGCACGACCAGTCCACTCTCCTCGCACAGATCGGCGAGTTCCACTCCGGTGCCCCCGGAGTTGGTGACTATCCCGACCCTCTTGCCTAGCGGTAGTGGCTGCCAGTCCAATCCTTTCGCAATAGAGATCAGGTCCATGCCGTTGCGCGCGAAGATTATTCCCGACTGCTTGAACGCCGCATCGTAGGCGGTGAATGTCCCCGCCATCGCCGCGGTGTGGGAGGCCGCCGCCCTCTTCGCTCCAGCGGTCCTTCCGGTCTTGGTCGCCACAATGGGCTTCGTGAGCGCGATCTTTTTTGCTTCCTCGTAGAACTTGCGGCCCTTGTCCACAGACTCCAAGAAGAGGCAGATCACCTTCGTATCCTGGTCCTCACCGAAGTACCTGATGACCTCGTAGTCGTCGATGCCCGCCTTGTTGCCATGGGCCATGACCTTGGCGAACTTCATGCTGTGGTCCATTGCGAAGGTGAAGATCGCCATCCCGTACGCGCCTGACTGGGTGAGGAAGGAGATGTCGCCTCCCCCCTCTGGCATGCCCAGCCCCATTGAGGCGTTCAGGCGAATGTTGCAGTTGTAGACCCCGAAGCAGTTGGGTCCGATGACCTTGATGTTGCCCTTGCGGGCCTCCTTCATCATTTCCTCTTCGAGTTTCTTCCCTTCCGGGCCCGCTTCCCCAAAGCCAGCGGTGATCACCACCGCCGCCTTCGTCCCCTTTTGAGCGAGCTCCCTCATCGCGCCGGGGACAGCCTTCGCCGGAATGATGATGACTGCCAGGTCTATCGGTTCAGGGATCTCGCCGATGGATTTGTAGACCTCGCGACCGAGGATGTCGCCGCCCTTCGGGTTGACGAAGTAGAGCCGGCCCTGGTACCCTGAGGTCAGGTTCCTGGCGAACGTGTACCCTAGCTTCGCCTCCTCGGAGGAGGCACCAATCAGGGCCAGGGACCTTGGGTTGAATACCGCCTCGATCTGCGGGTCCTTCACCGTACCACTTCAGATCTCGAACGTCCGCTCCAGTTCCTTCGGTGGGAACTCGTTCTTACGGACGTTGAGTGGGTCGATGCGCCGCATCACTTCGATGTCGGCCTTGGTGGGCATGTCCATCACCCGCACCTCGGGGTGAATGACCGGCTTGAACTGGGTGTTCTCCAGGATATCCTGCACAGTCGTGTCCGGGTACAGGTACCTCAGCCTCATGACCTTGCTCTCCGGGTCGAAGTCGAACACTCCCAGCTCGGTCACGACCCAGTCCGGTCCCTTGCCGACCAGCCTGAGCTGCTCCCTGGTGCCGAACGGGGTGACGTGCCCAACGTTCGTGACGAAATCACACTTGTCCACCAGCGTGTAGATTCTCTTGTCGCCCCTGAGGGGGGCGCGATGCCTGGTGGTCCAAATGGTGTAGTTGACGCAGTCGCCGCTCAGGTTGCATCCACCTGCGCCCCCTGGCAGCTTGATCTTGATCTTCTCCGGCCGACCGATCATGGTCACGTTCTGGTTCCCGTGCTTGTCGACCTGCGCGCCGCTGAAGAACGAGCGGTCGAGCTCCCCCCTCTGCGCCATGTCGAAGAGTTTGTCGACAGTGATCATGGCGGTCTTGCCCTGGATCATCACCCAGTCGTTGGTGGTTGGGGTTAGGAATGGAGGGCTCGGGTCGATGGCGCTGGAAACGCCTCCGATGTAGATCATGTCCTTCGCGTGGGTGAGCTTGGCGTAGTACATCGCCGTCATCGGGATGGGGGATGACACGCCATGGAACACCGTGGTCCTGTCCTTGATCGTCTTCGCGATGTTGTAGGTGAAGAGCTCGTCCAGTGTCGCCTTGATCTCACTCATAGGTGTACAACTCCTTCCACTGTTCAACGCCCTGTTTCCATGAAGAGAGCCTGTCCTGCTTTGCCTTCCCACCTACAAGATGGATGTACTCGTCCATCGACTTCACGCCATACACGTACTTGTCCAGGTACTTCGTCTTGAAGGCTTCCTCGCCCTCCTGGGTGATCTTGTAGTAGTGCGAGATGTGCTCGCGGTCGTAGACGTAGTATGGGTAGCAGCTCGTCGGGTGAGCGCCCCAAGGCACATGGACCACGTTCGTTACCTCGAAGTACGGGATGGTGGGGCCGATCTTCGCCATCTCGGCCTCGGGGACGATTTCCTCCGCGGTCACGATGACCTTCTTCGCGGCCCTGATCATCAGCACATCGGCCACGTAGGGCTGCTCGATCTTCAGGTTCCCGTGGATATCCGCCTTCTGGGCGTGAATGATCGCGACGTCGGGCACGAGCGCGGGAACGAGCACCAGCTCATTGCCTGTGAAGGGGCAGGTCATCTTCTTGAATTCGGGGTGGAGGAGCGCCTCCTCGCTGCCCTTCACGCTCATGATTGGCATGAACGGGATGCCGTAGGACGCTGCCCGGAACTGCTGGATGATGGAGTTGCAGCAGTTCTCGTGGATCTTGACCTTGCCGCTCTCGCAAGCCCGCCGGTAGTTCAGAGCCAGGCCGAAGTCCTGCTCGAAACTGACATGGGTCTCCTGGACCGCTCCGACGATGCCGGCGCCGCACGCGAAGTCCACGTCGAACCCGTGCGCCGTACCCATCAAATGCAGGTCCTTCTTGCCCTGGCGAGCGAGCTCGCGCAGCATCGCGATCGGTTCTCGCAGGCAAAGTCCTCCACCGACGGCGACTTTGTCACCATCGTGAATGAGAGAGGCCGCATCGCTCAGGGTCAGCAACTTGTTCCTCGAGTAATTGATGGTCGTCTTAACACTCCCTGCTATTGTGACCTCCGACTGGGACGTGGCACCTAATATGTTTCCTTCATAGATGACGGCAGCCAAGGGATATTCGGAAGCGACTCACTCCTCCCCGGATTGGCACGCTTTTGCCCTCGCAAACACGGAGAAAGATGCCGCTCAGCCATCGCTCGAGCTTCAGCGATGTGACGCCTCCTGACATACCATTTTAATACCTACCTGAGGAACGGTTTCCTTCGGGGGGAAGAACACTGCAGGTATTGCAGATAGCGCGACATGCGCCAGAAAGCTGCCCTGACTACAGCGACAAGTACCGAAAGGAGACCGTCGCATGGATGGAGAATGCGGACAAGATCGCTGCGAAGTACGGGATCAAGATCGTCGGGTTCTGGAACGATCACCCCGACCACTGCGTGTACATCGTCTACGATACGCCGAGCATGGATGCGATCATGGCCATGGGCATGGACCCGATGACGATGCCCCTCTATGCCTTCCAGACAATGAGCACCAGGCCTGTGCTCACCGCCAAGGAAGTCTTGGCGATGATGAAAAAGTAGTCAGGCCGCCCCGAGCGAAGAAACCGTTTGAGGGGCTTACGCCCCTCACATATTTCTGATCTCGGCCTCGACCGCGTCCCCGAACTCGTGCGTCTTCGCCTTGCCGCCCAGGTCCTGCGTGTAGATGCCCTTCGCGAATGTCCTTGCGACCGCGGTCTCGATCTTCGTTCCAAGGTCGCGCCTGCCCATGTTGTCCAGGAGCATCTTCGCCGCTAGGATCGTGGCGGTCGGGTTGATCGTGTCCTTTCCCTTGTACTTCGGCGCGGAGCCGTGCACCGGTTCGTACATGCTCAGCCCTCGCGGGTTGATGTTGCCGCCGGGCGCCAGTCCGAGGCCTCCCGTTACCTCCGCGAGCATGTCCGTTAGGATATCCCCGAACATGTTCGGCGTCGCGACCACGCGGAACTTGTCCGGGTTCTTCACGAGCGCCATCGACATGGCGTCCACGAGCATGTACGAAATCTCGAAGCCCTGCTGCCTCCCCTTCTCGTCCCAAACCTCGCGCCAGAGGTGATAGATGTTGCTGAGCACGTTCGCCTTGTCGACGACCGTGATCTTCTTTTCGCCGATGAGCCTCGCCTGCTCGAAGACGAAGTCCGCGAAGCGCTCGATGTTCTTCCTCGACATGATGCCAATCTCGAACGCGTACTCATCGGTGTTGCTCGCGGTGCCTTGGATATCCAAGCTGAGGTCGTAAAGCTCGCGCTCTATGTCGAGCGTCATCTTCCCCGCGCCCTCCTTGAGCCTCCCTCCCGCACCGATGTAGAAGTCCTCGGTGTTCTCGCGATAGACATCGATCCTGAAGTCCACGTCCCTCTTTAGGCGGCCGAACGGGCGCCAGAGTTGCGCCGGGCGGTGGTTCACGTACTCGTCGAACGTGAAGCGGAGCTTGAGCAGGATGCCCTTCTCTAGAATGCCTGGCTTGATGCGATCATCGCCTATCGCCCCAAGGTATATGACGTCGAACTTGCGCAGCTCCTCGATGTCCTCGTCCGTCACGAGCTTGCCATTGCGCAGGTAGCGCTCGGAGTTGATCTCCAGCTCCTTGAAGTCGAATTGTACCGAGTTCGTCTCCGCGATCGCCCTCAGCGCTTTCAGTCCCTCATTAACCACTTCCGGGCCGATCCCGTCCCCCGGTATCACCGCGACTTTGTACACTTCCTTTCCTCCCTTATCTTGGCCATCAGCCCGCCCCGGTCCATTAGGTCCTTGACGAACGGGGGGAAGGGTTGGAAACTCCAGCTCTTCCCGTTCGACCGGTTCTTGATTGTGCTCTTGTCGAGGTCGATGACTAGCTCATCTCCCTCGTTCGCTTCGATCTTGCACTCGATCGGAAGCAGCCCGACGTTGATGGAATTTCGGTAGAAAATCCTTGCGTAGCTCTCCGCCACCACGCAGCGGACGCCCGCCTGCAGGAGAGCCCTGGGAGCATGCTCTCGGCTCGAGCCGCATCCGAAGTTGCGTCCAGCGACGACGATGTCTCCCTTCTTGACCTGCTCGGCCATTCCTGGCCGGACCTTCTCGAACAGGAACGTGCCGAGGCGGTCGTTGTTGTCGCTCGTCAGCCTCTCGGCCGGAATGATCTGGTCGGTATCGACGTGGTCGCCGAACCTCCAGACCCTGCCCTTCATTGTCGGATCCATTTTCACTCCTCCTTCGGGGCGACGATCCTGCCCGCGAGCGCGCTCGCCGCGACCACCGCTGGATTCGCGAGGTAGACCTCCGAGCCCTTGTGCCCCATCCTGCCAATGAAGTTGCGATTGGTCGTGCTCACGCACCTTTCTCCGTTGGCGAGCACGCCCATATGACCTCCCAGGCAGGCCGCGCAAGTCGGTCCGGAAACGAATGCTCCAGCGTCCACGAAGATCGAGATGAGGCCCTCCTCGTCCGCTTGCCTGTAGATCTTGCGGCTGGCCGGAACGACGATCATCCGCACTCCCTCCGCCACCTTCTTGCCCTTGACGATCTCCGCCGCGATCCTGAGGTCCTCGATGCGGCCATTCGTGCATGAACCAAGGAAAGCCTGCTCGATCTCCACGTCCACCTCGCTCACCGGCTTGCCGTTCTCCGGCAGGTGCGGCAGCGCCACCATCGGCTCCAGGGCCGAGAGGTCGTACCGGAGCTCGTCGACGTAGCTCGCATCCTTGTCTGGCTCGACCCGCTCGTACTTGCCCTTCACCGTGGTGCGCACGAACTTCATGCACTCGGAATCCGCGGGAAAGAGCCCGGCCTTGCCTCCCGCCTCGATCGCCATGTTGCTCACCGTGAGACGGTCCGAGACCGGGAAATGTGCCAGCCCCTTGCCGCCGAACTCGAGCGCCTTGTAGTTCGCGCCATCCACGCCGATGTCGGTGATGAGCTTGATCACTAGGTCCTTGCCGCCAACGTACTTCGGCAGCTTCCCTTCGAGAGTCACCTTGATCGACTCTGGTACCTTGAACCAAAGCCGCCCCTCCGCGAACACCGCCGCCGCCTCCGTGCTCCCAACCCCGGTCGCGAAGCAGTTGAGCGCGCCGTACGTGCAGGTGTGCGAGTCCGCGCCGACGATCAGCCGACCGGGCGCCGCAAACCCCTCATCGACCATGAGCTGATGACAGACGCCTCCTCTGCCGACCTCGTAATAGTTCTTGATGTGCCAGCGTGCCGCGAACCGCTTCATCTCCGCCGCCTGCTCCGCCGAGGCGACGTCCTTCGCAGGAACGAAGTGATCCGGGATGAGGACGATCTTGTCCCGCACTGGCTCGCACCCAAGGCTCTCGAACTCTCGGAAGGCGAGGGGGCCGGTGACATCGTTGACCATTACGTAGTCGACTTCGGCGTCGACAATCTCGCCCGCATGCGCGTCCGTCGCTGACTTGCTCGATAGGATCTTCTCCGCTATCGTCTTACCTTGCTTGCCTGGCATCATCTCACTTCCCGATGTTCTCCTTCCCGAGGTTGCGCTTGCGCACGTACAGACGGTCGATCGCTTCGATCGTCGCCTCGACAGAGGTGTTCACGATATCCGATCCCACGCTCTTGCCCACCGACATGACCTTGCCGTCGGTATCCAGGCGCATCTTCACGCTCACCTCGCACAGCGCGTCGCTGCCGCCCGTTATCGCGTTCAGCTTGTACTCCTCGAGGGAGACCTTGTCCTTGAGGACGCTTTTGATGGCGTTCACGGCCGCATCCACCGGCCCGATGCCGATCATCGAGCCACGGCGCACGTCCCCGTCGATCTCGACCGCGACCACCGCCGTCGGGGTGATGTTGACGCCGGTGAACACCCCGAACTCCTTCAGTTTTATCCGGCGCTCCGCGCCCTCTTGCCCCATCGCGTGGCTCGCGAGCGCGACCAGCTCGGCGTCGTCGACGTGCTTGCCGCTCTCCGCGAGCTTCTTGACCTGTTCCACGGTCTTCGCGAGCTCCTCGTCGTTGACCTCGATGCCGTACCTGGCCAGCTTCTCCTTGACCGAATGCGCGCCGGTGTGCTTCCCTACAACGATGTGACGCTGCATTCCCACCATTTCCGGCGAGAACGCCTCGTAGGTGCTCGGGTCGCGAAGGACGCCGTGAACGTGAATGCCAGACTCGTGCGCGAACGCGTTGTAGCCGACGATCGGCTTGTTGTCCGCCACCTTGAATCCAGTGACGTTCGAGACCAGCTTCGATACCTGCCCGATCCGGGACGCGTCCACGTTCGTCTTAATTCCGTAGAACGCCATCAGGCCGAGCACGACCTCCTCGAGGGCGGCGTTCCCCGCTCGCTCTCCGAGCCCGTTGACGCAAACGTGCACCTGGCGAGCGCCGAACCTCACTCCCGCGAGCGAGTTCGCGACCGCCAGGCCGAAGTCGTTGTGGCAGTGCAGGCTCAGCGGGACCTTCGTCACCGGCATCACCTGCCTTACCAGATACTCCATGGCCGGGGGGGACATCGTGCCGACGGTGTCGGGCATGTTGATCTTGTCGACCCCCGCCTCTTGCGCGGCGACATGCATCTCCTTCAGGAAGGGGAGCTTGGTGCGGGTCGCGTCCTCGCACGAGAACTCGACCGTGAGGCCGTGAGCCTTCGCGTACTCAATGCTCTCGACCGCCTTCGCCTTGACCTCGGAAGGCGACATCTTGAGCTTGTGCTTCATGTGGATCTCGGAGGTCGCGATGAAGATGTGAACGTAGTCGAGGTCGCACTCGATAACCGCATCGATGTCCTGATTGGTGCACCGCGCCAGGCTGCAGACTCTTGAACGCAGTCCGAGGGCTCCGATGCGCTTGACCGCTTGCCTTTCGCCGACGGAAGTGATCGCGAAACCGGCCTCGATCACGTCCACCCCGAGCTCGCTCAGGGCCTCGGCTATGCGCACCTTGTCCTCGACGGTGAGCGCGACGCCGGGGGTCTGCTCGCCGTCGCGCAGCGTGGTATCAAGGATCTCGACCCTGGACGGCGCTGCGCCTCGTTCGACCTCGCCATTGAAATGGCTGGTGAAGATCCCCGCACCGGCGGGGTTCTCAGATTCGCTTTCACTTGACATTCGTTTCACCTCAGTCCGACGCGGACCCAGAAGAGCCTTGTCGTACCGGTGAGTCTAGAGCAATGAGAGTAGAATGGTGCGCAAAAGCAACTCACGAATGCTGATGTGGGCACTCATTGCTCGTCCTCGTCGGTTGCGAGAGGGATTGACAAATCCTTATTTAAATGCATTGCCAGCGACGGTCTGGCTCCGAAATGCGCGCTCAGACGCCTGGTTTGTCGCCCCAGATGAGCTTGTGCAGCTGCGGCAGGACGCGGGCGTTCAGCTTCTTCTTGAGCACCCAATCCGCGACCCACTCCAGGTCGATCCCCCCAACGGGGGTGAAGATGACGTTGGAGCAGACCTTGTTCTCATTCAGCATCTTCTCCGCATAGCGAAGGTCCTCCTTGTCCGCGACCACGAACTTCAGCTGGTCCGCGGGGGAAAGCAGCTCGAGATTGCTCAGATTCATGCGCTCGTGCATGCCTGAGGAGGGGCACTTCAGGTCCATGGAGATCATCAGGTTCTCCGCGCATGGAACGTTCTCGAGCGACACCGAGCCGTTCGTCTCCAGTGTGACCTGATATCCCTTCTCCACGAGCTTGTTGAGAAGCTTGATCGCGTCTTTCTGAAGTAGCGGCTCGCCACCGGTGAGGCAGATGTAAAGGGTCTCGAGCTCCTCGACCTTCTTGAGGAGCTGCTCGACGGACATGTCCTTCCCACCCTCACGTGCGTACTCGGTATCGCACCACTCGCAATCCAGATTGCAGCCGGCCGTGCGAATGAAGGTGGTGGGCGTGCCTATCAGCACTCCCTCCCCCTGAAGGGAGCGGAAGATCTCCTTCACCTTCACTCCCTCACCTCGTAAGGGACCTCGTCCTCGTAGCCAGCCTCACGGAACCCTTTCAGGCGGAGCAGGCAGGAGTCGCAGACCCCGCATGCCTTCTCGCCGCCCTGGTAGCAAGACCAGGTGAGATTCAACGGGGCCTTCAGTTCCTTGCCGAGAAGCACGATCTCCATCTTCGTGCGGCTGAGTATCGGCGCGACGACCTTCACCGGCCTTCCCTCCACTCCCCGCTTGGTCCCGACCTCGAGGACCCGCTCGAAGGCCTGGAAGAACTCGGGTCGGCAGTCTGGATAACCGGAGTAATCGAGCGCGTTCGCACCGATGTAGATCGTGTCGGCGTCGACGCTCTCGCAGAGCCCTGCGGCGATGCTGAGAAAGATGATGTTCCTCGCGGGAACGTAGGTCACCGGGATATCGCTCCCGATCTCCTTGGCGCTCGCGCGCTTTGGTACCGGGACGGAAGGCGACGTGAGGGCGCTGCGATACGCGGAGAGGTCGACGTTCACGACGTAGTGCTCCTTCAGGCGGTAGTGCTTGACCACATTCCTTGCCGCTTCCAGCTCGCGCGAGTGCCTTTGCCCGTAGCGGAAGCTGAGCGCCACGACCTCCTCCTCGACCGAAAGCGCGTACGCCAGGGTAACAGTGGAGTCCAGACCGCCAGAGAGAAGTACGACCGCCTTTCCCATTCCCTCACCTCAGAGTCCTCGTGGCCCAGGCAGCCTGGCCCTGCTCCTCGTACACCCCGACCTCCACCTGCGTGACATTGATGGGGAATTGCATCCTCGCGATTAGCATGTCAAGTATCACCCGCGCCATCTCCTCCGCGCTCGACTCGACGGCATCGATAACGACCACGTCCTCTGCCGGGAATACGTAGCGCTTGCCATCGGTGGTCGCCTCGACCTCGTCGCCAAGCTTCAGCCTAAGGTATGGACAGTTCCCTGGCAGGATGACCCGGTGATCGAACTCATCGACGATGCTGCGCAGCACCTTCTTGACCTCGAGGAAATCGACCACCATCCCTCGTTCCCCGGCTTCGCCGTGCAGAGCCAGCCGCACCGCGTAGGAGTGCCCGTGAAGGCGACCGCACTTGCTGTGTCCTGGTATCATGTGGGACGCAGAGAATCTGATCCCGACCTCGCGGCCATCCACTTCGAGCCTCATCGCCATTCGCACCGCCTCGTCGCTATTATACCTTTCTGCCACCGACCAGGGTCGATGCCAAGGCGATGGAGTCGATGTAGCTTCCCTTCGCTCTGGTGGTGTCGACGAAGACCCTGTCGATGTTCAGCACGACCGCGCCGAGCGCCCTCCCTTCCCCGAGGAAGTGGAGCGTTCGGAAGATCAGGTTGCCCGATATGCCATCGGGAGCGATGATCATGTTGCAATCTTTGACGGCTTCCTCGATCAGAATCTCCGCGTGCCTGGTCGGGATGCCAAGGGCGTTCGCCTTGGTCGCCACCTCCTCGCCTTCTGCCAGGGAACGATCTATGAGGGGGCTGCGGCCCTTGTCCTCGTGCCTGCCGCCAGACAGGACTCCGACCTTCGGCTCCATGCCGATCTGCCTCATCAGCTTCGCACCGAGCGTGATAAGCTCGAGCTTCTGGTCAACGCCCACGCCCTCATCGACCCCGACGGGCGCGAAGAAGAACATCCGCCCCGAACGCGGCTGGAGCACGGCCATGCGAAGCACGTGATCGACACCGAACTCGGATTTGATCGCGCGCATCACCGCGTTCGCGTCCATCGTTCCGCGAACGGCCGCGTCGATCTCGTTCGCGCGCAACGCACGGATCATCTCCACGGGATCGGAATAGCTCCTTGATCTGCCATAGCCAGCGGCGTTCGCCATTGCGATGCTCGCCTCGATCTTGTCCGCGTCCGCCGTGACCCCGATGCCGATGCGCCTCTCCGGTCCGCGGGCTTTCTGCAAGAAGAAGTCGGGGCTGATCATCGAGGTGGAATACCCCTGCGATTCAGATTAGCTTTTCCGAACTCAATCGAGGATGCTGTCGAACTCGTAGTCCTTCCAATCCCTTTCCCCGAGGACGATCTCCAGCTCTTTCGGCGTGATGATTGGCTTCTTGAACCGGAGATAGTCGTCGATCGCGAGCCTCGGACAGGCGGTAGAAACGAACGCATCCACATCGTACCCCATCAGGGTCTCGGGGTCGATGCTGTTCTCTATTAGCACCAACGCCTTCTTGCCCCTGAG
>DATJOX010000018.1:0-4313 GCA_035506675.1 Methanomassiliicoccales archaeon
CGCGAGGACGCGCTTCTCCAGATCGGGGACGGTCCAGACGTTCGTGCGCTTCCGGCCGCGCTTGGCGGCGGAACCGTTGGTCTTCGTCATGCGAGCCTCCTCTGCTAACCATGAGTTGTTAGCGAACTCACGGGCACTGTACCAAATGCGAACGCAAAGAAAAGAGGGTGGCGTACGCCACCCTCGGGAATCTCTAGCTCTTCGCGGCACGCCCGGGTTTCTCGTCCATCACGGCGCCCAGCATCCGCTCGGCACGCATGGACAGGAGCTGACCCGCCAGTGACCCGATCGCGCCGCCGATGATGAACGGAATCGCCTTCTCCCATCGGACGCTTCCCCGTGCGAGCTGGTTCAGCGTCAGGTACCAGACTCCGTTGGAGAAGACCGACGTCCAGGCGAGGTACTTCTGATGGTTCCGCTGGCCGGCACGGCTCTTCATCGTGAAGCTCAGGGACTGCCACGCCGAGAAGAACAGGAGCGACAGCGATGACGTCAGGTCCGCGAGCCCCCATATGATCAGCGTGAGCTGGATGAGGAGCACCCCGCTGAGGATAGTGACCTGCCGCGTAGGCCATGGGATGAGGTTCGCCGCCTCTTTGGCGCGCTGACGCTCCTGCCATGCCTTCTCCTCGTCCTTGTCGGCGCAGACATGCGCGTCGAACATGGCGCCGATGCGTGTCGCGATCCGCCGTCCGAAGTTCGCACCGAGGATGGAGCCCATCACGCTGCCTGTGGTCGTCGGCAAGAACAGAGCCCAGTCGACGTTCAGATTCAGGAGGATGGCCATCTTCGCGAGACTCGCCGTCAACTGCATGACGACCGCGAACGCATGGAACGCGTAACTGTCCGTGTTCCGTGCCAGCCGCAGGAACGACTGGGTGAAGCTATCCAGGAGCGACACGGCGACGATGAAGGACACGCTGGTGCCGGTCTGTGTCAGCCAGGCCTTCAGGAGCGGATTCGTCACCGCGTCGACGAACGGCAGATGCCATCGGAGCGTGTCCGAGGGGAACCGCCAGACCTGTACGGATACCACCGCGAGCAAAGTCAGGACGGTCGGCCAGAGCTTCATCAGCTGCGGCTCGCCCTTGGTAGGGTCGCCCATCGAGATGTGCAACGCCTTCTCGATGCGGATGGACGTTGAGTTCCCGTGCAGCGTCCCCAGAATGGTCGCGAACATGTACGGGGCCAGGAGCACCGGCGTGATGTCGTTGTGCTTCAAGAGGCGCAGCGACCAGAAGAACGCGAAATTCGAAGCGACCGCCGCGATGAGATGGTACGCGTTGCTGTTGCGGTTCGCGGATCGTGACTGCAGACCGTAGGCCGTGTTCTGGATGTACCCGAGCTCCATCACGAGGATCATCGTGAGCAGCAGGGATACCGGCCAGTACCCGACCTGGACCGCGACGACAAGTCCGAAGATCGCCGCCCCGATGATGGCGAGCGGATTCGTGTTCCACAGACGGGTCAACAGTTTCACACCTCGCTCCTTCCGGAAAAGGAAATGGGGGCGGCTTGCGCCGCCCCCGAGGGCCTACTTCTTCTCGTCGGGGTAGAAGCCCGGCGGGATGGGCAGCGAAACCAGGTGCGCGGCTTCGTACGGGCGCGCGGAGACGTTGTAGACGTGCCAGGAGCGCAGACGCGTCTCCTGGTGGCCCACGACGAGCGCCGACCCGTCCTTGCCGGCCGACAGGAGGTCGTCCACCTCGTGCTTCCAGAGCGGCCGGACGATGAAGAACCCGTTCTGAGGGTCCATCACCCATGCCCTCAGCCGCTTCCCCGAGGGGTCCGCGGCCGGGATCATGCCGTAGACGGGCTTGCCCGATTTCGCCGTCTTGGCGAGCTCGCCGGCGACGCCGAGGCCGTACCGCCCGTCCAAGAACGGCATGCCCACGGAGCCGCTGCACCCGGGGAGGACCTCGTCGTAGAAGTAGTCCATCCCCTTGTGCTCGTCGCGGCTGGTGGCCGTCCGTTCGCGCCAGGCGTTGTAGCCGGCTTGGTGCTCGGGACGGTTCGGGTTCACGATCTCGACACCGGGGAAGGTGTGTGCGATGAGGGAAAGCGCGGCCTGCTCGTAGAGGGTGTTGTACGTGTTCAGCGCGTGCGCGAAGTACAGACGTTCCGCCATACGATCACCTCTTTCAGTTGGTAAATAACGCCCGGACTGTAGCAAGCCCGCCGGAAAAGAAAAGGCCGCGGATTTCCATCCGCGGCCGCGTCTCATCGACGCCTGACCAGAATGATGAGCGGCACCGTGCCATTGACCACCAGGAACGTTGCCGGCTGGGCGGCAGCTGCGAACGTCCAGGGAACGATGCACAGGATGAGCGCGCCGGGTATGACGCCCAGCATCCACGCGGCGAAGTTCTCCCGTGTCGGGTCCTCCCATGCGGACACGTACGTCGGCATAGCGGCGACACACGTCGCCAGGAGGCTCATCGCGAGCGCCCACGCCGGGTAGTGCCAGAGCAGAACGATGCTGACAGCGGCGCCGATGAGACAGGCCTTGTCCACCAGGTTCCAGCCCGGGACACCGAACTTCAGCGCCAGGATGAACGTGACCCACGCGAACACGCTACAGGAGATGATCTGCCAGTTGGTCACGTGCCCGCCCCGCCACATTCCTGCGAGGATGATGAGGTCCAGGATGCCCCAGATGAACCAGGTCACCCACTTGGGACGTCCTCCGTGGAGGACCGACCAGATGTACCAGAGCGACCCCGCTGCCGAGAACAGCCCTGCGGCGATTGAGCACAACTCAACGATGGTCACCACATACTCCTCTCTGTCAGAGAACGCACCACCCTACCAAGCGAGACAAAAAAGGAAAGGCCGCCCATCGTGTGGGCGGCCGGCGGTCACTGACGCAGGAGTCGTGCGAGCTCGCGCAGCTCGTCCTCGTCGAGCCGCTGACACTCCAGAACGGTGTCAGCCAGCGTGTCGTCGGGCTTCCAGATGATGGCCGGCAGTTCGTTCTTGATGCACCGGACCTCGATGTCGTTCAGACCGGTCCTCGAACCGCGCAGGAACGTCGCCAGATCGGCAAGCGTCACGAAGCGCCGAACCGGCTGCGCGGGCTGATCTTCGTCGAAGAGCGCGTACATCGACTTCTCGGGATGGGACACGATCGTCTTGCCGACTTTGAACCAGCGCATGGCTTCCTCCAAAGAGCGCCGCCAGTCTAGCACTCGGGAGTGCGCTGGCAAGGGCGCCGTTTCCGTGGTAGAATGCGTCGTTTTCGGGGGATTCGTTCAATGGTAGGACGGCGGTCTCCAAAACCGCGGACGTGGGTTCGATTCCTACATCCCCCGCCACAAGAAAACAAGACGCCATCAGGCGTCTTGTTTTCTTGCCGGTGAAGGAGTATGGAGGAATCGAACGGGTAGCAGTGAGACGAGGGCCGGTTCAGCAGGACCGGACCAAAGACGAACTCGCTACCCCGGACAACGAGCGCGCCTGCGACGGCAGGCACGCGAGGACGAAATTCCTACATCACCGTGCCTATCACTCATACGGTCCGAAATCAGGTCTTCATTGGTTGCCCCTACAAGACGGTGCGACCGAAGTATGAACGCGTCATCAGGGAATTGAACAAGAAGTACCCGCTCTGTTTCGAAATCATCGGTAGCACAACGAGCCGTGAAGCAACCGAACTTCTTGGGCTCATCAAGGAGAAACTGGGCGCATCCAGTGCGGCAATCTTCGATGCGACGGGCGGCAATGCTAATGTTTCCTTGGAGTTCGGTTACGCTGAAGGTCGGAATATCCCTCGCCACATCTACATCAGCGAACATGGCTCAGCCACGAAGGTGCACAAGTCTTCCTCCATCATCGCGGATCTTCAGGGTAAGGTAAGGAATGTCTATAAACAGGAGGCCGCCCTGGACTCCATGCTGGAGAATTTTTGCAAGTCGCACCCCTACTCCGTGAAGTTTGATAGGGTTCTGAGGAGAGCTGTCCACCGTGAGGGAACCGGCCAGAAGATTCGACTCAGAAAGCTTGCGGTCAAGATAGTCCACCAACTAGACCATCAGCCCGACGGCGTTCGACACAGCGATGTTGTTCAGAATATGACAGCGGATGGATATTCAGATGACGAAACCACCCGGGTGATCGGATACCTGCACAAAGGAGGGCTACTCGTCAGTAACCGTGGTGGGCATTCCTATATTGAGATATAGTTGAGCATCATGAACCACACGAACGTCACAACAGCACTGGAACTTCCTGGTAAGCGCATCGTCAGGAACCTCGGGTTGGCGAAAGGTATCACGGTCCGGTCGCGCTCCATCATCGGCACGCTGGGCGGCGCA
>DATJOX010000019.1:0-17500 GCA_035506675.1 Methanomassiliicoccales archaeon
CACAGCTCGCTCCGTCAGCGGGCAACCTCCAGGCGCGGGATTTCGTGGTGGTCCGCGACCCTTCGATGAAGGCCGCGCTCGCGACGTCGGCGTTCGGCCAGGAGTTCCTCTCGGAGGCTCCCGTCTGCGTGGTGTTCTGCGCGAACCTCACGCGCATCCGCAACTACGGAGCGCGGGGGACCTCCCTCTATTGCATCCAGGACACAGCGGCCGCGGTCGAGAACGCGCTCCTCTTTCTGACCGCATCGGGCTATGCGAGTTGCTGGGTCGGCGCCTTCGACGAGAAGGAGGTGGCGAAGATCCTCGGTCTGCCCGACGACGTGCGGCCAATGGCGATCCTTCCCATCGGTCGCCCGCGAGATCATGGCAGACGGACGCCGCGGCTCAAGCTCGAGACGCTGGTGCACAGCGAGAAATGGTGAGTAGCCCCGGGCAGATTCGAACTGCCGTCACCGGCTCCAAAGGCCAGCATGATTGACCACTACACTACGGGGCTATGCGTCCTCGATTATCGTCCTCGTATTTATATCTGGATTGCCTGAGGATGTGCTCCGCGGTCACTGGACGAAGCGGCCGAGCAGATGGGTCGCGGTCGCGCCTATCACTTGCACTTGCAGAGCGGAGCCCAACCGCTGCGGTCCCGGGATGACCACTGGTGTGTAGGAATCGTCGCGCGCGACCATCGTGCCTGTCTTGCCATGCTCGGTCACAAGAACCCTTACTCTTTCCCCGACCCTCGCAGAGTTGATGGCCCTCGCGATGCGGAACCTCTGGGCTGTGATCTCGCGCGAGCGCTCCTTCGAGACCCGACTGACCACCTGGTCCTCGAGCAGGATTGCACCGGTCCCCGGTCGCCCCGAGAATCGCGTTACGTTCACGATGTTCGGCTTCAAACGAGCCAGGAGGCGCTTGGTTGCTTCGTGATCTTGCTCGGTCTCGCCGGGGAAGCCAGTGATGACGTCTGTTGACAGGGTGAGCCGCGGGACCTTCTGTCTGAAGTGCGACACCGCCCTCTCGAACTCGGCGACGGTGTAGTTCCGCCCCATCCTCATTATGACCGAATCGCTCCCGCTCTGCACTGGCACGTGAAGGAACTTGTAGACCTTCTCGTTCTCGAACGCCTCTTCCAGATCACATTGGATCGCCGCGAGGCTGTCAGGATTCATCATCCCGACGCGGATTCGGAATTCTCCCTCAAGCTCGCATAGCGATTCGACTAGTCCCGGAAGGTCCGCGCCGATGTCGACGCCGTATGAACCTGAGTCCTGGGCCGCCAGGTAGAGCTCCTTGGCACCCGCGGAGAGCGCCTCTCTTGATTCGTCGATGACCACGCTTCTCGGCCGGCTCTCGAGGCCTCCGCGCGCGAGGTGAGTGATGCAGTAGTTGCAGGAGCCCAGGCAGCCTTGGGCGATCGGAACGATCGCGGTAACGCCTAGGACCTCCGGGCCCACTTTGGTCCTCGGTTGAGACCCGAACCTCGCCGCCACTCTCGCCTTGAAATCGAGGTACGCCGCCGGTTCGATTATCAAGGCGTCTGGAGAGCGTTCCCGGACCTCCGCGGATTGAACCGATGCCATGCAACCCGTGACGACGATCGGAAGGCCGGTGCGAGAGAGAGCCTGGATCCTCTTCAGGACCTTCCGTTCCGTTGCATCGATGACGGTGCACGTGTTGACGAGGAAGGCTTCCGCGTCCTCGTCCTTGGCCACGATCTCGTGCCCCAGCTCCCGGAGCGCGCGCTGCATCTCGAAGCCCTCTCCATAGTTCATCGAGCAGCCGTAGCTCTCCACCAGGAAACGCACGGCCTCACCATTCCCCGCGCGTATATATGCGTTGTCGCGACGAGACGGCCGCCGGCCGATTTAGGATCGTCCCAAAGAGAGCTGGACGCTAGGAACATTCTCACGTGTTCTTGGACAAGATCAGCTTCAGCCTCGAGGAGGTCCTTTCGATCTCGCTGAGGCTCATTGGCTTCGTGATGTAACACAAAGCGCCGCTCTCGCGCACCCTCTCCAGATCGCTCGGGGAGGTCGAGCCCGTCATCACGACCACGTCCGTGCTCTTGGTGATCCCCTTGTCCTTCAGGAACCTCATCACCGCGTGCCCGTGCACCCTTGGAAGGTTGAGGTCAAGGATGACCAGGTCGACGGAACTGCCCCTTTCGAAAAACTCGATCGCTTTCTCGCCGTCCTTGACCATCGTGAGCTCGTACGGAAGACCGGTAGTCTCCAGCATCTCCCTGACCAGAAGAGCATCAGCGCGGTTGTCCTCCACGAGCAGGATGTGAATCAGGACGTATGCCCCCTCTCTCCAAGCTGATTGCCGATTGCATTTGAGGTGCAGGTAGATTAGACTTGTTCTCTGCTTCGAGCGGGGTTCCCGGCGAATTCCGCTAGGTCACTTCAGGTTCTCAGGGTTGAGGCCTTTCAGCTCATCGAGAACGAAGACGCCGTCCTTGCGAACGAGCTCCCCGTCGAAGTACAGTTCGCCCCCGCCCCATTGCTTCGTCTGTATGAGCACCAGGTCCCAGTGGACCTTCGAGCGGTTCCCGTTGAACGCCTCATCGTACGCGTTTCCCGGAGTGAAGTGTATCGACCCCGATATCTTCTCGTCGAAGAGGGTGTCGAGCATCGGCTTGGTGACGTATGGGTTGACACCGATCGCGAACTCGCCAATGTACCTCGCTCCCTCGTCCTGATCGAGGATCTTGTTGATCTTCTTCGAATCAGAGCCAGTGGCCTTGACGAGCTTCCCATTCTTGAAGTCGAAAACGAGGCCCTCGAACACTTTGCCTTCGTAGAGGGTCTTCGTGTTGTACGATATCCTGCCGTTCACCGAATCCTTGATCGGCGCCGTGTAGACCTCTCCGTCCGGCAGGTTCATGTTCCCCGAGCATTTGATGGCTGGAATGCCCTTGATCGAGAAGGAGATGTCCGTTCCCGGAGCGACTATGCGGACCTTGTCCGTGTGAAGCATCAGCTTCCTCAGCGGTTCCATCGCCTTGTCCATCTTTGAGTAGTCGAGGGTGCAGGTGTTGAAGAAGAAGTCCTCGAACGCCTCGGTCGACATCTCCGCCTGCTGGGCCATGGAAGGCGTGGGCCAGCGAAGAACGACCCAGCGGGTCTTGGGAATGCGCCACCCGAAGTGCACTGGTCCGAGCCAGTGCTCCCGGTAGAGCGAGACCTTGTCCTGCGAGACGTCCGAGTGCTCCGTGATGTTGAACGACCCGCGCATGCCGATGTACGCCTGCGCCTTCTTCATCTTCTCCAGCTCGAGCTCGCCCTCCAGCTTCATCGATTTCGCGGTGGCGCCGGCGAGAATCTTGCGCATGACCTTCATTGAGCGCAGGCTAAGTAGGGGGACGCCCCCGACGGAATGAACCTTCTCCACGAGGACCTCGACCATCTCCTCGGACATGTCGAAGGCCTCGATGTAGACCACCTCTCCTCGCTTCAGGCGAAGGGAGTGGTTGATCAGAACATCAGCGAGCTTCCTCATCCTTGGGTCGTACATGGCCAGCACCAGAAGGGATGTGAATAAGCATGATGCTACTTAATGAGACGGTTGCGACCCGAAATCCTAGAATCCTGGCTTCAGGCCGGGCAGTGCGAGATCCCGTGCTTCTTGAAGTACTTCTGATGGTAGTCCTCGGCTCTCCAGAAGGTGCTCGCGGCAGTGATCTCCGTGGCGACAGGGCGGCCGAGGGTTCCGGAGGCGTTGAGCTTCTTCTTCGAGTCCTCGGCGATCGCGCGCTGCTCGCCGCCGTAGTAGAAGATCGCCGAGCGGTATTGATCTCCAACGTCCGGACCCTGACGGTTCACCTGGGTCGGGTCGTGCATCGTCCAGAAGAACTCGACCAGCTCCTTGTAACCCACCACTTTGGGATCGAACCAGAGATGAACGACCTCGGCGTGCCCGGTCGTGTGCGTGCAGACCTGCTTGTAGCTCGGGCTGATGGTGTGGCCTCCCATGAAGCCGACCTCGGTCTCGACCACGCCCTTGACCCCGTCGAACGCGTCCTGGACGTGCCAGAAGCACCCGGCTGCGAACGTCGCCTCCTGCAATCCCTCTTTCTGATTCATGACCTGCCTCGGCCTCTTGACTGGTGCGTGGAGGTCAAATCGTTTCCGGTGGCGCGCGGAGTAAGCGACGAAGCTCGCTCGGAGTCAGACCGGCAACGCACATAATCATGGAACTCGTACGGGAACTGAGCAGGGAGGTTCCTAGTTGAAAGGTGTGGTGGCGTACGACAGCGTGCACGGCAACACGAAGACGGTGGCGGAGGCGATCGCCGCGGAGATCAAGGCCGCTGGCCACGAGGTCGAAATGATCAAAGTCAAGAACGGCGTGGCGAACGTCACGGGAGACTTCATGTTCGTCGGCTCCCCGACCAGGGGAGGCAAGATGACCGGCAATATGAAGAAGTTCATCGAGAGCCTGGATGCCGCCGCCTGGAAGGGAAAGATGATCGTGGCGTTCGACACGGTCGGACCATTCCCCAAGGACCCGGCAAAGAGGAAGGATTGGCTGGAGCTCGCGAACAAAGGCGACAAGAGCGCCGCATCGAAGATGAGAGATCTTTGCTCGGGAAGAGGACTGAACTGCTCGAAGAAGTTCCAAATCGCGGTGGTCGGCTTCTTCGGCCCTCTGGCGCCTGACGCCTTGGATATGGCGAGAGAAGAGACTAGGAAGGTCCTCGCGGGATTGGAGTAGCCCGGCTCGATTCAGCGGCTCTTCTTCTTTGCGCCCTTCTCGCCTCGAAGGCCCTCGAAGTACTTCACCATCGGGTTCCAGTAGCTATCGTACCACCCTTGGTCGTAGTCGTCCGCTTGCTCCGCCGGCACTTTCGAATGGACCATCGTCAGCTCCGTGCCTTCAGGAACGCTCTTGAGAGTGATCTCCAGCCTCGAAGGGGGCGAGCCCTCCGGCCACTCGGACGTTGTCCACTCCTGCACGATCTTCTTATCCTTCTCGAGCTCCAAGTTCTTCGCGGTGATGTACCCGCCCCAGGCCGAGAACACCCCGCCGACCTTCGAGCTCCCGCTCGCCTCCGATCCGGTGAAGGCGGCGTGCTTGACCGGGTCCATGAACGCCTCGTACACCTGCTCGGGGGTCGCTGGTATCGTTACCTTCTGACGAATGATGCGCGTCTTCTTCTTGGGCATGCATCGAGCATCCGAGCGTCTTGAATAAAAAGGCATTCCGCTCCGGTCAGCAGAAACAAGAGAATGAAAAGAAGGAGGCCTCGGGACGGAGTCCACGAGGCGGTTTGCTCGCCTACTTGCCGTACTTCTTCCAGTACTCGGCGAAGAGCGCCTCGTCGGTCGGGATCGACTTCGGCTTGGGCAGAAGCCTCGCCACCCAGGTCAGGTTGACGAACATCCTTGCGTTCACGTTCTCGGTGGTGATGTTCCCTCCCCAGGTACCGCATGACAACGAGAGCGTGAAGGGTAGCCCGTTGCGGGGACCGCCTGCGCCCTCGTTCATGTTCATGTTCACCAGGACCCTTCCGGTCTTGGTGTTGAAGGCCAGCTCGTCGACGTGCTTGTCGTTCTTGGTGTGGATGCCGCAGGAGTGACCGAGCCCCTGATAGCCCGTGATCTTGTTCACCCAGTCGACAGCGTTCTTGAACGGGTCGTGGTATTTGTACAGGCACATCACGAGGGAGAGCTTCTCTCCGGAGAACGGGTGGTCGGGTCCGGCTCCATCCTCCTTCACGACCAGGTACGTTCGACCCTCTGGAAGGTTGATTTCCGCCAGCCTAGCGACCTCCGAAGCGGGCTTGGCGATGACCGCCAGGCTCGGGATCGGGTCGCCGGTCGGCCACATGACTTTCTGCAGCCGAGCTTTCTCCTCGGGGGTGCAGATGTAGGCGCCCAGCTTCACCATCTTCTCCACGAGGGCATCGTAGATCGCCTCATGGGCGACGACGGAGTTGTCCGCAAGACAGCTGGTGGCGTAGTCGAAGGTCTTGCCGCGCGTTATCATCAGGGCCGCGTCGTCAAGGTCCGCCGTCTCGTCCACAATGTGGACGGTGTTGCCGACGCCTACTCCATACGCCGGGACTCCTGAGCTGTAGGCCGCCTTGACCATTCCGACCCCTCCGGTGGCCACGATTAGGTCAGACTGCTTCATCAGTTCCTGGGTCTTCGCGATGGAGGGCTTCATGACGATCTGGATGAGGTCCTCGGGGACGCCAATCGCTTTGCAGCCTTTGCGCATCAGACTGACTGCCAGCTCCGATGACTTTTGCGTCTTCGGGTGAGCGGCAACGATGATCGCGTTCTTGCCCTTCAGAGCGCAGAGCGCCTTCATCGGAGGCGTCGCATCAGGCCCAGTGGACGGGATGATCGCCGCCACCACACCGACGGGCTTCGCGATCTTGACCAGCTGCCTCTCAGGATCCACCTCGCAGACGCCTACGGTCTTCATGCTCTGCATGTCTTGGATGGTCCCGGTGACACGCAGCCTGATCTTGGTGATCTTGTCCTCGACGTTGCCGAATCCTCCTTCCTCGACCGCGAGCTTTGCGAGAGCTTCCTTTTCCTTTACGACGGCCCAGCCAACTGCCATCACTAGCATGTCAGCCTGTGCCTGGTCATAGTGCTCAATGGCCTTCATTGCGGCCTTCGCCTTCGCGATCATCTCCGCGATTTCGGGCTTTGGGTCGGGTTTCGCCGCTGCCGCGGCTGGTGAAGTGACTTGCTCGGGACTCATGGGCGGTTCAAGCGGAACCTGCTTACTTAAGTCTTGCCTGCGAGGGTTACGCTCTAGCACGGAAGTTTTCACGCCTTTAAGGCCGATGTTGGCTTTCCTCCCACAACTCCCTTCCATCATACCGTGGCGGATGTTCCCAGCAGGCGAGCGGACGGTCCTCCGACAGCGGTGAACAAACGCGTATGGACTTTAAGCCGAGCAACTGCATTCAGGACGCCCGTGAACCGCACCGTCGAGGAGATCAACGCCAAGATCAAGAAGGGAGAGGCCGTCGTCCTCACCGCCCGGGAGGTCCACCAAATGCTCTCCTCCGGTAAGGAGCGAGAGGCGAAGCAGGTGGATGTCGTCACCACCGGAACGATGGGACTGATGAGCGGAACCTACGCCGTACTGTCGTTCCAGATCTGCAAGGCGGGCATCCACAAGAAGTTCAACCACGCGGAAATCAACGGTGTCCCGGGGACCGTCGGCCCGGCGCCGAACGAGAGCCTCGGCATAGTCGACGTCTTCATCTTCGGGACGCAGGAGGCCGAGCACGACCGCAACTATGGCGGCAGCTTCCTCTTCCGGGACCTGGTCGAAGGCAAGAAGGTCCATGTGTCCGCGACCTCTGACAAGGGCGAAGTGGTCGAGACCGACATCTCCATCGACGAGATGGGCACGGCCAAGCTGATGAGCGCCCGCAACTGCTTCCGCAACTACCGCGCCATGGTGAATCCTGGCGAGGCGGAGTTCACCTCGATCTTCTCCAACATGCCTTTCCGCCCGCACTTCGGTGGCCTCACCTTCAGCGGCTGCGGCCATCTCAGTCCGCTTCAGAACGACCCCGCGCTCGTGTCCGTGGGCGTCGGCACTGGACTGCTGTTCAATGGCAGCGAGGGCTACGTGTTCAGCACGGGCACACGCTGCTCGCCGAAGTATCCCAACCTGATGACCGTCGCGGACATGAAGGGTATGGACCCGACCATCATGGGCGGCTTCCGGACGGCGGCCGGGCCGGAGGTCCTGACTTCCTACGCCATCCCGATACCGATCCTCAACGACGCGATCCTGAAGAGCGTCATGACGAAGGACGAAGATATTCCGCTATCAATCGCCGACGTGCGCGACCGGCACAAGATCGGTCAGATCACCTACGGGGTGGTGTGGACGGGGCACGACGAGATCGTTATCGAGGACCGTGGGCCCTGCATCCAATGCGAGATCTGCGACGCCGAGCAGGTCTGCCCGACCATGGCGATCAAGCGTCAGGAATGCAGGCCATTCATCGAGCGCTCCCGATGCGTCAACTGTGGAGCGTGCGTCGTCGCGTGCGAGCAGGGCTGCTTCAAGGGCGACCTGGGCGAGGTGAGGACGATGATCGCAGGTAAGGAGCGCATCATGCCGATCGTCTGCCGCAACTCCAACCGCGAGGGAGCGGTCCGCACGATGAACGACCTGAAGCGGCGCATCCTCGACGGCAGCTTCGTCATGAAGGCAAAGGCGGCCGACATCAAGCCGTGAACGTCGGCCTTGGCCGGTGGCTAGGCAAGGTCGCTCTCTAGATCCTTACTTGCCATCGAGAGATTGGATGGCGAACTTGACGGCCTCGAGCACGAACTTCTTGCACCTGACGTCGTGCTCCTTCGATTCAAAGTCCCCCTTGTTAAGCACCCGGCACGAGGTCGACCCGATCTCGGCCTGGAAGGCAGAATACGTCTTCTTGGCGGCGGCGTACGAGGGCTTCTTGTCCACCTGGCCATCCGTCCGGCCCAGTTCGGCCCCGATGCCCATGATCGCTCCGGACAGCGCGCCGCACACGTCCTCGCAGCGTCCGAGGCCGCCTCCGAACGGAGTCGCCAGCTTCAGCGATTCGTCGGAAAGCTTGATCCCTCTCCCCGCACAGACCCCCCTGAGAGCCGACTCGGCACAGTTGAGATCCTTTTCCCACGCACGCGAAGCTTCCTTTACCCCCGCATCCACACCGGCGTCCATGGAGGCGCATGGGGCTTTCGCGATATTAGAAGAGTTCGTATCACTCAACGGAAGCGGCGGAACAGACTGTGACAAGAACATGCTGAGCGCAGCGAGTGCCAACCAATTCCTAGGAGCGAAGGCCCGCAAGATAGTTATTCTAGTCTCTTTCCCTTTTCACCTGGAGACGGTTTCATGAAGACGCCGAAGACCGATATCCGCGAAAACATCCTCCAGACGATCGGCAACACCCCTCTGGTCAAGATCAACAAGCTCAACCCGAACAAGAACGTCGAGATGTACGCCAAGGTGGAGGGCTTCAATCCCACGGGCAGCATCAAGGACCGGATCGCGCTGAGCATGATCCAGCAAGCCGAGGACGAGGGCAAGCTCACCAAGGGCAAAACCATAATCGAGCCCACGTCAGGCAACACTGGCGTGTCCTTGGCGATGATCGGCGCGATCAAGGGCTACGACGTCGAGATCGTCATGAGCGACGCCGTCTCCGTCGAGCGACGCCAGATGATCAAGGCGTTCGGAGCGAAGGTGACCTTGAGCGAAGGCAAGTACGGCACCGACGGCGCCATCAGGGAAGCGAGGATGCTGGTCAAGAAGAACCCGGAGAAGTACTTCATGCCCGACCAGTTCTCGAACGAATACAACAAGATGGCGCACTACAGGACGACCGGGGATGAGATCTGGAGACAGACCGGCGGCAGGGTGGACCATTTCGTTTCTGCGCTTGGCACCTCGGGCACGATCATGGGCGTTGGCAGGGCACTGAAGGAGCACAACCCGAAGATCAAGACGGTCTGCGCCCACCCCGTCAAGGGACACTACATCCAGGGGCTCAAGAACATGGAGGAAGCGATCGTTCCGGCGATTTACGACCCCGCCCAGATCGACATCACCATCATGGTGGAAACGGAGGCAGCCTACGAGATGACGCGCCAGGTCGTCAAGCAGGAAGGCATCTTCGTGGGAATGAGCAGCGGCGCGGCGATGTACGCGGCGATCGAGATGGCGAAGCGCATCGATTCGGGGGTCATCGTTACCATCCTGCCAGACAGGGGCGAGAAGTACCTCAGCACCGACCTGTTCTCGAAGTGATCACGCCGCCTGGCCCTTCTCCAACCGGTACGCTTCCAGCCTCTTGACCAGGAACTCGAAGTGGGAGAAGAACGCCGCCTCGTTCAATCCGATCCTCATCGCGTAGATGACCGGCTTCACGCGGACCCAGAGGAGATTCAGGGTGGGGCCGAACAGGTCGTCCACCATCTTGATGTCGATCAGGCCTTGCTCCAGCAGCGCGCCGACCCCATCGAAGAGCACCGCGAGTTGCGTAATGTCCGTGAATCCGTACCTGTTCCGGTAGTCCGTCAGGTCCACGAATTCGGCGGCCCCCACGCGGTTCACCGCCTCGACCATCTCCTTCGTGCCGAACCGCTCGTAGATCCTCATGATGATCTCGGTTCGCCTGACGCGGTTGAGATGGCGGATCTCGAGGATGGTGAAGGCAACGCCGAAGACTATGCTGACCATCGTCACGATCGAGGTCGCGGTAGGGATGTCGATCAGAACCTCACTCCCCGATGTGCTATTCCCTTCTCCGCTTTAGAACCTGCTCCGGACCCCTGGAACGGGAAGTGAAGATGTAAGGGATTTGACGTCTAGATCTGCCTGCCCTCGTCCAACTGGCCAGACCTCACCCTCTTCAGCAGCATCATGTCGATCAGGAGCAACGCGACTGTCCAGACGACGATCGAGAGCAGCAGATAGCCTGCTTCGAGGGGCTGGGTCGAGGAGTTGAAGAGCTGCGTGTATGCCGGCGTCCCGCTGTACGTCTGGTAGAGCAACGACATGATCGAATTGAACGGCGAGGCGTAGACCGCCGCCGCGGGAATGGTCGAGTTCATCTGCAGGTTCCCCAGCACGGTGTCGATCAGCAGGGGCAGGAATATGAACAGGTTCACGCTGCGCAATCCGAGGTAGTTCGTCGCCACGAGCACCACGAGCACCGCGAAGGCCATCATGAAGACCCCCACCAGCGCGGAGACGCCGATCACGGAGAGCGGATCGCTCGGTGCCATGCTCGCCCCGTAGCTCGCCGAGAACAATCCGAAGGTCATCCCCAGAGCGAGAATGACCAGGATGATCCCGACGACCGAGGCGCAGCATGTGAGCGCCGCCAGGTAGGCCTTCGGGCTGAGCTTCGTGAAACGGAAGCCATACGACAGCGAAGAGCTCGCGTGACTGATGGTCCTGGCGATGTTGGTGGCGATGAAGCTCAGGCCGAAAAGCGCGATGATGCTGAACCACGACGCGGTCGTCAGCTGTTCGATGTGTGGCGTGCTGGGCGTCGATTCGAGCGCTCCGACGATCAGCCAAAGCACCATGAACCCGCCCGCGAAGGCCCAAAGGGTCTTGTTGCGAAGGATGCCCTTCAATGAGCAAACGGCAAGAGACGTCTGCATGGGATCACACCCTCGCGAGAAGGGCGTTGGCGCTCGACGCCATTCCCACCGCGACGTCCCCATGGTCCAACGTCACGGAGAGCTTCCCGACCTCAGTGTCCATGACCTCCAGGGCGTCCTGGGCGATGCCGCGCGTGAAATAGAGCCTGTCCAGCTGACCGGACTCGAACTTGCCCCACAGCCGTCCGTCGAGCATGAAGTACAGGCTCCAGCCGTCCAGCTTCGAGACGATGTCGAACTCGTGAGTGATGAGGATCACCTCCGCATCGAGGTCCTTCAGGATGGTGAGGAACTTGCGTCTCCTCCCCTCGTCGACGTTGTCGAATGGCTCGTCGAGCAGCACGAGCTTCGGGCCGAAGCTGACGGCCATCAGGTTCCCGAACATCTTCTGCTGCCCCGTGCTGAGCTCGTGCACCTTCTTGCCGAGCACCGAATCGAGGCCGAACTCTTGGATCTGGGCGAGAGTCCAGCGCGGGTCTCCGCCCTTCATCTCCGCGAACACCTTGACGATGTCCTTGCACGGGATCAGCGCGAGCTTGTACAGCTCGATCAGGTTCGAGGACACGCGCGTGTCGTGCCTCTCATCCTTCAGGTCCTCCCCGAAGATCCTGATCGTTCCGTCCTCCGCAGACACCAGGCCGAGGACCGCCTTGAACAAGGTGGACTTGCCGGAGCCGTTCGGCCCCACGATTATCGCCTTCCCCCCGCTCAACTCGAAGTCGACTCCATTGAGGACGAATGACCTTCTTTGGCGTGGGGTCATGTCATATTCGCTCTGCTGTTGGCCATTGGACTCTAACCTGCTCCTCGCCTGCGCCACCCTCTGGACCAGCCTGAACGGGGCAAGTCCCTGAGAGCCGCTGCCGTAGCCCACGTACAACCCTTTCACCTCAAGCATGAGCTCACCCCCTCGCTCCGTTCGTTTGTTTCGCGATCTCGTTCTCCGCAAGGTCGATCCTGAACACGCCCTTGCTCCCCTTCACCTCGAGAACGGTCCCGTCGGCGAACCGAGCACCCTGAAGCCTGCCTAGCGTCCCTTCGACCAATACGTTCTCGCTGCCTTCGTCTGCAAGAGTGACGTTCTTAAGGCTCAGCTTGGATTCCAGTTCGACGGTGAAGAACCGTTCCTTTTCCGACTTGTTTCCCATTTTGGGCACCTCGGACCGACGCAAGGCCGAGGTCCGCTCATTACCTTTATTTCGCAGCGATGTGTTGGCATTCGCATCCTTGCTAAGTCGCTAAGCAGCGTGATGCCGCGTGGATGAACCGACCGGGTTGGACAAATTGTTCTTCGAGCTCGCGAGCGAGAGCCGTCTCTCGATCCTCCTCGAGCTGAGAAAAGAGTCGGCGAAGATGCACCAAATCGCGACGAAACTCGACCTCACCGACACGGAAGCCTTCAGGCAGCTGCACCGCTTGAGCGAGGCCTTCTTGATATCGAGGAATCCCGACGGGACTTTCTCGATCACCCCATATGGACGGCTTGTGCTTCACCTAACCAGTTCCTACAGATTCGTATCCAAGAACAGGGAGTCGTTCAACACCCGTGACGTGTGGAAACTCCCCGAACAATTCGTCGACCGCCTCGGCGAGCTAGAGAACACCACGCTCAGCCTCGATTTGGTGGAGATGCTGAACAACTCGGTCATCGCCTTCAAGAAGGCCGAGAAGTTCATCTGGACGATGTCCGACCGTCCCTCGACCCCACTCAGCGACGTCATTACTGAGAGGATTGCGAAGGGAGTGAGCTTCAGAGCGATGTATCCCGAGCGCTCACGCGACCTCTTCAAGGACGTCCCATTTGTCAAGGGGCAGATTGAGCACAAAGCCATTCTAGACATACCGGTCAGGCTAGTCTGCACGGAGTGGGTGGCGGGCGTCAATTTCTATTCGATAGACGGTCGTGCGGACAGTGCGCTGTTCTATGGGACAGACCCGAAGTGCATCGGGTGGGTCAAAGACCTCTTTGATTACTACTGGCACTTGTGACGCTCGCCATCTACCACAATCGACGCGGCAGCGAAGGTCTTTTCGAAGGCGATTGACAATGAGGCGCCACGATCGGACTTGTTGGACATGCCAAAGGAGATTGGGTCTGAATGATGGAGGACAACTGGGTCTGGAGGCTGATCACTGGCCTCGCACTGATATCGCTTGGCGCGCTCCTGCTGGTGTACACGGCCATTACGCTTCTCGTCCTCCTCGAGCTCTTTGGAGTGATCGCCCTCTTCGTCGGAGCCGCGGAAGTATTGTTCGGCATCTCGACGCCGAAGGGGACCGCGCACCGCTGGCTATTCGTTCTGAGGGGCATCAGCAGCATGTTGCTCGGCGTCTTCGCGATCCTGCTTCCCGAGGTGACGCTCCTAGCGGCGGTGTATCTCCTCGCCGCCTGGGCGATCGTTTGGGGGCTGTTCGAAGTGGCCGCCGCCCTCACACCCGGAGACGAGCACAGACTCCACGTCTATGGCCGCAGAGGAAGAGCATTCGCGCTGGTCGCTGGCATCTTCTCGATTCTGTTCGGACTGATCATCGCTGGCCTTCCTGAATTGACCCTGGACATTCTGGTCCTTCTGTTCGCTGTCACGGCGATCATTGTCGGTGCCTTCGTAGCAGCCTCGGGTTTGCACTCGAGGGACAAGAAGAAAGACCAGGAGCTCACGTCGGCTAGGGGGCCGAAGGCCCCACCCAGGCGCTTGTAGGCCGTTGGTCGACAAAGATGGATCAGCCAACTCAAAACGAATGAGCTTTCTTCCAGTAACCTATCTATGTCAAGGTATAGCTCTATTCCATTGGTCCTCGAACAGGTCGCTTGCCCATTTCATCGAAAATGGATCTCTGCCAACAAGGGCTTGGTAGTCCAACTTGCCGTCCAACTTCGGGAATGAGATTCCTACTGACTTGTCGGTAAGAATCATCATGACGCAGATTCTGGGAATGAACCTACTCTCCTCCGATGACTCAGCGGCGATGTGCGCGCCCATCATTGCCCTGACCCCTTCCTGCCTCAGGGTCCTCACTTTTACGCCCTCCAATGAACGCTCCTTGAGTATCTTGCCGTGCTCCTCTAGGCCCTGCATGGACATCACCTCGATCCGCTTCTCGGCGTTCTTGAGCTCCTCTGTGGCCGTGTTGATATTGGAGACTAAGTCAGGGTGAAGTACGGTCTTCAGGAGCTCTCCGAATCTGGCGCGGAACTGGGGAGGGATCAACGACGCGTCATGCTCCAGGAAGTACTCCCTGTTGTTGCAAAGAAAGCACACGGCAGAAGAGGATTCTAGGATGAGCTTGGAATAAGTAGTGGAGCGATACATACCATTGGAAGTCTTCTCCAATAGACCGGCTTCCGTCAATCGCTGCAACTGTCTGTACGCTTCAGTTGCAGTGATATCTAGCTTCTTCGCCACCTCGTTCATCTTAAGGTTCTGCGTTTGAAGCTCCTCGATGATCCTCCGCCTATCTGCGCTCGACAGTTGGAAATGAATGTCCGAGAGACGATCGTCGTCAGCCTTGGTTTTCACCAAATGAGACACCTACACAATTCTGTTGATAGCAGCACATCCGAGTCAAATAATGGTTATCAACTGTGGTCCGCCCTCACCCGGTTCGAGGGTCGAGATGACCGAAGACGAAAGAAAGGAAGCACGGACGTTCACCATCGAGCTCAGGTCGAAAGGGCATTTGAAGAACGTTTCTTTGGACAGCGACCAGAAAGTGTTCATCGAAGGCTCCATAGGGTACTTGAAACGAGCCCGTTTCGTGGAAGACATAATTCTGGAAGTGGTCGGAAGCAACGGCGAGCTGAGAATCGATCTTGGGACGAAGGACTTGCAGAAGGCTGAGGGATCGAAGAAATACAGGGAGGGCGAGCGATGAACGCACTTCATGTCTTTGGAGAAGGACACGGCCCTGCAAAGAGAAATGGACAGTCGAACTCGATGAACAAGACGGCGAAGATTGCCGGGTCGTTCTACCTGGCCTTCATCTTGACCTTCGTCCTGGCATCATATCTCCGTTCACAATTCATCGTGTCCGGTGACGCGGCCGCGACTGCCCACAACATTGCGGCCAACGAGCTCATGCCTAGAATCGCTTTCATCGCCGAACTGGTCTCAGCCTTGTTCTTTCTTCTGGCGGCCTGGGCCCTGTACGTGCTGCTGAGACCGGTCGACAAGAACCTTGCGTTGCTGTTCCTGCTGTTGAACTTGGGAGGCGTCGCAGTCGAGTGCAGCAGCATGCTCAATCTGTTCGCGGCCCTGCCTTTGTTGAGTGGAGCCGATTATCTTGCGGCGTTCTCGGCCGGTCAGCTGGAAGCCCTGGCCCTCGCTTCACTCAATTTGTACAAAGACGGGGTCATGGTAGCGCAGCTGTTCTATGGCACCTGGTTGCTCCCACTTGGTTACTTGGTTAACCGGTCAGGCTACCTTCCCAGGTGGCTGGGCGTATTGCTGATCCTTGACTTCCTCGGTGTCATGATCTGGTTCCTCCAGTTCTTCCTGCTTCCCGGGTCTGATGTGCTGTCATATCCCGGGCTAGCAGTGAGCTTCATTGCCGAGGTCTCCCTGACCTTGTGGCTGCTAATCAAGGGAGTGAAGGACAACGGACCGGCCTCGACGGAGGGAGGGTGACCTCGCATGGAATCCGGAATCAAAGATCTAGGCGGGCGAGGAAAGTCACATAGGGTCGACAGGCGCCTGTGCGAATTTGCTATTGCTGGAGGAGCCGCATTCTGGGTAGCCAATTTCGCAGTCTCCCTGACGCCCATCGCCGTCGAGTACAGAGCAGCCCTCTCGATTTCTTATCTCCCAATGATTCTTGAGTCGTTAGTCGGCGGTCTGGTCATCGGATTCTTTGTCAGCTATCTACTGCTTCGTTTTTATGACAGAATCCCAGCGAGGAGCCCGATTCTGGCGTCCATCGCGCTCAGCTTCATTGCCCTCCTCATGGTCACGATCTTACTCCAAGTGCCTGCAAGTCTTCTCACGCCGAGTGATTCCTTGCGTTACTTCCTCATCGGAACATCGTTTAACGTGCTGAGGGTCCTGGCTCTCGGAATAGTCATCGGCTATCTGCACAGAAGACTCAACAAGGGTAGTGGCACGGACATTATTGAAAGAGGACCAGGCTGATCCTATTCGGCATGTCCACAAAACCACTTTCCATCGGAAGAGAGAGCGCGAAGGGGGGGATTTGAACCCCCGAGCTCTTTCGAGCATTGGATTAGCAATCCAACGCCTTGCCTGGCTGGGCCACCTCCGCTTCGGGCTGTGACAAGACAACTGCTGACTTAAGTCTTTCTCTGGGGCATTGGCCAGGCTCTCGGTCGCTCAGAATTGCCCCGATGAGAAAGTCGACGACCTCCCCTGCAAGAATGATGCGATTTTCTGCGTCATTTTCACGATCAGGGGAGCGCCCGATGAGTCCTTTCGCAAAGCGATGTCCAGTAAGATGCACAAGCCTTCAAATAGAATGACGACTTAGAGAACAGATGCGCGACGTGCGCGAGTGCATGGCGCGACTGGTAGACCTCAGAAACGGTTATATATGGGACCGGACTTAAGGGGAAACTACCTCGGGCACAGCCCGCGTATGGGTGCTGAGATTTGGCCGTATGGCCTTCGATGAGGCGCTTACAATTCCAGGGCTGTGTACAACGATGGGGACCAGAGATCTCCGTTCCGCGAACGTGTTCTCTCTGTTCCGACGCTCGATGATCAATGTATCACATGATGGTACGTCGGTGAAACTTGGTATACTGCCAATTTCGATAAATGACATCCTTGAGGCATTCAAGTCATGTCTCAGGATCGATTCCGGTTGATCCTGCCGGCGGCCACCGCTATTGGAATTCGATTAAGACATGCGAGTCGAGAGACGTAAGGTCTCGGCGAACCGCTGAGTAACACGCGGATAACATGCCCTAAGGTGGAGGATAACCTCGGGAAACTGAGAATAATACTCCATAGATCTAGGATGCTGGAACGCTTCTAGGTTCAAAACTCCGGTGCCTTAGGATTGGTCTGCGGCGTATCAGGTTGTAGTGGGTGTAACGGACCCACTAGCCTCTGACGCGTATGGGCCTTGAGAGAGGAAGCCCACAGATGGACTCTGAGACATGAGTCCAGGCCCTACGGGGCGCAGCAGTCGCGAAAACTTCACAATGGGGGCAACCCCGATGAGGGAATTCCAAGTGCCAGCACTTTTGTGTTGGCTGTTCCCCTGTCTAAAAAACAGGAGAAGTAAGGGCCGGGTAAGACGGGTGCCAGCCGCCGCGGTAATACCCGCGGCCCGAGTGGTGGTCGATATTATTGAGCCTAAAACGTCCGTAGCCGGTCTTGTAAATCCTTGGGTAAATCGGC
>DATJOX010000020.1:0-16464 GCA_035506675.1 Methanomassiliicoccales archaeon
TTCGCCTCCCTCCGCGCCAGCCTCCGCAGGCGCGTCGCCCTCCAGCTCGAGATCCTCGCCCTGCGCCACCAGCTCGCCGTCTACCGGCGGCATCACCCCCGAACCCGCATCCAGGTCGCCGATCGGCTCCTGTGGTCATGGTTCTCCCGGGCATGGGCCGGTTGGCGAAGCGCCCTCGTCTTCGTGCAGCCGTCCACGGTGATCGCCTGGCAGCGGCGACGTGAGCGGCGACACTACGCGGTCCGCCGTACGGGTACCCTAAACCGCAGCCAGAAACTGGACGTGAGATCGCGCCCTTATAGACGGGAGCAGTAACGGCGGCGTTGATGGGCGACAGGTTGTGGGCGCGGATCGCGCCGCTCCTTCCGAGGCGGCGGCGCGGTCCGTAGGGTGCGCGGCTCCGGTCCCGGACCGAGCGGCCCCAGACTTTCCCCTTTTGCCGTCAAAGTCGGGTGTGAGCAAGAACGTAACCGCAGCCAAGACCCCGCCCGCTCTCTACGGATTGAAAAATTCGCCACCCGAGACGATGAGGTACTCGCCGGTAACGTGGCTTGCTAGGTCGGAGCATAGAAATACTGCGGCGTTCGCCTGATCCTGTGGCTGCCCGAGTCTTCCCAATACCGTCTTATTGATGATGTCATCCCTCAGGCCCTGAACCCGGCTGAACACGTCCGCCAGCATCTCCGTCTCCGTCGCGCCGGGTAGCAGCGAGTTCACCCGGATGCCATACCCCCCGACCTCTAACGCTAGAACGCGTGCGAACGCGATCATGGCTGCCTTAGAGGCTGAGTACGCGGCGTGCTTCGCGTCCGCCTTGCGCGACGACGCAGAGGCGACGTTGAGAACTACTCCCTTGATCCCCCGAGCGATCATGTGCCTCACCGCGGCCCTCGCGCAGATGAACGCGCCTGTGAGGTTCACGTCGACCACTCTTCGCCAGTCGCTGACCGGGAAATCCTTCACCTCCTGAGCCACCAAAATCGCGGCGTTGTTTACCAGGATATCAACCAAGCCAAACTCAGCGATTGCAAATTGGAAAGCCTCCTCGACACTTTCCTCGTCCGTAACATCCATGCGCCGGAAGACTGCTCGCGAGCAACCCGCAGAGTCGAGCCTCGTCGCCGCTCGAGCGCCAAGCTCTTCGTTCACGTCCGTTAGAAGGACCTTCGCCCCCTGTCGACAGAACTCCGCTGCGATCGCCCGACCGATGCCTCTTGCCGCACCCGTCACGATCGCACATTTCCCGGCTAGCAACCGCATGCCTAGTTCCGACGCGCCGCTTTCCGCCATTGTTCATCCCTTGCGATAGCCGATCCGAGCGATCAGCGACATACCGATAATGATGATGGAACCCAGGATGATCTGCTGGAACGAGAGAGTCAGATTCAGGAACGTCATTCCGTTGATGATTGTCGCGAAAAGCAGGATACCCAGCGCAGCTTTCTTCACCGAGCCCTCCCCGCCGCTCGTGCTGATTCCGCCCAAGATCACGCTTCCGATAATGGGCAGGAGCAGTGGGTCCCCAACCTTCGGGTCGGCCGTTCCCAGGCACATGATCGACATAAAGCTGCCGATTCCGGCAAGCAGCCCGGCGATCGCGTAAACCGAAAAGATAACGAGCGGGACCCTGATACCCACGTAGCGTGCCGCCTCCGGATTGCTGCCCGTGAGCGTAATGTAACGGCCCCAGTTTGTCTTCTCAAGTAGCAATCCAAATACCACAAACAGGGCGACCATGATGAAGACTACCCATGGTAGCACCAGCTGGGAGGTGACCGGAAGGCCGTAGGAGATCGACATGTTGGTCAGCTCCCGAGGCGTTCCCGATATGCTGTGGCCGTTTGAGAGCACGTACGAGAGCCCCCGCGCGAGAAGCTGGGTCCCGAGGGTCACGATAAAGGGGCTCATCTTGAACATGCCCACGGCAGCACCGTTGATGATGCCAAACAATAATCCCATTCCGACTGCTACGACCGACCCAACCAGAATGGCGCCCCCGGCCGACCCGGAGACCGCACTCTCGATCATCTGAGAAGTGATCCCCGGGGTACTCGCCAGTTCGGTGAGACTCAACACCTTCCCGCCAGGGTTCAGCACCGCATTCACCGCGTCTCGCTGGTAGGAGATCATGGCGAGGGCCGACACCATCGAGCTGCAGGTCAAGTTCTGCGCGACGGAGAGATCAATCCCCCCAGTCATCAGCACGAACGTCTCGCCGAGGGCAGCCACCGCGAAAAAGGCGTTCGCCACAAGTAAGGTTATGATGTTGTTACCGGTCAGAAACATCCGGTTGAGCAGGGGAAACATCACCCAGACCGCAACCAGCATCAGCGCAACCGGATTTTCGATAAAAGCTCCAAGGATCCTCTGCGCGCCGCCCTGCCAGCGGCGCGCAGAGCTATGACGCTGAGACTCCGCCCGGTTCCGTCCTATCTCCGTGTCGTTCATCACCAGACCTGTCTCCGGAACCCGGACCTCCTGCGGCTACTAGACTACTTGTTCAAGAGGTCTCGATACCTCCAGGCGAAGATCTCCTCCTTGCGCTTTTCGACCTCGCTTCCCATGACTGGAAAGGTCTTGCAGTAATACTTGTTGGAGGAGAGCGATTCGTTGTTAGCAAGTTTCATGATCGCGTCGTAGATTTGCGCCCCCATCTCGTCAAATGGGATAACCATAAAGACGTCGGTGTAGCCGTCGAGCGCTGTCTGCATCCCCGGTGGTTCTCCACCCAGCGACACCAGGATGACATGGCCTGGCTCGCCGCGCTTCTTCAACCGACCGGCTTCCTTCAGCGCGGTCGTGATCGATCCGTCCATATGGGAGGAGGCATTGAAGATCGCCCAGACGTCCGGATACTTCTGCAGGGAGTTCTCCATACCGGCGAGCGCCTTGTCCGTCGACCAGTCGGTCTGGATTTGCACCACCTTGAGGTTCTTCTCCCCGTCAATGACCTTATGGAACCCGTCGCGACGAGCTAGCGCATTGGTGTCGGCAAGATTACCCACGAGTTCGAAGACGACGTGCGGCTTCCCGTCGTTAAACCCCTTGATGGCCTCTCCGCTCTTGAGACCGTCCTTGTACGAGTCGTAGCCACCCACAAACTTGACGGCCGGGTGATCGACGAAACGATCATAGAGCGTCACGATGACATGCTTCTGATTGGCGTAGTCGAGCGCGGTTTTGATGGCGTTCATGTCGACCGCGCACACCACGATCGCCGTCGCACCTTGATCCACCATCGATTTAACCTGTTGGATCTGCTTCGACGAGTCGTTGTCCGCGTTCTGTTCGATCACCTTTACGTTGGGATTCGACTTCGCCTTCTCGTAGATGCCGATTACCTCAATTCCCCGTGCGGGGTAACCAGCATCCGTTGAGATCCCGATCACGACCGGCTTCGACGCCGCCTTCGCGTGTCCGACCACGAGTACTCCTGCGCCCACAACGAATAGCGCTAGCGTGGCGGTCAACATGCTCTTTGCCTTTATCATCTCTTCCTCCGATGCAGATCACGAGCGCTTGCACCACGCTCTGAATCAGTTCAACCACACCACCTGCCCCTTGCTTGCCACCTCCTTTGACGAATGCGATTCCTGCGACTCCTTTCCCCCGACTGGCTCTCAGGCTTGCGGGACGATGCGAAGTCGCCTTGCCCGTTCTGCGAGAACGGCCCGATTCTGCCTCCAAGCTGAAAGAGCCTCGATGGTCACCGCAACGAGGAGGATCAGCCCCCGCACAACATCGTAGTAGAACCCCGACACCTCCATGAGGCTCAGACCGTTCTCAATCAACGTGAGGAAGAGGCAGCCGATGACGCTGCCGATGATGGTCCCCCTGCCGCCCGAAAGCCTCGTGCCGCCCAGGACTACCGCAGTGATGACGGTGAACTCGATCCCCCAGGCCGTGTCGGTCTGCACCGTTCCGAGGCGACCGATGTAGATCGTAGAGGCCACGCCAGTGCACAGGCCGCACAGGGCGTAGGTTGAGAATTGCATCTTTTTGATAGGAATGCCCGACTCCCTCGCGGAGATGATTGAGTTACCGATCGCCAACACATACCGACCGAATCGAGTGAACTTCAGGAGGAAGTACCCTGCAACTGTCAGCACCAGCATGATCAGAATCGGAACCGGGAAAACTCCAAACAGGTCGCTCGCACCGATTACGCGCAAGCTGCGTGAGACGACCTTCATCCTCGACTCGATGAGGAGGTACGCGATCCCCCGGCAGATTGAAAGGGTAGCCAGCGTTGCTATAATGGGCGTGATCCTAAGAACGCAAATCAAGAAACCGTTGGCGACGCCAATAATCGCCCCCCCGACAACCCCGATCGGAAGCACGAGCGCCGCGGGCAAGGTCTTGTTAAGCCCGTACATCCAGGCGCACATGAGGAATACGTTCATGCCAACAGAGATGTCGATACCACCGCTAAGGATGACAAAGGTCATTCCCACGGCGATGACCGCCGTGACACTGGATTGCTGGAAGATGTTCTTGAAGTTCGTCAACGAGGAGAACGAAGGCTGGAGGATGCTCAGCACTCCGGCGAGCAGGATCACGCCGAGTAGAATCGACATCCAAGGGACCCGTAGGATCCTTCGGAGGATGTCGGCTGGGGAGGCGTGAGAGCCGTTCATCTCCTGACCTGTGCTCAGGCCGTGGTCGCAGCCACGCTGATGATCCTCTTGGGGTCGAACTCCTCCTTCGTCATCTCCGAGACGAATCTCCCCTTCCGCATCACGATGATGCGATGCGACAACTCGATCAGTTCCTTGATGTCCGATGACACGATAACGACAGCACAGCCGTTCCGAGCCAGTTGGGCAATCCCGTTGCTGATCTCCTCCTTGGCCCCGATGTCGACCCCTCGAGTCGGGTCGTCGAAGAGGCAGACCGAGGGGCTGATCGACATCCAACGCGCGAGAATGGATTTCTGTTGATTGCCGCCGCTCAGGGCAGCGATGGGGGCCTCGACGTTGGCGAAGACCACCCTGTGCTTTCGGGCGAGTTCCTCCGCCCTTTCTCTTTCTCCCCGGAACCCGATCCCCGGGAACACGCGACGGACGAAGCTGCTCAGGTTCGAGGAGGTGAGGTTCTCGCGCAATGGCCGATACGGGAAGACGCCATTCGTCCGGCGGTCCTCGGGGATGAACAGCACCCCCTCATCGCGAAGCGTTCCCGGTGTCCAGTCGGTGTACTTCTTCCCGAAGAGCTCCAGCGTCCCTCGCGTCCGACGAAGCCCGTAGATGGACTCGATGACCTCGGTCCTCCCGGCGCCCATCAGCCCGGCGATACCGAGGATTTCGCCCCGCCGTACTTGAAAGTTAATCTCAACGAAGCGATCCGAGTTGAACCCGTTTACCTTTAGCGCGACCTCCTCTTTCGGTACTCCTATGTCGAGCTTTCGCTGGTGCAAGGCGCGCCCCACTAGAAGCTCCTCCACCAGGTTTCGGGGGGTCTGCGACGTTACCCCCCCACCGACGTGGACGCCGTTGCGCAACACCACGATGGTGTCGCTCACCTCGTAGACCTCGTCGATGAAGTGGGTGATGAAGATCATGCCCACGCCACGCTTCTTGAGCGCTTGCATGACCTCAAACAGCTTCTTCCGTTCCGGCTGAGAGAGCGACGTGGTTGGTTCGTCCAGGATCAATAATTCCGGTTCTTGGTAGAGCGCCTTCCCGATCTCGACAAGCTGGCATTCTCCCGGCCCCAGGATCTGGACCGACGTTTCCAGATCCAGTTCGATATCCATCATCGCGAGGTATTTCCTTGCCCTCTCGCGACAACCATTCCAGTCGACGAAGGGCCGGCTTCCGGGCAGATCCGTGATGCAGATGTTCTCGGCGACGGAGAGGCTCGGGAAAAGGCTTAGCTCCTGGTGGACCGCGGCGATTCGGTAGTCGCCGACCCTCATCTTGCTGCGTTCGGTACCCTTGTACACGATAACGCCTTCGCTTGGTTCGACGAGCCCGACGAGGATGTTCTTTAGAGTTGATTTGCCAGCGCCGTTCTCCCCAATCAACGCGACGATTTCCCCCCGCATGACGCTCATGTTGACCTTGTCGACGACTCGCTTTCCGGAGTACTCCTTCGAGAGGTCCACCAGGCGCAGAAGCGGTTCGGGAGCGTTCATGGAGACCCTAGCCCACCGACCTGAATATCTGAGAGGAGGGCAGACATGTCCTTCATCGTCCCCTTAAGATGCTGGTACGTGGCTTTGTACAGTTCGTAGTAGCGGTCGTAGAGTACGCGCCGGTTCGCATCGGGGACGACTTGGTCTCCGAATGAGAGCCACTCCCCTGCCGCGGAGTAGTTCAGGAGGCCGGTGCCAGCGCCTGCGAGTAGGACGTCGCCCATGTTTGCTTCGACGTCTTTGTCCGGACAAACCACCGGATACCCGGTCACGTCCGCGAAGATCTGCTTCCATAGCTTGGAGCGCGTGACCCCGCCGGCTAAGATCAGCCTTTCGCCAAGATGCGTACCGGTCCGCACGTTCTCCATCGTGTGTCGGAGTGAATAGGCGACGGACTCGAGGAATGCCCGGTAGACATGGGCCTTCGTGTGATGAAGTGAAAGGCCGAGGATCGTCCCGCGGGCGTGAACGTCCCAGATCGGAGACCTCTCGCCCATGAAGTATGGCAGCACGATAAGCCCATCGCTCCCTGGCGCGACCTGCCCGGCGGCGGCCTCAAGCGCCTGATAGGCATTCGTGCCCGCCTGGGCTTCGTTGCGTTTCTCCAGCTCCGCAAAGTTGTCCCGGAACCATCTCGGCAGGGCTCCTGCCGTCGCCGCTCCGCCGAACGTAAAGAGAAGCGATTCCGGATCCTTCACGTAGGGCATGCAAATGAGGTTCTTGCTCTCGCTGCTCCCGCGATGGACGAACCCCCAGGTCATCGACGTCCCGATGACCGCCACGTGCTCACCTGGTTCGAGAACTCCCAGGCCCAGGGTAGCCACTACGCAGTCGACTCCGCCTGCGCACACCGGAGTTCCGATGGGAAGGCCGAGTTCCCCAGCGGCCTCGCGGGTGAGGCCGCCGACGATCTCGCTGGAGGGGACGATCCTGTCCGGCATCATCCCATCTGGTATTTCCATCGCGTCGAGCAACTCGGTTGACCAGTTGCGCCTCCGTAGGTCGAAGATGCCGCCCATATTGCCGGCCGACGAAAAGTCGATCGCCACCTCGGACGTCAGCTTCTGGATCACGAATGCATTGGGCGGAAGAAACTGCTTGATGCGTGCCCAATTCGCGGGTTCGTTGTCGCGGATCCAAAGAATTTTCGTGAAGCCGTAGTAAGGATCGGCCCCGTTATGGGTGACCTCGTACAGCTTCTCGAGGCCGACTCGCTCTGCCACCCACCTGCTCTGCGCATCCGCCCGCCTGTCCATCCAGATGATGCACGGTCTGACTGCGTTCCACGCATCGTCGCATGGGATGCCCGAGCCGCCGTACAGCCCACTGATACATATCCCAGCAACGTCGCCTGACGTGACGCCCGACTTGCGCACGGCCTCCCGGATGGTCCGCTTGACGGCCCGGAGCCAAACGTCTGGCCACTGCTCTGCCCACAGCGCGCGAGGTGTCAGGATGCCGTAGTCCTCCTGAGACGAGGACACCACGCGCCCCGCGGTATCCACGAGGATGGTCTTGGTCCCCGAGGTGCCGATGTCTGTCCCGACGAAGTACCTGGTCTTCATGGCCGATCAGGCGCAGCTTGAGTGGCATCCAGCACATCGCTTTGGGCATCGCCAGTCCCAAGCGGAAGCACATCGGCATCCACACCTCGCTCGGGGTGACAGCGAAAAGGCGCCAGAGCCGAGGAAACTCGCCATCGTGTCTACCCCGCTCGGCTCGCTGGCACGACCAAGGCAGGCCCCGACCACGACGCTAAGCACGGGACTTCCGTGCCTCATGAGCGCCTCCTGGATGTTTCGCACACGCTACCAGCCGGGCCTGGCCTGTCAAGAGGTAGTTTTCAGAAGAGCGTCCAAGTTCTGAAAAGGCAGTGGCTTTAGAACCCACTAACGTTAGAGCCCATGGTCCCGGATTTTCAGTTCCGGTTCACGTATCCGAAAATGAGGCCTTTACATCCTGCGCAGCCCGGACCTAGGATGGTGCCCGTTCACTTCACCAAAAGCGTGCATGAACGGTCAGGGGAACATCTGGCGCTGGGCCCTGAGGACGGCGGCGATCTCGAGCGTTGCCCCCAGTGATTCACGCCGCAGTGCAGGAACCGTTGCTGGGTGTAGTGACCCGATGCGCATGCGGACCGCACTGTTCGGGGAAGCCAACTGCCTGGCAGGGCAAGAGGTGGAACTAGCTCCCTGCGGGCCAGGCCACATGGTCGCGTACGTTCACGCGCGAGACATCTGCGGCTCTGGCATACACAACTTCTCGCACGCCGGGCTCAGACTGCTGAACGTGCCGCCTCGTGAGCCTCCACCTGGACCACCAGTTGATGGGGGCACGCCGGCCCAGACCGCTCGCGGAATGCCTGTGGCTTCCAGCGAAGGGCCTGGTGCGCGCGGTCATCCACAAGATTCCGGTGTACCTCTACCCCAACACCGCCGCGCTCTCCTAACTTCCGGCCGTGATCCGCGCCGCGCAGGAGTGGGCAAGCCTTGGCTTGGGCAAGATGGTTCGGCGGGCTACCTCTGCTTTGGTATTGCGATCCCCGCGGGATCGCGGAGGAGGTACGAGCCACAAGGCGCTATCCCTACGCCGTCATCTTGTCGGGGCTCACCCGCGGGCCTTCCCCGCGTCTCTTCCTCCTGGAACATGAATCGTGCCGACACGCCTGCGTAACGTGGACTCGATGGGTATCGTTGTAGGACTGACCCTTGCGACCGCACGCGCCCACCTATCGAATGCCCTCCTACACAGCCGCATCTTACAAGTGGCGACCAACCGCTTCGTGCTTCCCGCGACTGGTATCCGGCCGTCTTGCACGCGGGGCGCCCGCCTCACATCGGCGTCATCGTCACAACCACGGCGCACCGCAAAGCATTCAATCAGCGACTCAGGGCCCCGACATGGATGAGCTTAGCCTCAACCGGCTCCCACGCCCCTGCGCTGTGCGGCTCCAGGCTGTTTACAGCGGGCTACGCAAAGCGGAGCGGCGGGCAGCGGACTTCCTCCTCATGCACCCCAAGGAGATCCACGACCTGTCGATCGTGACCTTCGCGGATCGCGCGGGTTGCTCCGAGGCCACCATCGTCCGGCTGTCCAAGCGAATAGGGTACGGGGGGTATCCTGAACTCAAAGCCGAGTTCCGGCCCTCGAAGGATGGCGCGGACATCTTCGAGTACCGCGGGCTTCGGCCTGACGACGACCCGTCTAGCGTCTTGCGTAAGATCCTTAACGCGGCCGCTCAAGCCATATCGGACACCGCCTCAGTGATTGACACCAACGCCTACGACGGCGCCTTGAAGTCGCTATGCCGAGCCCGAGCCATTATGTTCTGCGGAGTAGGGAACGCGGCGGTCGTAGCTGAGGAGGCCTACTATCGCTGGATTCGTGTTGGCTTCCCAGCAACGTTCGCCTCCGATTTCGATCTCCAGATGGTCTTGGCCTCGCAACTCGCGGCCGGGGATGTACTGGTCGCCATCAGCTACACTGGGCAAACTCGTACCCTACTCAACGTGGCACGTGAGGCAGCGAGGGCGGGCGCGACCGTGGTCGCTGTTACAAACTTTCCGCGATCGGCGTTGGCCAAGCTTTCGCGCTTCGTCCTGCAGACGGCCGTTTATACCGCGTACATCTCCGGCGAAATCATCTCAAAGCGGGTGGCCGAGATGTGTATCATTGAGAGCCTATTCGTGAACTTTCTCATACGACGAAAGGGCGCGTACGTCGCCCAGCTGGCCAAATCAAACGAGATTTTGAAGATCAATAAACTCTTAAAGCCTGCTCAAAGAAACCGTTTCTTCGGGCGAAGATGGGGAGAGTCTTGATCGGCAACTACAGAGATGCGCTCGGCGAAGCACTCGTTCGAGTGGGCAGCGAGGTTGAGGACCTTGTCGTCGTCACGGCTGACGTTTCCAAATCCACGCAATCTATCCGCTTCCAACAGAGATACCCTGCCCGCTTCGTCTCGGTCGGAATCGCGGAGCAAAATGCCGTAGGTGTGGCAGCTGGCATAGCTTCGTTCGGGCTTCCCGTGATCTTCACTGCATATGCGATGTTCGCCACAGAAAGACCCTATGAGCAGATCCGCAACATGGTCGCCTACCCTCGATTGAACGTGAAGGTCATTGCCACTCACGGTGGTATCAACGTCGGCGAAGACGGCGTCACCCATCAGGCAGTGGAGGACATCGCGATCATGCGCGCCATTCCGGGAATGGCCGTCGCCGCTGTCGCTGATCCGGGCGAGGTGACTGCTGCAGTTCGGGCGGTCGTGAGGAATAAGGGCCCGGCGTACCTCCGCATTCCCAGAGCGGCCAGCGAGATCTTGCATCGAGAGAGCGAGGTCACTTTTGCGCTGGGGAAGGCGGAGACCCTGCGTGCCGGGCAGGACGTCACGCTAATTGGGATTGGCATGATGGTGTGGGAGTGTCTCCAGGCAGCTGAACGTCTCTCAGCAGAGGGGATCCAAGCGCGAGTTCTAAACATGAGAACGGTCAAGCCTCTCGACGCTCAGGCATTGCTCGCTGCCGCAACCGAGACCGGCGCCATAGTCACGGCGGAGGACCACAACTGCTGCGGCGGCCTCGGGGGTGCGGTGGCGGAGTACTTGGTCGCGCACTGCCCAATCCCAATGGAGCAGGTGGCGTTGAGGGATACATTCGCAAGATCAGGCGAAGCCGGTGCACTTCTGGCGGCGTTTGGCCTAACCGCCGACGAGATCCGGGCCAAGGCAAGGGTGGTCGTCGAGCGCAAGGGAAATATGCGAATTGGGTCGATATGCTGAGTGCGAATCAGCGCCAAGCTCTGGAACTGATGGCTCGGACGATTCGGCGACACGTCATCGAGATGACCTGGCGCGCCCAGAGTGGCCATCCGGGAGGGTCCCTCTCGATCGCCGAGATCTTGTCCGTGCTGTACTTCAGTGAAGTTCGCTACGATGCCCGTCAGCCTTCGGCAGTGGACCGTGACCGCGTTATCCTTTCCAAAGGTCATGCCGCCCCTGCCCTCTACGCCGCGTTGGTAGAGGCAGGTTTCTTCCCGCGCTCCGAGTTGAAGAGACTTCGCAGCATTCAGGGTCTTCTAGAGGGACACCCTTGCGTCTCCATCCCGGGAGTCGACGTCACATCCGGCTCCCTCGGCCTCGGGCTATCTGCGGGTTGCGGCATCGCGCTCGCGGCTCGCATGACGGACCACGACCAAGTGCGTGTCTACGTCATCCTGGGCGACGGAGAGCTCAACGAAGGTCCGGTCTGGGAGGCGGCCATGACCGCCGCTCATTTCCACCTCGACAGCTTGGTGGCAATCGTCGATCGGAACCGCTACCAGAACGATGGCGCGACAGCCGACATCATGGGAACTGAGCCCCTAGCTCAGAAGTGGAAAAGCTTTGGATGGAACGTCGTGGAGATCGACGGGCACGATGTGGAACAGGTCGCTAACGCTTTCGACTGCGCTCGCGGGATGAAGGGCCGCCCGACCGTTGTCATCGCCAGCACGGTAAAGGGAAGCGGAGTGTCGTACCTGCTCGACCGGCCTGATCTGCACTACAAGGCGCCGACCACCGAGCAGAAGGACCTGAGCCTCCGGGAGCTCGGATTTGAGCAAGGGCCTGACGACGAGTGAGTGATAGTCGGGGGTGCACTCGCCAGGGAAGGAGGTTTCTCATGGAGAAGAGATATGAGCACCTCGCGGATCTATATCGAAGGATGCTCACCATCCGGAGATTCGAGGAAAAGACCGCTCGCATGTACGCAGACGGCGAGATCCCGGGATTCGTGCATCTCTACGCCGGGGAGGAAGCGGTAGCAGTTGGGGTCTGTACAGCGCTGACACCGGATGACTTCATAACGAGTACTCACCGCGGGCACGGTCACCTAATCGCCAAGGGCGGAAGGCTCGACCTCATGATGGCCGAGCTGTGTGGAAAGAGGAGCGGCTACTGCAAGGGGAAGGGCGGCTCTATGCACATCGCCGATCTGGACCTCGGGATCCTGGGGGCCAACGGCATCGTGGGTGGCGGCCTGGGCGTGGCCGTTGGCGCGGCCTACTCCGCCAAGCTTCGGGGAACCCCTCAGGTTGCCGTGGCATTCTTCGGAGACGGCGCGACCAACGAGGGACTTTTCCACGAAGCTCTGAACATGAGCGCGGCCTGGAGCCTGCCCGTCGTGTTCGTTTGCGAGAACAACCAGTTCGGCGTCTCCACTCGAATCAATCGCATTACCAGGGAAACGGATTTGTCGAGACGAGCTCTGGCGTATGGGATTCCTGCTACGTCAGTGGATGGGAATAGCGTCGAAGAGGTCGAAGGGGCCGCGCATGAGGCCGTCGCGAGGGCACGGAAGGGGACCGGCCCGACGCTCATCGTGGCGAGAACTTTTCGACACCGTGGCCATTTCGAGGGCGAGGTGGTCACGTATTGGGACAAGGGCGAGTTGGACCGTTGGAAGCAGGCCGATCCAGTCCTGAGAGCATCGGGCGTTCTCCGCAACGAGGCGGGCATCTCGGAAGAGACCCTCCGGACATGGGCGAAGGAAATCGATCAGCGGATCCAGGAAGCGGTCGAGTTCGCCCGTCAGAGCCCGCTCCCAGACCCCAGCGAAGCTCTCGACGATCTGTTCTGGGAAAAGGGGGCACGTGCATGACTAGGACCATCACGTACATGGAGGCGATCCGCGAGGCGATCCGCGAGGAGATGCAACGAGATCCTCACCTCTTCATGATCGGCGAGGACGTCGGCCCTTACGGTGGAGAGATGGGCCTCTCGAAGGGGCTTTGGGAGGAGTTCGGCGACCTACGCATCCGCGACGCTCCCATTTCCGAGGCGGCAATCGTGGGTTGTGCTCTCGGGGCCGCGGCCACTGGCTGCAGAGCCATCGCCGAGATACCGTTCATGGACTTCATCGGCGTGGCGATGGACCAGATCTACAACCAAGCAGCCAAGATCCGCTACATGTTTGGCGGCAAGGCTCGGATTCCCCTGGTGATTCGGACGCCGATCGGTGGCTACCAATCGGCAGCCGCCCAGCATTCCCAGTGCCTGGAGGCTTGGTTCACGCACACACCCGGCATAAAGGTGGTGCTACCGAGCACTCCTTATGAAGCGAAGGGCCTGATGAAGACGGCACTAGCCGACAGCAACCCGGTCCTCTTCATCGAGCACAAGAAGCTTTACCAGAGAAAGGGAGAGGTCCCGATTGGCGACTACTCGATCCCTTTCGGCAAGGCGGACGTGAAGCGCCGCGGGAAGCACGTTACCGTCGTCGCGACCTCGTTCACCGTCGAAATGGCGCTTGAAGCTTCGGCCACGTTGGCCGGTGAAGGAATTGAGGTCGAAGTTGTAGACCCCCGCACGCTCGTCCCGCTTGACGAGGAGACCATTCTCGAGTCAGTGAGGCGCACGGGGCGGCTGGTGGTGGTCCATGAGGCCTGGCGGCGGGGAGGGACTGGTGCCGAGATCGCTGCCCTCGTGGCGGAAAAGGCATTCAACGCCCTCCGGGCACCCATACTGCGCGTCGCGGCAGAGAATGTTCCGATCCCTTTTAGCCCCGTGCTGGAGCGATTCGTCCTTCCCGACTCGGAGAAGATCGTGCAAGCCGTCCGGAGGGTCTCGGCATGAGGCACATCTTGATGCCTCGCCTGGGCTTGACGATGGAACAGGGCACCGTGGTGCGCTGGGCCAAGAGAGAAGGTGAAAGCTTTCGACAAGGCGAAATCGTGGCCGAGGTGATGACCGACAAGGCAACGAGCGCCTTGGAAGCGCCCTTCGATGGACGGCTCATCCGCGTGCTCGTAAGGGAAGACGAAACCGTGCCCGTCTTGACACCCATCGCGGAAACGGAGCCAGAGACGTGATCCCGTTCAAGGAGAGAGCAATGGAGACCAGTACAGTCCCAGACCTAAAGGTGAGCAACGAGCGTGGGGTGACGACGCGGAACCGCCCTACCCTGGGCTTCGTCGCGATGGCCAAGGAAAACCATCAGAAAGACGAAATTTACCAGTTCGTTGCGTACCTGCGCGAGCGATACTCGAAGGAGCAGTCGGTACACGTGTTGCTAGACGACGCAGTGCTCTTTGACGAGTATGAGATCACGAACCGCGCCCGGCAGCTACAAGACGAGGGAGCCGACCTAATCGTCTTCGTCGTCGGCACCTGGATGTACTCCTCTTACGTGGTTTCAGCCGTTAACGATCTACACACACCTTTCATTCTCTATGGTCTTTCAGATCGCATCGCTAACGGCAATCTTGGGGCCTCGCTTCAGATCCGGTACGTCCTTCAGGAAATCGGGAAGAAGTTCCCGTATCTCTGTGGACCGATGAGGGACGAGGCCAATCACCAATTTATCCTACGGTACGCGAAAGCAGCCTGGGTACGCCGCCAGCTTCGCAATCGAAAGATAGCGACCATCGGTGGCAAGTGCATGATGATGTATCAGACTCAGGTAAACGAATACAGCTGGAAGCGCACGTTCGGCGTGGACTTCCCTCAGTACGACACCGTCCAGGTGTTCAAGGAAATGGAACATATCCGCGATGAGGACGCCGAGAAGGTCGAGAAGGATTTCCTGACCAAGGTGGACGGCGTGCACTGGACAGCCGGAGAGGACCAAATGCAGCCCGACGCCATCCGCACCCAGGCTCGGATGTACCTCGGGTTCAAGCGCCTCCAGAAGCTCTATGGAATCGACGTTTTCGCAAATAAGTGTATGCCGGAGATGTCGGCAATTCCTTACGGATACGGGTATTGCGGCTGCCTTGCAACATGCATGCTCAACGACGACGGGACCATGACGGCTTGCGAGGCGGACGTTCCGGCTGCTCTATCGATGTATATTCTTCACCTTCTCACGGGAAGAGCGGTCTTCTTCGCCGATATTGCGCGGTTGAACAAGCAGACCGGCCGCCTCACGTTCTTCAACTGCGGCACCGCGCCAATGAGCCTCGCCGACCGGCGTCAAGGTGTGCACATCTGGCCGATGCCCGGGAACATAGCGGACGAAGCCATCCCAAAGGAGTACTTCGTCGGGAAGATGCGCGGTGGAACGTTGAAGTTCGAGTTAGAGAATGGTCAGACCGTCACGGTCTTGCGCATCGGCGGCAACGACGAGACCCTGCGGTTCCACGTCGGGAGAGCGACCACGTGCCCGCGCGAAGTACCCCCCGACGAGATCATAGGCAACCGCTGGCCCGGATTCGGGCTACAGTTCTCCGGCGACGTGAATCGGTTCCTGAACAACACGACTGGTCACCACTACTCTCTCGTATTTGGCGACCATTCCGAGGAACTCAAGCACCTCACGTCTATTTTAGGGGTCGGGTTCGTCTTCGACGCCTAACGAAGCGCGCGTTGACGATACTTCAGACGACCCGCGCGTTCTTCGAGGCCAAGAACGTGAGCTGAAAGTAGCTGAACCGCAGGCGCGACGTGGGTTACCTCTTGTGGCGACCGCGCCTGGCTACAGTTAGCCGAACCTTATTGAGGGCGATGTCGGCTTCGTCGACGTAGAGGACCTCGTCCTCGCCATCGGCCCTCTTCACCGAGCGATTGATCTTGCGGAGGATTCTGCGACGAGCCCGCACGGGGATGCGGAGCCCCACTCGTGGCCCACCGCGGCGCACGTCGTTTGCCAGCAGCAGGTCTCGGACATGGCTCAAGTCAGCCGCACCCTCGTGTCCTCGACGAGTTGGGCAGCGAGCATTTCCAGAGTCCAGGTGGGCGCTGCCAGCCGAAGTTCTGTATCGAGGGGTCGATGTAAGCTGACAAGCCTGGCCTCGATCTCCGCGGTCCTCACCCTCGACCACCCCGCTCGCAGCGGCCTTGCAGCTGTCGAGCGCGCCTTTGACGTCGCGGGAGGGACGGAGGGACGGCTCGTTACCAGCGAAATTCTCGTGAGCCGGGGTACGAGTCCCCCGGCCCCCGTAGGGTGCAAGTCGTCGCTGGTTCAAATCCAGGCCGCAGTCATCCCCTCACCCCACTGCAAGCCGCCGCTTCGAGCACCCAGACGGGGTTTCGGCAGCCACAACCCCAAGCCGAAGCACCCGTGTACTTCAGGGGCGACGGCCGACCCCATGCGCGGCGGCGCGCCCGTTGGGAAATAGGTGGGAAATAGACTTCAAGGTCACCGGGACTGACAGTAGATGCTCTCCGGTTTCACACCTTATAGTCAGTAATCTAGGCTCTTCACCGAATCAATGCAGCCGGCATGTGCGATGAACCTCTCGAGGTCGCGTGAGGATCGGATGGGGTGAGCGGTCGCCCACTTGAGCTTGAGGAGCAGCATCTGTTCATCGCGCATGCCCCGGGCGCGGCGGAGGATGGCCTTGATGGTGGT
>DATJOX010000021.1:0-44894 GCA_035506675.1 Methanomassiliicoccales archaeon
ATCGCAGCTCGACGGAGGCGGATGGACGTCATGGGCTGGTCCGATCCAGGTTACAGGCGAGGGATGGCACGTCCTGCAGCTCCGTTCGACCGACCTCGCCGGGAACGTGGAAATGCCTGTCACCATCGAGTTCGGCATCGACAAGACGCCTCCAACGCTCTCGATCAACGCGACCGACGTCCACTCCACGGACGGATCGTTCCTGGTTCGGTGGGCAGACGGGGATTCGGTGTCCTTCGCGTCATCGGCCCAAGTGTTGGTCGATGGTCATCCTGAGGCGATCGCCAATGGCACCCATGAGTTGAGACTGCAGGGCCTGAGCGATGGCGAGCACAATGTGACCGTGATCGCGAGCGACTCGGCGGGGAACTCGGCGCAGCAGAGCATGGTGCTCACTGTTGACACGAGCCCCCTGAGTCCTGGAGGTCCTTACGGACCGTGGCTGCTGGTGCTCTTGGTCGGGGCTGCGTGGGCGCTGGCGGTGGGCCTGGTCGTGCTCCGCCGGCGCAGATGAGCTTCGAACCTACTCAGCTGCCAGAAGCCTGCGCGCCGCCTCACAGCGGTCGCGCATCTCCTCCGCCTTGGCGTCGTCGCACTTCGATCTGAACAGGTTCTCTAACCCGCGGTAGACCCGAACGAGCCCGTCGTGATTGTCCTCGGAGCGGAAAAGCCGAAGCGCCCTTTCGTAGGCGGCTTCCGCCTCGTCCGCCCTGCCGAGCTTGAGAAGAACATGACCTGACTCGAGGATTGCGGTCGCCTCTCCCTCAATGTCCTTGACGCTCGCCATCAGGTCAGCGGAACGCCGCAACGAAGCGAGCGCCTCGGGCAGCCTGCCGAGCGCGAAATCGCAGAGCGCCGCCGCCGACAGCATTTTCGCTTGCAGGTCGACCGCCTCCTGCGCTCCGTAGAGCGAGGCGGCCGTCACGAACTCCTCTCTCGCTCCCGCCCAGTCTTTGGCCTCCGCAAGTTCCGTCGCCTTCTTGTCGTGTCTCTGCGCGTCCTTCAGGCGGATCATCTTCATCAGCGAGACGATGTTGTCGCGCCTGGTGGGAGCGGCCCGGTCGGGCGCGGGCTGGAAGAATGAAAGGATGACGGGAAGAGCGCTCAGGGATCCCGCCTCGGGCGTCTAGATCGGCAGGCGCTTTTCGACCTCGTCCCAGTTCACCACGTTCCACCAGTTCTCAATGAACTTGCCGCGGTCGTTCTTGTAGTCGAGGTAGTAGGCATGCTCCCAGACGTCGAGGACGAGGAGCACCTTCTGCTGCGGAGTGACGTTCACGTTGTGCTTCTCGATCTGTACGAGCACCGGGCGGTCCGTGTGCCCGCAGAACGAGACCGCCGCCCAGCCGGAACCTTCAACCGAGCTTGCGACCGCGGAGAACTCCTTCTTGAATCGCTCGAACGAGCCGAACTCCTTGTTCAGGACGTCGCCGATCTTGCCCCCGGGCTTGCCTCCTGCCTTGCCCGCAGGCGCCATGTTCTTCCAGAACTTCTCGTGCAAGAACAGCCCGCCGAAGTGAAACGAGTATTCCTTCGCGATCGCTTTCATGTCCAGGTCAACGTTCTCGCCCCTCGCCTTCTCCAGCTTCTGCAGGATCGCATTCGCTCCGTTTACGTACGCAGCGTGATGCTTGTCGTGGTGCAGGCGGAGCAGGTCTTCGGAGATCACCGGTGCCAGCGCCTTGTAGTCATAAGGCAGCGGCATCAGCTCGTAGTACTTCTTGTCAGCCATACAATGCCTCCTTATCGGATTGTGGTTCAATTCGAAGCGGCACTATTAATCCGTTTGGTAGCTTGGCGCTAGGCGCGAAAGCTCGGAGATCAGCTGGACGCCTTCCCGGTCATCCGTTCGATTTCAATCCTAATCACGACGGTGCGGTCGATGCTGTCGTCGAAGCGGAACGGAGGACTTGCGCCGTAGTGCCTAACGATCGCCCCGAGTCCCGCCTCCTTCGCCTCGCGCTCCTCAATGATCTTCGCTCTTCCCCAACCGATGACGCTCTCGTAGCGCATTCCCCATGTGCACGGCTCGCCTTTGACGCGGAGTTCGCCCTCGTCCACCTCGAAGCAGACCATCGGGGTCTTGCGGATCACGTCGAGCTTGCGCCCTTCCGGCGCTGAATGCACGTATATCGCGTTGCCTTCGACCCCGAACGAGACTGGAACGACGTACGGCTCGTCACCGTCGCTAAGTCCGAGGCGAACGGTCCTGCTCCGCTCAAGAATGCTCATCAGCCTCTCCCGCTCGACGATCTCCTTCTCCTTGCGTCTCATGCCAACTACCCTCCTGCGCAACCAATACATGCTGAAAGTCAGCTATTAGCGACTCGACCTAGGTGGGGAAGGGTCTCGTGAGGAGAAGGGCGTTGTGCTCCTCGGTGGCGGGGCGAACAATTCTGTGGGCGGAACGACGCCTTCCGAAATGGGCGGGATGAGGAAGAGCGGGGGTTGGAGACCATGACAATGACGAGAGGCAGCGCCTGGAGCTTATTCTGGACGGCGAGGAAGTCGATCGACCAGCGTGCATTTGCCCGATGAGCGCCTCGACCTGCCGCTGATGCTGGCGATGCAGCTGCGCGGGGCCGCCACGGCGACGTTCGACACGGTCAACGAGCCCGAACTGCAAGAGGCTGCTGCGGAAGGGCGCCGAGTTCGACCTCGAGTTCATGAAGGTCGCCTTCGCCGATGGTGTTGATCACCTGGTGAAGCAGTTCATGCAGGAAACGCAAATGACCTCGGACCCTTCGAACGTGGAAGAGGTGAAGATGGTCTTCGAGCTCATGACCACAAGAAGGTCGCCAAGCTGCAAACTGGCCTGAGGGATCCAGAGTTCGATGAACGCATCAATGAGTTCGCGGAGGTGTTCGGACCGCAGAATGGGGTGAGGCCGTGCACGGTCAATCTGGTCGAGGACTCCTACCACCGCGCGAAGGCGAGGATCGTTGCCGGCGATGCTCCACCGCTGCATCAATTGACTTGATCTGCGGGGCGCAGGGAGAACAGTGATATAGACCCAGGTGGAATCCGACTGGCATGGCCGCGAAAGAGCGCACTCGCTTCCGGGACCTGATACCCGAGGTCGAGAATCTCGCGGACATGATCTTCGGCCTTGCGCTTTCGATCGGCTCCCTGATCCTCGTTTCAACCCCGCCGACGAGCTCGCGACAGATCCTCGAAGACGTGATCGCCTTCGCCTACGGCTTCATCATACTGGTGGCGATCTGGCAGGCCTTCAGTCAACACATGCTCGTCATCAAGGTGGAGACGAAGGGACTTCTGTGGGCCACATACCTGATGCTGTTCCTGGTGGCCATCGAACCCTATCTCTTCAATCTCATTACCGCGCCCCCGCCGACGGCGACGAGCGTGGAGAAAATCGACGAACTCGCATCGATGTTGTACGCCACCGATCTCGCGGGCCTGATGTTCGCCCTCGCCTTCTTTTCCCGCGCGGTAATGAATCAAGAGCGCGTGGAGGACGAGCTCCGCCGTCTGTTCAGAGGCCGGCGGAACGCATATCTGCTTGCCGGCGCCGGCTTCGTGATATCGATGCTTCCGTTCTTCTGGAGCATCTCAATTAGCGTCTCGATCTTCGACTTGCGCCTTCGGTTCCTGATCTGGATCGTGGCGCCCCTGCTAATACTCACGAATCGGCTCATAAGGGGTCGAAGGCGGAGGCTTGGCTAACTCTGGCACTTGGGCTCCTGTTGGGTTATGCAGTGGATTCCACCGTACCCGTAGACGAGGTCCGCCGCGTAGACGGGAACGATCCGACGCTCCGGGAGCGCTTCGCTGATGATCTCAATCGCCTTCTTGTCGTTCCGGTCCCTGAACACCGGGAGCAGAACGGCACGGTTGCCAATGTAGAAGTTGGCGTAGGAGGCGGGGAGCCAGCGCTGTTCCTCTTCCAGCCATAGCGGCCTGGGCATCGGCAGCTTGGATATTTGCAAAGCACGGCCGTCCTGGTCGGTCGCCTTGCTCAGGAGCTTCAGGTTGACGTCTAGGACCGCGCGGTTCTCAGTGAGCTTTGAGGTCGAGTGCGCGCACACCACTCGGTTCGGCGAGACGAAGCGCGCGAAGTCGTCCACGTGCCCGTCGGTGTCGTCCCCTTCAATGCCCGACGTGAGCCAAATCACATTTGGTGCGTCAACGTAGTCGCGCAGATAGCCTTCGATCTGCTCGCGGCTCAGCAGGGGGTTGCGGTTCTTGTTCAGGAGGCACTGCTCGGTCGTGAGCACGGTGCCTTCCCCGTTGACGTCGATCGAACCCCCCTCGAGCACGATCCCCGGGCGGAACACTCTCCCCCCAGACCGTGCGACCACATCCTCCCCGGTCTTGTCATCGTACATTAGGTCGTCGTACTTCTCTCCCCAGGCGTTGAATCGCCATTTGACCGCGGCCCTTCCAGCTCCGTTCCTGCCGACCAGGAACGTCGGGCCGTAGTCTCTTATCCAGACATCAGCGGACTTGATTTCGAGAAGCTCCACGTTCCTCATCGAAGCGCCGGAATCCTCGAGCAGTCCCGCCACCCTCCCACTCATCTTTTCGTCCTCGACGAGGACGCGCACCCCCTCACCCTCCGAGAGCGCGAAGATCAATTCGCAATAGATCGCCTCGACGTTCGCGAGAATCTCCTCCGGGAACGTCAGCGGGTTCTTCGGCCAGGATAGCCAGGTCGCCTCGTGCTCGGCCCACTCCGCCGGCATGCGGTAACCCTGTTCGCGAGGTGTCCTCCCGGGCAGTCTCAACCCTCCCGGTCCTTCTTGTCGACGATGTCTCGGTAGCATTCGGGCCTGCGGTTCGGGAAGAACCTCCAGCCCTCGCGCACCATACTGGAGTGATCGAGGTCCACGTCGACGAGCAGCACCTGCTCCTTCGACGAAGCCCGCTTGATTGTTCTTCCGAAGGCGTCACAGGCGAACGAGCCGCCCCAGAAGCGCATCTTCCCCTCCTTGCCAGAGCGATTGACCGCCGCCACGATGAGGTTGTTGGAGATCGCGTGACCGCGCATCACGTCCTCCCAGGCCCGCTGCCACTTGCCTTCGGCCTGTTCAATGCCCTTCACGTTGGCGATTGCCGTGGGGTAAAAGACTATGTCGGCTCCTCGGAGCGCGACGCAGCGCGCGGCTTCCGGGAACCATTGATCGTAGCAGATGAGCACGGCGATCTTCGCCTTCTTCGTCCTGAAGACCTTGAACCCCGTGTCGCCAGGAGCGAAGTAGTGCTGCTCATAGTACGATTCGTCGTGCGGGATGTGGGTCTTGCGGTACTTGCCCAGGATGCGCCCGTTCTCGTCGAAGACCAGTGCGGTGTTGAACAGCTTGCCACCGGAGCGCTCGTACACCGATCCGGCGACGAGAACGACGCGGTTGTCTTTCGCGCACCGCGAGAGGCGCTCAGTGACCTCCCCGGGTATGCGCACGCTCACATCGGTAGCGTCGAACGGCTCTTCAAGGGGCTCTCGCGCAAAGTAGGGCGTGAGGAACAACTCCGGAAGGCAGCATATCTCGGCTCCTCCCGCCGCGGCCTCCTCGGTCATCGCGCACGCATGCTCCAGGTTCTGGGAGGTCTTCGGCCTCATTGCCATCTGGAGCAGTCCCAGCCGGATCTTGTTCGGCATCGGCATGCCATTGCCGAGCTCGGATATATCTTGTTCTCTCGGTCTGGCAGGGCCGATTGCTGTCGCATGCTTGAAAATCAAAGGTTGCCCGCGTTCAACCGTCACAAATAATGGCGAAGGGGAGCATTGCTCCCCTTGGAGATGGTCGAGAGGTCTGCCTCCCCTTCGCGGAGGGCCAATTCGGGGCTTTAGCTATAAACGGCTTGTGAACGAATTGGGATGGCTGAATTCCTGCGTTGTCGTTCAGGCTTGGGTGGCACTGGATGAGATCGCTTCTGCCACCGGGCGCTCAAAGACCTAACTTTTATATGGTCCCCACTCGAGTTTGATGCCGACAGAGGTTGCCAAGATGGCGGAAAAGGACGTTCGGGAGATGGTGAGCGAGAAGGGAATGGAGCTCAAGAAGATGTTCAAGGACATGAAGGCGAACCTTGAGGAATGGAAGTTCTCCGTCGAGGAGACGAAGGACGGGATCAGGTTCGAGGTCCACGCCGTCGCTCTCGTGAAGAGAGAGAAGTCCGCGTAAGCAAACCCTTCTTCTAGAAAGAGTGAAAGCGCCGCTCACTTGAGCAGGCGCATGAGCTTATTCTTGTTCTCGTCAGAGAGGTTTATGTCTGGACGTCGCTGCACCAGATCGAGGTAGGAAGCGACCTTCTTCACCTGCTTGCGCGAGTAGTACCGATGCGCGATGCTTACGAGGTTCTCGCATGGAACGTGCTCTGCTAGGCTCGCCATCTCGGACGCGACGTCGTAAGCCTGCTTCTCTTCCGTAGGCGCTGACTCCGTGAAATGCCCGACATCGATGATGTACACTTTGTCCCCGATCATCACGTTCTCCGGCTTCAGGTCACCGTGGAAGATGCCGTTCTTGTGCATCTTCTGTAGGTAGGAGAACACCGTGTCCACGTACTCCTCCTTGAGGTAGTCCTTGTCGGCCATCGGATGCGCGTTCAGGAACTCGCTGACGACGAGCCACAGCTTTCCATCCAAGGAGTAGCAGCCCATAGGCTTGGCGGTGGGGATGCCGAGGTTGTAGATCGCCATCCCGATCTCGTATTGGTGCTTCGCCAGGTGCTCGGGTGACTGGATGATCTCGAACATCGCCTCCATCGAGTTCATCTGCAGGTAGATGTTCTTGAAGAACTGGATGGTCCGTGCGGTCACCAGGTCGGTGGTGCCGATGATCTTCCCGAAGTACCTGACCTGATCGTGGTCCTTGTCGAAACCCTCGATGGTTACGGGGATGGAGAGGCGCGCCCCACCGACGCCCAGGGGGCGTATCGTGACCTCCGTCATGGAGAAGTCGCGGTGCATGATCTCGCGTATGCGAGCGAGGACGTCTCGGAAATACTCGCGATGCTCGAATATGTGGTCGTGGTTCTGTTCCCCGTCGCCGTGCTCGTTCATTTCGAACCCGCCGCATCGGACGTCTTGAGCGTTTCCCTGTGCACGCGTTCTCTCAGTTTCCTCGACTCGCGCCCGTTGCGCCAGATCTCGAGCAGCAGGAGCAGGCCTCGGTATCGATGAATCTTCATGCCGTTCTTCACGCCCCGCCCTAGCTCCATTATCGGCTTGCCTTTGTGGCTGTAGATGACCCTCCAGACGGCCAGCTCAGGCAGCGAAACGTACAGCTGGTTGGTGTTGATGACGACATCGCGGTTCTTGACCACGATGTCCATGTCGACCAAGCCCTCGCGCTTGATCGGCACCTTGATGCCGTATCCGAAGAGCGCGCGGAAGGCGGCGTATGTGACGATCTCAAGCGCGTTGACGTCCACATCGCGCTGCCGGTGCATTTGATCGAACGAACGCGGTAATGGCTTGCCCTCCGCCTCGGCCTGCGCGCGTGCCTCCGCGACGGTGCGCTTGTGCGCCTGCTCTCGCGTCTCCCTCGCCTTCGCCTCCGCCTCGGCGTCCGGCACTTCTCCCAATCGCGGACGATGCCCGTCCCATTCCGAGGGCGCTTCCATGTACGGCGCCCCCTCCTTGTGGTACTCGCTCTTGAAGTTGATCGCGCCCTTCCCGCGCCAGTAGCTCTCGAAAGCGTCCAGGTCCGCGTCCTCCGACGGGGGCACCGGAGCCCCTTCTTTGTGGAACTCGCTGATCACGACCCGCCCGCTCGGCTCCTTCCATTCCTCGGGGCACATCAGCGGCCGATCGCACTTCTTCTCTTCCCCTTCCTGCTTCTCCTCTTCCGCCATAGGTCTACTTCCTGATCAGGATCTGGAATCGCGCGAAGAGCCGAGTGCCGTCGCTGAATTCCTCCATCGAGAGCTTCCAGTCCTCCAGCTCCGCGTTCAGGTTGTCGAGGAAGCGGTCCACCTCGTTCACAATCTTCTCCACGTTCTCCGGCTTGCCGCCTACCATCTGGAGCACCGAGGACAGTTTCTCTTTCTCTGCCATTCTATTCCCGTTTCAACACCAGAGCCCCGCACTAATATGATTTTCCATGAGTTTTTCTGTCCGGTGGGCATTCTTCTGGTGAGGCTCGGACTCGCAAGCAAGAGAGTTAAGAAGGGGTAACGCCCAATTAGGAGAAGTGTCTCCCTCGCCTTCGACCTATGCCAGCCATCCGTCGATGGACGAGGTGCTCGCGCTGCGCAAGGAGGCGGAGGCGCAGGTGCGCAAGGAGGATGCGTTGGCGGAGAAGCTCGAACGCCTTCCCGAGGGCTTCATGACCGCGAACATCGCATCGTTCGTGTTGCTTCCCGCGATGACGGTCCTGATGGCGGTGAGCACGTCCTTCCTGCTCATTTGGACGGCGACCGCGCTCCTCCTGTACTCCTACAATTTCGTCCTGTTGGTTATCCCCACCACCACCTCCGAGCGCACGAAGATGAAGGAGTATGTCGACCTGAAGGCGTCCGCCGGCCAGTTCAAGGAGCTTGCGCGCCACCTGATCCTCAAGCGCAGGAAGCTCGCGATCGAGGTCGGGCTGACGGTGTTCCTCGCCGGCATGGTGCCGCTCGCGCTCAGCTTCTATCTCATCCTCGGGCCGGCGCTCGCCGTCACCTTCTACTATGGCGTCTTCACGACCTCACTGGACACGAGGATCGTGCTCACGTTGGTGGTACAAGTGTCGCTGGTGCTCGCGTTCCTGGCGATGATGGTGTTTCTGCAGCCGCAGCGGCAGGGCATCTCGAAAGCCGCTTCCACGATGCGCTCGAGGCTTGTGCGTGCGAGACAACAGGGGCGCAGGGCGCTGGTGCTGGCTATTATGCTGGTAGTTGCCCTTGCCACTCTGGGGGCGATCGTCTCCGTAGGTGCGCTGCTCTACCCCGGGGGCTCGGCGTTCGCGGCCTTGGGCGATCTGCAGCTTCCGCCCGGCATCACCTTGATTGAGTTCGTCGCCTTGCTCATGATCCAGACGTTCATCATGCGCCACTTTCAGGTCCACTCCAGCAGGAGGATGGCATCCCAACTCGCGCGCATCCGCGTCGGCATCATTCGCCGGGAGGTCATCAGACCTATCGATGCTTGGGTGGCGCAGGAGCAGAGCGGGGACCACAGCCACTGCCTCATTCTTCGCAACCTGAAAGGGGCGTATTACTCGGTCGTCATCTACAAAATAGTGGAGCAGAATCTCTGGGGGCGCTCGCCCATATATCTCGTCGCGCCGGACATCCGGCGGATCCATAACGAGGAGATCCTCGACTACGTGCAGCCGTTGAAGAAACCGACCCCGGCGCCCCTCGGCTGACCGCTACTTCCCCTCCTCGATGATCCTGACCCAGTCCAAATGGACCCTTGTTTGCGGACGCTTCTGCTTCACGAGCTCGTACGCTTTCATGAGCGGCAGATTGTAGCGCCTGCTGACGTACATCATCGCCACGAACGGGGTGCGGTCCTTGCCCCAACGGCAGCGGACGAGAACCCTTGCGCCCAGCGATGAGGTGGAGAGGAGGAGGTCGGCGGAACGCTTCACCCGGTCGACGTACGGCACCCTGCCTCCGTACCAGGGCACGCGATGGAAGAGAGTGCGCGCATCGATGATCAGGTCGATCTCCTCGCGCATGAGCATCCCAATGCGCCAGGCGTCGACCCAGCTGCCTACCGCCACGTTCCCGTCTATCCAGTCCAAGGTCCGCCTCGGTCTGCTCCGATTCCACCTGCCGCTAGATAATCATGCCTAGCTCAGGAGCGTATCCTCAGCAGCAACTTGCCGATGTGATGCTTGAGGACGTCTTTGTGCGCTTGCTGGATATCCTCGAGCGAGTACTCGCCTCCGATCGCGACATGGAACCTGCTCTTGCCCAGCAGTTCGTTCAGTCGGTCGTAGAGCTTCCTTTCCGGGACGCCGTTGTACACGCTCACCTTCACTCCTTTGCTCCCTTGCGGCTCCGGTTCCACTCCCCACGGATATGCGATCCCCCCGCTCTTGCGCACGTGCGCCAGGAGTGGTTTGAGCGCGCTCGAGTTCGCAAATGCCATGGCATGATCGAATCCTTCCGGAGCGAAAGACCTGGCCGCCTTGATGAGTCCCGAGGAGCGTCCGTCGACCGACTCATCGGCCTCGAGCGAGCGAACGAGCTCGACTCCGTCCTCTTTCGAGGCGACCGCGAACACCCTCGCTCCCAAACGCTTCGCGAGCTGTAATGCGACGTGACCGACGCCACCGCTCGCTCCGAGTATCGCCAGGGAATCGCCCTTCCTCAATTCCAGCTTCTCGAGCCCAGTGAGCGCCGTGACCGCGCTCGCCGCCAGAGCTCCCGCCTCGTAGCGGTCCACGGTCTTGGGCCGGAGCGCGACGTGGCCCTGAGGGATGGCAGCGTACTCTGCGTAGAACCCGCCCTTCGGCGCATCGAGGGCATAGCCGTACACCAGATCGCCGACCTTGAAGCCGCGCACCGCGCCGCCGACCGCGAACACCGTTCCCGCGCCATCGGTCCCGAGGATCATCGGCATCTTGCCGCCCATCCCTCCGGAGCGCAGCCACGGGTCCCACTCGCCAACGCCCGCTGAATCAACCCGTATCAGCACGTCGCCACGGCCTGGTGTGGGGACAGCAGTCTCCTTGATCTTGAGGACCTCAGGCCCCCCGAATCGCTCGATCACCACCGCTCGCATGACCTTCGGAATCGCGACCGTTTGGATACCTCCGCTAGATTCCACCGCACCGGGATGGCTATGAACGTTTTGCGCTGCGCGAGTGGGGGCGGGCTTCAGAGAGCAAAGTCAAACAGCGCATTGAGACGAATGGATATTCGGCCGTCGTCAGCCAGGTTCGATCCTCGCTAGACGCTCGAGCGCTTGTAGAGCCTGATTGCGAGCACCTGGAATATCGCGATGAAGACCAGCAACATAATCACGTCGAGCACAGGGTCGATGTGGGTGGTGCCGCTGTACGACGACTGGATCAGATCGTAGCCGTAAGTGAGCGGGGAGAAGTAGATGATCGCGTGCCAGGGTTCTGGAATCGATGCGAGCGGGATGAACACCCCGGAGATGAACATCATCGGTAGGCGCACGACGTTCAGCATCGACATCACGTCCCCGGGGCTCTCCGTCGGATAGGCGGCGAAGAGCGTTCCCAGCGAGGCGACGACGAAGGAGGAGAGCGCGAAGCCGATCACCAGGGCGACGGCGTGATTCACCGGCGTGTTGAAGATGAGCAGCCCTGCGAAGAACGGAACGATGGCGATCGCGAGGCTGAACAGGAACCCGCTCATGCTCTCCCCGAAGACGAGCGCGTTCAGCGAGACCGGTGCGGAGAGCAGGCGGTCGAAGGTCTTCGTGCGGCGCTCGATCGGCACCGAGACCGGCATGATCGACGAAGCGGAGAAGAGGATGGTGATCGCGAGCAAGCCAGGGATCTCCGCTCCGGGGCTCTGCGTGTTGCCGACCGAGAAGGCCAGGAACATGAAGAGCGGGAAGAGGAGGCCGGTGACGATGATGTTCGGTCGTACGTAGTAGATGACCATGTCCTTCTTCGCGATCGCCCAGCCGGCGCGGAGCTCGGTTACGAACTGGCCGAGAAGAGGTGGCCTAGTCAACCGTGCTCACCCCCTTGGCGTGCTTCTCGAGTCCAGTGAGCTTGATGAAAACGTCCTCGAGGCTCGGTCCGTAGGTGTTCAGCGAGACGATGCGCGTCCCCTTCGCGCCGGCGAGCGAGTAGACCGCCTCGATGACTGTCGGCGGGTCGTCGGTGAAGAGGCGGAACTTGTCCCCCTCCTTTCTGACCTCCGAGACCTTCGCCAGGGTTCGAAGCGAATCGATCGTCGCCGCGCTTGAGGACTCGAACGCGACCTCGACTGACTGCACGCTCTGGATCGTCCCCTTCAGCCTCTCCGGCGAATCGATCGCGGCGATGCGCCCCTTGTTGATGATGGCGACGCGGTCGCAAGAGAGGTTCGCTTCCTCGATGTTGTGCGTGGTGAGGAAGACCGTCACCTTCTGCGAGTTCAAATCGCGGATCACGTCGCGGATGATGAGGTTGCTTTGCACGTCGAGGCCGGAGGTGGGCTCATCCAGGAAGAGGAGGCGAGGGTCGTTCACGAGCCCCATCGCGATCGTCAGCCGGCGCTTCATGCCCTTCGAGTAAGTGCGCGCCTTGTCGTCCCGCCGCTCCCACAGCCCGAAGAGCTCGAGCAGCTCCTGGGCGCGCTTCTCGCGTGTAGATCGAGACACTCCATACAGTTCGGCAGAGAACATCATGTTGCGCCAGCCGCTCAGGTCGTCGTAGGCGTTCGAGGTCTCCGCCACGATGCCCATCGTCCTGCGCGCCGCGATCGTCTCCCTTACCACGTCCAACCCGAAGACTTTCGCCTCCCCTTCGGTGGGCGGCGAGATCCCGGTGAGCACGCGAATGGTCGTCGTTTTGCCGGCGCCGTTCGGCCCCAGAAAACCGAACGCCTCACCCTCGCTCACTTCGAAGCTCACGTCAGAGAGCGCGCGGATTTCGCCGAAACTCTTCGAAAGATGCTTCACTTCGATGGCGAGCGTTCGACCACTCCTCCGCGCTTGGATGCAGAGTGCAGCGCAACGAGGATTAAGTTGACGCTGGAGACAGCGCGAGTCCGCAATTCCCTACATGACGTGCTTGCGAGTATCGCCAGGTCGGCCCCGGAAGAATCAATGGTGGGTCTGCCCTAAGTCAACAAGGTGACTATTTCGGTTAAGCGAGTTCGTTGAAAGGTCAGCTATGGATTTGGTTCCACGTTTGATGCTCGGAGAGTTAGTCCTACGGAACGGTGTTGATACTTCCGTCTGGCTCGGTGCTACCATCCGCCGTTCTTCCAGGCCAGATCTCGTCGAGAGTGCGCGCTTGGCCGTCCTCGAAAACCTCCTCGGAATACCACTTCGCTCCGAAGGCCATGACACTAAGCAAGATGGGCACTGTGTCATTCCCTTTCTCAGTCAACGTCCACTCCACTACGCGGGGCTTCTTCTTCACCACGCTGGCGCGGATGAGGCCCTCATCCTCCAATTCATGGAGCCTCATGATCAGTACTCTTGGAGTCAATCCTGGAATCGAGCGCAGGATCTGATTGAACCGTACTATCTTCAGGAATGCAATGTCCCGGAGAATGAGAAGTGTCCATCTCCTGCCCAGGACTCCCATGATCGAAACCCGAATGGGGCAGTTTTTGAATCTCACCGGAAGCCCCAAAGCCTCATTCTCCAGTTCCATCGCCGGCTTTCCAGACACAGTATACAATTGGTGTCTTTCGTATTTAAGTAGTATCCTCGATATACTACTATGCTAGATATACTAGAACTCAAATGACAATCGAAGGTGGTGGAAAATTGATCTTCATAGGCCTGAACAAATTCAGACAGAAGCCGACCACGGCAGCAGCAGCCAAAGTGAACAAGCTGATGGGGAGCGAAGGAATCAAGCCCCTCGGGATGTACGTGACCCTGGGCGGGTACGATTCTATCGTGATATACGAAGCTCCTGACGAGAAGACGGCATTGAAGGCAGCCCTTAACGTGTCAGACATCTTCGAGACGGAGACCCTCGTCGCGATTCCCAGAGAGGAGTTCGTCAAGTTCCTCGAATGAAGACTACTCCTGATTCTTGCGAGGGAAGTCTGAATCGTCCAGCTGCGGAATGACCAAGGGATGATCCAATGGCAGATACTTTTCCCGCGGACCGGTCAAGGGGGCGAGGCGATTGATCATCGACGCGCATGTCCACCTTTGGCAACGGAGCATGTATCCGGATGTGATTCTGGACGCCTACGTCGAGCCGTTCGCAAGCCTTGATGCACTCTATCCCAGAAAGGCCGGGCCTGACGACAAGGATTGGCTCTTCATGGAGACCGATCCCGAGGTGCTGATTGATAATATGAAGTCGGCCGGAATCGACCGATCGGTAGTCCTTCCTCTCGACTTCGGACTTGTCGGTCCGACCAGAAAGTCAGTCGAGGAACTCAATGAATGGGTCTTTGAGGCAAGCGCCTCGTACGCTGACAAGCTGATACCCTTCATCGGAGTTGATCCGCAGAGAGGGTACTCCGCGCTCAGGATCGTAGAGGATTGCGTGAAGCGGTTTGACGCGCGTGGAGTGAAGGTCTACCCACCGACTGGATGGAGGCCGGATGACGAGAGGATCGCGCCGTTCTGGATGTTGGCAGACGAGCTGGGTCTCATGATCGTTTCGCATTCTGGAGCGGTGTGGGGTCCGCTCGATGAGGATCTCTCCAGGCCATCGCATTTCGCGTCCGTTCTTGATCGCTATGAGAACATGACGCTGGTCATTGCTCATCTGGGAGGGAAGTTCCACGACGAACTCTGGCCGCTGCTTGAGAAGTACCCAAATGCCTATACCGACTGTTCGGCACTTCAGGGCTGGTTTCCGTCATCCCCAGAGATGATCATGAGCAGGCTTGCAGAGATGGCGACGAGAGCTCCAGAAAGGGTGTTCTTTGGGACTGATTGGCCGTTATTCGATCTAGTTCTTCCTCAGGCTGCTTTCGTGGACCTGGTGGGAACCAGCGATTGGGGTGACAGGGACATGAAGGAAAGACTGTTCTCCGGCAATTTCACGAGAGCACTTAGGAGACATTGATCGGAGACCAGATGAAGATGGATGAAGAGTGGACGACATGAGAATCGGTATCATTGCATGCGAGACCTTCCATCGCGACCTAGATTACATCATTGGAGGAGACGCGGACATAGTCCACAAGGAGTATCTGGAATTCGGTCTGCACGAGTGGCCCGAGAACCTTAAGAAAGCGGTTATCGACAAGGTCAACGGCCTGGAGGGGAAAGTAGATGCGGTCCTTCTTGGCTATGGGATCTGCAATTCGCTCAAGGACGTCACGAAAGTGATGCGCGTACCGACTGTTCAGCTGGCGGGTGATGATTGCATAGGCGTCATGCTCACACAGGAGGAGTACGATCGGGAGAGGAAGAAGTGCGCTGGAACGATGTACCATACCCCCTACTTCGCCGAAATGAACAAGGAATGGTTCGAGAAGAAGTTGAGGATGGAACTCCCGAACTTCGAAGAACTCGGAATCAGCGTCGATTGGTTCCTCGAGAAGATGTTCGAAGGATACTCCAGAGTGTTGTTCATAGACGACGGGCTTGGAGGAATCGAAAAATCGATGGAGCTATCACGGCGGTTTGCCGCCGACTTGAAACTCAAGCACGAGTGCAGAAATGGTACCCTAGCAATGCTCAAGGATGGGCTGGCAAGGACTAGGGAGCTCGCTCGCAAAGCCGAAGAATCTGGTCAATCGAATTCCCCCAATGGTGTTCTCTGAGAGCCTGAGACTAGGGGCCTATCTGAGAGCTCAAATAGGAATGACAAAGGAGTCGGGAACGGGTGTCAAGGCCGTGAAGGAATGACTGTCTCATGTCCAGAGATCGAACGGAGCTAGCATGGACCATTTCGAGGTGATAATCGTTGGCGGCGGACCAGCGGGTTCGTCAGTAGCCAATCGACTCGCGCTCAATGATCATGCAGGGGGTACTCTTCTCTTCGAGGGGCTAGAGGGGAAAAGCTTCTCCAGATACCACCGGATGTGCGCGGAGGGAATTAGCAGTAAAGGCTTGATGGAGACGGGACTGGAATTCTCTGGCATCGTGAAGAATAGAGTGAACCAAGCCATCGAGCACTGGCCTGGAGGAGTTGCTCTTCGTTCAGCGATCGACGGACTCATAATTGATAGAAACGAGCTCATTGCCAGGCTAAGAGAGCCGTTCATTGCTAAAGGGGGGAATGTGGAACATTCAAGGGTAACAGAGGTCGTCCGGCGGGGAGACAAATACACACTGAAACATGCAGGGACCGAATTCTCATGTGACTACCTTGTTGGTGCGGATGGAGCCGATTCTGTAATCAGGAGATCCCTGTTCGGCCTTGATCCACCGAATGGTATGAGAGTGGTCCAATATCTCGTCGACAAGCCTGCAGAAGACTGCCTCCGGTTCGAATTCGATGAGCGATATCACGGCAAGTACCGTTGGGAGTTTCCCTCGGGACACCTTACAAAGGTAGGCTTTCCACTTGGTGCCGACGAGAAGCCGGCGAATGTGCTCGAAGTGCATTCCCGAATCATACCAATCGGACCTCTGGATCATTTCGTGGAAGGCCGGGCATGCCTGGTCGGAGACGCGGCTTCGCAGGCTAACCCAGTGACTTTCAGCGGCATCAGGGCGGGGATGACGGCGGGAAGAATGGCCGCAGACGCAATAGTGGAGGGTGACCTACAAACGTACCAAAGCCGCTGGAACGCCTGTGCTCTTGCTGATGGATCGTTCTACGATTCGTATCTTCGCGTCAGGAGTATGCAGAACATTGAGCTTGCGCGACTGCTGGAACCAATGAGGCATGGCCCCAGCTTCAGCGGCATCATGAGGGAGCTGATGACGAGCGAAGATTTCAGGTCCTTCTACCGGGGCTACGTCAGGAAACTAGAGTTTGGCTGGTAGCACGGGCTGGGCCGCCATGGCGCCCTGGTCAAATCCACATTTATCATTTCCCGATCAAGGCAGGCGCATCCGCTACAGAAGGTGATTTCCACAATCCTTCTCGATTTTCGCGAATTGCCTGGCCGTTCGATTACCGCTCCAGTCCTCCTCCTTCGAAAACGCACCGTGCGTCCCATCATGCAAGAAAGAAGTTGTGCTGGTCGAAGAGTATCTCTCTGGCTTGATATCGTCCTCGAAGGGGGTCAAGCCCGGTTGCAGGCAATTCTGCCCGGAGCCGAAGTCATTTCGCAGCCATCATTGCATCTTCTCTGATGGAATCGGACCGAAATCCATGCTCAAGTTGAGGATTGCGACTGATCGCTGATGGCGAAAGAAGCGGGCCGGTCTAGAGCTTGCCCTTTACTTTCTTTGCTGCTTTCTCAGCCTCGCCAGCTACCTTCTCCCCTGCCTTCTTGGCGTCCTTGCCGACGACCTTTGCGTCCTTCACCACTTCGGCCTCGACCTTCTTTGCTTCTTCCTCTGTTTTCTTCCCAATGTTCTTGAATGAGGGCATGAGTTCCACCAAAGGAAGCTAAGCCCTTGCGGTGTTATTAAGCGCTCCTATCTCTCGGAAGTGGGCTAGTGGCAGTTTTTCGGGCCTTGGGGATTTTCAGCCTGACTCGGCAGCTGTTCATCTTGCCTTAATGTGCCATCGTTGTCAATTCTCGCACCAACGGAATTCAATCCGCGCCGTCAGAGCCTTCACTGGTGCCATCTGGAACGATATGCAGGACGGGAGCGAATGGTGGTCTTTTCTTCGCAGAAATGAAGCGAGATGACGCGGGGATTCTGATCAGAAGGCTGGTGACCTCAGGCACCATCTGAACTTCGGGCGCTGTTCGTTCCCTAAGCGTTCCTAAGCCATTCGATGTTAGTGTAGGCGAGAACCCCGACGACGTGGTTGCCACCAGAATCGTTCGATGTGTATTCGTACGGAATGAAGCAGCCCGCAGGAGCCAAAGCCGTCCTCGTCGCGCCGCTTGATTGGTAGGAGTAGACGTCGACATGCTTCTGTCCGTAGATAGTTGAAATATCCGTCTCGCCTGTCTTGAACGAGCCAGGTGAATCGACCCAGGTTCCGACGTTGTTAGTCATCTTGAAGCTGCCTGAATCGTACCAATAGTGGTAGGTGTATGTTCCAGACGAGTAGTACCAGCACGTGGAATTGACGGTCTGAGTGACCTGCGTCGCGGTGACGCTGACGAACGTCGAATTCGTGTACCCGGCGAACACGCCATTGATTGTGATCGCATGAGTGTACTCATCCCCCACTCTTATGACCTGGGCTGGCGGCTGATTGACCGTCGGGTTCTTCCAGAGAGCGTATCCGATGATGGCGCCGACCACGATTCCTATGACCAGGAACACAACTGCAACGGCGACGAGCCGCCCAAGGCGCGGATGCGCCATCGCAGCGGTTCTGAGATCGCTGCCGCAGTTGTGACAGAACACGGCATCTTCAGGCGAGGCAGCTCCGCAGCTTGGGCAGGTCTTCAATCCGATTCCCCACTGGGCGAATCATGCGGTTGGCTCAGTTTAAGCATTTCGACAATCAACATGAGGCGCATGGCGAATTCGGACATCTCTGAGGCCATGCCATTGTCCAGACGCCCACCTGGAGGAGGAGTGTCTTGTGTTGGAGAGCATGATCTCGAAATCCTCGTCAAGGTGCCCCACACTCCATCCGCAAGCTGGAGCGTGGAGAGCACAATTGAGTTCGAGCCGCCTGCCCGCGATGTCGGCGCAATTGAGGCACGCAAGCGTGACCACGACGCAGCGCTCCTATTATGCGATGGAGAGCGGCGTCTGCGGTCGACAGTTCAAGAACGCCTGGAAGGAGCACCCGGTGATCGGTTGCCAAAACCCCGTTATTGAATCGAGAGAGCGACTGCCTGGATATGGTTGATGGTGGGTCTGTCCGGATTTGAACCGGAGACCCGTGGTCCCGAACCACGGAGTTTGACCAAGCTAGCCCACAGACCCAGTGGGTGGATGGGCAAAGAAATCTCAGTATAAAAAGAATTACTCTGACTCCACTCACTCATCCAGCATCGGGCACTAACTCATCGAGCGCACTATCATCGCCGCTTCTTCTTCGTGTATCACGCGGTAGTCTTGGTACGCGTCCGCGACCGAGAACTCCGGGCCGCTCTGCACGTTCAGGCAGCGCACCTCGATCCCCTTGATGCGCAGCACTTCGAACGCCCTCGCGGTCGCCGTCGGCATCGCCACCAGCACCTTCCGCACCCCCTTCTGATTCAGGAAGCGGATGGCGGCCAGGACCCCGAACGGAGAGCCCATCCCCTCGTCCACCAGGATCGCCACCCTCCCTCTCAAGTCCGGGTAGGGAAGGTTGTCGCGCAGCAGCTCCTCGCGCCACATTACGCTCCGCCTCGCCTTCTCGAGCGTCGCCCGGTACACGTCCTCTGGCAGGCCGATCGCCGATTGCGTTTCATCGATGACCAGCGAGTCGTCCGGCCCCATCGCGCCGATCACGCGCTCCGGGTCGAGGGGCGAAGCGATGTCGGATGTCGGCAGGATGCCAAGCCTGAGGCCGAGCACGCGCGCGGTCTCCGCGGCGACCAGCACCGCGCCCGGGCTGAGCGCGAAAACGAACGCGCCGCTGTTCGAGAACTCTATCAGCATCTCCGCCAGCTGAATGCCCGCGTCCTCGCGGTTCAGGAACACACCCTTCCGGTCGCGCATCGAGAAATCCTCAGCCGCCGTCCTACCCCCTCCGCCCTCCCGATGAGGACACCAGGCGAAATATCCTCCGCTCCTCGTTACGATACTAGTCGTATACGCTCTACGACAGTTTCATATATGGAGGGCCGAATGCACGGACATGCGGGAAGAGCTCCGTGAGAAGATCGCCGGCGAGGTCACGTTGTCGGTGGACGCAGGCAAGACGATACGCAAGTGGCGCGAGGAGTTCGGGATCTCGCAGCAGGAGCTGGCAAGACACATGCGCGTTTCCCCGAGCGTGATCTCCGACTACGAGTCCGGGCGCAGGAAGAGCCCGGGCATCGCGATCGTGCGGCGCATCGTGGACGGCCTCATCTCCTTGGACGAGGCGCACGGCGGGGCGGTGGTGAAGCGTTACGGGCTCGGAGAGAAGAGCGACGCGATCATCTCCATCAAGGAGTTCCGGCAGTCGCTCTCGGTCGGTGATTTCATGAGCTTGATCTCCGGCACCCCGCTGACCAAGCAGGTCGGTCTGGACCGCGACGTGCACGGCTTCACGATTATCGACTCGGTGAAGGCGATCACCTCGCTCACCTCGATGGATTATCTGAAGATCTACGGCTGGTCGAGCGAGCGCGCGCTGATATTCACTGGTGTAAAGTTCGGGCGCTCGCCGATGATCGCGGTGCGCGCACATCCACTGAAGCCCGCCATGGTCGTCTATCACCGCCCTGAGCACGTGGACGATCTGGCGGTCAGGCTCGCCACGCTGGAAGGAATCCCGCTGGTCAAGACCGAACTCTCACTGCCCAGCCTCGTGGAGAGGCTGGAGAAGATCGAGTAAGGTGACATTCATGGAAACTGGAATCGTCAGCTATGGAGCGTACGTGCCGAGGTTCCGGATCACCCCTATGGAGATCGGCAATGTGTGGGGGAGCGACGGCGAAGGCATGTCGAAGGGATTGCAAATCTTCGCGAAGAGCGTGCCGGCGCCGGACGAGGACGTGATCACGATATCGACGGAGGCGGCGAGGTCTATGATGAAGCGCTGCGACGTCGACGCGAAGGAGATAGGCGCGCTGTACGTCGGCTCGGAGTCGCATCCCTACGCGGTCAAGCCCTCGGGCACGATCGTGGCAGAGGCGATCGGGGCCTCAGCGAACATCACCGTGGCGGACTACGAGTTCGCGTGCAAGGCGGGAACGGCAGCGATACAGACGTGCATGGGGCTGGTCGGCGCGAGCATGGTGAAGTACGGCGTGGCGATCGGCGCGGACACGTCGCAGGGCGCTCCCGGAGACCCGCTCGAGTACTCCGCGTCCGCAGGCGGCGGCGCGTTCCTCATCGGCTCGAAGGACCTGATCGCGATCATCAACAAGACCGTCTCGTACACCACCGACACCCCGGACTTCTGGAGGAGGGAGGGGCAGCAGTACCCTTCGCACGGGGGAAGGTTCACGGGCGAGCCGGCGTACTTCAAGCACGTCGTAAGCGGCGGAAAGCTGCTTCTGGAAGCGGTCGGTTCGAAGCCGGGCGAGTACACGCACGCGATCTTCCACCAGCCCAACGGGAAGTTCCCGCAGCGGGTGGCGAAGATGCTCGGCTTCACGGACAAGCAGATCGAGGTCGGGTTGCTGACGCCGCAGATCGGCAACACCTACTCGGGCGCGGTGCCGCTGGGCCTGGCGGCCGTTCTGGACGTCGCGAATCCCGGCGATCGCATCTTCGCGGTGGCCTATGGCTCCGGCGCCGGCTCGGACGCGTTCGACATCACCGTGACGAAAGGCATTAGCACCTACCGCAGGGACGCCGCGCCCACCGTCAAGCAGATGATGGAGCACAAGGTCAGCTTGGATTACGCGACCTATGCGAAGTACCGCGGCAAGATCCGCATGAAGGAGGCCTGCGAATGAGGGACGTGGCGGTCATCGGCATCGGCGACACGAAGTTCGGCGAGCTCTGGGACCAGTCGTTCCGCGACATCGGCATTCAAGCTGGGCTTGCGGCCGTCTACGACGCGAACCTGGCGTCCGAGGACATCGACGCGCTCTACGTCGGCAACATGTCCGCGGGGCGGTTCATCGAGCAGGAGCACGTGGCCGCGCTCATCGCGGACTACTCCGGTCTCGCGCGCGATCACATCCCGGCGACGAGGATCGAGGCGGCTGGGGCCTCGGGAGGCCTGGCGTTCCGGCAGGGATACCTGGCGATCGCCTCGGGCATGCACGACATCGTGGTCGTCGGCGGCGCGGAGAAGATGACGGACGTGGGCGAGGTTGCGGCCTCGGAGATTCAAGCGTCCGCAGCGGACGCGCAGTGGGAGGCGACCTTCGGGGCAACGTTCCCAGCGCTACACGCGATGATCGCGCGCCGGCACATGTTCCAGTACGGCACCACCCGAGAGCAGATCGCTTCCGTCGCAGTGAAGAATCACAAGCACGGCGCGATGAACCCGAAGGCGCAGTTCCAGCGCGAGATCGATCTCAACACCGTGCTGCGCTCGCCTCCGGTCTCCGAACCTCTCAACGTGTTCGATTGCGCTCCGTTCTCGGACGGCGCGGCGGCGGTCGTGCTCTGCGCCATGGAGAAGGCGCGCAAGTACACCGACAAGCCAATCAAGATCACTGGCTCCGCTCAAGCATCGGATACCCTGGCGTTGCACGCGCGCAACGACATCTGCACCTTCGAAGCGACGAAGGTCGCTGGCGTCAAGGCGCTCAAGCAAGCGAGGCACGAAGCGAAGGACGTTCAGGTGGCGGAGGTGCACGACAACTTCACGATCTCCGAGGTGCTCGCGATCGAGGACTTGGGGTTCGTGGAGAAGGGGCAAGGAGGAAGGGCGACGGCCGACGGGCAGACGGCTATCGGTGGCAAGGTCGCGGTGAACACCTCCGGAGGGCTGAAGGCGCGCGGGGACCCGATCGGAGCGACCGGCCTCGCGCAGATCGTGGAAGTGGTGACGCAGTTGCGCGGCGTCGCCGGCAAGCGGCAGGTCAACGGCGCGAAGGTCGGCCTGGCGCAGAACGTCGGCGGAACTGGGGCTACCGTCGTCGTGCATGTGCTGGAGGTGGCCTAGATGGCGACCGCGAGGTACTGGCGCGAAAACCCTTCAAGATACAATCTGGTCGCTTCGAAGTGCGGCGTGTGCGGGCGCGTCTTCCTGCCGCCGCGCGCGGTGTGCTCGAACTGCCACCGGAAGTCCATCGGCAAGATGCAGCCGCTGCAGCTGAAGGGCGAGGGGGAGGTGTTCTCCTTCACGACCGTCTACGATGCCCCGTCCCAATTCGAGATGCTCAAGCCCTACGTCATGGCGATGGTCAAGATGGACGAGGGCACGATGCTGACGTCGCAGCTGATCGACGCCGAGCCAGGAGAGATCAAGATCGGGATGAGGGTGAAGGCGACGCTACGCAAGGTCGGCGAGGACGGCGAGGCTGGCGTCATCTACTACGGGTACAAGTTCAAGCCTATCTGAGCCGTCTGAAACCATTATCTATTCCGCCGGTGCCTAGCGAGAGCGATGAGGGTCCAGGTGGACGGGCACTCGCTCAGCGTCTCCGACGTGGTCCGGGTCGCGAAGGGCGAGGCGGAGGCGTTCCTGACCGAGGCGGCGCTCAGACGGGTGGACAAGAGCCGGGCGGCGCTGGAATCGGTCGTGAGGCGCAAGCAGGTCGCCTATGGGGTGAACACCGGAGTGGGCGAGCTGCGCACTACGATCATCCCAGACGACCAGGTGCGCGCGCTGCAGCTGAACCTGGTGCGTTCGACCGCCTGCGGGGTCGGCGAGCCACTGCCGAAGGAGGTGGTGCGCGCGATGATGCTTCTGCGCGCGAACGCCCTCGCGAGCGGGTACTCCGGGGTCCGAAGGGACCTGGTGATCGCTCTCGTGGACACGCTGAACGCCGACGTGGTGCCTATCGTGCCCAGGCAGGGATCCGTCGGCTCCTCGGGGGACCTGGCTCCGCTGGCGCACATGGCGCTGGTGCTGGTCGGCGAGGGCGAAGCGACGCACAAGGGTCGAAGGATGAGGGGAGCGAGGGCGCTCAAGGAGGCGGGCCTGCAGCCGATCGAGCTTCGCGAGAAGGAAGGGCTCGCGCTCATCAACGGGACACAGATGATGACCGCGATCGGATGCCTTTGCCTGCAGCGGTCATCGAGGCTGCTGGATGCGGCGCAAGCTGCGGTCGCGATGAGCCTTGAGGCGCTCAGGGGAACGTCGCGCAGCTTCGACGTGCGCATCGCACGTGCCCGCCCACATCCCGGCGCGATCTCGGTCGCTCGCAACCTCCGCTCGCTCCTGGTGGACTCGGAGATCCTGCCGTCGCACCGACGCGACAAGCACGAGGTGCAGGACGCCTACACACTGAGGTGCGCGCCCCAGGTGCTGGGCGCGTGCCACGACTCTCTGGCATCGGCGTGCGAGGTGCTGGAGAGGGAGGCGAACAGCGCCACCGACAACCCGCTGGTGTTCGAAGAGGGGGTGGTGCTGTCGGGGGGCAACTTCCATGGGCAGCCGGTGGCGATGGCGCTCGATCAGGCGTGCCTGGCGGTGCACGTTATCGCGGCGTTCTCGGAAAGAAGGACGGCGCGCCTGATCGACGGGCGCCTCAGCCACTTGCCTCATTTCCTCGTGGATTCGTCCGGGCTCGAATCCGGGATGATGATCCTTCAGTACACCGCGGCTGCCCTCGTCAGCGAGAACAAGCTGCTCTCCTCGCCTGCTTCCGCCGATTCGCTGCCGACCAGCGCAAACCAGGAGGACTACAACTCCATGGGCTCGATCGCCGCGCTCAAGCTGATGCAGGTGGTGGAGAACGCGGAACGCGTCGTCGCGATCGAGCTGCTCTGCGCGGCGCAGGGCCTCGAGTTCCAGAAACTGGCTCCGGGCAAGGGCGTCGTCGCCGCCAGGTCCATCGTGCGCTCGGAGGTTCCAGCGCTGCGGGAGGATCGCGCCATGCAGGCCGACGTGGAAGCGGTCGCGAGAATGATTCGCGAGGACAAGTTCAGGGTGGAAGCGCTGATAGGAACGCGCGTCCGCAGCTCAAGCGCTCACTGCGCGTGAACCTCGAACTCGGTGTCGAAGCCGACCGGCTCGTTCGAGAGCACCGGGCGGCATTCGAGGCTGAGCACCCCTTTCCCTTCTCCTTTCCTCTTCGCCATGACCTCGAGCTCGACGGTCGCCTTGCCCCCAGCACGAAGCTTGGGGAGGCAGATCGTCTCTTTTGTCTCCAGGTCCCCGTTCACGCGGACGCACACCTCCCGGGCGAGCGCCTTGCCAACGTTGGCGAAGCGCAGGGACGCTTTCGTCCACTCCCCCTCCTTCAGTTCCGATAGGAAATCGATGTCCACCTGGATGTCAGGCAGGAACTCGGTGGCGGCGGCATCGGCGGCCTCGTGAGCCTTGCGCAGCCTGGCGAGGGCGCTAGCGTGGTCCGAGACCTTCGATTCCTCCGCGCCCCGGTACGCGGCGATCGCGTCCGTCAGCTCCAGTCCGTTGCGCTTCGCGTTCGCGATCTTCTTTTCGAGAGACTCGCGCAGCGCGCGATACTCCTTCTCTTGGTCCTGCGCCACGCCGATGTGCTGCTCCGCATCGCCAATGCTCTCCAAGGCCGACTCGAGCTCGCCGGCCATGAGCGCGGAGGTGCCTTTCTCCAGCAGGTCCTGCGAGGCGGAGACGTCCGTGCCGTCCTTCGTCGCCGCGGCCATGCTCGCCTCCAACTTCTTCACCCGGACGCGAATCGTCTCGTCGCACAGCTGCCTCAGCGCACCTCCCGCCTCGCGCAGCGCGATTAGATCAACCGTCTTCGCACCCTGCTTACCCTCGAGGATAGCCTTCGCGGCGTGCGGGTACGAGGACCTCTCTATCTTCAGTTCATCCAGCAGTTTTTCGTACGAATGGATCTCAGCGGTCCCGACCTTCCGCGCCTGCGCGATCGCTTCCTGCGCTAGGCTCTTGCCCCGGCGGATGTTCAGGTTGGCGCTCTCGTAGTCGAGGGCGGCGAGCGCTTTGCGCGCGCGATCGACGTGCTCTGCGACCTCGTTCGCGGCCACCTCTCCTTGCAGCTCCTTGACCGAACGCTCCAGATCGTTCAGCTCGGCGGAGCGCCTGGCGAAGAGCTCGCTCTGCCCCTTGAGATCGTCGCCGCATTTGACGGTGAGCGCATAGGACTCGTAGAAGGCACCCTCCTCCAGCCTGCTCTCCGCCTGCTCGAGCGTCGTCTCCATGCCCGCGGTGTTCTGTCCCTTCGCCTTGGCATCCGCTAGGCGTTTCGCGACCTGCGTCAGCAGCGTGGTCGCCATCTCCTTCTGCTTGCGCACCTTCTCGAGTTCCTCTTCGAGGCTGCGCAGGTACGCCGCCGCCTCCTTGAACCGACGCTGCTCCAAGCCCTCCTCGATGTCGGACTTGATGTGCATCGCTGTCTCCAGGTCCGGCCCAGCGAGATCCTGATGGCGGTAGTTCAGCTCGAGCTTGCGCAGCTTGTCGCGCACCTGCTCGGTAGCGAGCTGCGTCGCCTGGTCCGCCGCCTTCTTTGCCAGCTCGGAAGCGAGCCCCTGTCGTCCGAGCTTGAAGTAGTTGCGCGCCTGGCGCATGAGTTCCATCGCGCCGGAGGTGTTCACTCCGAATTCCTGCGCATCCATCACCGAGGCCTGGGCGCGCTCCATCATGTCCGCGGTGCGCTGGTTGAGCACCAGCGCCTGATCGAGCTCGTTCTTGGCCAGTTCCAGCGCCCGGATCGAGTCGTAGACGCGCTTTTCTGTTAGCAAAGACTCGGCCTTGGCGAGGATCTGGGTTGGCCCGCTCACGTCCATGCCCTGCGAGCGCATCCCCGCCACCGTCTCCTTCGCCTTTGCGATCTCGTCGGTCGCGCCGCTCCTGAGGACGTCAAGAGTCGTTCGCTCCGCGTCCCGGATAGCCGCCATCGTGGAAGTGTAATCCTTCTTCTCGAGTTGCGAATACGCCAGGTCGAGCTTCCCCTCCGCGACCGCAGCGTCGAAGCCCATCATCTTTGCGACCGCGAGCAAATCCTTTATCCCGCCGAGGCGCCTGGGCGCAACGAACGGCGCCACGAGCTTCTCGGTCTCGACGAAAGCCTTGGACGTCGCCGGTCTCGACTCCTCATAGTTGCCTTGCTCGAACAACAGCTTCGCGTTCAACAGCAGGTTCGCTGGCCCCGAGATGTCCATGCCTTGGGCTTCGGCCTCGCGAAGGAGGTGCGAGATCTCGATGATTCGATCGTAGAGCTGCGTGTGCGTGGTGACGAGCTTGTCGAGCGAGACCTCGCCCTCATTCACCAGCGCGAGCGCTTCTTTCAGGTTGCCCTTCGAGATCGACCGGACGGAGTCCTCCGACAGGCGCTCCGCCTGCAGCACCTCGACCCCGTTCTTGCGCGCCTGCGCCGCCTGGCGGGAGAGCTGGGCCGCGCGTCGGGCGACCTCCTCCTCGATCATGCTGCGCGAGAACGAGGTGACCTCGTTGACGAGTTTGAGAGAGCCGGAGACGTTCCCCTCCAGCCTGAGATCCTCCGCCTTTGCGAGCTTGTCCGAGAGGGTCACAGAAGCTCCGCCGACCTCCTTCAGCATAACAAGGAGCTGCTTCGCCTCGCCGATGCGGGCGTCGAGCGCGCCCTTCTCGTCCCTACGGATCGCATCGGCGGAGCCGGCGGCGAGCTCGTACGCACGCTCCAGGTTGCCCGCCTTGAGCGATTCCCTGGCCTGCGAAAGTGACAGCTTGTAGGAAGCGGTGTCCAACGGTCCTTGGTATGACGCGACCAACGCTTCGACCTCCTGGATCGTCGTCTCCACTCGATCGTTGATCTTTGCCTCTATCCTCTGGATAACGTCCCCGATCGCCTGGTGCAGCCCGGCGTACTCGCCGGCCTTCACGCGGCGCACGACGCCCTCGAGCCCGGCGCTTTCGGACGCGATGTCCGCCCCCATCTTGAGCCCGGTGGTGAGGCGCATCTCCGCCCTCATGATGTCTCCGCCTAGTGCTCCCTGGATGGAGGCATGCGTCTCTTCCTGCGCCTGGCGCAGCATTGCCGCCGCGCCCTTGAAATCGCGATTCATGACCAATTGCCGCGACTGCTCCACAAGCCTCCGCGCGTCCGTGGTCCGCGCGTGGAACGAAGTCGCCTCCGATATGAGCGCCTTCGCCTTCGCCAGCTCGGCCTCGACCTCGCGGTACCCGCTCAGCTCTCCCTCGAGCAGAGACTCCCCTTCTCGCACCAGATCGACGGCCTTGGGGAACTCACCCGACATCATACGCTGCCTGGCGAGCTCGAGTTTGGCGAGCACCTTGCCTGTATCGACTTTGACCTTGTTCGCGAGCAGGATGCGCGCCCGCAACCCGGCCATCAGCTCTAGGAGTTGGTCGGACTCCAGCGCCCTCAGCCTCGTCGACGCGTCCCGCCAGATCGCGGCCGCGTTCCTCAGGTCCTCGCCCCTGATCGCTTCCCTTCCTTCGGCGATGTCGTCCGCGACGCTGCTGACGTCCGCGCCCAGATCCTTGAGCTTCGTCGCTCTGTCCTTGAGGATATCGTACTGCAGGCCCAGACGGCTCTTCACGCTCGAGCGGGCCTCCGTCTCGGCCATCGGGAGCGTCACGAAGGCGCCCTCCACGTCCCCTTTGTCCCAAAGGTTGCGTGCCTTGACAAGTATCTCCGTCGCGTGTTTGAAATCGGCGCCGAGCTCGTTCGCGAGTTCCTCAAGGTCCTTGGCGGCTCCGGCGCGCGAGTCGAAGACCCCGCGAAGCTGCCCGTTGATCATGGCCAAGCACTCCTTGAGGTCCTGCGCCGACTCCTTGTAGTTGCCCGCTTCCAGTTTGCCTCGAGCGCGCGCGATCGCCTGCTTGCCCGATTCTGATACTATGCCCTGCCCCTCCCCAAGGAGGAGCAGCGTCTGCGCCTTGCCCAGAAGTTCCCCCGCGCGCGAGTTGACATATTGCTCAGCGGCGTCCCACGAGGACTTCGCCTTCTCGAACGCCTGGTCTAGGTCATTCTCGGTCGCGAGTGTCCTCGATTTCTCGATAAGCGTGACTAGCTCGGGAGGCCCAGATTGCCCATCGAATATGCGCACTAGCGCTTCTGCAGAATCCAGAATCGAGGCCACGCGCTCCTTCTTTGCCCTCTGCACCGCCTCGATGCTCTTCACCGCTAGCGAGTGCGCTCCCTTGTAGTCCTTTTGGGACATCGCCTGCCCGCTCTCGATGAGCAGCTTCTCCGCTTCCGCGATCGGGGCCTCGAGGGGCTTCGCTGAGGCGATCGCGCGCTCCGCTTCGGCGGTCTTCTCCTCCGCCTCCTTGCGGTTGCGCGCCGCCTCTTTCGTCTTTTGCTCCAGCTGCTTCGTCAGTTGCAGCTGTTTCAGGTAGTCCCCTGTCAATTCAGCTCAGCCCCACGCGTGCTGCTTCGTTCTTCTGGATACCAGGAACCTGAGCTATTACATCATCTTGAGATATACCTTTTGGCTTGATTCGGCCTGTGCACAATCCTCTGGCTAGCGCTTCGCTATCTCGACGAAAGCGACGCGTTCCAGGACCAAATCCTGCGCCTTGCCGTCTCCGACGGTCTCGAGCTCCTTCTCGCCGATCCCGAATCTGCGCGCCTTCTCGTCCGAGCATGCGAGCACCGAGTCGTCGCGCTCGAGTTGCGAGGTTCGGAGGGCCTCCTCAGCGGAAGCTCCGAAGAGTACGAAGGCGACGTGCGCCTCGCCCTGCGACGGCGACATCTTCTCCTGCGCCTTCGATATCTGACGCTCGCCAGATGCGAACAGCAAGGTCTCCATCATGATGGTGTTGCAGGAGTTTGTCCCACGGCGGAACGACCGCAAGGCGTGGCATACGGCGATCTCGATGTGCTCGGTCCCGCACACCAGGTCGGCGTTGAGCGCGAGCGCTTGTCCTTCTTTCAAGGACTGCAGGCGGCGCACGAGCTCCCTCGGGTCTTGGATGGTCCCTCTGGCGCCCACGATCTCGAATTCTGCCATCCGGCGAACGAACCGGTGGGAGCGTATTTAGCTTTTCCAGTGCGCCAAGGTGCGTGAGCGCGAAAGGTTTATCACAGCCAATCGTTCTTGTCGCCGCATCGAGTCAGACCAGCAAGGTGCTCTCATGCCCGCCCGGAAGATCGAGGTCATCGCGCCCGCGTCGATAGCTAACCTAGGCCCGGGATTCGACGTGTTCGGATTGGCACTTCAAGAGCCTCACGATGTGATCGAGGCGACGGTGTCCTCGTCGATGGGAGCAAGAGTGGTGGCGGTCGACGGCGTCGGGGCCAAGCGGGTAACGCTGGACGAGCGTCGCAACACCGCGGCGGTGGCCGCCTCGGAAGTGCTCCGCCGGGGCAAGGCCGACTTCGGGCTTGAGATCAGTATCACCAAAGGGGTCAGGCCGTGCAGCGGTATGGGTTCGTCAGGCGCGTCGGCGGCGGGCGCGGCGTACGCTGCGAACGAGCTTCTGCAGAAGCCGCTCGACCGCAACGAACTGGTGCTCTGCGCCGCGAAGGGCGAAGAAGCGTCCTCAGGATCGCTTCACGCGGACAACGTCGCTCCATCGCTGCTCGGTGGATTCACTCTCATTCGCTCCTACGAACCGATCGATGTGGTCCAGGTACGGCCACCGAGCGACCTCGGGATCGTGGCGGTGCTTCCGGACGTGATCGTGCCGACGAAGGAGGCGAGGGGCGCCCTGCCCAAGAGCGTCGAACTGAAACGCATGGTATTCCAGGTAGGGCAAGCATCCAGCCTCGCGGTCGGAATGTGCGGCGGCGACTTGGAGCTCATCGGCAGAAGCGTTCGGGATCTGGTAGTCGAGCCGGCGAGAGCGTCCCTCGTTCCTCACCTCAAGGAGGCGGAGGAGGCATCGCTGAAAGCAGGGGCGCTGGCATCCTTCCTTGGGGGTTCGGGTCCCTGCGTCGCTTCGTTCTTCGACAAGAAGCAAGGGAAAGGGCGGGAAATCGCCGAGGCGGTGGTCCAGGTCTTTGCATCGAATGGCATCAAAGCAGATTCCTGGGTCACTTCCTGGGGCGAAGGGTGCCGGAGGAAGTAGCATGGGCCACGTCGTCAAGTGCTTCGAGTGCGGGAAGGAGATCGAAGACAAGTTCGCGGACAGCTGCCCGAGGTGCGGGGGCGTTCTGACCGTCGATCTCGATCTCGCTGAGGCAAAGCGGACATCCCTCTCCAAGCTCAGGCGCCGTCCCATCGGCGCGTGGCGCTACGCGGAGTTCCTGCCGGTCGACCGCAAGAAAGCGGTCACGCTCAAGGAAGGAGGCACGCCGCTCTACGACTGCCGCGCGCTCGCAAAGCAGGTGGGCGTCGACAAGTTGTACGTCAAGTACGAGGGCGCGAACCCTACCGGGTCGTTCAAGGACAGGGGCATGACCGTGGGCGTGACGAGGGCGCTCGAACTAGGCTGCCGCGTCGTCGGTTGCGCATCGACCGGTAACACGTCGGCATCGCTCGCCGCTTATGCCGCGAAGGCGGACATGAGGTGCGTCGTTCTGCTACCTTCTGGAAAGGTGGCATTGGGCAAGCTGGCGCAGGCGCTTTTCTACGGTGCCAAGGTCATCTCGGTGGAGGGCAACTTCGACGATGCGCTTGAGGTCGTGAAGGAGCTCGCGCATTCGGGGCAGTTGTACCTATTGAACTCCGTCAACCCGTTCCGACCGGAAGGGCAGAAGACCATCGGGTTCGAGATCGCGGACCAGTTGAACCTGAAGCTGCCCGACAAGATCGTTGTCCCAGTGGGGAACGCGGCGAACATCTGGGCAGTCTACAAAGGGCTCTACGAGTGGCAGCGCCTGGGATGGATCGATCACATACCTCAGATGATCGGCGTGCAGGCCTCGGGATCGAACCCGGTCGCGAGGGCATTCGAAGCGCACCACGAGGATTTCGACGCTGTTCGGAACCCTGAGACGGTCGCGACGGCGATCCGCATCGGGAATCCCGCATCGGGAAAGAAGGCGCTGCGGGCGATCTACGATACCGACGGCTACGTCACGGACGTCACCGACGAAGAGATACTGGCAGCTCAGGTGCAGCTAGGGCGCATCGAGGGCGTCGGGGTGGAGCCCGCGAGCGCGGCGGCGATCGCCGGTCTGGTCAAGCTCCGCAGGAAGGGGATCATCCAACCGAGCGACAGGGTCGCGTGCGTCTGCACCGGCAACGTCCTCAAGGACCCGGACACCGTGATCAAGAACTCCGCAGGGGTCGTCAAGAGCAAGGCCGACGCGGAGAGCGTGCGCAGACTGATCGCCTCGTAGGCGGCAAACGGTTATGCGCTTGCCGCTCGATTGCGGCTCGGTGCGACATGAGGGCATTGATTCTCGACGGGACGGTAGGAGAGGGCAGCTTCGACAGATCTGTCGGCATGCTCGCGGCTGAATTGCTAAAGGGTGCGGGCTGGGAGGTCGACCACCTCCTCCTGAGCGAGATGAGCATCGCCCCCTGCACCGGCTGCTTCAACTGCTGGATCCGTACCCCGGGAGAGTGCAGCCAGCAGGATGAAGCGGAAAAGGTCGTCCGCGCGATGGCCAAAGCTTCTTTGTGGGTTTACGTGACCCCCGTCATTTTTGGAGGCTTCTCGTACCAGCTGAAGAAGGGTCTGGACCGGCTCATCCCGATTCTCCTGCCCGAATTCAAGGTCTTCGCGAACGAGACGCACCACCCGTTGCGGTACCACGAGGGCTTCGACGTCTTAGGGATCGGGATCAATGAGGCGGAAGACGCGGAGTGGAACGCGACCTTCAAGACCCTCGTGAAACGCAACGCCCTGAACGCACACTCCAAGCACAACGGCGCGATTGTGGTGGAGAGAGGGAGAAGCTTCGAGGAAGTGCGCTCGTCGCTCTCCGCCTGTCTGAAGGAGGCGGGTCTGTCATGACCGCGAAAGCGCTGGTCCTGATCGGTTCGCCGCGCGCATCGAAGAGCACGTCACACGCCCTGGGCGCCTATCTGGAAGAGAGGCTCGCCGAGAAGGGCATGGAATTCGATGAGGCGTACGCGAAGAAAGCGCTCGCTTCCGAAGCAGGATGGGCGGAGCTTGCGGGCAAGATGAAGGCCGCGGACCTGATAGTCCTATCCACGCCTCTCTACGTCGACTCCTTCCCCGCGCCGGTGATGGCGATCTATGAGAGGACCTGGAAGGAGGGGGTCCCGCTCCGGGGGAAGGGCTTCGCCGTGATCATGAACTCGGGGTTCCCGGAGGCTTTCCACATGAACACTGGGCTGAAGATCGCGGAGCACTTCGCCCGCAAGGTCGGAATGGACTGGCTCGGGGGCTTGGCGATGGGCTCCGGAGCCGCGATTGACGGCCAGCCTCTCGGTCAGGCGGGAGCAAGGTCAAGGCATGCTGTCAAGGGATTGGACATGGCGGCGGATTTCCTGGCGGGTCTGAAGCCGATCCCTGCGGAGGCGAAAGCGGAGTTCGCCAAACCGGTCATGCCCCGAGGGTTCATGGTCTGGGCCTCCAACCGGACCTTCCGCCGGGCGCACAAGAAGGCGGGCAAGGGCGGCCTTCGCGACCGTCCCTACCAGTAGCCTGGTTATCACCTCGAGGCGGCTATCAGCAAACGATTTTATGGGGATAGCCGAATACGCGTGTTGACCGGCATGTCCAGTTCGGAGAAGCGCCTGCGTTACCGCACCTACGTCGACGGGTTCGACGAGAACCTAGGAGGAGGCATACCGCAGGGGCATGTCTCGATAATCGCCGGAGCCGCGGGCACGATGAAGTCGTCGCTCGCCTACCATATTCTCTATCAGAACGCGAAGCGCGACGGCGTGAACGGTCTCTATGTGTCGCTTGAGCAGAGCAAGGAATCTCTCGTCCGCCAGATGGAGGAGCTCGGGTTGAAGGGCGAGACCCTAGGTAGGCTCGAGGTGCTCGACCTTGCGGAGATCCACACGAAGAGCGAGGGCGCGCAGTTCATGGACACGTTCCGCTTCGCGATCAACGAAACGAAGAAGCGCATCAACTACGAGTTGCTGGTGATCGACTCGATGGGGGCGCTGGAAATGGTCTCGAACTCCCCGAGGCCGAGGGACGAAGCGTTCCGCTTGTTCGAGTGGCTGCGCTCGCTCGGCATCACGGCGTTCATCATTAGCGAGATGCCGGTCGGGCCGTACACGAGCTACGGGCTGCACGATACCGACTTCCTCTCCGACGGCATAATCCACCTGAAGATGGTGGAGGTCTCCGATACCGAGGTGCAGCGCCGCCTCCGATGCGTCAAGATGCGCGAGACGGACCATTCGACGAACTACTTCTCCTTCTTCCGCAACGAGCGCGGATTCGCGGTGACGCGCGCGATCACCGACTTCTAGAAGTCGAAGAGCGAACGCTGCGCCGTATCGGTGGGCTGCTCGACCGCCTCTCCTCTCGGTTCGGGCGGTTTCTTCTCTTCGGCCTTCCTTGCCCTTGGCTCCCCGACCTGATCTTTTATGCTCTTTGCCAATGCATCGCCGATCTTGGGGAGCCGAGCGAGCCTCTTGACGTCCACTTCGCGGACGTCGTCGAGGGTCTTCAGCCCGTGGTCGTACATCGAGCGCGCCCTCGCTCTCCCCACCCCCCTCAGCTTCACCAGGTCCAGGAGTTCGCGCCGCACCCCGTACCTGACACGGGTCATGAGCTCGGTGAGCGCGGGGTAGGCGTCCTTGTTGAAGATGTTCGACAACTCCCGCATCGAGTAGAGCAACCACTCGCCGATCTCCACTTTGCTGCGCAAATCCCCAGGGCCGATGCCGTACTTCTCCAGCAGCGGGTCCTCGTCCATCTCGTTGAGCCAATCGTGCAGGACCAGCGCGGTCTTCACTTCGCCCAGGAAGAAGTCGTATTGGCTGAGGTCGGTCGGCATGGGAAGCAAGAGCTGCTTCTCCAGCTCCACCAGCTTCTGCTCCAGCCAGTCATAGTCCGAGCGGCGCAGGTAGAGGGCGAGCATGTCCGGCGTCGAGCAGACGGCGTGCAGGAAGCCAAAATCGTCTTGGTCGCTGTAGGCGCGCAGGGCGTCACGTAGGCGGATGGCGCTCATCGGGTCGATGTAGAGGTCGGAGACCCTGCGGCCGAAGAACGTTGCCCGCACTTGCTCCTCCCCCATTATCATCTCTTCGCTCTGCAGGAACTCCATCACGTTGTCGACCGCAATCTCGACCCCGATGAGGTTCGTCTGGAACGCGTAGAACGTCGATTCCATGAACCGCATCAGCGACTCCTTCGAGCCCGCGACCCCGGTTGCAAAGGCGGCGAGGACGTGCGTGCGCAGGACGTTCTCCGAGCCAAGCTTGGAATAGATATCTTCCGGCTCGTTCAGCAGATAGTTGTCGAAGAGGAAATCCGCCTCCTCATCGTCCTTGGCGACGAGCACCGCCTCGCCGTACTTGTCATATCGGGGGCGGCCCGCCCGTCCGCACATCTGCTTGATCTCCATTACCGGGATTGCGACGTTGCCGACGCCACCCTCGTACCTCGAGACGTCGCGAATGACCACTCTTCTTGCCGGAAGATTGATCCCCGCCGCCAAGGTGGGCGTTGCGATGATGGCCTTGATGCGTCCTGCTTTGAAGGCCTTCTCGACCATGCGCCGCTGCTCGTTCGCCAGGCCGGCGTTGTGGAACGCGACGCCCTTGTGCACGCAGGCGCGCAGCTTCTTGCCGATGCTCGTAGGCTCGCCCTGGTCCTCGAGGAGATGCTCCTCGCCCTCGAGTTCCACTTTCTCTGGAAGGACCTCGCGCATCATCGGGGCGATCTTCATTGCGAGCGCTTCCGTCGAGCGCCGCGTGTTCACAAAGACAAGGCACTGCCCACCCTCGAGCACCGAGTCGCGGATTAGCGACCAAACCGCATCCCCCCGATCCTCGACGTCGCGATGCGAGTTATCCGTGAAACGGATCTGTCCGTTGGTGTACACGCCCTCCTTCAGGGGCGTAGGTCTCCAATCCGACTGGATATGCTCGGCCTCCAGCCATTCCGCCACCTCCTTGGAATTCTTGACCGTCGCCGATAACGCGATCACCTGGAGTTTACGGTTGAATCGGCGGAACTTGGTGAGGGTGATCTCCAATGTGGGACCGCGCTCGGGATCATGCATCAGGTGAACTTCGTCGGCGACGACCAGCGAGATCTTCTCGAGCCAGGCGGTGCGGTGCCTCAGGAGGGAGTCGGCCTTCTCCGAGGTGGCGACGATGATGTCGTATCGATCGAGCTCCGGGTCGGGCGAATCGAAGTCCCCGACACTGACTCCGACGCGAACGCCGAGGCTCGCGAATCTCGACAGGTCCTCGAACTTTTCTGCGGCGAGCGCTCGCAGCGGGACGATGTATAGCGCCTTGCCTCCTTTTTCTAGGACATGCTTCAGCGCGGCCAGGTAGGCGATGAGCGACTTGCCCGACGCGGTCGGAACGGCGAGCACAAGGTTCCTGCCCTCGAGGGCTGCTTGTATGGAATCCGCTTGGGGAGGATAGAGTTCCTCGATGCCGTCCTGCTTCAGGACCTCTGCTACGCCTTCGGGGAGCGGGAGCTCGGAGATGCGTGTCATCGGACATCTCCTCATAACCGAGGGATCGCGCTTAACCCTTCCTCCTAGGCGTCGTCCGGACCGTTCGCCGCCGACTCAAAGATGCACCTGCTGGCTTAGCTTCATCTGGGACGCGTCCAGCATCCAAAGGCTTATTAAGTGGCCCCTTTATGAGTAGGATTCAGTCTACACATGATAGCAAAAGCAATGGCTGATACAGACACGGACACAGCAGAGAGGTTACCGGAGGCCGAGGTCTGGATCGAGAGCCAGAACTTCAACACCACTGCCGACATCAAGATTCCCGACAAGCTCGCCGACCAAGTGATCGGTCAGGATTCAGCGGTCGAGGTCATCAAGAAGGCGGCGGAGCAGAAGCGCCATGTCATGCTCATCGGGGAGCCGGGCACGGGGAAGTCGATGCTCGCGCGCTCGATGACGGAGTTCCTCCCGAAGGGCGAGCTCCAGGACGTGATCGCCTACAACAACCCCGAGGACACTAACGAACCGAAGATACGCATCGTGCCGGCGGGGAAGGGTAGGGAGATCGTGGCGGCGCAGAAGCGCGAGGCGATGCAGCGCAAGCAACAGCGCACGAGCATGGTCACGATGATCGTGTTCATGGTGATTGCCTTGTCGGTGGTTCTGTTCATCCAGACCGGTGACGCAACGATGATCCTCTACGGCATCCTGATCGCGGTGCTCGTCGTCATCGCCCTGCGCTACACGGGCGGTAACAAACAAGAAGCTTACATGGTACCGAAGCTGCTCATCACGCACGATGAGAACGAGATGCCTCCCTTCGTCGACGCCACTGGCGCGCATGCTGGTGCGTTGCTCGGCGACGTGAAGCATGATCCGTTCCAAAGCGGCGGGCTCGAGACCCCAGCGCACGAGCGCCTCGAGGTCGGAGCGATCCACAAGGCGTCCAAGGGCGTGCTGTTCATCGATGAGATCAACATGCTTCGCATCGAGTCGCAGCAATCGTTGCTGACGGCACTGCAGGAGGGCAAGTTCTCCATCACCGGTCAGAGCGAGCGTTCATCCGGGGCGATGGTCAAGTCCGAGGCGGTCCCGTGCGACTTCATCCTGGTCTGCGCTGGCAACTTGGATGCGGTCCAAGGCATGCACCCCGCGCTGCGCTCCCGCATCCGCGGATACGGGTACGAGGTGTACATGAAGTCCACCATGGACGACACCACGGAGAACCGCATAAAGCTCATCCGCTTCGTGGCGCAAGAGGTGAACAAGGACAAGAAGATCCCGCACTTCGAGCGCAAGGCGGTAGCCGAGATCATAAAGGAGGCGCAGAGGCGCGCCGGCCGAAAGGGCAACCTGACCCTTAGGCTAAGGGAGCTCGGCGGCCTGATCCGCGTCGCGGGAGACATCGCGCGCGAGGACAACAAACCCCTCGTGACCGCGGAGCACGTCTACCAGGCGAAGAAGATCGCTAGATCGCTCGAACAGCAGATCGCCGACCGCTACCTAGAGGCCAGGAAGGAGTACAAGTCCTTCGTGACCGAAGGCGCTGAGGTCGGGCAGGTCAACGGGCTCGCGGCCCTCAACACCGAGAGCACGATGTCCGAGTACTCTGGCATAGTGCTTCCGATCGTTGCGGAGGTAACGCCTGCGCAAGCAAAGAGCGCCGGCAAGGTAATCGCGACGGGCAAGCTCGGGGAGATCGCCAAGGAGGCGGTCGAGAACGTGTCCGCGATCATCAAGAAGTACACGGGCGAGGACATCTCGAACCACGACGTGCACGTGCAATTCGTCGGAACCTACTCTGGAGTCGAGGGCGATTCCGCTTCGATCAGCGTCGCCACCGCGGTGATATCCGCGCTGGAGGATGTGCCGGTCGACCAGACGGTGGCCATGACTGGATCGCTCAGTGTGCGCGGGCAGGTGCTCCCCGTCGGCGGCGTGACCGCGAAGATCGAGGCGGCGGCGGATTCGGGCATCAAGAAGGTCATCATTCCGCTCGCGAACATTCGGGACGTGGTCCTAGAGGAGAAGTACGTCGGGAAGATCGTCATCATCCCGGTCTCCAATATGTCCGAGGTGCTCGAGAACGCGCTCATCGGCGGCGTCAAGAAGGAGGGGCTGCTGCGCAAGCTCGCGGCCCTGGTCGAGACGCACACACCGATCAGCGGACCGAAGACCCCCATCGCTGGCTCGTAAGCAAACCCCTTCATCCAACCCTTTTCTGCGTTTTTCCTCTTCCAGCGCCATCTCCACACCGACGAAGCCTTGAATACCCCAGACACGCTCTCAGCGAACCGATGAGCGCCCGGGAGGAGACCAACGCCCTTATCATCGGCCGCTTCCAGCCGTTCCACAAGGGACACCTGGAGGTCATCAAGAAGATCGCCGCCGAGTGCGACTCAGTGACCATAGGGATCGGGAGCGCGCAGTTTTCGCACACGCTGGAGAACCCCTTCACCGCTGGCGAAAGGCACTACATGATCTCGCAGTCGCTGAAGGAAGAGCACCTTGACAACTACTTCCTCGTTCCTCTCGTGGACGTGAACCGGTACGCGGTCTGGGTTGCCCATGTGGTCTCCCTTGTTCCCCCCTTCAAGGCGATCTACTCCAACAACGCCCTTACCCGGAGGCTGTTCGAGGAAGCGGGGTACTTGGTGAGAGCGTCGCCGCTCTTCAACCGCAAAGTGTATTCTGGAACTGAGATCCGGCGGAGGATGCTCTTCGACGAGGAGTGGCAGTCGCTGGTTCCGGAGGCGGTTGTGAGCGTGATCGAGGAGATCGACGGCATCTCAAGGTTGAAGCAATTGGCTTCTGGCAACCCGCCGCTGAGGTACTCGGATGAACCTGCCGAAGGAAGTTGGGAAGACAGCTAGGGAGATGGGCAAGAGCTTCGCCCTGGCAGAATCGGTGACCGGAGGGCTCGCCGCGAGCCTCGTTACCGACGTCCCTGGCTCATCGAGGTACTTTTTCGCCTCATTCGTTACCTACAGCAACGAATCGAAGGTGAACGTGCTCGGGGTGAACGAGGACACACTGCTGCGTTACGGCGCGGTGAGCGCGCAGGTCGCCAAACAAATGGCGTCTGGCGCACGAAGGGTCGCGGGATCCGACGTCGGTGCGTCATGCACGGGCATCGCCGGTCCTGGGGGAGCGACGGACGCGAAACCGATCGGTCTCGTGTACTTCGCGGTGGACGATGGCACGCGCGTGTTCTCGGAGAAGCAGATCTTCTACGGAGACCGTTGGGCGATCAAGAGCCAGGCGGCGATCAGAATGCTCGAGCTCGTGAACAGCGCCCTGAAAGGAAAGAAGGCGTCGCGCGGCCGCTCGCATCGCGAACCCGCCGACTGAGCGGCCACTTCTCGCTTGGAATGCGATTTTTATCACTGTCGGGCAATGTTCTTTAAGTCCTCAGGGGGATTACGCGCCAATCAGGGTGCGGGGAATGGGATCACTAGTTCGACGGATACCGACAGGAGTAGCGGATTTTGACTCGATCATCCAAGGCGGGATGCCAGTAGGTTCCACGGTGCTGCTCCTGGGCGACCTCGGGGCGGGTCAGGTGGAGTTCGCATACACTTCGGCGGCGAAGCTCGCGTTGGTCAAAGAGCACCCTGAATCCTCGGATTACTTCCTCGGCAACAAGGTCCGCGGGAATCACCTGCCGGACAAGATCTGCTACGTGACCTTCTCGCGTTCGCGCGAGGACATCCTGCAGGAGATCCAGGTTTCGTTCAACGCCGACTTCTACAACTCCTTCGAGCGCAACGTGCTGTTCAAGGACTTCTCCGCTTCGTACTTCAAGAAGACGCTGGTCCCGAAAGGGTGGGCGGGCGAGTCTTCCTCGATCTTCTCTTCCCAGCAAGACGAGAACCCGCTGGAGGCACTGGTGAACTTCCTCGACGAGAACGCGCCCGGGTCGCTGGTGATAATCGACTCGATCACGGACCTGGCGGTGAGCGCGAACATCGACATCACCGACCTCATCCAAGTGCTCCGCGGCATGCAGAGGGTGGCGAAGAAGTGGGGCGGCATAATCTACCTGATACTCACGCGCGACATCGTGGACGAGCGCAAGGAACGGATGATCACCGACTCGGTGGACGGTGCCTTGGTCTTCGAGTGGAGCAAGTTCGCGCAGAGCTCGAAGCGGCAGCGGTACCTCTACGTCGAGAAGTTCATGGCGATCCTGCCGCACCTCGACAAGGAAAGGATCGCGAGATTCGCGACGGTTGTGACCTCGGAGAGCGGTCTGGTGGTCATAGATACTGAAAGGGTGGGATAGAAGATGGTCGACCGGGTCAAGAGCGGGGTCGAAGGGCTCGACGAGATGCTCGAGGGAGGATTCCCCAAATCGCACACTCTCGTTGTCATGGGTTCCTTCGGTACGGGGAAGACGACCTTCGGGCTGCAGTTCCTCAACCAGGGCCTGAAGGATGGGGAGAAGGGCATCTACATCTCCCTCGAGGAGGACGAGAAGTCGATCCTAGAGGACGCGAGGGCATTTGGGTGGGACCTGAAGCCGTTCATGGACGCGAAGAAGCTGGCTTTGGTCAAACTCGAGCCGACGGACGCGAAGACGACGGTGTCGAGAATCAAGAGCGAACTTCCCGATTTCATCAAGAGCTTCGGGGCATCGCGGGTCGTCGTCGATTCCGTGTCCCTGCTGAACCTGCTCTACGAGAGCGATCACGAAAAGCGCGTCGGGCTGTTCAACCTCTCGCAGTTGGTCAAGAAGACCGGAGCGACCTGCTTGATGACCGCAGAGGTGAGGGACGAGAACCCCCTGGCGACGAGGGACGGACTAGCGGAATACGTCGCCGACGGCGTGATCGCGCTTCGCTACGTCGACGTGCCCGAGCGGAGCGAGATGGTCCTATCGCTGCGCATCGTGAAGATGAGGCGGACGAAGCACTCTCGTCGCATCACGCCCTATGCCATCGGAGCTAGGGGCATCGAGGTGCACGCTGGCGCGGATATCTGACCGGTCTCCATCGTATCCGCAGGGCGGCTCAAGGATGGGCGCCGATTCGAACGTCACCTCGGCCAGCGCCCCACACCGGACGAAGCCAGGGAATGGCACACGCCTCCGTGTTTTCAAGGGCGAACCCATCAACCTCCAACGCGAGTGAGTTTGACCAAGCACGGGCGAGTCCAACGTCCATTCGGGTCTTCCAGGACGCCCTTCCGCCACAACTAATAATAATGCACTTCGATTCAGACGCGGTGAAAGGATGAAGCTGTTGCGCACCGGCAAAGTAAAACAGGTCTATGAGGTCGACGAGGACACGCTGGAGTTCGTGTTCACGGATCAGATCTCGGTCTTTGACAAGATCATCCCCACCGAGATACCCTATAAAGGAGAGACCCTGTGCCGCACCGCAGCGTTCTGGTTCCAGCTTCTCAAGAAGAGCGGGGTGCGGACGCACTTCCGCGAGCTCGTCCCGCCGAACCGAATGCGCGTCAAGAAGGTGGACGTGATCGCGGACTACTCCAAGCTCAACTGTTCCCTTGCGAATTACCTCATACCACTCGAGTTCATCTCGCGCCATTACGTCGCCGGCTCGCTCTTCGACCGCATCAAAGAAGGGGAGATCAAGGTCGAGGACCTTGGGTTCGATCCCACGCATCACGTGAAGTACGGCGAGAAGCTGCCCCAGGCGTTCTACGAGGTCACGACCAAGCTCGAGAAGGTCGACCGGCTGCTCACCAACGAAGAGGCGATCAAGATCTCTGGCATGACGCGAGAGGAGTTCAACCGCGCCAACGAGCTGATCACAAAGGTCGACGACCTGATATCGTCCGAGGTGGGCGAGCGCATGCTCATCCACGTGGACGGGAAGAAGGAGCTTGCTTTCGACGACAAGCGCCGCCTGATCGTCGTGGACACGTTCGGCACGTCGGACGAGGACCGCTGGTGGGACGAGGACGAATACGCCAAAGGGAGCTTCGTCGAGCTCTCGAAAGAGGCGGTGCGCCAATACTACCGCGAGATCGGGTACTACGACAGTCTCATGAAGGCGCGCAAGAACAAGCAGCCCGAGCCGCCCATCCCGCCCTTGCCCGAGGAGAAGGTCACGCAGGTCTCGGACCTCTACGTCGAGATGTTCGAGCGCATCACCGGGGAAAGCTTCCGCTGAGGAATTGAATCAAAGTCCGCGGCGCTACTCCAGCACGACCTCGATGACCTTGTTCCCCTCAGGGCAGGCCACCTCGCCGTGCACCGCCTTGATGCGGTATTTGCCACCCCGCTCCACCCCGATCGGATGACAGACGCGATAGCGCTCGCAGCCGAGGTTGCGGCACCTCACTTCTTCGTAGGTGACGGTCGAGCCCTCGAGCGCGTATTTCTGCCCGACGCCGACGGTGGCCGGAATCTTCTCGACCTCGACCACGCGCACCGCGTCCTCGTGCATCTTGCACTCGTGCCGAACATCCCGAACGGTCTTGATGCGATAGGTCGCACCGGGGTCCAAGTTGAAGCAAACCGCCTTCAACTTGCACTCTCGGCACTCCGAGACGAACCCTCGATATACGAAGCAAGCGCTCTCCCTGGCCTGCCTCTCGCCCACTAGCGTGACTGTGACCATCTGCAAACCTCCCTTACACCACTTTGGTGATCGTCGCTATCTTCTCGGCCGCCTCGGGCGTGAGCCCTTGATTGCCCAATATCGTGAACCTGTCCCTGCGGATCTTGTGCGCCGTGATAAGAGCCTCCACTACTTGGTCCTTCGTGACCCCCAGCTCCTTCGCGGTAGTGGGCGCTCCAATCTTCTGCAGCGCGTTCCGGATCCGCATCCAGTCGCCGCCGTGCAGGTACATCATCATGATACAGCCGACACCGCACTGCTCCCCATGAAGGGCGCGTCCCGGGGCGATGAGGTCCATCGCGTGCGAGAACATGTGCTCCGATCCGCTCGTCGGCCGAGAGGACCCGGCAACGCTCATCGAGATGCCAGAGATGATGATTGGCCTGATCGCTATCCAGACGCTCTCTTCGAGGTTTGGTCGGATGAGATCCGCCGAATCGATGATCGTCTGCGCACAGTAGTTCGCGAGCGCTGCCGCGGAACGCGAGAACTCCTCATTCCTCAAGCGGCGAGCGAACTCCCAGTCAAGGAGTGCGGTCGAATTGGAGATCACGTCGGCGCAGCCCGCCGCGAGCAGTCGATAGGGTGCCTTCACGATGACGCCTGTGTCGGCGATGACCCCGAGCGGGACCTTGGCATCGAGGGAGAGGGGAGTGAGGTTGTTCTTGATCGAAGCCCGTCCGGAAGCGATTCCGTCGTGCGAGGCGGAGGTCGGAATGCTGAGGAACTCGAGTCCCAGGTCCTTCGCCGCCATCTTGGCGAGGTCGATCTTGCTTCCCCCGCCGACGCCAAGAAGGAAGGACGCCTTCACCTCCCGCGCGGTATCCTCGACCCTGCCTAGGTTCTCGTTCGTTGCTTCTCCGGTCTCGACCACTTGCACGTCGTATCCTTTGCCGGTCAGCCTATCCACGATCTGGTCGCCGGCCACGCGCTTGGTCTTGCTCCCCGCGACCATGAGAGCGGTGCCCTTGAGGCCGAAGTCCCGGCAGACGTCTGGAACCGCCTCGATGGCATTGTGTCCCGCGAGCACGTTTCTCGGAAAAAGCATCGAGCGGGACTTGGTAAAGTCGCCCTCTTCCATCCAAGCACCTTGGCGAGCCCTCATATACGCCTTTACTCTTTTCAAGGTATCGGTGAAAGGCCGATTTCTGAGCAATCTGGCTAGAAACGGGAAGCGGCACAGCTATTGGTTCTGGGCGGGCGTCGCCGCGCTGCCTTTCTTAGTGCTAGCGCTGTTCGCTGTCCTCTTCCCGCAGCAGGTTTGGAACGACTTCCTCTACCGCTACTTTTGGGGCCCGGTCGTCTCGGACGCGCAGGACTCGATCGTGAACGGCGTGTCGGAAGGGTACAACGTCGTAAGCACGATAATGTACGGAGTATTGCTCGCGTTCGCCTTCTTGATCGGCTACAAGCTCGCGAAGCGGCTGCGCCTGAAGATCGATCTCTGGTTCATCCTCGCTTGCGTTCCGATATTCGTTTTCGGAGGGATCTCGCGCTCTCTCGAGGACATGGAATTGTACCGACCCTGGGTCCAGTACCTCTTCATCTCCCCCTTGATCTACGTCCAGATCGGTGCGCTTTTCGTGATAGCGATGGCGATCGCTCTGACCATAGAGCGCCGTGAGAGGGGCTTCGGCTACCGTGCTCACCTCGCCACCTTCGTCGGCCTGATCGCAGGCATGCTCGCCGTCTATTTTGGCGTGGTGCTCTTGGGGCAGGATTCGTTGACGTCGCTCGTCCCTTGGTGGACCGTGCTGCTCTCTGGGCTGGCGGCCATCATCTTGTTCCACTACCTCGTGAGAATGAAAGACAAGCAGCTTGTGAACTCAGCGTTGTTATCCATCGGCCTTCTTCTGACCTTGGTGGCGATCGCCTATGTGTTCCTGTTCCAGACCGACAACACCTGGAGATCGGTCTTTGTGCTGAGGACAGGGCAAACGATCGCCCCCGAACCTTCGGAGCTGCTGATAATCCTCGGGATCGCCGCCGTTTGCACTTTCGCTGTCTTTCTTCTTGGAAGGTCCCTGAAGGCGACGAGATGGGTGCTAGTCGCCGCGCCGATAAACCTGTTGATGTTCTTCGCGCATTTCCTGGATGGCGCCGCAACCTATCGGGGGATGAGCCTCTATGGCTACACCGAGAAGCACGTCCTTCCGACGGCGGTGATTCAGGCGGTGGGCACGCCGGCGATAATGCTTCCGTTCAAGTTCCTGCTCGTGCTCGCGTTGATACTTGTCCTGGACATTCTTTTCGACGAGGACCTGAAGCGGTATCCGAACCTTGCGAACATCGTCAAGTTCGGGGTGGTCTTCCTTGGTCTCGCGCCCGGGGTGCGCGACATGATCCGCATCACCATGGGAGTGTAGGAGAAAGGGGCGCGGGAAGGCTCGCAAGGTGGAACTTGTCGATGTAGGAGGAGAATAGGGGGTGAGCCCTTCCCGAGCGCTCCTTGGATTCGCGAAACGCGCGACCTTATATAAAGATGGTGAATCATGAATGGCGTTAATGATTACTTATGGAATCGAATTGCGCTGGTGGAAAGGAGTCCATCGCCCACCTTGATTTGAAGGCCAGAGACTCTCATCG
>DATJOX010000022.1:0-18580 GCA_035506675.1 Methanomassiliicoccales archaeon
AGTTCTTTGACGGTCGTCTCGACCCCGCCGATGCGCGGATGGTAGAACTTCGTGACCATCAGCACGCGCACCTATTCGCCCCCGGAGATGAAGGAGGGAGTGCGGATCGCGCGTCTGGTCGTGTCGACGAGGATGGCGAAGCCCAAGAGCGTCAGGAAGAGCCCGACCGCCCAGGAGCCAGAGAAGTTGATGATGGGGACGTAGCGAGGGTTGTCGCTCGTGAACAGCAGAGTGCCCATGAAAGGAAGATACATCAGCCAAAGGCGGATCGCGATCCACTTGTCCTTCGCAGCCCAGATCAGCAGCAGTGCGACGGGCAGGATCAAGTACCCGACCCAGATTCGCGGGTAGATGACGAGGAAGGCGACCATCACGAGCGCGGTGCACGTCCAGAGCCCGAGCTTCTTCCTGTGCCCATACCAGAGCGCTCCGAGGTAGGCGGCGACCGTCAAGCCGAGCAGCACGTATCCGGGGATGTCCAGGCCGGCGGTCCGTAGGTAGTCCCAGACGCTGATGCCGCTCACGGCCGGCACGCTGCCTCCGCCAGCGCTTTGGGAGCCCAGCAGGTAGTAGAGCGGGAACTTGAGGAATTCGTTCGGCGCCAGGATGAGGAAGGGAGCGGCGACGAGCAGAGAGATGAGCGCGATGATGCCCAACTGGATACCGCGTTCTCTCCAGGACCTTGTATGTAAGAACAGGACAGGATAGAAAAGCCCGGGGAAGACCTTCGTCCACGTGCCGATCACAGACAGACCCGAGGATATCCTATCCCTCTTCTGAAGAGCGAGCACGACCGCGAGGAGGAAGAAGAAGGCGATCATCGACTTGTCCTGGATGCCGATGGTCGACTCGACCGTGCCGAACGGAGAAACGAGGAACAGCAGGGCAGCGATGAAGGCGTAGTAGTCATCGAACCTCCGCAGGCCGTAGTAGAGCACCAAGGCGCTGAGGATGGTGAACATCGAGAAGTACAATTGATAGTCGAGGTTTGAGCCGCCTGCGATCTGCGCTGGCAGCATGAAGTAGATGTCAAGCGGCGGCGCCTCGATCTGCAGGTCGCGATAAAGGATCTTGCCCTCAAGTACCGCCTGAGTGCGGTTCTGGTAGAATGTCACGTCGGATAGCCAGCCGAATTCGTCGGCGAACGTCTTGTGAAGGTAGAGCTGGTCGAGCGCGATCAGACCGCTGACCATCAGCACCCCCACGACCACTATCACCAGCGCCCTCTTGGAACGGGGTATGGCCCGCATCCGCGCTTCCGCACTCTTCAGCCAGCCATCCTCTCCCGAGGCCATCCGCCGGGATTTGGTCGGCTCCGTATTTCTATCTTTGGACATCGCGGCAGACCCTGCGACGACACATTTGGTGATCGGATGGTCGACTGCTTTCTGGCGCTCGTTGGATTTGCCAAGACTCCGCAAACTTATAATCTCGCGCAGCGTTTTCCTCATCCAAGCGATTTGCACGGAGGGGAGGATTTGCTAGGAAAGAAAGGTGCTTTGAAAGTATTCGGAATCATCCTGGTCGCGGCGATGATCTCCACCGCCTTCATCGGCTGTCTCGGTGCCAGCGGGTCCGCCGTTGACAAGATCAAGAACAGAGGGACCCTGATCGTCGGAACGTCCTCGGGATTCGTTCCGTTCGAGCAGTTCAACGCCACCAGCGGGCAGGTCGAGGGCTTCGACATCGACATCGCCAACGCCATCGCGAAGAGGCTCGGCGTCACGGTGACGATCCGGGACATGGGCTTCGAGGCATTGGTGGGCGCGGCGGTGACCGGAACGGTCGACATCGTCGCGGCAGGAATGACGATCAGCGACGCGCGCAACCAGTCGGTTCTCTTCTCCGAGCCCTACTATGGCCCGGCGAACCAGGCGATCATCGTCGCCAACACTACGACCGATATCAGCTCACCGGCGGACCTCAACGGCAAGAGGATCGCGGTGAACACGGCCACCACCGGCGACTTCTTCGTATCGGACCCTTCGAACGTACCGAACCCGGCGAACATCCTGAGGTATCCGTTCGCTTTCACGGCGATACAGGTGCTGAAGGCGGGCGGCGCTGACGCGGTCGTCATCGATTCGCCCACGGCAGCGGCGTTCGTGAAGCAGACCACGGGCATCAAGGTCGTCTACACCATCGTTACGAACGAGTACTACGGCATCGCGATGAGGAAGAGCGCGACCGACCTGAGGGACACGATCAACTCAGTGATCAACGACCTGAAGAGTTCCGGCCAGTACGACCAGCTGATTGCGAAGTGGTTTGGCTAGGCCGGCCGGTGCGAAACTAGTTATCCAAACCCCTTCCTCAATCTTATTCATCATCGCATAGGACTGGAGAACGATGGACCCGACGAGCCTGGCACTAGCGGTGGGGGCGCCTCAAACGTTCGACCTACTAGACCACCTCGACCTCTTTCTCACCCCGCTCATCTACACCGTTCTGATCGCGGTCTTCTCCATCGGGCTAGGGTTCGGGTTGGGGTTGCTCGCTGGCCTGTCGAGGGTCTCGAAGAACCGGCTCGTCCGTCTGCCGGCGACCGTTTACGTGGACGTGATTCGCGGCACTCCGCTCCTGGTCCAGCTGTTCCTTTGGTACTTCGGTTCGGCCGCGGTCTTTGGAGTGCTCCCCGACCCCCTCGTCGCAGGCATCCTCGCGGTCGGATTCCACTCCGGCGCCTACCAGGCGGAGATCGTGCGCGGCGGAATCAACTCGATCCCGAGAGGGCAGGACGAGGCGGCCCGGGCGGTCGGGATGACGCAACTGCAGGCAATGCGCTTCGTCATCGTGCCCCAGGCGATGAGGCTGATCCTTCCCCCGTTGAGCAATGAGTTCGTCATCGTGATCAAGGATTCGTCGCTGGCATCCGTCATCGCGGTTACCGAGATAACCTACACCGCTTATCTGCTCGTGGGCACGTACTTCCAGCCGTTCGAGATACTGATCTTCGCGGCGATACTCTATCTCATACTGACCTACACCACCGCCTTCCTGATGAGGAGACTGGAACGGCGCTTCCGCATCCCAGGGTATGGTGAGCACTGATGAGCGACGTGCTGATCGAGACCAGGGACCTGAGGAAGACGTTCAAGATCCCCATCCGTCAACCGACCAAACCGGGCTTGCGCGATCGAGCGAGATGGACCCGCAAGGAAGGGGTGAGTTCCGCCGAGCCCCCGACCGTGCCGCCGACGGAGCAGCCTCAGGCTCCGAACAAGTTCCTCGCAGGTCTCAGGAAGGAGTACCGAGATCTCGAGGTCCTGAAAGGAATCAGCACGACCGTCCGCAAGGGCGAGGTCGTGGTCGTGATCGGACCGAGCGGCGGCGGCAAGAGCACGTTCCTGCGGTGCATCAATCGCCTGACCGAACCGACGAGTGGAGAAGTCTACTTCGAAGGCCAACTCATAACTTCTGAAGAGAAGGGAAAGGGCGCCGGCGCGACAGACATCAATGAGATCCGCTCGCACATGGGGATGGTTTTCCAATCGTTCAACCTCTTCATGCATCTGACCGCGAAGCGCAACATCATGCTCGCCCTCGAGAAGGTCAGGCACAAGACGCCTCAAGAAGCAGAGGTGAGAGCGATGGAGGCCCTGAATCAGGTCGGCCTCTCGGAGAAGGCGGATTCCTATCCAGGCGAGTTGTCTGGAGGTCAGCAGCAGCGCGTCGCGATCGCGCGGGCGCTCGCGATGGATCCGAAGGTGATGCTCTTCGACGAACCGACTTCGGCGCTCGACCCTGAGCTCATCGGCGAGGTGCTCGACGTCATGAAGAAGCTGGCGGCGAGCGGCATGACGATGATCATCGTCACGCACGAAATGGGGTTCGCGCGCGAGGTCGCCGATCGCATCCTCTTCATCGACCAAGGAGTGATCTCAGAGGAAGGCGACCCCGATTCCTTCTTCACCAATCCAAAGAACGAACGCACGAAGCAGTTCCTCAAGCGGATGCTAACCGAAAGGGCGGAGGCCGTGGTCGTTCCCGGGGAAGACTAAGCTGGCCGTGCGACTCCTTAACAAGGTATATATATCGATGTACGGATACGCTCAACTCATGTCTAGCCCTGCGGCTTCATACGTCGCTACTTCTGGCACGGTTAGCTTGCAGGTTTTGGTCATCTGAGCAGGGGACGCTCTCACGAGTAGTCCCCGGGGATTGTGGTGGTTGAAGGATGCGCGCACGCGCTCTCTCGTTCGAACGCCCCGTGGCGGGCAAGGATGAGCGGAGGCGAGGCGCATCGGACTGCCGCATCGCAGACGCATCTCGGCTGGACCCGCGCGCTCCCGGTCGGAGCGCATCGAATCGCAGGGAGTGGTAAGATGGAAGTAATATCGATGGTCGTGAACGATGAGTTCGGCGTAATGCAGCGGGTAATGGGCGTTTTCACGCGCAAGCGCATCAACGTGGACACGATCGTCGTCGGACGCTGCGAGATCGCGGGCAAGTCGAGGATCGTGCTCACGGTGAATGACAGGGCGGCAGCGGACATCGCGATCGCGGACCTGCTACGGCTGCACGACGTCGTGCATGCTGAGACCGTGGACGGGACGAGGCACGAGGCCTACGCGCTCGTGTCCAACTCCGCCGGCAAGGCACGCCTGATCGGGTCCATCGACGAGGTCGACAAGATTATCGACACCTCGAAGCCGGACGCTTTCATACGCGCGGTGAACGCGCTCTGAGACCAGTGGGCTTTTATCGTTCGCGTTTCAAATACCTGATGGAGAGAGAGCGATGACGGTGCCGAAGAAAGTCTGGATGGATGGGAAGATGGTGGATTATCAGCGGGCGCACGTGCACCTGATGACGCACTGCCTGCACTACGGGGGCGGGGTGTTCGAGGGCATCCGCATCTACGAGACGGAGAAGGGGAGGGCGATCTTCCGCTTGCGCGAGCACATGAAGCGCTTCCTGGACTCCGCGAAGGTGATATCGCTCAAGGTCCCGTACTCGCTGGAAGAGCTGTGCGAGGCGACCCGCGCCACCGTGAGAGCGAACGCCGACGTCCAGGTCGACTACATCCGCCCCATCGCGTACTACGGGGTCGGGACCTACGGCCTAAATCCGTGCAAGCTTCCCACGAACACCGCGATCGCCGTGGTCTACATGGGCTCGTACCTCGGCGAGGAGCAGATGCGAAAGGGAGCGAAGCTGATCACATCGACCTGGGAGAAGCCTTCGAACCGAGCGGCCGCGCTGAACGCGAAGGTCTGCGGCAACTACATCAACTCGGTGCTCGCGAGGCTGGAAGCGGTGGAGAAGGGCGCCGACGAGGCGATCATGCTCAACTTCGACGGCAACGTGGCCGAGGGAACGGGCGAGAACATTTTCATGGTGAGGAACGGGAAGGTGTACACGACACCGCTGTCATCCGGAATACTCGAGGGCATCACGCGCGACTCAGTCATGCGCATCGTCGAGGACCTGGGAACACCGGTGACCGAGCGCGAGATCACGCGCTCCGAACTGTTCGTCGCGGACGAGGTCTTCATGACTGGCACCGCCGCCGAAGTGCAGCCGGTGTATTCGCTCGACACTCAAGTGATTGGAGCGGGGATGCCTGGTCCGATCACGCTCAAGCTGCAGAAGGCGTTCAAGGACGCTGCCCGTGGCAAGGACAAGAAGTATGAGAAGTGGCTCGACTACGTCTGAGCGGGATTCAAAGAATAGCGGACAGGATTATTGCCTTCCAGGTCGATGTAGCCCGGGGAAGGAATGCGATCGGTCGCAGATTTGGTTCGTCCGCTAGCGAGCAAGAAAGGCGTCAAGGCCCTGGGCGCGCTGCTGATCCTAGTGAGCATCATCGCTGCATCACTACCTTCTTTTGTCCTCGCCGATGAGATCTCCCATGCTCTCGCCGGTCGGTCATCGGTGGCGGCCCAATTGGACAGAGAGATCGGAGGTAACCAATGGGACTTCGTTCAGAACGACGTGTACAAGCGCGTTCTGGTAGAGGTTCACAGCCTTCCCGGGTACAACATTTCTCCGGTCCTGCCGGCCTTGAACTCGTTGAATGACACTCTGAGAACCCTACTTGCCAAGCAAGTGGCCGGGGTCACCTTCTCGACCGACATCCCAACCTCCTACCTGCGGGACACCTATTACGAAGGACTATTGCAGTCTATACTGGGGGCCGTTCATCGCACTTACAAGCACGACGACGTCGCCGTGCTCACACTTCTCGTCCTCAATGGCAAGTTGAGTCTCGGCCCGATCACGGCAGAGAACCTCGACGCGACATCCATCGTTCTCTTCCCGGACGCGACCGAGAACATGATGGTCGGCGAACTCCTCCTGCACGAGCTCGGCCACGTGATGGGACTTGTGGCCGTGCATGGATTGGACTCGCCCTACACACCTCCCAACGCCGCGTCTCACTTGGATCCTTCCTCTGGCACTCACTGCGCGGACCCGTTCTGCTACATGCATGCAAGCGTGCAATTAAGCGAGCACTGGTGCGACCAATGCAAGGAAGACCTCGCGGAGATACGGGAACAGAAGTGTCCCTATGCCCCACCCGTGCGAGCGAACGTCGGCACGGCGGGTTCCATGCTAGTGGCGATGGTGCCAGGCGTCTCGGGAATGGCGCTCGGGGCGATGATGGTCCGTCGCCAAGATGCGCGCAGCGAACATGGAGAAAGGACGCTCATGAACCTCGTTGACTTCCTACGATCCGTGGGCGGGCGATTCAGGTTGATCATGGCTCTGCTTCTCGTTGCCGCGCTGGTCCTATCGGCGCTGGCAGTGGTCGAAGCCGCGAACGCGAACGGGAGCTATCGGTTATCGTTGCAGGGCAACATAGCCTGGCCGAGCGGGGCCTACCACGCGTCATCGGGGGTGGAGATCGGCGGTGATTACTATGTCTCGCTCTTGTATGTTGATGGAACCCACCTGGTGAAATTCGACCCGGCCACGATGTCGGTCGACAACACCTCAGGCTTCTACCTTTCCGGCTTCAACTCCTACAACAATCCCGTGGTCAGGAGAGACAACGAACTCTTCTCGTTCGAGACTGGAAACGTCGAACAAGAAACCGCACTCTATCTGACGATAACCGATCTCGAATGGAACACCACTCGAACCGACTACGTGTATCTCCCAGGTGGGTTTGGACCGTACTGCGTGCTCTCGAACGGATTGGACGTCTATCTCGTCGGAGGAACGAACGTCAACTATAGCTCCGGCAACTACCAAGTGAACTACTCGACCGCTGTGTACCGCCTGGACCTGCCATCGGAGCAGGTAGTCCCGATCACGAACCTGCCGTTCGAATGGGTTCTTCCCGGGGCCACGTTCTTCATGTGCGGCGACTACCTGGTGGGCCTGGCGTCCAATTTCGGATCCCTCGATCATCCCGGGTCCTGGACCAACCTCACGATGCAGTACGACCTCAGTTCTGGTGCTTGGTCATGGAGGACCATCACAGAATTCGATGCTTTGATTGACGCCAGCCCCATGATGGTAGATGGAAGAGAGTTCTTCGTGAATTGGCCAAGCCAAGAGTGGGATCAGACTCACACGAACCTAGTCACGAACTCGAACCAATCGCTTTACTGGTACGATCCTGCGACGATGAAGTTCGATGTCGTCCAAGACAAGCTCTTTGATTTCCCGGTCTTGCCGATAGCAACAACTTCGGGAGGGATCCTTGCGTCGAACTATGGGTATGGCGAGGGGCAGGCCCTATATGTCTTGCATCTGGACGGCGAAAGAGGGGGATTCGATTGGCTGCTGCCACTATCGGTCGGATTGCTTTGCGCAGCGTTCGCTTTCAATATCTTCGTTGTACGCCGTTTCCGGGCTTGAGCTCACTTGTTCGACGCTTCCTCCATGCGGCGGAAGAGCCGGTTTTCCTCTTCGCGCTCCAGCTCGATCATCTTGTCGTCGACGTAGAATTCGATGTCGGAAACGAGCAGCTTCTGCCCCCAAACCTTGTCCTGCAGCCACAGCTGGAACGCCGTCTCCATCGCCGTCGGCGTGTTGGTCTTCGGCACGTGCTTCATGTAGGCGTGGAACGAGTCCCTCCCGGTCGAAAGCTGGTCCTTCCAGCGGATTTCCACCTTCATTCTGCTCCCGTTTGTGATTGCGAGCACGGGTCACAAAAGGCTTTGCAGTGCGTGGAGCCGTCTGCGAACTCTTCTCAAGTCGGTGTTATTAACCCGCCTTGCCAATAGACCAGGCGGCGAAATAGGAATGTTCGAGGTCAGGTTCCACGGGAGAGGGGGCCAGGGCGCAGTGATGGCGGCGCAGTCGTTCGCCGAGGCGGCGGTCCTCGCCGGCTATCACGCGCAGGCGTTCCCGTACTTCGGGGCGGAGCGCAGAGGCGCTCCGGTCAAGGCTTTCGCGCGCGTCGACAACGAGAGGATCGCGATCAAGAGCCAGATCTACGAGCCAGACCTACTCGTCGTTTTCGATGGGATGCTCCCCGAGATCGATCCGATCGCCGAGGGCTTGAAACCGAACGGCAAGGCGGTGGTGAACACGCCGCTCGCCCCCGAGGAGTACGATCTGGGCATCGCGGTGGACTGCGTCACGATTGATGCGACGTCGATCGCCATCGAGAAGCTGAAGGCGCCGGTCGTGAACACGGCGATGCTCGGGGCGCTGGCGAAGGCGCAGGACCTCGTGAGCCTGGATGCGATCATTTCGGCGATCAAGGACCGCTTCGGCGAGAAGCTTGGGCAAAGGGCGGCGATCCTGAACGCGGATGCTGCCAGGTCGGCGTATCAGGCGGCCCGCACGGGACGATGCAAGGGCGATCGTCCCTTGGTGCACAAGGCCACCTGGCTTCCCACCTGGGAAGAGATCCCGCCGGGAACGGCGCTCGGTGTTGGAACCAAGGGCGAGATGGTGGTCGGGCCGGGAAGCGCCTGGCAGGTGTCGGTCGGGACCTGGAGGACGCAATCCCCTCACTACCTCAAGGAGAAGTGCATCCGGTGCCTGCGCTGCTGGTGGTCCTGTCCGGAGGGAACGATCAAGCGCCAGGAGGACGATTTCATGCGCTGGGACTATCGCTACTGCAAGGGCTGCGGAATCTGCGCGGACATCTGCCCCGTCGACGCGGTCGAAATGATCAGGGGTGTGAAGGAATGGTGACGAAGGTGCTCTCCGCGGACCATGCGGTCGCGTGGGCGGTCCGTCTCGCGAGGGCGGAGGTCATCCCTGCCTTCCCGATCACGCCCCAGACGCTGATCATGGAGCAGCTATCGGAGTTCATCAATGACGGCGAGTTCGACGCCGATTTCATTCCCGCTGAGAGCGAGCACAGCGTGATGTCCATCGCCGTCGGAGCGAGTGCGGGAGGGGTGCGCACGTTCACGGCCACCGCGTCTCAGGGCCTCGCCTTCATGCACGAGATGCTGTACGCCGGCCCGCCCAACCGCCTGCCGGTCGTGATGGTGAACGTCAATCGGTCGCTCGGCGCCGCCACGGGCATCTGGCTCGAGCACAACGACTCGATGCCGGAGCGCGAGTCGGGATGGATGCAAGTGTACGTCGAGGACAGCCAAGAGGCGCTCGACATGACGATACAGGCGTTCCGAATCGCGGAGGATCGCCGCGTGATGATCCCCATGATGGTCTGCCTCGACGGGTTTGTGCTCTCGCACACCGTGGAACGCGTCGAGGTGCCGGACCAGTACGACGTCGACAAGTTCCTGCCGAAGTTCGCGCCGCTGAACGTCCTCGACCCCGAGGACCCGAAGATGATCAACCCGATCGTCCCGCCGGAGTACGCGATGGAGATGCGCTATCAACTGGACCGGGCGATGGACGGGGCGAGGTCGGTAATCGGGGAGGTCGACGAGGCCTTCGCGGAGAAGTTCGGGCGCAGGTACGGAGGGCTGTTCGACCGCTACCAAATTGAGGACGCGGAGTTCGCGCTCATTACCCTGGGCACCGCGACAACCACCGCGCGCAGGGTCGTCGATGAGCTTCGCGCGCAGGGCAAGAAGGCCGGGCTGATCAAGCTGCGCTTCATGCGTCCTTTCCCAGAGAGCGAGTTGCGCGAGGCGACGAAGGAGCTGAAAGCGCTGGGCGCATTCGACCGGTCGGTGAGCTTCAATTCATACGGTCCGGTATTCACCGAGGTGCGCAACGCGCTCTATGGCTGCAGGGTGAAGGTCACCGACCATATCGGCGGTCTCGGTGGTCGAGATCTCACCGTCGATGAGGTGCGCGACATGTTCGCGAACCTGGAGCGATGCGCTAGGGGCGAGAAGATCAGGCAGGTCACGTGGTACGGGCTGAGGGGGGAGCAGAAGTGAACGAGCAGAAGGAAATCAGCAAGCTGACGCTGCGCGACGTGCCGAACAAGGAGTACTTCATGTGGGGGCATGGCGCGTGCCCTGGATGCGGTGTCGCGATCGCTGTCCGAAACCTCATGCGCATATTCGGCCCAGATACGATCGTGTACGTTCCGGCTAGCTGCCTGGTCGTTTTCGGCGCTCAATATCCGATCAGCGCTTTCGACGTGCCCTACTTCTTCACCGCCTTCGAGAACACCGGAGCGGTCTTAACTGGCATCAGAGCGGCTCAGAAGCGGCGGGGCAAGCACTCGCTGGTGGTTGGAATGGCGGGAGATGGAGGAACGTTCGACATCGGGCTGCAGGCGCTCTCGGGCGCGGCGGACCGCGACGAGGACGTAATCTACGTCTGCCTGGACAACGAGGCTTACATGAACACCGGCATCCAGATGTCCGGGGCGACGCCGTTCGGCGCATGGACGACCACCTCCCCCGCGGGCAAGGTCATTCGCGGAAAGCGGCGCAACAAGAAGGACATCGGCGCGATCGTTCAGGCGCACGGAGTTCCGTACATGGCGACGCTCTCGAACGCGCACTGGAACGACTTCGTGCGCAAGGCGGAGAAGGCGAAGCGCGCGAAGGGCTTCCGCTTCCTCCACGTCTTCACTCCCTGCGTCCCAGGCTGGCGCTCCGAGGCGGCGAAGACGATGGAAATCTCGAAGCTGGCGGTCGAGACCGGCATGTGGACGCTCTACGAGGTCGAGAACGGCGAGGCGAACGTCACCTACAAGCCGAAGAAGATGGCGCCGCTGACCGACTACCTGAAGTTGCAGGGAAGGTTCGCGCACATGACTCCAGAGGACGTGAACTCGCTGCAGCGCTGGGTATGCGAGAAGTGGTGGCTGCACTACAAGGACGAGGTCGAGGCGCCGCAGTGCGAGGTCTTCAAGGTGGAGAAGGCGGTCGCGCACGACGGCGACCCGCTGCACGGCGTCTAGGCGAGCTAGGCATTGATCGATCGCGCCATTGTCTCAGCGAAATGCATTTAGCACAGCCTTCCTTGCCTAGTCTGGAGTGCTCTCTTGCCCCTTCGTCTTGGAATGCCCACTCTGATCGAGATGCCTGAGCTCGAGGCGACCATCGACCTGTGCAAGGAGCTGAAGCTTGACTTTGTCGAGCTGAATATGAACATGCCTGAGTTCTGTCCAGAGAGTCTTCCATCAAGTGAGCTCGAGCGCGTCGCTTGGGACGAGGGCATCTACTTCACAGTGCACATGCCTGACGACACCGACCTGGCATCCTTCCACGATCCGATACGAGAGGGGCATGTCGCGAGGTTCGGAGAAACGGCTCGTTGGGCTGCGGAAGCAGGTGCTAAGCTCATCAATCTGCATTTGAGCCCTGGCATATTCTTCACGCTGCCAGATCGCAAGGTGTGGATCTACGATCGCTACCACGACAAGTTCGTCGGGAATCTGCGTGAGGCCTACGGCAAGGTGATCGAGTATGCCTCGGAGTACGGGTTGCTCGTGTGCACGGAGAATGTCTGCAATTTCAACCTGCCCTTCGTCGCGAAAGCGATCGACGACCTCTGCCAGACGAAAGGATTCAATCTAACTTGGGACGTCGGGCACGACGCGAAGGTGGATTTCCAGGAGATGCCGGTGCTCCTTAGGCACGCAGATCGCATCAAGCACGTCCACCTGCACGACTACAACGGCAAGTCTGACCATCAGGTCCCTCTCACCGGAAAGATCGACATCCGTGAACGCTTGCGGTTCGCCGTCGAACACGACTGCTCCGTTCTCATCGAGACCAAGACGGTCGACTCGTTGCGCGAGAGCGTGAAGGTCGTCAAGAACCTCCTGGCCGAATGAGATAAGTGACCGCATCAAACGTGTCAGCTTTGAAATATCACGCTGACGTTCTGGTGTAGGGTTCGAACTTGGCGTTGGACTTCACCTACCGATACGTCGACAGGCTCGCCGACAAGATCGCCGCGAGCGTCGAGTTCTCCAAGGTCACGAGGCTGGAGGATGTCCTGCCGGCCAAGCTCGAGCGCACCGGTCTGAACATCCGGGTGCCGTTCTGCGCTGCGAAGTGCTCCTATTGCGCTTTTCCAGGCGAATCGTACAAGGACGAGTTCGGGAAGGCGTTCTTGGACGCCGTGAATGAGGAGCTCGCGCTCTATGCGACAAACGTAGAGATCAAGGAAGTGGACCGCGTCTACATCTCCGGCGGCACACCCTCGCTGATGCACAAGGAGATGGGGCAGCTATTGGACATTGTCCGCTCGCATTTCGAATTCTCTGGCAAGGTGGCGATGGAGGCCGGGCCTGGAGACCTGAACGAGGAGGTCCTCGGCAACTTCGTCGCCTCGGGTGTCAAGCAGATCAGCGTGGGCGTGCAGACGTTCGACGAACGCATGCTGCCCTACCTCGGAAGGATGACGAAGCGCCAGCAGCTGATCGACGTCCTCGGCAAGGTCATGGACGCGGGCTTCGACTACGTCAACATCGACCTGATGTTCTCCCTTCCCACGCAAACAAAGGAAGGACTGTTGGCGGACATCGAGCTGGCATCGGATTTGGGGGTGGACGGGGTCTCCACATATCCACTCATGCTCTTGCACTACACCCCTCTCACGAAGAAAGCCGCGGACCAGTTCCCGCAGGATCCGAAGGAAGAGAGGGATCAGTACCTGGCCATAATCGAATCGATGCGCGCGCATGGCTACAAGATGCGCACCCTGTGGTCGTTCTCGAAGCGACCCGAGGAGTACGAAGGGCCGTACGAGCACTCGAACTTCGTCGGGATCGGACCGAGGGCCTGGGGCATGGTGGGCGGGAGGTTCACCGTGAACGCCCCGTCCACGCTCAACTACATCCAGAGGCTGAGCGAGGGCTTCGTTCCGCTCTTCGCGCATGCGCCGGTGAAGGACTTCGGTATGGCGAAGCTTGCCCGACGCATGTACTATGGCAAGGTGACTAACGCAGAGCTCGAGACGATCGAGAGCGAGGAGCCGAAGGTCGCGCCGATGATTTCGCTACTGCGCATGCTTGGGCTCATGGAGAAGACTGAGGACGGGATCGTTCTCACAGACAAGGCACTCTGGCTCGGTTCGCATGCGACGAAGAAGATAGCGATGTCCACGCTCGAAAAGATGAACAACATCCTGAAGGAAACGAACGAGGAAGTGCCGGAGCAGCATCAGCTGTCACAAGAATTCGTGACGGTGTCCTAACACGCATTCGTTCATCCAACGTTGAACGTGCGGTAGGCCATGTAGTTCCCATAATGGTCGTAGAAGACCCCAATCTTGTAGAGACCCGAATCGAGCCTCACGGTATCCTGAATCTTGATGACGTCTCCCGGTGAGAAGTACTCCGAGGACGCCGTGTTCCTCTGATACGTTATTGTTATCCCGAGGGTTTCGTTCTGGTATTGGGCCACGTCTCCGATCCAGGCAGTAGATTCGATCTTCCATCTCAATTCGGTCGAATTGGGCAGCATGAAGCGAATGCTACATTCATTCAGTCTAACGTTCGACTTGGTGATTGCGACAAGTGTGGTGGTCACGGTCTTATTCTCGACCAGAATTGGGAAGGAGAGCGAGGCCGTTGGCAGAAAGGTCTCTACCGGTCCATCAATGAAGAAGTAGACGCAGACCAAAGAAATCAGCAAGATCGCCCCGATAAGCGAAATGACCAGCCAACCTCTGCGAGCCATCTTCTCGCGAATACTAGCGGCCTCTGTGTCTTAATACGTTACTGTGATGGCATCCAGCATGTCCATCCATGAGGCAAAAGACTGCCGGGGATTCGGACAAACCTTTTATACATCGACCCCTTTGGTGGCGATGCTCTTTCTGAGCCGATGAATGATGAAGATGTCATCGTACATCCGAAGGAGGTAAGAATTTGGCAAAAGCGATATTCGTTAGGTTCGAGATGCCGAAGGAACTTCAGGACAAGGCTTACGAGATCGTTGAGCTGGCCCGCGACACCGGCAAGGTGAAGAAGGGCACCAACGAGGTCACGAAGCTCATCGAGCGCGGCGAGGCCGCGTTCGTCGTGATGGCCGAGGACGTGCAGCCGCCAGAGATCTTGGCGCACCTGCCGATGCTGAGCGAGGAGCGCAACATTCCGTACGCCTACGTCGCCAGCAAGGCCGAGCTCGGGAACGCCTGCGGACTGGAAAAGCCGACGGCGGCGATCGCGGTCGTCGACGCGGGCAAGGCGAAGCCCCTCATCGACTCCCTGGCCGAGCAGATCAAGAAGCTGAAGAAGTAAGGAGGCTTCGAGATGGCAGAGGGAGACGAGAGCATACCCTGCGAGGTCGTGGAGATCATCGGGCGCACCGGCATGACCGGCGAGGCGACCCAGGTGAAGGTCCGCGTGCTCGAAGGCAGGGACAAGGGGCGCATCATCACCAGGAACGTCATGGGCCCGATGAGGATGGGCGACATCCTGATGCTGCGCGAGACCTCGCGTGAGGCGCGGAAGCTGGGCATCCGCTAGGTACTCTCAAGGAGGCATGTCACAAATGGTCGAGCTGAAGGTATGCTCGTTCTGCGGCAAGGAGATCGAGCCGGGCACGGGCAAGATGTTCGTCAAGAAGGACGGGACGGTGTTCCTGTTCTGCTCCAACAAGTGCTCCAAGAACCTGGTGGAAATGGAGCGCGTGCCCCGCAGGACGACTTGGACCCGAGCTTACGCTCGCGAGAAGGACGTCCGGATGAGTGGTGGCGTGACGGCGAAGCCCGCGGCGGAGGCTGCGAAGCCGAAGAAGGCCACCAAGGCGAGGAAGAAGCCGGTAGAGGAGCCGAAGGCCGAGGAAGCGAAGCCTGAGGCGCCAGTTGAAGCGAAGAAGGAGTGAGCTCGATGATCGAGCGCACCTTCGTGATGCTGAAGCCGGACGCCATGCAGCGGGCGCTCATGGGCGAGATCGTGGGCAGGCTGGAGCGCAAGGGGCTCAAGCCGGTCGCGATGAAGCTCATGCGCATCCCGAGAGAGCTGGCGGAGCGGCACTACGGCGAGCACAAGGGCAAGAGCTTCTTCCCCGGGCTCATCGACTACATCACCTCCGGGCCGGTGCTCTGCATGGTCTGGGAGGGAGAGAACGCGGTCGCGTCCGTGCGGGCACTGATGGGCAAGACGAATCCGCAGGACGCGCTTCCAGGAACGATCCGCGCCGACCTGGCGCAGCAGACCGGGCGCAACCTCGTGCACGGTTCGGACTCGCCGGACAGCGCGAAGCGTGAGATCCAGCTGTTCTTCAACGACTACGAGCTCGTCGACTGGAAGCGCTCCGTCGACGCGTGGCTGTTCGAGTAAACCCTTTCATCCGTTCTCATTTTGATTCGTCGAAGGAAGGGCAACTATTGTTCACGGAGCAGTGTTGCAGAGCCTGATCCACATCACGCTGGTATCCTTCATGTCCAATATGATCTGGGTGTCGAGAGCATCGCAGCTCCTTTCGATCCTGTAGACGACCGGCTCAACTTTACCGAAATAGACCGTATCGACCCACCCCTTGCCGCTCAGGTCCGTCCAAGCGGCTCGGTACTCTAAGACCTCTTTGGTTCCGAAGACCGTATGGATGTTCGCGCTCTGCACATATGCGCCTAACGGCCGCAGGGCGCCCACCGCGTCGCCCCACTCGTAGTGATAAGTGCCCGAACCGAGGGTTCCGCTGACGATGGCGTCGAAGCCCCAGGCGGTGACGTTGAAGGCGTCGAGGTCCATTGCTGCCGGCTCCGTGCCGGTCCCGTTCGTTGTCGTTCCTTCGTAGTGGATGACGTCGTAGTTCACGACGAACGGATCGGTCGGCCCCCATCCCACGAACACTGTGGCCACCTGCGAGGACGCGCCTTCGCCTTTCGCGTTGTAGGCCTTCACCATGTAGTAGTATGTGTCCGAGACGAGCGAGCCCTCGTTGAAAACGAGCCCATGCACGACGGCGATCGGCGACCCAGTGAAGGACGTCGTCGTTGACTTGTAGACATGGTATCCCCAGACCTGTACTCCCGGCTGAATGGGCGCGGACCACGTCAAGTTCACGTCCTCGGCAGAGGTGGTGGCGGTGAGGTCGCGAGGTGCCCCCGGCGCGACGTCGATCGTTCCCGTACCGGCGCTTCCGTCTCCGACGATCTGCGGCCAGAGCAGAGCGAGCGAGACAAGCGCGCATGCCAAGACGGTCGTCACGATCGCGAGCAGAACCCTCGTCCTCAGGAACCTCAGCCTCCCTTGCCATTCGACTCCGCTCGTACTATTTCTTCCATGCGGCGAATGGCCCCACAAACCGGCAAAGATACTAATACTGACCGTCCGTTCGCAACGACGCATGAGCATCAGGCAGCCAATCGTGAGCGTGCTGGGTCACGTCGACCATGGTAAGACCAGCCTGCTCGACAACATCCGCGGGACGTCGGTCTCGAAGGACGAGGCGGGCCTGATCACGCAGCACATCGGCGCGACGGAGGTCCCGCTCGATCACATCTACAAGGTCTGCGGAAAGCTCATCGGCAATCGCAAGTTCACCGTCCCGGGCCTGCTCTTCATCGACACGCCCGGGCATCAATCGTTCACCACCTTGAGGGCAAGAGGCGGTTCGCTCGCCGACATCGCCGTGCTCGTCGTCGACATCAACGAGGGCATCAAGCCGCAGACCGTCGAGTCGATGAACATCCTGCGCAAGTACAAGACGCCGTTCATCATCGCGCTCAACAAGATCGATCTCATTCAGGGCTGGCAGTCCGGGAAGGGCGCGCCTTTCATTCTGAACCTCAAGCAGCAGACCGAGGACGCGACGGAGCGCTTCGAGGCGCGCATGTACGACATCATCGGTCGCTTCTCTCAGGAAGGCTTCTCTGCGGACCGCTATGATCGGATCGAGGATTTCACGCGCAACGTCGCGCTCGTTCCGGTGAGCGCGAAGACCGGGGAAGGGGTGCCGGACCTCCTCCTCGTGCTCATCGGCCTGGCGCAGAAGTTCCTGGAGCAGGAGCTGCACACCGAAGAGGGGGCGGCGAAAGGAACGGTGCTCGAGGTCAAGGAGGAGAAGGGCCTCGGCAAGACGATCGATGTGATTTTGTATTCCGGCACTCTCAGCAAGGGCGACACGATCGCTCTCGGCACCACCGGCTCCCCGCTGGTCACGCGGGTGAAGGCGATCTTCAAGCCGAAGCCTCTGGACGAGATCAGGGACCCGAGGGACAAGTTCGACTCGGTGCCGGAGATAGGCGCGGCCGCGGGCGTCAAGCTGCTTTGCCAGGATCTCGAAGGCGTGGTCGCTGGCGGACCCCTGCGCGTCATCAAGGGCGACAAGAAGGAAGTGCTCGAGGAGATCGCCGAGGAAACGAAGGTGCGCATCGAGACCGCCGAAGCCGGCGTCATGATCAAGGCGGACGCGATCGGCTCGCTGGAGGCGCTTGCGTTCGAGGCGCAGCGGGCGGAGATCCCGATCCGCAAGTACGAGATAGGGCCGGTGGCGAAGCGCGATGTCATCGAGGCGTCGGCGTACAACGACCCGCTGCACCGAGCGGTGCTGGCGTTCAACGTGCCGATATTGCCTGACGCGAAGGAAGTGCTGCCGTCCTACGAGACGAAGGTCTTCCTGAACGACATAGTGTACGGGCTCATCGACGACTACAAGAAGTGGGTGGTGGAGGAGAAGCGCAAGGCCGAGGAGGCGAAACGTGGGCTCATCGCCTTCCCGGGCAAGATCAAGCTGCTGCCGAACTGCGTGTTCCGCGTGAGCAAGCCGGCAATCGTCGGCGTGCGCGTGCTCGCGGGTCGCATACGCACCGGTCAGGACCTGATAGACAAGGACGGCAGTCAGATCGGGAGAATCCGCTCCATCCGCACGGGAGAGGACGTCCTGAAGGAGGCGATCGCCGGACAGGAGATCGCCATCGCGATCGAAGGGCCGACGGTCGGTCGTCAGATAGACGTCGACGACATACTCTATGTCGACATCCACGAGACGGCCGTCAAGGGCATCCAGGAGCACGATCTGAACGTCGACGAGAAGATGGTGCTCGACGAGCTCATCGAGATCAAGCGCAAGAAGGACAACTTCTGGGGAATGTAAATTAGGCGTAGCCAGATGGCTCGTACGAAGCTTCAATCAGCGACTTTTTGCACCGAAGGGTGTTAACCCCGGTCCAAAGTGCCTTGACTTCCTGCAGCGCTCGGACTTCTTTCATGCGCCCGTAGTGCTCCTCGGTGGTCCTAGTGGTGGCGTGTCCCATGGTCACTGATACGGCGGACAGTTTGCTGGCGTCCATGTCGATCAGCATCTGGCAGTAGGTGTCGCGGAAGGTCTTG
>DATJOX010000023.1:0-11434 GCA_035506675.1 Methanomassiliicoccales archaeon
ACGTTTATAAAATCAGATAGGCACATAGGCTTCCACGGTAGGTTCACCTACCAAGGAGGACTAGACACGAAGAAGATTTGGAAGATGAGGAAGAACAAGGAGGCCGTGTCCCCGGTCATCGCAACCATTCTCATGGTGGCGATCACGGTCGTCCTTGCCGCCGTCTTGTACGTCATGGTCATGGGATTCGGGACCACGAATGGATCCACCCCCACGGCCACAATGACCTATGCCAAGGCTAGCGGTTCGGGGAACAACGACAACTATACGTTCGTTGTCGCTGGAGTCACCAGGAACGATGTTAAGTGGAGCGACGTCGCATCCGTCGTCGTCGTAGCTGGCGGAGACACCGCTCCTGCGTATGCGGTGACAATGCCAAACACTGGCTTTGTCGGTGCCGGTGACGTGGTCACCATCACTGGGCTCGATGCCACCAAGTCGACGAGCTTCACCCTGAAGTATACCCCAACCGGTGGAGCGGTATATCAGTTGACCTGGACGCCGTCGTAGGCGTGCAGCTGAACTCAAACCTTTTCAATTCCTTTCATATTCTCTTTTCTGAAAACAATGGATGATGAGTCGACCCTCTTGCATATTCTCGAGAAGAACAACGGCTCGAGGCTCAGTGCCTCTGAGATCGAGACGGAGGTCAAGAGCGATGGGCTCCGCTGCCCTGACGATCTGGTTCGAACGCTGAACAGGATGAGACTCAAAGGAACGATAAAAGGAGAACTCGATCGACAAAACGGATCCTACGTCTGGTGGGTAGATTGATAGCGCTCTAACGTCACTCTTGCCCAGTGTGCGCATCCTTCGGATGCTTCTTCTTCTTGGTTCGTATCACCGATGGCTGGTAGGCCACAACCGTCGTGTTCGCGGCATGGTCAGACCATCTCTGTCGCGGGTCTCCTTCCAATCCCAATCCCGCGAAGACATCGAACGGCAGGAAGACGTACCAGAAGATCTTGGGAACGTTGCGCAGTATCGCTTGATACGCTCGCCCCTTCTCGCCCATCGAGACGACCCTAAGGTGGAACAGCTTCTTTCCAAGGGTCTGGCCGAACCAGCCTTCGAGGATCGACGAATAGGCGAACCATCCGACACCCGAGAAGACTCCGGCGAGAATGATGCTCCACGTCGAGCGGGCGTCCGCCAGCGCTAGAGTGATCGGCACGGAAACGATCGCAGCATCGACGATTCCTGCCGCAACGCGCTTCAACCAGTGACGCCGGAAGTCTCCGCTCTGCTGCAACAGGTCATACCCAGTGGTCATCCCATCCACCGTCAGACAAAATGTATGACACTACTAATAATCCTTTCTATACGAAACGCCACTCAGCTCGCCCGTCTGTCATCATTGGTCAGTGCTGGGTTTGTCATCACGGTGGCGCTCTACCCTAGCCCAAGAGCGGAAATAAACCTAACGCCCGGTGGGGTTTAAGGCACAAAGCGCTCTACGAGTTGCGTATGTGCGCGGCGACCGTTCAGAACGACATCCTGGTGACGAGGATCCGGATCGTCTTCTTTGTTGCCTACATCGTCATCCTGGCAATCACGGCCTACTTCCTCCTGCCGGACTACTGGTGGCTCTGGCTGCTGATGCTTGCGCTGGTCGTGTACCGCGTCCTAACGTGGGTCACCCCGAAGAAGCAGTTCCAATGCAGGGAATGCGGTACGGTCTTCCCGGCCAGGAAGACATCGGTGTTCCGTCCTTCGGCAGCGGACCTCTACGAGGACCCGAACCGACCGCGATGTCCTAAGTGCGGTAGCAGGAACGTCGCCAAAGTCGCCCGGGGCAAAAAGAAATGAGCCCAGAGCCTCTGCGGACGCTTCACGAGAAGGACAAATCGAGGCTGATGTGGAAGCAGCCCGGAACGAGCGCACGCAAGAAGGTGCTCTTCATTTGCACGCACAACTCCGCGCGCTCGCAGATGGCCGAGGGGTTCCTGAACTCTTACTATGGCGACAGGTATCAGGCGTTCAGTGCCGGGGTGAAGCCAGGCAGACTGCACCCTCTTGCAGTGGACGTGATGGCGGAGAACGGGATCGATATCTCGAAGCAGCGCTCGAAAGGGATCGAGGACGTGTTGGACGAGTACTTCGATGTCGTGGTTACAGTCTGCGATTGCGCGCGCGAGGAATGCCCGATATTTCCCGGAGGGACAGAGCTCTGGCATCACGGGTTCGAGGATCCTTCGGCGATCGATGGCACGCCGGAGGAGAGGGTCAATTCGTTCCGCCGAATCCGGGACGAGATCTCGGCGTGGATCAAGGAACGGTTCGGGGAGGAGCGATGATCCCGGTCTACGTGTACGACCGAGGGGAGTGCGATCCGAAGAAGTGCACCGCGAAGAAGATGGTGCGCTTTCAGCTGGCGGAGGAACTGCCCTCACTGCGCAGCATTCCCCGAGGGAGCGTGGTACTGACGCCGTTCTCGCAGAAATCCGTCTCGCGCGAGGACGCTGCGAAAGCGCAAGCGTTCGGACTGGTGGTCATGGACCTCTCCTGGAACAACATCGAGGACTTCCCGAAGGTGCGCGAGGACGCGAACCAGAGGGCGCTGCCATTCCTACTCGCGGCGAACCCGGTCAACTGGGGCAAGCCGATGAAGCTGAGCAGCGTGGAGGCGGTCGCGGCCGCCCTGCACATCATGGGCTTCAAGGAACAGGCGAAGCTCGTCCTCTCGAAGTTCTCCTGGGGAGAGCAGTTCCTCAAGCTCAACGCTGAGCCGCTGGAACGGTATAGCGAAGCGAAGACCAGCGCCGAAGTGGTCCGGATTCAAATGGAGTACGTGGGTTCGGACGATTCGGACGGCCCGGCGGAAGGGTAATGAACTAGACGCTATTTGGTAAGCTGAAGTCAAATTGAACGCATCCAGAGTGCCCCCAGTCAAGTTTACCGGTACCCATCATTTTTTAGTGGTGCAAGGCATACTAGGGGACTCGCCGCTTGAGCACATAGGGGGAGCTGCTTTTGGCCCAAGACTACACCGATGAGGACATAGTCTCCCGATGGGAGGACTTCTTCGAGACCAGCGGGCAGAGGGTCAAGCTGATGGAGGTCGCCGACCTTTTCCCGGAGCAGCGCAGCATCTTCATTCCGTACGCAGAGCTGGACATGTTCGACCCGGACATGGCCGATTTCCTCCTGCATCATCCCTTGCGCGTGCTTGTCATGGGCAAGCAGGCGATACGCAAGATCCTGCCTCCGGGGCGGGAGCAGGTGGACGTGAACTTGAGGATCACCGGTCTGCCGAAGGACAGCAAGATCGAGATCCGCAAGATCCGCGCGGAGCACTTGGGGAAGCTGATCGCCGTCGAAGGACTCGCGAGGAAAGCGACCGAGGTCCGCCCGAAGATCACCGATGCGCTTTTCCAGTGCGCGCGCTGCGGGATCGTCATCAGGGAGCCGCAGGACGGCATGTACTTCAAGGAGCCGCTGGAGTGCTATCGCGACCAGGGCGGGTGCGGTAAGACCACCTCTTCGACGAAGTTCAAGCTGCTGTCCGAGGAGTCGAAGTACATCGACACCCAGAAGATCGAGGTCCAAGAGAATCCCGAAGGTCTCCGGGGAGGAGCGCAGCCTGAGCGCCTGGCCGGGTACATCGAGGACGACATGGCGGGGAGCATCTCTCCAGGCGACAGGGTCGTGCTCAACGGCATCGTGCGCTCGGTGCAGAAGGGGCAGCAACAGAAGTCGACGCTCTTCGACATCAACCTGGACATTCTTTCCGTCGAGTTCAAGACGCACGAGTACGAGGAGGTCACGATCAGCGAGGAGGAGGAAATGGAGATTCTACGGTCCTCGCGCGACCCGGGCCTTTTCAAGCGCATCGTCGCATCGATATCCCCAACCATCTACGGCTATGACCGCGAGAAGGAGGCGATCGCGCTGCAGCTCTTCGGCGGCGTGCACAAATCTCTGGACGACGGCACGAAGATACGCGGCGACATCCACGTTCTTCTCGTCGGCGACCCAGGGGTCGCGAAGTGCGTAACCGGCGAGGCGCAGGTCATGCTCGCCGACTGCTCCCTTCGCCCGATAAGGGACATCGTCGAGGAGGCGCTCGCGAAAGGAACGATCGAGAAGGTGGATGACGGCGTCCATGCTCCGCTCGACCTCGAGGTCATGGCATTCTCGCACCGGGGCGCGATCGAACCCGCGAAGGCGGTCCGAGCTTGGAAACGCACGGCGCCGAAAAAGCTTCTCAAGTTCGGCACGAAGGCGGGCAGAACGCTCACCGTAACGCCGACACATCCTCTATTCATCCAGAACGGACCGTACATCCAGTTTCGTCCCGCCAAGAACATCTACGTCGGTCAGCAGATCGCGATCGCGACCGGGCAGGGCAAATGTGGCCCGGACGAGACGCACGGCCTCGCGCGCGGTCTCGATTGGGACGCGGTCGTCGAAAAGGTGGAGGTCGATGCACAAGAAGAGTTCGTGTACGACCTCGAAGTCGAGGGCGTGCACAACTTCGTGACCAACGGCATCATCTCGCACAACTCGCAGATCCTGCGTTACATGGCGGACATGGCGCCGCGCGGGATCTACGCGTCGGGCAAGTCGTCGTCCGCGGCCGGTCTTTGCGTTCATCCAGACACCAAGATCATCGTGGACGATGAGCCGACGCCGATTGGGACCTTCGTGGAAAGCAAGATGAAGGAGCCGAAAGAGGTCAGGAAGGGGACGTGGTCGGAGGCGTGCAACGGGCACGCGATCGCCTCGGTTTGGGGCGGACCGCTCGAGTCTAGGAGGCTCAAGGCGGTTTGGAAGATAAACACCCCTTCATTTCTTGTGGAACTCAGGGCAGCTGGTAATCATTCGGTCGTGCTGACGCCGGAGACACGCGTCAAGGCCCGAAGGTTCGGGATGGCGGGGTCGTTCTCGCGCTGCGTCGACCTGAACATGGGGGACGAGGTGCTCGTCGTCGAGGACGGAGCGCCAAGGTGGGTCACGCTCGAAAACAAGAAGGAGATCTGGGAGAACCTGCCTCCGTTCGTATACGATCTGACGGTAGAGGAGGCGCACACCTTCGTCGCGAACGACTTCGTCGTGCACAACACCGCGGCCGCGGTCAAGGACGATTTCGGCGAGGGTCGGTGGACGCTTGAAGCGGGCGCGCTCGTGCTTGCGGATATGGGGCTCGCGAGCATCGATGAGCTCGACAAGATGACCGATCAGGATCGCAGTGCGATGCATGAGGCTATGGAATCGCAATCAATCAGCGTGGCCAAAGCTGGCATCACCGCACGACTGCAATGCAGGTGCTCGATCCTTGGCGCAGCGAACCCGAAGTATGGGCGCTTCGAGGAGTCTCAGTTCATAGCGGATCAGATTGATCTCCCGCCAGCGCTCATGTCTCGTTTCGATTTGATATTCGCCATGACCGACAAGCCTCAAGCGGACAAAGATGCCAGGATTACGAAACACATCCTCAACGTTCACCGCCGCGGTGAGCTGCTTCGCAATGAAGACGTCTCCAACATCGAGGGCGTGAACATGGAGCAGCTGCTTTCCGAGACGGACTTCCTGGAACCCTCTTTCACCAAGGAGTTCTTCCGCAAGTACGTCGCCTATTCCAAGCGCATCGTGCCGATCCTCAGCGACGACGCGATGAAGCTCATCACCGACAACTACCTTCAGATCAGGAAGCAAGGGGAGGGCGAGGGGAAGAGCGTCCCGATCACCGCCAGGCAGCTCGAGGCTTATGTGCGACTGGCGGAGGCGAGCGCCCGCGCGAGACTGAGCAAGGTCATCACTTTAGAGGATGCGGAGCGCGCCGTCGGCATCGTCGAGTTCTACCTCGGAAAGATCGCCGGGGAGGGCGGCAAGCTCGATTACGACATCATCGCCACCGGCATCTCGCGCTCTCAGCGCGAACAGATCGTCGTGATACGCGACCTCATCAAGCAGAACGCGGACCGCGAGAAGGGCATCAGCATCGAGTCGCTCATCAATCTGGCTGAGCAGGACGGGGTGCCGGAGGAGCGCGTACGCACTCTGATCAAGAGGCTTCTGGACAACGGCGAGGTCTATCAGCCGTCGGGCGGGTTCTACAAGCTCGCCTCGGAGGGATTGGAGTGATCGTTCTACGCATGTACCGCAGGGGCGGAGAGGTGGTCGTCGCCGCTTGCGACAAGGAGCTCATCGGGCGGTCGCTGCGCGAGGGAAGGACGAAGCTGGACGTGGCGGAGTCCTTCTATCACGGCGAGGAAGCGGACGAGGAGATGCTCATCAATCGGCTGCGAATGGCCACGATCGCGAACCTGGTGGGCGAGAGGACCGTCTCCATCGCCTCCAAGCACAAGATGATCGATGAGCAGTGTGTGATGCTGATCGAGGGCGTGCCGCACGTGCAAATGGTGAAGATGTGATGTTCTGCGTTCGCTGCGGGAAGGAGGGGCCGACCTACGAAAGCCTCTGCGTCGAGTGCTTCCTCGAGAACGCCAGGTTCACTTCCGTCCCCGAGTACGTGGATCTCTACAAGTGCCATTATTGCGAGGAGTACCTCGTAGAAGGGAAGTGGCGCAAGTACCTCTCATTGGATGAGGCGCTGGCGGACGTCGCCAAGCGCTCGCTCGAGGTGAAGAAGGGCGCGGAGGTGACGCAGGTCCGCACCGAGATCGCCGCCGCTGACTCGAAGAACTTTCACGTGCGCCTGCGCGCCACGGTCGAGTACTCCGACCTCGTGAAGGAGGAGGAAAGCAAGACCACGGTGCGCCTGAAGGGCACGGTCTGTCCGCGCTGCAGCAAGATGCTCGGCAACTACTACGAGAGCATCATCCAGGTGCGCGGGCGCGACCGCAAGCTCACGGAGAAGCAGAAGCAGCGCCTGCTGGATGAGATCACCTCCCGGGTCGAGACCGCGCAGGAGGACAACCGCGAGATGTTCATTTCGAAGATGGAGGAGGTGCCGGGGGGCATCGACGCCTATCTGTCCTCGATCTCGCTCGCCAAGGGCATCGCCAAGGAGCTCGGGGAGCGCTTCGGGGCGGAGATCAAGGAATCATCGACGCTGGTCACGCAGAAGGAGGGGAAGGACGTGTACCGCGTGACGTACCTGGTGCGTCTGCCTTCGTACATGCGCGGCGAGGTGATCCTCTACGAAACTAAGCCGCATCTGGTGACCGCGATCACCGCCTCGACGACGAAGCTCGTGGACCTGAGGACGCACGAGCCGCTGAACGTGAGCAACGTAGAACTGCGGGACGCCCGGGTCATCGGGAAGCGGGAGGACATCCTGGACGCGGTCGTGCTCTCGGAATCGAAGCGCGAGCTGCAGATCATGCATCCGAAGAGCTACGCCACCGTGGAAGTGCGCAAGCCGCAGCATTACGAGGTCAAGGGGGAGACGGTACGGATCTTCGTGCACGAGGAAGAGCTGTACCTCGTTCCCTAGTCATTCGCTTCGTCTGTCCTTCGCCGCTTCGACCAGTCTCAGGAAGAGATCCATCGCCTTGTCCGTATCTTCCGGTTTGCCACGGATCAGCACCACGTTCCCGTTCTCGCGCCAATCCTCCTTCGGCAGCGAAGCGATCCTCACCGGATGCTCCTTCACGACCCTCTGGAAGAGCGGTTCGAGGAGCGTCTCGCGCAGCTTCACGCGCGCTTCCCTCTCGACCAGTCCGTCCGCCTCGATCGTCGGAAGCACGTGCAGGCGGAACATAGCCATCATCTCCCTAGGGAAGCCAGGCAGGCAGACGATGCGCATGTTGCCCTTGATCGCCTCGATGCCCGCGGCGGCGCCCACGGGATTGCTCAGCGCCTTGGCGCCCTCTGGGACCTTCGCCATCTGCAAAGCTTCCGGTGTTAGCGGCGTGCGCTTCCCGTGCATCCGCTCTAGCGAGGTCTTGAGCCATCCGGCTGCCTCATCATTGAGCACGAGCTCGACGCCGAGATAGCTCGCGACCGCCTTCCTGGTGACGTCGTCCAGGGTCGGGCCGAGGCCGCCAGTGACGACAAGCAGCGTCGTTCTACGTTTCTCAGAGCCTGCCAGCTCTTCGACGATACTCTCAACGTCGTCGGTGGCAATTGCAAGGTGGCTGACACTGGCTCCCTTCTCCCTCATCACACGTATCATCTCGCTTGGATACGGGTCTAGCTTGCCGGTGAGCAGTTCGTCGCCGATGAGCAACAGCTCGATCCTCATTCTATCCGACCATTTCTCTCCGTTTGAATAGGAACAGGGCTAAGGCTATTGTGACGACGGAGTAGATGATCATCACGACAACGCCCGTGCTGACGTCTGGCACCCAGTTATAAACGGTCAGGTTCTGTCCCCCGAAGCGCAGATGCGACATTGAGTCGACCGGATATGGGGTGTTGAGGACGTCGTTGATGGTCTCGGCGGAGAACGTCAGGGACCAGGAGGGCTTTGCACCGACCTGACCCACGACACCCGTCACCACCGGTAGGATGAGGAACAGCACCGCGAACGTGAAGACGAGCGCTCCGGTGGCCCCCTTCATGACCGCGCTGATGAAGAAGCCCATTCCGGCAGCGGCAACGACATACAGCAAGGCCAGCAAGTATGACTGTATCACCAGGTCCGTGATGCTTCCCGTGACGATGGCGCTTCCAATGATCGCGACGACGTAGTACAGCGTGACCACGCCGAACATGATGATGATGGCGGCCAGGAACTTGCCCGCGAACAGCGTGGAGCGACGAACGGGGTTCGGGAGGATCAGGTAACCGGTTCGGTTCTGGAACTCGGCGACGATGGCGTCGCCCGCGAACAGCACCGCTCCGATGACGATGAGGAGGGACGTGAAGCCAGTGAACCTCTCGATGAAGCGCGCCGAATCGTTCGGGTACGGCTTGCCTGTGATGGCGGGCAGTGCGAGGATCAGTCCGAGGACGAGCGCCTCGATCACCAAGATGCCAATCAGGCGCCTAGAACGAATGTGCTTGTAGAGCTCGTAGCGAGTGACCAGGACGACCTGCTCCGGGTCCGCCGGGGCTTTGAATTTGTACGATGCCGCCATCTTTCTCACCTCGAATCGTCGATCAGGCTCATGTAAAGGTTCTCGAGAGCAAGGCCAGACTCCTTGAATGAGACGACCTTGTATCCAAGCCCCTGGACGTCGATCAGCAGCTGAGCCTGTTTCTCGTCCGACCCCTGGAAGTCGATGAAGAACTGAGTCTCCGTGACGACCTCCAATCCTTTCACTCCCGGATACGCGCGCAGCTTGTCCATCGCTTCGCCCTGCACCTTGTTGGCGAGGCGCACCTCGAGCCGGCGTGAGTCGACCTTGGAGATCAGCTCCTCGACGGTCCCGTTCGCGAGCAGCTTGCCATGGTTGATGAGCGCGACGTTCGAGCAGATCTCCTGCACTTCGTTCAGAAGGTGCGACGACATGAACACCGTGTAGTTCTGCTTCTTCAGGTCCTTCAGGATCTCCCTCACCTCGACCATTCCGCGCGGGTCGAGGCCCGAAGTGGGCTCATCGAGAACGATCACTTGAGGCTCGTGCAAGAGCGCCTGGGCGATCGCGATCCTCTGCTTCATGCCCTTCGAGAACTTGCCGATCCTGATATCTGACCATTCGGTCATGCGGACGGTCTCGAGCACCGCCTTGCTGCGCTGATTGATGTCCGCGATGCTCATCCCGCGCAGTCGCCCGAGGTACTCGAGCGTCTCCTTCGGGGTGAGGAAGGGATAGAACTCGGGGGTCTCAACGACCGCCCCCACGCTCTCCATCGCGACCTTGGGGGACTTCTTCACGTCCACCCCGTTCAGATAGGCGTTGCCAGAGGTTATCGTCAGCAGCCCGGTCAGCATCTTGATCGCGGTCGTCTTGCCCGCGCCGTTCGGGCCCAGGAAACCCATGAACGTGTTGCTTTTGACGTCCAGGTCCAGCGAGTCGACCGCCTTGAACCCTCCGCCATAGAGCTTGGTGAGCTTTTCGAATACGATAGGATCGGACACAGTATCTCTCCGCTGAGGGCGTGGTACCCATCCATTGCTTAATAAACCTGACCCATCCACCCCGTCCAATCAAGTGATCCGACTGCACCTTTATTGGTAAGAAGGCAATATCATCGCGATAAGATGACCAAGACCAAGCTCCTGGAGGACGTGACCGTCAACCTCCTTCGCACTGCATCTACCTCCCTGCCCGACGACGTGCTCGCCGCATTGAGGAAGGCGGAGGCGGAGGAGACGAGCGAGATCGCCAGGACGCAGCTGCGTACGATACTCTCGAACGTGGACGTCGCTGACAGGCACTCGGTCCCAATGTGCCAGGACACCGGGCTGCCATTATTCTTCGTTACCGGGAGATGCATTCCGAGACTCGAGGAGGCGATCCGAAGGGGGGTCTCGCGCGCGACCGCGGAGATACCCCTGCGCCCGAACGTCGTCAATCCCCTCACCAGGGCGAACCCGGGCGACAACCTCGGGAAGGGCATGCCGCACATCCATTTCCATCCCACCGAAGCTGACTACACCGAGATCACCGCGATGCCGAAGGGCGCGGGATCGGAGAACATGAGCTTCATCGCTATGCTGACTCCCTCACAAGGCAGGAACGGTGTGAAGGCAGCGATTCTGAAGGCGGTCGTGAGCGCCGGTGGCTATCCGTGCCCTCCAACCATCGTCGGCGTCGGGATTGGAGGGACCGCGGACGAAGCGATGCTCATCGCCAAGCACTCGCTGCTCCGCCGTCTGGACCTTCCGAATCCGGAGCCGGACCTGAACGCTCTGGAGATCGAGCTGACCGAGGCGCTCAACGCCACCGGCATCGGACCGATGGGGCTGGGTGGCCGGACGACTGTTCTCGGCGTCAGGATCGAAGAGGCCTCGACCCACGTGGCTAGCCTTCCAGTGGCAGTCTGCCTTCAATGCTGGGCGGCGAGGAAGGCGTCCGCCCGGGTGTACAAGGACGGCAGGGTCGAGTACTCGCGGGAGGGATTCGCCTGAGGATCAAGACGCCACTGTCGGACGATGACGTTCGCAAGCTGAAGCTTGGGGATACAGTATCTCTGGACGGCATCTTCTACTCCGGACGGGACGAGATGCACATGCGCGCCCTCGATTACGGTCGAGAGGGGCGCAGGCTGCCGGTCGATCTCAAGGGCGGGGCGGTGTTCCACTGCGGTCCGATCGTGCGCAAGATGGACGACGGAGGCTGGAAGGTCGTCGCCGCCGGCCCGACGACCAGCTCGCGCATGAACTCGATGGAGCCAGAGTTCATCGAGCGGTTCGGGGTGCGCGCGATCATCGGCAAGGGAGGGATGTCCAAGTCCACCGTCGACGCCATGGCGAAGCACGGGTGCGTGTACCTGGCGATCACGGGAGGAGCGGCGGTGCTCGCGGCCGAAGGGATCGCGGAGGTCAAGGGCGTCGAGTGGCTCGATCTGGGCATGCCGGAGGCTCTCTGGATATTCCTGGCGAGAGGATTCGGTCCGCTCACCGTGGCGATCGATG
>DATJOX010000024.1:0-2993 GCA_035506675.1 Methanomassiliicoccales archaeon
GGCAAAGGCCTCGTTGTGCTCGAAGAGGTCGACGTCGTCCATGCTCAGGCCGAGCTTCTTGAGCAGCTCTCTGGTTGCGGGAATGGGTGCTTCCATGATGTGCTTGGGCTCGACGCCGCTTGTATGATAACCGTCAATGGTCGCCAGAGGCTCAATCCCACGCTCCTCGGCGAATCTCTTCGAAGCGACTATGAGAGCTGACGCCCCATCGCTCAACTGCGACGCGTTGCCAGCGGTGACAATTCCCCCCTCCTTGAACGAGGGCTTGAGCTTCGCCAGCGCCTCCAGCGTCGTGTCCGCTCTTATCCCTTCGTCGGTTTTGAAGACCGTGTCTCCCTTCTTTGAACGGAGAACGTACGGCACGATCTCCTTTTCGAACCTGCCAGCGAGGGTGGCGGCTTGGGCCTTCATGTGCGAATCATACGATAGTCTGTCCGCCTCCTCGCGCGCCACATGGAATCGTTCCGCCACGATCTCAGCGGTGACGCCCATGTGCATGTTGCCGAAGGAGTCCCACAGGCCGTCGAACACCATCGAATCGACCATGTTCGCGTCTCCCAAGCGATATCCATATCGAGCGTTCTTCAGAAGGTAGGGAGCGAGATTCATGCTCTCCATGCCTCCAGCGACCAACACCTCGTGCTCGCCAGCCTTGATCGAGTTCGCTGCCAACATCACGGCCTTCAGTCCCGACCCGCAGACCTTGTTGACGTTGAACGACCCGATTTCCGCGCGCAGTCCCGCCCTCATCGCCGCCTGCCTGGCGGGGTTTTGACCAATACCGGCGCTCAGAACTATTCCGAGGATGCATTCCTGGATGTCCTTCGGCTCCAGCCCTGCCCTGAGCACTGCCTCCTTGATCACTGCCGCACCAAGGTCTGGCGCCGCAGCGTCCTTGAGCGAGCCTCCGAACTTGCCGATCGGGGTTCGGGTCGCGCTGAGAATGACCGCTTCGTTCATGTGAAACGCTCCAGTGTGAGATTCATCGATGGTGCCAAGGCACCGGTCGCGTCCAAGCCCTCATCGGTATATTAAATTGCCGATGTAGGACTTCGACTTACGACGAACTCGACTCTATTGCCATACGCTTCAGCGGCTTGCTCAGGTGTCGGCGGGAGCAGGTCGGAGGCTCGTACCATCCTAGCTCGACCGTCCTTGCCTCCGTGGACCTCTTCGCGGCCTTCTCAGGAGCCTTCCCGCCGCAACGTTTGCAACGGTACCCTCCGCCTCGACCGCGCGACTGCATCGACTTCTCGCAGACGGGGCAGATCGGGTTCGAGCGCTTCCTCTCTACCTTTGCCAGAGACATGATCTCGAGCTTCTCTAGATTGAGCGTTCGGGGATTGTCGCGAAGCTCGCCCATTACCCGCACCTTATCGCCGGGGAGCAGGGCTCTCACTACATCTCGGAAGCTGAGCGAGGGTTCGTAGGCCGCGCAATCCAGCTCCTTGTCTTCCTTGATCTGTAGCCTGAACACCACGTGACCCCCTTGCAAGGTCTTCGGAATTGAGGCGACCCTGCCGACAAGCTCGTAGGACCGGTTGGGGAGGAGAGCCTTCCATCGCCGGATGATGTGGTCGTCGGTGCCCTGGTTGGTTTCGAACAACAGCCATCGATCCTTGGGTTCGCTTCTGATTTCCGGCAGCGTCTTGATCAGTTCTCCCGGATCGTCGCCGCGGACCCCGAACAGGATGGGACAGGGCGACCTGGGGGTGATGGCCGCCTTGCACCGTTCGCCGTCGTAGTTGTTGAACGTGGACGGATGTCTTTCATCAATCGCCCTGACATCGTCGAGATTGACTTCTCGCTCAGACCCCCATCTGTTCCTCTGCCGATAAGCCAGCACCTCGAAGGTGCGATCGATCGGCCTCCAGGACATGCTCGCCGCGGCGCCGATCACGCCTCTGCCACCGGCGAGCTCGAACCGGAGCGCGCCTGTGCGTTGCAGCTCCGCATCGACGTCTCCCAATGGAACAATGTCGCGCACGGCCTTCCAGTAGAGCGAGGCGGCCGGGCGTGTGCGGGACACGAGCAAACCAGGGCTCGCCCCTTCATCCACCCGCGACCATTGCGAGACGGCTGCGCTCGCAATCCGGAGCACTTCCTTTGGATTCGGCTCTTTCCGAATCCGGGGATAGCTCAGAATCTCATGCTCTCCGATTTCTCCAACCTTCGTTGGCGCGCCCGAGCCCTCTCCGATGCGAAGGCAGAGCGCACCGTTGCCCCTCGTCTTCCAGGGCACCGCGGGATTGAGGCGGACCAGGCGTGGGAGCCCGATGAGGTCGTGTCCTCTCAAAGCCCGCACGATCTCGGTGGCGAGGAAAGTCGTGCACATTGAGGACAGCGAGTCGGTATCGTCGAACGCCACGTACATCTGGATTCGTTCGTCCAAGCGTGAGGCGGCAGATAATGTTTTTCACCAAGGCGCTACGCGATTCTCTCGATCTTCTTGACGTACAGGAAAAGTCCTTCATCCCAGGATAAGTCCGCGTAGACCCTCAAGAGCGAGCTGGGTTCGGGTAAGGGTGCGAGATCCGCGGCGGCGAAGCCTTTGACCTGTTGCCCTCGGGAGTCCTCGAGGACCAGCATGAAACCCTTCGAGGTCGCGCTCGATCCCGCCAGGGTGCATATCATCTCGATGCGTTCGGTGCTTGGACCGAGAGTGGAAATGTCGGTGACCGCGACGGGGCTGAAATCGGATGCGATGAGGAGAGCGATCACCATTGCAGTCGCTGAGAGGAACAAATAGCGAGTGTGGTCCTTTCGTGAGCGCACGAGATAGCGATGTCTGCGGCACTCACGTGCGCTGATGTCACAAGCAGACTTCGCTCAGCAGAGAATAGAAATCGGTGAAGCTTAATCGGGTTGCATGCCGAAGCCGTTCGTGGTGGAGCGGGCAGGCTTGCTGTCTACCCTCATTCTGGCCTTATCATTGGTCATGATTGCCGTTGGCCTGGCTGATGTCACTGTGGGGGGCCTCGGACTGGGGGGCT
>DATJOX010000025.1:0-12832 GCA_035506675.1 Methanomassiliicoccales archaeon
TAAGGAGCGATTGAATGAGGCTATCCTATCGCTCAAGCGAGTACGCATCACCCAGCAAACGCCAACTCGCGTGGCCCACAGGCGCGCGGACTTGGCCCGGGAGAGGGAGATCGTGGACCTCGCCGTCGAGGAGTTCGACGGCGAGGAACTGGTGCTCCGGGTGCGCACGGAATCCGGGACCTATGTCAAGGAGTTCGTGCATGGGGACCAAGGACGAACGAGGCCCTCGCTGGCCGAGAGGTTGGGAGTGCCTTGCGAGGTCAAGGCGCTGGACGTGATAGAGATTCGCGATCAACAGAGGGATCAGAATGGTAAAGACATCACACGGCCCGAGGAAGAAGTCGAGGGACATACTCAGCAAGAGCCCGAGAGCTAGAGGGCTTTCTCCCATCACCCACGAGTTCCAAGTCTTCGAGGTCGGAGAGAAGGCGAGCATCTTCCTCGACCCGAGCATCCACCACGGCATGCCGTCGATCCGCTTCCACGGAAAGACCGGAACGGTCACCGCCACTCAGGGACGAGCCTACGTCCTGGACGTGAAGGATGGCAACAAGATCAAGACCGTCCTCTCCACCCCGGAACACCTGAGAAAGGTAAAGAAGTGAGGCGAAAGCATGAGCGACGAGCGAGTGGTCAGCCTGGCGGAGGTGAAGGGGATCCTGGAGTCGGAGCAGAAGGAACGCGCCGAGCTCACGAACGAGCAGAAGATCTCCCTCGATCACGCCACGCGCATCGCGAAGCTCAGCCAGCAGGACGCCAAGCGCCTCTACGACGACCTGAAGAGCTTCGATTTCGTTTCGGACCCGGTCGCGATCAAGATCGTCGACCTGCTCCCGGCCTACCCCGAGGACATGCGAGCCCTTTTTGCCAAGGAAAGGCTTATCCTCGACAAGAAGCAAATAGACCAGCTGCTGAGCGCGGTCAAGAAGTACGTTTGAGATGAAGGGGGAGGGCCATGGAGGACTACGCGCATATCCTCGACTATCTACCGCAAGGGTTACCAGCGGAGCGAGGATTCAAGCACGAACCATTGGCCTACGCGCTCGGCGAGACCGAGTTCAAGCTTTTCGAGCTGGTGCCCAAGGTGGGCGCGCAGATCACCATCGGGGAGCGCGTCTACATTGGCAAGGAGCCAGAGCAGCGTGACAAGATAGCGCACGTGAAGCGCCGCGTCGGATTCGAAGAGCTGACGGCGGCCGCTCAGTCGGAGCTCCCGTTCGTTGTCGCGGACGTCGCGAAAGCGAACGAGGTGCGATTCGTGCAGTTCTTCAACGAGGCGCAGGCCATCACCACCCGCTTCCACATGCTCGAGCTTCTGCCCGGCCTGGGCAAGAAGACGATGTGGGCGATCATCGAGGAGCGGAAGAAGGGCCCCTTCAAGAGCTTCGAGGACATTGCGGCGAGGGTCACGTCCTTCAAGCACCCCGAGAAGGTCATCGCCAAGCGCATCGAGATGGAGCTGGCGGACCCGACGCAGAAGTACCATATATTCGTGGCCAGATGATTGTCCGATGAACCCGGCGGAGATCAAGGTCCTGCTGGAGCGCTACGACATCCGTCCGACGAAGGCGAAGGGTCAGAACTACCTCGTCGATGAACGTGTCGCGGAGCGCGAGGTGCAGCATCTTCACGCGACGGATTCGGACACGGTCCTCGAGATCGGACCGGGATTGGGCGTGCTCACAGAGCGCCTGGTCGGCAGGGTGGGCAAGGTCGTTTGCATCGAGCTCGAGGACGGCGCCTGCCGATACCTGAGCGAGCGGTTCCCGGGGCGCATCGAGCTGATCCAGGCGGACGCTCTGAAGACCGAGTTCCCTCAGTTCCAGAAGTTCATCTCGAACCTTCCGTACAGCATCTCCTCACCCCTGCTCTTCAAGCTCCTGGACTATCGGTTCGAGAGGGGCGTCGTCATGGTGCAGCGAGAGTTCGCGGACCGGATGGTCGCGAAGGCGGGGAGCGACGACTACTCACGATTGACGGTGAACACTTATTACCGCGCGAAGTGCGAGGTCCTGGAGAAGGTGCCTCGCTCAGCCTTCTGGCCTCAACCGGATGTGGATTCGAGCGTCGTGCTGATCGAGCCGCGCCCACCCCCGTTCCCGGTCGAGAACGAGCGATTCTATCTGCACCTCGTGAACCTTCTGTTCCAGCACAGAAGGAAGAAGATCGGGACGGTGCTGAAAATGACCGGTCAGGCAACAAAGGAACGAATCCCCGACCTGCCGTTCGTCGATTGCCGAGTGGAGGATCTGGAGCCGGAACAGATTGCGGAGCTGTCGGATGATATCGGAGAGCTCGGAAGATCGAAATGAGCCACTCATTTCCTCTCTTGACCGTAATAACAGCCGTTGGACTGGACAAAACGCATCGCATCTCTGGAAGTGTCATTTCCTCGCCAGTACACGACGATTCCAACCAATCCGATTACGATCGATGGCACGAGAAGCCACAGCCAGAGATTCCCCAGCGACAGGTCGAGAAATGAAAGCCAGAGTAGACCGAGGACTGTGGCGATGAGGAGCGTGAACGCACCCAGCAGCTTGTCTCTTTCGCCACTCGCGAACTTCGACTCGGCCGCGATCAGGTCGTAGATTCCCGCGATGTCCCGGTCCATGCGGATGTATTCTCCGAGCCCGGCTTAATTCTTGGGCCAGCGATGCTCAGACAACGGGTACCTGGACCTCCGTCAGCAGATCATCCTCCGGTGTGCTTTTCGGATCGTTCAGGTTCAGCTCTGCGGGTCGTCGTTCGTCGGGACAAGGGCAGGTATGGGGAGGACAACGATACCCGGTGATCTCCTTTCGCACCGGCACCAGCAGGCCCTTCTCGTCGTAGAAGCGAAGCGCTTTCATGGAGAGCCTGGTGATGATCGAGAGGTCGCCGATGCTCAGCAGCTCCCTAGCTTCAGTCATGAGGGTCGTATCTCAATGGCCCGCGTAATACTTCACCGACGGCAGTCTCCCACGGGGGAGGCAAACCGAATTAAGCAGCCCTCTCCGATGCTCAAGCATGCAACCCCTCAACGTCTCCGCGATCGGCGAGTGCCTTGCACGCGCCGGGCGGCTCGAGCGCAAAGTGCTGTGCGTATACTCCTCTCCAGGCATTCCGGAGGGCGCGGTCCCGCTCCCCAAGATCCATCGATGCGTGACCGAGGCGATCATGATGCTGACCGACGGCACGCACCCGCCCGCTTATATCGGCAAAGAGTCGCTGGGAGGATGTTGCCCCGGGGGATTGAAGTACCTAGGATACGCGGAAGGTCCTCCCTTACTGAAGTTCTTCGTCTCCTATGGTAGCCCGGACTTCCGCAACGGAGCGGCCGAGTACCTGAAGCGCACCCCGGAGCTCGTAGAAGAGAGCATGAAGGCCTTGGGCAAGATAACGCCCCTGCCTGGCAATCTGATCATCCGCCCGTGTGCGGACCTGACAGGGGATGATCCAGGGGTCCGGAGCGTGCTCATGTTCGGGACGGCGGAACAGGTGCGAAACCTATGCGCCCTGAACCACTTCTGCTCTTCCGATGTCTTCGGCTCGTGCCTCATCCCCTGGGGACCGACCTGCTCCAATTTCATCACGTATCCTGCAGGCTTGGCGGAGAAGGCGCCGAAGGACGCCGTCTTCGTGGGACCGGTGGACCCGACTGGCAACGAATGGTTCCCGATCGACATGATGAGCGTGAGCATGCCCATCGCGACCGCCAAGCGCATCTGCGGTTCCATTGAAGAGTCGTTCATCGCCAAACGCCCTAAGGTCGCTTACCCCGAAGAACGGACCGCTCTGTAGGCCCAGCCATCCCGGAGCAAGAACAAACCTGGATACGATTCACTGACGGCGCAGGCCAAGTCCACCTCTGTACCAAACGAAGACGCCCGCGGCTGCGCCGATGAGGTAAATGGGGAAGCCGGTCGGTGATGCCGTTGACAATCGACCAATCCACTCGGGCACTTGGACATCGGCGTCGGCCACCAGGGTGTAATAGAAAAGGGCTGCGTAAATGGATCCCAGGATCGCCGTGACCAGCGTCCCCGCGATCATCGTATACCAGACCAGCCTCTCTTGGGTCTTGCTTCGAAAATGTAACTGCCTCAAGAAGAACAACCCTCCGACCATCAACAGCAAGTAAGCAACGAGCCGGGCGAGGGTGACGGCGAAGGCATACTCGTTGTAAGAACTGATTTGAATCAGGTTGTAGTACGGAACCTCCGCCATAAGCCACATGACTGCCCCGATGAAGAATAGGCTCAGGATCGCTCGGTCCTTTCTAGATATGGGCATTCCCGCATTCCCCCTGAGAAGAGCCTCCTCAAGTGATAAGATCTTGTCTTGCATGAAAGACCTCTTGACAACTCTCGCTGACCAGACAACTCCTGGCCTCGATGCTTGACTGACTCAGAATCAAGTCTCAGAATCGGGAACACGCCGGTCTTCCCGCACAAGGAACGGACAATGCTCAAGTATGCGTGCCCAGGATGAAAATCCAGGCATGTCGACCGACCCCACTGTAACAGTCCATGGTCGAATGCCCGCAAGATAGGTGCCGAGCATGACACAATACACCGAAACGCTGGACGACATCAAGGAGACAATGGGAATCGTGCCTGGGTTCATGAAGGCCCTTCCCGAGGATGCCCTCATCCACGAGTGGCCGGTCTGGAAGAAGTACACTCTCGAGGAGAGCGAGATCCCCGAGAAGTACCGGGAGTTGATGGGGCTTGCAGTAGCAGCGAACATCAAATGCCCTTACTGCCTGTTCTTCCATCAGACACTGGCCAAGGCGGCCGGAGCGACTGAGGACGAGCTGGCGGAGACCGCCATGATCGCCGGACTGACCTCCCGCTGGAGCGCCATGCTGCACGCGCAGAGGTACGACCTGGGAACGCTGGAGAAGGAAGGACAGAAGATGGGGGAGTACCTGAACAAGAAGAGCGCGAAGAGCAAGAAGCGTTGAGTCGTCAACTGAGAATCCCGAACACGCGTAGCTAGTCGAGCGCTTCCAGGGGACCAAATCGACCTTCCGAGCATGTGAGACCGTCGAGAAGACAAGAAGGTCCCAGGAAATCTCGTCGCGAAACGAGGACGATTTCGCAATCGCCGTCCTGGTCATAGGCATGACAACGACGGGCGATTCGGCGGCCTCGTGCAATCATTTTTGAACGACCGCCCCATTATGAGAACGGGAGAGGCAAATGCTGATTGGCATCGTAGGCAAACCTAACGTCGGCAAGTCGACCTTCTTTTCCGCGGCCACGCTCGCGCCGGCGGAGATCGCCGATTATCCGTTCACCACCATCAAGCCGAACAAGGGCGTCGCCTACCTGCGCACGAGGTGCCCCCATCTGGACCTGGGAGTCCAGTGCAACCCGCGCAACTCGGCATGCGAGAACGGCACGAGGCTCGTACCCGTCGAGCTGCTGGATGTCGCGGGACTAGTTCCCGATGCGTGGCAGGGCAAAGGCCTGGGCAATCAGTTTCTCGATGATCTGAGACAGGCGGACGCGCTCATTCATGTCGTGGACGCTTCTGGCTCGACCAACTCTGAGGGCGTGCCCGTTCCCGCTCACACTCACGACCCGATGCTCGACGTCAAGTTCCTCGGCAACGAGGTCGACCACTGGATCAAGGGCATCTTGGACAAGGGCTGGGACAAGTCCGCCCGCCAGGCGCATCTCGAGGGCGAGAAGATCGAGGAGGTCATCCACACCAAGCTGACTGGATTAGGGGTCACCATCCCGCACATCCATGCGGCCATCCGCGACGCGGCCCTGCCCGAAAGCCTTCTGCTCTGGAGGGACGAGGAGCTCCTCCGACTGAGCGCCTCGATCCGCAAGGTCTCCAAGCCGATGATGCTCGCCCTGAACAAGTCGGACATCGCGGACGAGGAGATGCTGAAGCGTCTCACGAGCGCCGAAGGTTACACGGCCGTCCCGACCTGCGCGCAATCCGAGCTTGCCCTCAGGAGGGCGGCGAAGGCGGGCATGGTCGAGTACCTGCCCGGGGACAAGGACTTCAAGGTGAAGGAGCCAGGGAAGCTCAACCCGGCGCAGAAGAAGGGGCTCGACTACATCGAGACCCACGTCATGCAGAAGTTCCATTCGACCGGGGTGCAGCAAACGCTCGAGAACGCCGCGTACGTCATGCTCGACCTGATCCCCGTTTATCCAGTCGAGGACGAGACCAAGTGGACGGACAAGCAGGGCAACGTTCTTCCAGACACGCATCTAGTGAAGAAAGGCTCGACCGCGCGCGATCTCGCCTACAAGATCCACACCGACCTGGGTGAGAACTTCATCCGCGCAATCAACTGCCGCACGCACCGCGTGGTCGGGCACGACTACGTGCTCCAGCCGAGCGACGTGATCACGATCATCACGAAGAAGTGAGGAAAGGATGAGCGGCTCCTGGGACGTGCGCCTGATCACCGCGACGTACAAGCGCGCCGGCGAGAATGAGCTCGTAATCGAGATGTTCGGCAAGACGCGCGAGAACCGGTCGATCACCGTTCGCTACACCGGTTTCTTGCCATATTTCCACGTGTTCGGTGCGAGCGAGGACCTCGTTGCCGCCCTGCGCAAGGACCAGGACGTCGTCAAGGTGGAGTGGATCGACCTGTTCCACCGCGGACAGGTGAAGCGCAGCGCGCAAGTGACGGTGCGCTACCCTGGCTTGGTTCCAGAGTTCCGCGACAAGATCAAGCAGAGGTTCGAGGTGCTCGCCGCGGACATACCGTTCCACCGGCGCTTCATCTTCGACTTCGACATGGGCACATGCATTCGCGTGTTCGGGAAAGAGTCGACGAAGGACTCGTACTGCACGGACATCGTTTTCGACCTGGAGAACGTAGACGGCAGGCCGCACTTCGAGAACATCGCCCCCTTCGCGCCAGACATCAAGATCATGGCGTTCGACGTTGAGAACTCCATCACCGACGGACACCTCTACACGATATGCTATTTCATTCGCGACCACGGCGGGCTGCATCCGGGGGAACCGATCTGGGGCACCGAGAAGGAGATCGTGGAGCAGTTCACGGCCGCGATCCAGAAGGAGGACCCGGACGTCCTCACCGGCTACAACATCGACGGATACGACATCCCGACGATCATGGAACGGGCTCGGAAGGCGGGCATCAGGAAGCTCGAATGGGGCCGGGACAAGTCCGAGCCCAGGAACGTCTATCAACGCTTCTGGCGCCTGAACGGTCGCCTGGTGGCGGATGCCTGGTGGGCGGTCAAGAAGGACCTGAAGCCCAAACAGGAGACGCTGAACGCGGTCGCGATGGAGCTTCTCGGCGAGCAGAAGCTCGAATTCAGCATGGGCATGAAGGTCGGAGATGACTACGATCCGCGCCGCATCGACAAGGAGTGGCAGCTGGACCGGAACCGCATCCTTGCATATTGCACTAGAGATGCGGAGCTCTCCCTGCGTGTGCTCGAGAAGCTGGGAACGATCCGTAAGACCATGGACATGGCCACTGTCTCCCGCCTTCCTCTGGATGACGTGCTCAACATCGGTTCCTCGTTCCTAATCGACTCGATCCTGATCCGGGCGGCTGATCGCCACGTACCCCGAGTGGGCGTCCCCATGACGGGCTCCTTCGAAGAGGTGGAGGCGATCGAGGGAGGATACGTGCACGAGATCCAGCCGGGGCTCTATCACTGGGTGTGCGTGCTCGACTTCAAATCGATGTACCCTTCGCTCATCATCGCGAAGAACATCTGCTTCACCACCATCGATTCAACGAGGAGCGAGGGTGAGATAGTCGCTCCGACGGGCGTGCGGTTCATGAGCAAGGAGCAGCGTCCCGGCCTTCTGCCGAGCATCCTCCAGGACCTCATGCGCGAGCGCGACGAGACCAAGAGGAAGATGAAGCAGGCGGCGAGCGATGAGGAACGCCGCTACTACGACGGCCTCCAGCAGGCGATCAAGATCCTCATGAACTCGTTCTACGGGGTGTTCGCCTCGTCGTTCTACCGCTTCACCGATCGCCAGATCGGGTCAAGCATAACTGCATTCGCGAGGGAGACGACCAAGGGAATAATCGCCTCGCTGGAGAAGGAGAGCTATCGCGTCATCTACTCCGACACCGACTCGATCTTTGTGCAGTGCCCGACGCCCGAGAAGGAGGCGGCGGTCCAGTTCGGGAAACAGCTGGCAGAGCGCTACTCGGTCGAGGGCGGGCAGCTCGAGTTCGAGAAGATCATGGAGCCGCTGTTCTCCCACGGCAAGAAGAAGCGATACGTCGGCAGGGTGGTCTGGCCCAATCAGGAGCCGGAGCTGCTTGTGCGTGGGTATGAGACGCGCCGCACCGACTCGTTCGACATGCAATCAGAGCTCCTCACGGAGGTGTTCGAGAAGGTGCTGGACGAGAACCAGGAGGAGGCGGTTCGCATCGCTCGCAGCAAGGTGCAAGAGGTGCTCGCTGGCAAGGTGCCGATCGAAAAGCTTGTCATTTCAAGGTCGGTGCGGGAGTTCTCCGCATACGAGAACCCCGAGCGCCTGGCGCACGTGCAGGCGGCACAGAAGCTCATCGCCATCGGTTACGAGTTCGTCCCTGGGATGAAGGTGTCCTGGATCGTCACGAATTCTCGTAAGACCCCACAGGAGATCGAGCCTTACGTGTTCGGGCGCAAGTTCGAGGGAACGCCAGACTGGAAGTATTACGCCGAGAGGTTGGCGCAGTCCGTTGCGAGGGCGACCGAGAACTTTGGATGGAAGGAGAAAGATCTTCTCATGGGATCGCAACAGGCGAACCTATTCAGCGGTGCATTTGGTGGCGGTGAGGAGGAACCAGCCGTCAAGAGGAAGGAGAAGGATGGCCCGAAGAAGACGGACAAAAGACTCTCTCTGGACGACTACTTCGGTTGAGCGACAGGCCCAGGTTCGTTAGGTTCTTATCACAGGCGCTTCGGTCTTCAGGGGCACGAAGATGAGCGAGAGGACCGTGTTCACGATTGGTTACGAGGGGAAGTCTATCGACGAGTTCGTCTTGCAGCTGAAGAAGGCGAAAGTGAAGCGCGTGGTCGACGTGCGCCACATCACCTCGAGCCGCAAACGTGACTTCTCGAAGACCAGGTTCAGCGAGCTGCTCGGCAAGAGCGGCATCGAGTACGTTGGCATGCGCGATCTCGGGACTCCTGATGAGGTCAGGCGGTTCTACAAAGGAGGAGGGGACGTGAAGGAATTCCAGCGGAGGTACGAGGATTACCTAAAAGGGGTTCCGGAAGCGATCGACCGCTTGGAATCGACGGCAAGGGAGAAGCCGACCGCGATCATGTGCTACGAGAACGACATCGCCACTTGCCATCGATTCGTCCTGGCGAGAAAGCTGGAGAAGAAAGGGCTCGAGATCGTGAACCTCTGAACTACCTGATCTTCTTCACACGACCGACGTGGCTGTCAACGATCTGCGCGTGCTCGGATTCGTCCGCGATCAGCTGGTCGAGTATCTCCATGAACCGCCTCTGTTTCTCTCGGGGGATCCAGCCGTCCACGTCGCTCATCTTGACCGCCTGCTTGATGCGCGAGTACAGGTCGAAGGCCAGATGCTCGTTCCGGCCGAGTTCGGTCATCACGTCGAACTCCGATCGGCCCTGGAATTCGAACGCCTTTGGCTGAAGTGGCTCTGCCTTGTAGCTCTTTGGCAGATTGACCGAATCCAGGAGCTCTTTCACCAGCCCCTCATGCTTTTGCGATTCGCTGATGAGACCGAATATCGTGGCCCGGAACTCATCGCTGCTGGTGGCGATGTAACCCTCCCAGTGCGCGAGCGTCTCGTACTGCGTTTCGACCTCCCAGGCCTTCGTGAGCAACTTGTGCAGCTCTTCCGCGCTGCGGATCATCATGCACCCTCCTATTGGCAGACAGGGAATATGAACCCTCGTCGACTGGCGCCAGTGGCGTTGGCCGAGGAACCGTTCCCGTCCTCGATCGGGCCGGTCACAACCTTGAGATGGAGCAGCCCAGATTGTTCCTAGCCCTGGTGAACGAATGGCTGGACAGGGTCGAGGAATACCGCGCCGGCCAATCCTCCATGGGCCCCGACCCGCTACCCAATCCTTAAATACGCACGCGTGTTCTGCAGCCCTGCGGGCCGGGTTGGGCTCGCGGACGGAAATGTGCCCTTAGGGGTGAATCCGGAATTTGCCGTTCCGACGGCGACAGGTGAACAAAATGGCAGACGAGAAGAAGAAATCGGCCTCCGTGGAAGAGGAGGCGCCGAAGGCTCCCTCTGGAAAGAGCATGTACCACTACATCGGGGAGGCCTGGAAGAACCCGGACAAGAGCTACGTGGGCGACCTGATGTGGGAGCGCATGATCGAATGGCGCAAGGAGGAGAACTTCGGGCGCGTCGAGTATCCCACCAGGCTGGACCGCGCGAGGACGCTCGGATACAAGGCGAAGCAGGGCGTCGTCGTCGTTCGCGGACGAGTACGCAAGGGCGGCCTGCGCAAGCGCAAGATCCGTCGCGGACGCAGGGCGAAGCGCAAGGGCATGAACAAGATCACGATGAAGAAGAGCCTGCAGCGCATCGCTGAAGAGCGCGCCGCGAAGAAGTACCCGAACCTCGAGGTGCTCAACTCCTACTGGGTCGCGGAGGACGGAAAGCACGTCTGGTACGAGGTCATCCTGCTGGACAAGCACCACCCCTCGATCGCCAACGACAAGACCTACAAGTGGATCACCGAGCCGCAGCACAAGGGGCGCGTCTATCGTGGACTCACGGCAGCGGGGAAGCGCGGTCGTGGGCTCAACAACAAGGGAAGGGGCGCGGAGCGCAACCGGCCATCGATCGGGGCGCGCGGCCGCCAGGGCAACTGAGCTACCCGCCGATCCCCTTCAATCTTTCCTCAATCTCGCTCTCGCCTATGCCGGCGAGCGGATAGAAAGCCGGCACGGGCAACTTCATTTCTTGCATTCTTGAGAGCTCGTCCACTCCATATCCGAAAACGACCGCGACCGCTCGGTTGCGCTTCACGAGCTCGTTCCACTCGCTCGGCAGCAACACCTTGAGATGCGGGTCCCAAGCGCGCAGGATGTCGGAGACCTTGTTCCGCTCGGGCGAGATCGCGATGATTCGGCAGCCGCGCTTCATTATCAGCCAGGCAGCGAGGGCATCTCTAGGCTTCTCCAGCAGCGCCAGCGCCCGCCCCTGCGAGCCGAGCGGCAGGCCTCCCGGTCCGGGAACATACTCGGAGAAGATGTAGGCGGAGCGTGAGCGCACCTCCACGAAGAACTCGACGTCCGGATCGGTGAGATCGACGCGGATGCCTTTCTCCTCGTTTGCCAAATAGATCGCCGAACCGACCTCCCGCCCGACGTCCGTGCTGGTGTACGAGTGCTCGCCGACACGCCTCGCCCTCACTGCGAAGCTCTGTCCCTTCCTGATCATGGGACGAGAGAACTCGGCCGCGGTGACTTGCATCGTCTGCATGTCGCTCGGAACCTTGATGACGTGAGAGGCGGACGCGACCCCGAAGACCCTGACGATCGCGGCAAGGCATTTCTGCGAGTCGGTGCTCTCCACGAACACCCTGCCCTGCTCGGTAGCGACGACCGCCTCGACGCCCGCGTACGCGAGCGCGTCCATGATGTTCGAGACCAAGATGCTCTCGAAGCGCCTTCGGACCGCGCGGCTCTTCAACCCCAGCTCTGCATATCGGACGAGGATCAGGCCCACGCCCGGCCATTGCCTCCGCACTAGTAATCGTTTTTGCCTCGCGGCTCTATCCTCCCTGCCGTGGACCCGCTGACCGCCATCGGCATCGTCGCCTTCTCGGTGATAGCAGGGCTGGTCGGAGCACTCTTCGGGTTGGGAGGGGGCGTGATCATCATTCCTGCGCTAACGCTCGTCTTCGGGGTCCCGATGCACCTGGCGATCGGGGCGAGCCTGATCGCTGTCATCGCCTCTTCCACGGGCTCGGCGACGCACTACGTGGAACGAGGGCTTTCGAACATCCGCCTCGCGATGGTGTTGGAGGTAGCGACCACCCTTGGCGCGGTGGTGGGAGCGCTCATCGCGGTGTTCCTCAACCAGGCGCTTCTCGCCGCGGCATTCGGGATAGTCCTGGTGTACGCCGCTTACTACATGATCAGAAGGTCGGAGGAGGCATGCGTCTGCCCGCCGCAGCCGTGCGGCCCGCTCGATCTGTCCTGCTCCTATCAAGACAACGCTGACGGGAAGCAAGTCGACTACGGGGTGAAGTCGCTTTCCAAAGGGATGGCGGCCTCCGCGGGAGCAGGGGGCATCTCCGGCCTGCTCGGGGTGGGCGGAGGCATCATCAAGGTGCCAGTGATGAACCTCTGGATGGGGGTGCCGATGCGCGCGGCCTGCGCCACGAGCAACTTCATGATAGGTGTGACGGCGCTCGCGGGGGCGATCGTCCACTACTCCTACGGCGACGTGATGCCTGTCCTTGCAGGCATCGTCGCGATCGGGGTCTTCGCGGGTGCTTCCTTGGGAACTCGAATCTCCGACAAGGTGTGCGGACCTAACCTGAAGAAGGCATTCGCTGTCGTGCTTGCGCTTGTAGCCGTGCTGATGTTCTTGCAGGCGGCGGGGGTGGTCTGATGCCGGAGGCGATCAACCGTCGCATCAGCCTGGTGTTGATGGTGGGCATGGTCGTGTCGTTGGTGCTAATCGTCTCTGGACTGGCGTTGTACGCGCTCAGTCCCTCATCGGGTAAGGACATCGCCCTCGGGCCGATCGAGGCGTTTAGGGCCTTGTCGGCAGGGAATCCCCTCGGCCTTGTCGACCTCGGGATCATGCTGCTGATAGCCACCCCGATGGCGCGCGTGGTCGTTGCATTATACTCATTCGCGAAAGGATCGGAGT
>DATJOX010000026.1:0-26143 GCA_035506675.1 Methanomassiliicoccales archaeon
ATCTGAAGGGTACCGCGGACGCACCCCGAAGGAACTGCTCGACTTCTTCCGCTCGCCCGGGGGGCATTCGCTCCTCATCAAGGGTGACGCCGGAACTGGCAAGACGACGCTTGCGTTGCAGCTCATCGAGGAACTCGCCGAGGAGATGCCCGACTACTACATGTCGACGCGCGTCTCCGACGAGGCGCTCTATCGACAATTCCCCTGGCTAGAGGAGAAGGCCCGCCGCAACAACGTTCTGCGCATGGGGCGCGCCTTCATCAACAAGACGGGACAGCAACCGGCTTCGAAGAAGGGCGGTGCTCCCGACCCGAAGCTCAGGGTCGCGAAGGACCTACTGAAAGCGCTTTCTGGGCCGGAAGGCCGCAGGACCGTTCCGCGCTCCGAACTGCTGAAGCTGGAAGGTCAGATCGAATCGGGCGAGATCGGGCGTGAAGACGTCGCGACCTTCGCCGCCGAGGTCACCGAAGATGCTGTCATCTTCGACATGGGCGCGATCTTGCCGGAGCTCGAGCTCGCGTACGACATCGTGGAAGCGAACCTTCCAAAGCGCACGTTCGTGGTGGTCGATTCGATCGACGCCCTCGCCGAGCACTACGGCATCAAGGCCCAGCGCATCATGAACACGCTGCAGAAGGATCTGGTCGAGGGATCGAGCGCGAACATCGCCTACGTCATGGAAACCTCTGAGAAGAACGTCTTCGATTACCTCGGAGACGGTGTCGTCAGGCTCTACAACGACCAGCGCGACGGGCGGCGGGTGCGCGAGATCGTGCTCGAGAAACTCCGTGGCCAGAGGGTCGACCGCTGGAAGTACCCATTCACACTGCTTGACGGGAGGCTGAGAGTGCTCGAGAGCTTCTGGCTGCGCATGCCGGAGGACTTGGACAAGCACACGTCGTTGAAGGACCCGGGCGAGCACGGCATCTCCAGCGGCAACGCTTATATGGATGACGTCATAGGCGGACTGCCGAAGAGCGGCGTTGTGCTGGTCGAGCTCGGAGAGAACGTCCCTCAGGACTTCCTGCGCGCGTTCGAGACCGCATTGATCGCGGATCAGGTCTCCAAGCATCGCGGAGTGATCTGGTTCCCACTGTTCGCACTCAACTACGGCGTCATCGAGAAGCAGCTGAAGAAGTTCGCCGGGAAGGAAGGGATCGCCGGCGGACTGAAGATACTGGACCCGGACGCGGACCTGGAACGTTCCTACGAGTTCGTAGTGCCCATCGAGGGAAGCGATGCCACGCAGGACCTCCGCTTCAGCAACCTGCGCTACATGCTCTCCTCGGCGCAAGCTCCACTGCTTTCGATTCTCGGCTTCGATTCGCTTCTGGCAACCTATGGACCGGACTCGCTGCCGGACATACTGGTGCATGTCGAGGCGATGAAGCGCAACGGGAACGTCGTGCTCTTGGAAGCGACGTCGTCCGCATCGGCGCTCAAGGCGCTCGCGCACCAGGCGAGCGTGCACCTTCGACTTGAAAGCCTGGCCGGCACGGTGATGGCGTGCGGAGTGAAGCCGCACACTCAGTACTACTACCTGGACTTCGAGGCGGCCGCGGAGAAGATCGTGCCCGCTCTCGTGCCGATGGTGTAGGTGCCCCCGAACACGATCAGATGCGTTGGAAACGCTCCACAAAGTGACCGGAAGATAACATGCTCGCCCACTCGACCCGAAGCAAGGATCTTGCCGCGACAATCGAAGAAAGAAGGTCGGCGAATGACCTGCCTGGCACATCATCTGAGAGAATCACTTTTGATAGTCCAGCGGGAAGTGCTTTATCAGGACAAAGGCTTCGAACGACTCATGGCAGGGGTGGTTTCCTGAACGAGGACGGCCACAGGCTCCTCGCTGACGAATATGTCGGCCGGATTCTCACGGCGACGTATCGGAAGCCGATGTCGATTCAGCAGATCAGCCGCGCTTGCGACATCCCCATCGCGGTCGCGTACCGTCGGGTCGGACGAATGGAGTCGCTCGGGCTTCTGCGCGTCGTGAGCGAGGGCGAGGCCTATCCTGGCAAGAAGGTCAAGTTCTATTCTTGTGCGGTTCGATCGTTCGCGATCCGATTCCGCGAGGGGCAGCTCACGGCCGATCTCGATCTACTCCCGAACGTGGAGGATATCGTCGCTGGCGTTCGAGGCTAGCTTTTCCCAGAGGATGTTATCAATTTAAATAATAACAAATCCATTCATCTCATGGGATGCTACTCTGAGTAGAGGAGAGTACAGTCAGATGGGGGTATTCATAGGGTCGATCTTCTGCGGACATCGCAGTTGTTGACCGACGAGTACTCGGTGAAGATCCTGGTAGCAACGATTCGAATGCCCAAATCAGCCCAGGAGATATCCGAGTCCTTCGGAATCCCTATAGCCGCCTGCTATCGGCGCATCCGCGACCTTGAGCAGGAGGGGCTTCTGGTATGCACGGAGCGGAGGCTATCGAGGCAAGGGAAGCGCGTTTGCTACTACGTCTCGATGCTCAAGACCGCGCACGTCTTCTTCGAAAACGGCAAGCTCAGGGTGAAGTTCGAGCTCAAGACCGGTGGCGCCGATCAGTACGGCACCGACTGGCATGACATTCCTTTGCGCAAGGACACCGAGGGGGAGATCCCCAAGGACAATCTGGACGAGGACCGCGACAGCGGCGTTTGAGCGCGCGGTCTAGTGCCTGGCTCGAAAGGGTTTTGCTGCTCCTCCCCGAAAGGGTTATAAACGGAGGTCAGTATGTGGTTGCTGCTTTACTGGTGTCTTATACACGATTGAGCGTGAATGCATGAGTGACTTGTTGGAGGAACTTGACCAGAAGCGGCAATTCAACAACAACGAGGCGGAGAAGCGCAGGCGGACCCGCGATGAGTTGAACGACCAAACCAAACAATGGGTGCAGAAGAGGGACGAGCTGAACGCGAAGGTGCGAGGCCTTGTGGAGGAGGCGGCGAAGCGCCGCGAGACCCGAGACTCGCTCAACGTCCAGGTACGCGCAGCGAAGGAGCAGCGTGACATCTGGAACCGAAAGGTCAACGAGCTCAACGACAAGGTGGCGGAGCTGAAGAAGACGCAGCTGCCCCGTGAGGGCCCACCGGTCTCCAAGCTCAAGAAGGACCTGAAGGCCCTCGAGTTCAGGCAGATGACCTCGACCCTGAGCGTGGAGAAGGAGCGCGACCTGATCGAGGAGATGCAGGCGCTCGACAAGTTGATCAAGGAACGTGAGAAGCAGCTCGAGGCGAACGACGCGATCCGCGGAGTGATCAAGGAGCTTCGCGAATCGAAGGACAGCGCCGAGGCGCAGCACAAGCTCGTCGGGGAGCTAGCGGAGAAGGCGCAAGCCGAGCACGACGAGATGATCAAGCTCTACGAGCAGGCGGATACCCTGCGCAAGGAAGCGGACGACGCGCAGGAGAAGTTCATCGAGACGAAGCTTAAGGCGGACGAGGAGCACAAGAAGCACATCGAGCACATCCGGCAGGTGCACGATTTCGACAAGATCCTCACCGGGCTCAAGCAGAAGGCTCGCAAGGCTAGGAAGCGCAAAGAGGAGACGCAGGCTATGAAGGAGGCTGAGGACATCTTCGAGAAGTTCAAGAAAGGAGAGAAGCTCAGCACCGAAGACCTCATGGCGCTGCAGAAGTCTGGGTACCTCTGAGCCGAAAACCTTTTCCTTAACCACTTCCTTATGTTTTCATACGAACGTTGCCTTGCAGCACGTTTTGCTTTATGTTCTGCAAGGTAGCAAATTGGCAACCTTTAAATAGGTCAGCGTGGATAATAGGTGCCGGGAAGGTCTGGGCTAGTTTTCAGAGTGCATCCCATCCCTTCTGATCAGGCTAGCCCTTCCCACCCCTTTTTTCCTCTCTCTCAAGCAATAAAGGTTATCTAGTGTTGCGGTGGTTGTGTGGCAAGGTGAGTCAGCTTGGTTCTTGAAGGGCTGGGACAGTCGCTGCGCGACGTGTTCAAGAAGATCGCGAAGGCGACCACCGTCGACGAGAAGCTGGTCAAAGAGATCACCAAGGACATACAGCGCGCCCTCCTGCAGGCCGACATCAACGTCAAGCTCGTGCTCGACATGACGAAGGAGGTCGAGCGGCGCGCGACCAGCGAGAAGCCCCCGGCGGGCATGGCCGCGAGGGAGCACGTCATCAAGATCATCTACGAGGAACTGGTGAAGGTCCTCGGCGAGAACAAGCAGCTTCCGCTCACCAAGCAGACGATTATGATGGTCGGGCTGTACGGGCAGGGCAAGACCACGACCGCTGGCAAACTCGCCCGATACTTCCACAAGAAGGGGCTGAAGGTCGGATTGATTGCCGCGGACGTGCACCGCCCGGCGGCGTACGATCAGCTGCGGCAGATCGGCGAGAAGATCGGTGTGCCGGTGTTCGGAGACCCTGCGCGGAAGGACGCGCCCGGCATCGTCCGGGAAGGGATGAAGCACTTCGAGGGCACGGACGTCATGATCATCGATACATCGGGAAGGCACGCTCTCGAGGACGACCTCATCAAAGAAATCAAGCAGGTCGCGGAGATTGCAAAGCCGAGCGAGCGCATCCTCGTGCTCGATGCTTCGACCGGGCAGCAGGCCGGCCCGCAGGCGCAGGCGTTCCACGACGCGGTCGGCGTCACTAGTGTTATTCTCACGAAGCTCGACGGCACGGCGAAGGGCGGGGGCGCGCTGAGCGCGGTCGCTCGCACCAAGGCGCCGATCGTGTTCATAGGCGTCGGCGAGCACCTCGAGGACCTCGACCCGTTCAACCCCGAGCGCTTCATCTCTCGCCTGCTCGGAATGGGCGACATTCAGACGCTGCTCGAAGCGGCGAAAGAACAGATGACCGAGGAGGAGGCGCTCGAGACCACGAAGAAGATCATGTCCGGGCGTTTCACGCTGACCGAGATGTACGAGCAGATGGAGATGCTCACGAACATGGGGCCGCTGAAGAAGCTGCTCTCCATGCTGCCTGGGATGCCAGGCATAACCGACAAGATCAATATCGAGGAGTCGCAGAAGCGCCTCGCGACGTTCCGCGTGATCATGGACTCGATGACCGACGAGGAGATGGAGGACCCGAAGGTCATCAAGTCGTCGCGAGTGGCAAGGATAGCGAGGGGCGCGGGCGTGGATCCGAAGGAAGTGCGCTCGCTCCTTCAACAGTACAATCAGAGCAAGAAGGCCGTCAAGGGCCTGATGGGCAACCGCAAGCTCCGCCGGCAACTGATGAAACAGCTGGAGTCCGGGGAGTTGGGGGTGAAGCCCTGAGGCGGTTCGTGGTGATAGGGCACCGCGCGATCACCTCAGGCGATTTCAAGCTTGACGACCTGGCCGGCGGGACGGGACGCTTGGACGTCCTCCTGCGCTGCATAAACTCGGCGTTCTTCCTGTCGCATGACATCCGGCGGGACGCGGAGATCCATCTGGTCCTGCAGGGGGCGCCGAATCCTCCGCGCACCATTCGCCTGGTCGGCTCGGAGCTGAAGTACCTCAACCCTGACGAGCGCAGCACCGCCGCTCTCGTTAGGAACGCTCTCATGCAGAAGATCGCGGCGGAAGAGCGCGCCTCGCCCGGCTTCTACGTGTCCGCGCGCTCGTACCGCGACGTGCTCTCATTGCTCCCGAAGGGCGGACAGATCGTGTACCTGAAGGAGAACGGCAAGGACGTCCGGGACTTCGAGTTCGAGGAGGACGTGACGTTCGTGCTAGGCGACGACCAGGACCTGACGAAGGAAGAGGAGGAGACGCTCCTACAGTACGATCCGAAGATAGTCTCCCTAGGGCCTGTTTCCTATCACGCGGACCACTGCATAACGATAGTGAACAACGAGCTGGATCGCCGCCATAAGGCCTGATTCAAGCTTCTGGTCGCTCCTTGACATTCCCGGCCATCAGCTTCCCGAGCTCGGCCGCCTTCTGTAGATCCGCATCCGACGGCCTCCCGTTGATGTCCAAGGCTCCGATGAGCTGGATCTTCGTCTGCCCGAGGATCTCCGTGGCCTGTTTGGCCGCCCCGCCCCCCCATCCATAGGAGGATAGCAGCACGCCGAAGCGTGCGGGCGGCTTGAACGCCTTAACGACCGCGGCAGCGTAGAGTCCGAGAGGGTGCAGTTGACCGAGCACCGTCGGCGCCCCGAGAACGATTCCGTCCGCGTCCACCAGATCTCCGGCCAGCGAAGCGACATCCGACTCCGCGAGGTTGTAGACGCGCACGTCGATTCCTTCGCTCAGCATCGCCGACGTCGCCGATTTCACGAGCGCCTCCGTGGAGCCCCACATCGAGATGTACGCCACGACCACCTTGCGGACCGTCCTTCCCGCCGTCCAGTTGCGATACAGACCCAGGATCCACTTCGGGTCGTCGTGCATCGGACCGTGCGATGGGCAGATCATCTCAATCTCAAGTTTGTCGATCTTCTCGATCGCGTTCCGCCCGTTCTTCGCGAACGGCATCATGATCTCCCCGAAGTACTTCTTGGCGATCCACTCGTAGTCGGGGATCTCGCGCGCGAAATCGCCTGCGGCGGTATGCGCTCCAGTGAAGTCGCAAGGAAAGAGCATCTTGTCCTCCTCGGCATACGTGAACATCGTCTCCGGCCAGTGGAGGAACGGCGCTTCAATGAAGCGCAGCCGCTTCCCGCCGAGGTCAAGAACGTCGCCTTCCTTCACGGTCATGACTCGGTCCGCCTGCGGATGATACAAGGCCCCGGCGATCTTCGCTCCCTGCTGCGTCAGCACTAGCTTCGCTTCTGGAGCGTTCTCAAGAAGGAACGGAATGGCGTTGGCGTGGTCCGGCTCCGCGTGGTTCATCACTAGGTAATCGATGTCCTTGATCGGCAGAATCTCCTCGATATTGGATCTCAGCTCGCCCTCGAAGCCAGGGTTCGTGGAATCGATGAGCGCTGTCGCATCTTTTCCCTGGACGAGGTACGCGTTGTACGTTGTGCCATACGGCAGCGGGATCAGTCCGTCGAAGAGCCGGCGGTTCCAGTCCCTGATCCCTACCCAGTAAATCCCTTTCGCGAGCTCCCTGACCTCCATAGTGATGTCTCCGGGTGGAATTGCCATTACCTTGGATAAATATCTGAGCGGCGGCGCGACCGTCCGAAAGAAACCTTTTAACCACCCTTGTGGTTAGGTCGTTTTGGAATGACAGAGAAGATCCCCCAACATCGCCATTGCCGTGGCTGCGGGAGGGCGTTCATCGGCAAGGACCCCTATTGCTCCGACGAGTGCAAGTCCACCTCCACCGCTGCCGTCAAGAAGAAGAAGCAGCAGCTGCAGCTGCTCTACGTGTTCACGTTCATCGTCCTCATCCTCATGCTGATCTACGTCTGGTCCGGGGGATAAACGCTTGAAGGCGGCCGTCGGCGGCACTTTCAACGTGTTGCACAAGGGGCACAGGACGCTCCTGGACAAGGCGTTCGAGTGCGGCGATGAGGTCGTCGTCGGTCTGACGTCCGACGCGTTCGCGCGAAGCAAGCGGCCGCAGGTCGTCCCTATCGATGTACGCCGGCAACGACTGACAGAGTATCTGGAGGGCAAAGGCAAGGCGTTCGAGATCGTCGTTCTCGACGAGCCCTTCGGGCCGATAGTCACAGACCCCTCGATCGAGGTCTTGGTCGTGTCGCCGGAAACCGAGGAGTCGGGTCAGAGGGCGTCGAAGGAGCGTATGAACAAGGGAATGCCCTCGCTCAAGATCGTCAAGATAGGGCACGTCCTCGCGGACGATTGCGCTCCCATCACCTCCACGCGCGTCCTCGCGGGCGAGATCGACGAGGAGGGTCGATTGCGACGACCGATCACCGTGGCGGTGGGCTCCGACAACCCAGTCAAGGTGCGCGCGGTGGAAGCGGTGATGCGGCGCGTGTTCGATCAAGTGGAAGTGAGCTCCGTCAGGGTGTCCAGTGGCGTGCCGTCAGAGCCTTGGGGAGATGATGTTCCAAGAGGCGCCGTCGCCAGAGCTATGAAGGCCATTGGAACAAGCGACTTCGGCGTCGGGGTCGAGGCAGGGCTGTTCGAGCGCAACGGCGACCTCTACGATGTTCAATTCTGCGCCGTCGTGGACAAGCTCGGAAGAGTGACTTTGGGCCAGGGCTCAGGATTCCAATATCCTCCCAAAGTGGCTGGGCTGCTGCGGCAAGGGAAGACCGTCGGCCAAGCGTTCCAGGAACTCTACGCCGTGGAACGTTCCGGAAAGGGGATCGGGGCGATCGGCTTCCTCACCCACGGTCTGCTGCCTCGCTCGGAACTGAGCGAGCAGGCGGTAATCGCGGCGATGGTGCCGCGCATGAGGAAAGAGCTCTATTTCGAAGACTGAGACTTCTTCCGCCGCAGGTTCACGAAGTTGATGTAGTCGTCCAGTGAGCCGCAGTTGCCGATGCCTATGCATTCGAATCGCTTGTACTTTCGACAGTAGAATCCTTTCTCGTTGTGCTCGCAGGCCGCGTGCTTGTCCGCTGTGCACTTCTCCTTGATGCATCCGAAGCCTTTGTACGGACCACGGCACTTGCCTTCGAGATCCAGGTAGGCGCACTCCATGTCACGGCCTCCACTGTGACTGCTTGAAATCGGTCAGATGCTGCAAATACGACTCGACCGTGGCGCAGTTCTCCTTTCCAGAGCAGTAGAACCTCTGGTATTTCGCGCAGTACAGGCCGAACCACTGTTCCCTCGAGCAGTCGCGTGCTCGCGACACCGCCCCTCTTTCATGGGAAATCACCGCACAACGATGCTCTCCCAGACATTCCTTCCCTTCGATCGAAGCGTGAGAGCAGTATGCCTCACGGTAGCGATACCTACACGTTGCGACCCCATCCCTGCCAGGCTCGGCGGATGTATATCTGGTGCGGCGCATATAAATCTAACGTGGTGGTAGACGAAGCGCTGAATCCGTCAACCGTAGGACAATGGGGTCCTGTAGTGCGGCAGCGGGGTTGGTCGATGAGCTCTGTTCAGGTGCCCAGTTTTTCGAGCAGCTTCAGCATCTCCACGTCCCCGCCCGCGGGCGGCCTCCAATCGACCTGGACCACGTCGACATTCTGCGTGCGAAGGTCATCCGCAAAGGTGGAGACGCCGATGTTCACGACGACCAGCGTTTCCGTCAAGATCGACGACTTTCCAGGCATCCTAACCGACCCCCGCCATCTTGGGCAAGACCGCATTCCCTTTGGCGATCAGCGCGGCGATCCTGGTCGCCTGGGCATTGCTGGGCAGGATCAGCACCCCCGCCTTTCTGAGCACTTCTTCTTGCTTCGCTAGGCCCTGAGCGTCACCATCCGTGCCAATGACGGAGGCGACCACAGTGAGACTTCGTCCTGCGCCCTTCGCGAAGTCCATCGCCTTCCCTATTGCGGGGGAGAGCTGTCCCGCTGGGTCATCGTTCGAGCCGAAGCCTAGTTCGACATCCAACAGCACTACTGCGGTCTCCGCGTCCTTCGCCTCTTGGAGTACCCTGATGTTCCTGAGGCTGAAGTCTATCATCGGGTGCGGTCTCCCCTCCACGAACTCCTCAGACCCCATGTCGATGCAGCAGTGGCCCTTGCTTGGCGCTTCGCCTTGCACCATGTACGTGGGATTGAGGGGGGCGTTCGAGTACACCTCGCCCAACAGGTCTCGGAGAATGACCTGGGACTCGTAGCATAGCGTTCCTCCTGAGAACAGGCCGCGCACGTATTTCTGGCTCACGGATAGCCGCTCGTTCGCCACCCTTGCCTGCGATAGTATCTCTGATGGGAGCTCTGCGGACACATGCTTGGCCCCTGCCAACTCGCAAGCGATGCTCGCGGCTTCTTCGAGAGTGCCGGCCATTCTCAAGCCGCTCCCCTTCGGAGCCGTGACCTCCCCTCCGAGGAAGTTGACGACAACCGGCTTCTTGCTTCCCGCGGCCACGCTGAGTATCTTCTGCATCGTCCGTGGTCCGGGTGGCTTGGATATCAGGACGATCACCTTGGTTGCCGCGTCCGCTTCCAGCAGGTCGAGGCCTTGGATCATGGTGATCCCGCCTACCTCCTCGGAGAGGTCGCTTCCGCCGGTGCCGATGGCCTGAGTTATGCCTAGGCCCGCCTTGTGTACGAGCGTCGAGACTTCCTGAAGTCCCGTTCCCGAAGCGGACACTATCCCGATCGTTCCTGCGCGGATCGTGTTGCCAAATCCCAGCACCTTGTGGTTGATGATCGATGTTCCGCAGTCTGGCCCCATCAGGAGCAGCCCTTTCTCCTTCGACACCGCCTTCAGTTCGACCTCTTCCTCTCTTGTCACGTTGCTGCTGAACAGGAACACGTCCATGCCCTTCGACAGGGCTCGCATCGCCTCCCTCTTCGCAAATTGGCCGGGGACAGAGATGAACGCCAGGTTCGAATCCGGTCTCCTCTCCACCGCTTCGTCCAACGACGTGGGTGGCGAGGCTTCGCCAGGCTTCTTCTCGCTCGGCTTGAGCATCTTCTCCATCTCAGCGAACGCCGAGTCCAGGGATGCTCCGTCGGCCGCCTCGACAGCGACTACCATGTCGCTCGTGCTCGCCTGCCCGATCACCGCGTCGGCGAATCCAGCCTCTGATAGCACACGCCGATTCAGTTCCGTTGCCATCACGACCGCAGCCTGCGCCACTCCAGGAAGCTTTGACAAGGCGTTCGAGATCTTCATCAGGCTTATCGAGTCGAGATACGTCGACTTCTTCACGATGACCTTAGTTATCGTTCAGACCCCTCCGTCCAAGCGCGTCCGTCGACCGATGCTAAGCATCGTGCCGATCGCGATGCCAACGACCGTGTCGGTCCCAGATGACTCTCCAAGCGCAAGCATCCTTAGCGTTTCTCTCTCAACCGATGCCGGCGCTCCCGTGAAAAGCTCTTCGCACAGAGCCATCGCCACTTCGCCCCCTCTTCCGCGGGCCGCCTGAGCAAGGTACTCCTGACTGAGCGGCGTGGTTCTCCCGATAGCCCCTTCCTCAATAGCACGAGCGAGTACGCGGGCAGGACCGTTCTCGATCCCGCGATTGGCCTCGAAAAGCAAGCAGGCCAGGATCATTCCCGCGAGGGCGTCGTCGGAAGAAGGGGTCAGTCCCGGACCGAGACCGATACAATCCCTCACCGCGCCTGCAATGTCTCCTCTCTCACCGCGGCCATAGGCATTTTCCACTCTCGCCAACCGCCGAAGCCCGGCCAAAGCGAACATGTTGAGCGGGCCACTATTGAGGCTCGAAGCCTCATCGAGAATCAGAGCGAGGAGGCTCCCCAACCCCGTCGTGTTCCCATGTTCGATGGCTGTCCGTACCATTACGTCGAGGTTGTCGGCAATCTCTGCCTCGCTTCCTATCTCCTTGTTAAAATGCGTGTCTGGAGCATAAAGTTCGGCCGGGGCGAGAGTGACCTCCAGCCCACCACCAAGTTCAACGCTCCCCCCGCGTACCTTGACCTCGCCTCCTGCTTTCAGACCTAGACTTGACATATCGAGCATGTCAGGCGGCAGCCTTAGCCCAACGTTGATCGGGCCTTTTTGCACATGATCACGCACGAAGCTGACCATCCCGCGGGCGAAGTTGACGTTGAGTGCATCACGATACGATCCCTCGATCGTACCAACGCCGTCACGTTCGAGACGCGAAAGGGCCGCGACTCCTATCGAGGTGGCAGCGACTGTCGGGCGACCGCAAGGGACCATGACTTCGTCCGAGCGTGAATCGCGCGTCATGACTTCTTGATACCCCCGATCATCAATCCGATCTCCTCAAGGTCCGCGGTTTCGCCCGGCAAGATGCCCATGATCTTGCCCTCGTAGATGCACGCGATCCTGTCGCTCAAGGACAGTATCTCGTTGAGATCGCTCGAGATGAGCAGGATCGCGACCCCTCGCTTGCGCTGTTCAACCAGCTTCGCAGTGATGAAGTCGGTCGCCCCCACGTCCAGACCCGATGTAGGCTGGACCGCGACCAGCACCTTCGGTTCGCGGTAGAGCACCTTCGCGAGGATCGCCTTCTGCATGTTCCCACCGGAGAGCGTTCGCGCCGGCGCATCGACGCTTGCGGTGGCGATCGAATACTCCTGCACGAGCTTGCTCGCGTGCTCGTGCACCTTCTGGCTATCGACAGTGTACCTCTTGCGGAATCTAGGATCGTTCCTGAGCTCGAGCACGAGGTTCTCGGCGATCGACATGTCGAGCACCAGGCCGGTCCCGATCCGGTCCTCGGGGATGTGTCCTACACCGTGCTCGATCAGCTCTCTCGGGGATGCGTTGGTTAGCTCGGTCCCAAGAACTAATATGCTGCCGCTGTCCGTCTTCCTGAGCCCGGCAAGCACCTCGGCCAGCTCGGATTGTCCGTTGCCGGCAACTCCCGCGACCCCGAGGATCTCGCCCTCTCGGACGGTGAAGGTCACCTTGTCGAGCGCCATGACTCCCTTGTCGTTGTGGGCTGAGACCTCTCGCACCTCCAGCGCAGCTTTGTCCAACGGGTTCCCTCGCGAGGCTCCCTTCTCGAGCTGCACCTCCCTACCGACCATCAACTCGGCAAGTTGGTCGGGATTCGTGTCCTTGGTGCGCAGATTGGCGACGACCTTGCCCTTTTTGAGGACCGTCACTTCATCGCTGACCGCCATGACCTCTGGCAACTTGTGCGTGATGACCACGACCGCCTTCCCTTCGGACGCCATCGAACGCATGAATTGGAAGAGGCCATCGATCTCTTGCGGGGTGAGCACAGACGTCGGCTCATCCAGGATCAACGCCTCGGGCTCACGGAACAGCGCCTTGATTATCTCGACGCGCTGCCTCTCGCCTACGGAAAGTCCAGATACGATTGCCTTTGGACTGACGCTCAGCCCGTATTGCTTTGAGAGAGCTTCGATTTTCACCATGACCGAGTCGAGGTTCAGGAGCGGCTCGCGCTCTGCCTTGAGGCCAAGACCCACATTCTCGGCGACGGTGAGGGTCGGAACGAGCTCGAAATGCTGGTGGACCATCGCGATGCTGTGGTCGATGGCGTCCTTGGGGGACTTGATCACAGTCCTTTCTCCGTGGATCGTGATCTCGCCCGAGTCAGCCGCATAGAGGCCGTAGAGAATGTTCATGAGCGTTGTCTTTCCTGCCCCATTCTCCCCCAGAAGGGCGTGAACCTCGCCCCCTCGGATGGCCAGATCGATCGAATCGTTCGCCAGAACGCCAGAGAACCTTTTGGTGATGCCTCTCATCTGTATCAGGGGAGCCTGCGCACCAGGCGGCTGCGATGGGAGGTTGTTCATGTCAGTCACTCATGAGAGGAAAGAGAAAAGGGAGGTAAAAAAGGACCTCCGGTCTAAGGCGTTGTCGGTTGTTCAGGCGTGTATGTCAGGGGCACGTGGATCGTGCCATTGGCAATTCCTGCCGCGGTCGTGTTGAGAAGCGATTGCACCGAGGACGGGATCTTCGCTGCCCATTGGTGGAACGGTCCGAGCGAGCCGAGCTGCATGCTCTGTATCTGTCCGCCGATCTGGCTGAAGGTGCCGTTGTTGATGTGCTCGATCACCGGTATTATGAACGCCGATGTGTTGAGAAGCACGCTCGTCATCATGTTGAATGGCGCGAGCACGTATTGGTCCAGCACCGTGCCGATCACACCGATGTTTGGTCCTGCGATCACCGCGGCGGATATCGCTCCGAGGCCAGTCGCATCTGCGATTGGAGCGATGATGTCAACGTGGTTCGTGTTGATCATCGCATTCGCCTCATCTGCCCCTAGTTGTGGCTTGCCCCAATCCCCCGCGACCGTAAGATATACTTTTGTCGTGTTGTTGTTGTAGTGCACTCCAGCTTGGAACGCGTAGAACTCGAACGACTGCTGCGCGGTCCATTGGCCCAGGATCATCCCGACGGCGTGGGTCTTCGTCATTTCGGCGCACAGGACCCCTGCAAGGTAATAGCCAGTGGCCTGGGCGTTGGCGTTGAGAGCGACCAGGTTCGACGTGATGTTGTCCGTGTAGTAGGTAGGCGTCATGATGAAGTGGGTGTTCGGGAACTGGGCGGCGATCCCCTCGGTCGTTCCGATGAATTGGTTACCATCGGCCCATATCACATCGTAGCCTTCCTGCGCATACGAGGTCATTATTGCCCCCTGGCTCGAGTATGGAACGTCCTGGGAAATCGAGACGGTCCAACCGTATCTTGCTCCAACCATCTGAGCGATTTGGACTCCTTGGGCGTTCAGACCATTGTCGGTCGTGTCACCACCCACTAGAAGCGCGAGCTTGTGGGTGGTAGTGCTCTTACTTCCGCTATTGTTCAATGACAAACCAATTGCCGCCGCTGCGATAATCACGATGATGACGACGACAATTGCCACGACTGCCGTTGAGACAGCCTGCAAGTCTTTGATTCGCATAGGTTGCTCCCTCTGGAAAACAGGTGAATCGACCTTATTTAAACATATCTGGCTTCTCGAGTCGTGCCGGGGCCCGCAATTCTGTGGCTACTTGCGTTTGTAGGGAACCGTGAGATATGAAGGAGGCCTGGTTCCCCGGTGGAACATGATGATGAAGACGATGGCGATGATGTATGGGATCGCCAGCAGGAAGTAGCCTGATCCTGGCCCCAAGATGGAGAACACGCTCGAACCAATGAAGATCGCTGCGGCGGCGTATCCCAGGCCGAACAACCATGCTCCCGCTATCGCGCGGTACGGGCTCCACCTCGCGAAGATCACCACGACGATCGCAATCCATCCGCTGCCTGCGACCAGCGTGTCGCCCGTGGAATACAAGCCAAGATAGCCGATCACCAGTGAGGCCCCGCCGAGACCTGCGAGGGCGGAGCCGACGACGACGCAGATTGTGCGAACGAGATTGACATTTATCCCGGCCGAATCCGTCGCTTCGGGGTTCTCGCCCGCGGCCCTGATCTTCAACCCCCATGTGGTCCTGAAGAGTATTAGGCCAGCAACCACGGCAACTAGCAGCGAAGCATAGACCAGGACGTTCTGGCTGAAGATGATGGGGCCGACCACAGGCAGGTCGCTCAGGAATGGGATGTGCACCGAATCTATGGGCAGGATGTGGAGGTAGGTCGTTTTGGAGACCAGCACGTACCCGAAATCGCCGATGGAGAGCGCAAGGAAGTACAGCATCAGCCCCGCGATCAACTGGTTGACCCCCATCTTCACGGTCGCGAAGGCGTGCAACAGGCCCATTGCTAGCCCCGCGGCAATGCCTGCGAGCAGTCCAAGGGTGTACGAGCTCGTGTAGAACGTCGTCAGCAAAGCGACGAACGCCGAGAGGCTCATCACCCCCTCCACGCCCATGTTGAGCACTCCCGAGCGCTCTGCTAGCACTTCACCGATGGCCGCGTACAGTATCGGCATCGTCAGAGGCAGGCTTGCCGCGAAGATCGAGACCGCGAGATCGCCGTAGTCGACCATTTGTTAGCGCCTCCTTTCTTCCCTGTCCTTCAACCACTTCTGGACGATGAGGACGGAGAGAACGATCAATGCCTGCAACGCGTACGTCAGCTGGATCGGCACCGCCGCGGCACTCCGCTGAAGGCTGTCGCCGCCGACGGAAAGAGCGGCGTAAAGAGTGGATGCGACCACCGAGCCCAATGGATTGAAAGTTCCGAGGGCCGCAACCGCGATGCCCTGGTATCCATACCCAGGCGAGAAGTTCTGCGCCAGCACGTGGTTCAGGCCCGTGACCACGATCATACCCGCCAATCCTGCCAGGGCGCCGCTCATCAGCCCTACCGCAAGGATGCTCCTCGTGACGTCGACCCCGCCGTTCTTGGCCGCCCTCGGGCTCGCTCCGGAAGCTCTGATCTCGAACCCCAGCACGGTTCTGAAGAGAACGAAGAAGACGACGAAGGCGGCCGCCAAGGCGATCACGAATCCCAAGTTCAGTTCGGTGTTGTTGATGATTGATGGCAGCCAAGTCGATTGAGGAAGAGGGGCCGTCTGCAGATTCCCTGTCAAAGGGTCCTTCAGAGGCCCCGCGGTCACCCAATTCACGATATCGACAGCAATGAAGTTCATCACCAGGGTCGGGAAGATCTCGTTCACCTGCAGCTTGATCCTCATGAACAGAGGCAGAGCGATCCACACCGTTCCCCCGACCATGGCGGCGATGAGCACTAGCGGGATCGCCACGATACCTGGAACACCTCCCATTTGGGCGGCCACAATATAGCCGAAGAGGGCGCCGATGTACAGCTGTCCCTCGACCCCTATGTTGTAGAATCTTGCCCGGAATGGGACGAGAAACGCCAATGCTGCTAGCAGAAGAGGACCGACGAGGAACAGCGTCTGGGTGGTCCTGAAGACCGTTCCAAAGGAGCCAGACACGAGGCCGACAAGGCTCGCGATCGGGTCATAGCCCAATGCGAGAAGGGCGATGGAGAATAGCACCAGCGAGACAACAAGTGCCACCAGGTAGGAGAAGTACCTGCCGAGAGACACCTGCTGCGCCACGCCACCATCCCCAGAGTGCCTATCCCTGCTCTTGCGCAAAGGCCACGATCGCTTTCTTGAAGGCTTCCATCGGAGCGACGGCGATCCCTGTGCCGATGATCCCGTGCCCGCCATCCTTGTGGGCGATTCCTGTGTCGATCCTGGGCGGAGTGTTCAGCTCCACCACCTTGCGTATATCGATGCCCACCGGCACGCCCATGAAGTCCATGTAGGGTATACGGAACAGCGGGTCCTCTGCAATCGATACCTTGCGCATCGCCCGGGTGTGCTGCACCGCCTCTTGCAGCTCGCCGCCGAAGAGCCTCGCTTGGGACGGCGACGCCGGAAGGGCGGTCCCACCGAACCCCCTCGACTCCGAGATCGCGCTGTCACCAATGTCTGGGGCGCCGTCGGCCGCTGCGAATCCCGGGAACAGGAATCCCTTGATCTCACCCGCGGGACCGGTAAACCACCTGTCGCCGAAGGCGCTCACCTTAACCCCGAAGTCAACTCCGTTGCGCGCCATTGCGGTCACGACGGTGCAGTGCTTGATACCTCTGGCGGCGTCCATCATGACCTTGCAGCCCCCCATCATAAGGTTGCCGCAGATCCATCGGCCGCCCTGGCCCATGAAGTAATCCCCGACTTTGCCGAGGGTCTCTTTGGGGAAATCCGTTCTAACGAGGTGCGGGAGGATCCAGTTCATCAGGACTCCGCGCGTCGCCTCGAACGACCCGTGAAGCTCATCCCCCATAACCAATCCCTTCGACAGAAGCTCCTTGACGTTGAAGCCGCCGGCGCGCTTGATCGTCGCCGACATCACCGGAGCGAGGGTCTGCCTCACGAACTCCACTTCCTTGATGCCTCGTTCGTAAGTGTCGCCGAAGGACGTCATGTCGGTCTGCATCCAGTTGGTCGACCTCCCGCCGTGGACCTTGTCCTCGAAAACGAATACTGGACTTGAGGCGGAGGTGACCCCGCACATCCCGCTCACGTTCCCGTAGTTGTGGTTGGGCTCGATTATCACCTCTCCCTGCTTGATCAGCCTCTCCGCGCCTTCCGCGGAATCGGCCAGGCCCTCGGATCTTATCGCGCTGATCACTGCCAGTCTCTGGACCTTGATCATTCTGTCCCAGGCGATCGGTGGTCCTGCGTGCGTGATGAGATTGTCCTTGAAGCCGGGAATCGCCTTCCGCGCCGGCACCATGTCGACCAGCGTGGCCTCCGCAGCGATTATGCGCTGCACCGCTTCTGTGTTAGCATCATCAATGTCAGTTCTAGCCGCTTTCAAGCCCCCCTTGAATTATTGGAATCGCCCATTATTAATACGAGAGGTAGCGGAAGGATTTCGCGAGGTCGGGGCTCGACGCGCTCCTTCTGAGCTATGGATGAACAGCACTCCGCTCTCGCCGGAACCCGGTGTAAGCTCCTAGCCCTTCTTCGCCCGGAACAACAGGACTGCGCAGGGGGCGTGCCTCATGACCTTTTCCGCCACGTTGCCTATCAGGAAATGAGGGAAGCCGCTTGACCCAAGGGTGCCCATGACCACCAGGTCGTAGCCTTCTGATGCCTTGATTATCTCGTTGCCCGGAGTCCCGGCCCTGATGAGCGTCTTGACCGTGATGCCCATCTTCTCGCCCTCCGCCCGAACCTGTTCAACGGCCTTCTTCGAGAGCTCTTCAAGAAAGGGGATGCTGTTGGCCGCAGCGACCATCATGCCTCTTCCGCCAAAGACGGCAGGGACCTCAACAACGCTCAACGCGGTCACCTCTGCGTCCAGGGCCTTCGCGAGCTCCAAGGCCTTTGCTGCCGCTGCGTTCGCATCGTCGCTTCCGTCGGTCGCGATCAGGATCCTATTGAAAGGCATCATGAGCAGTCTAACCTAGCCGGTAGATTATGCAGTTGCCGGATGGGCCGAGAGACCGTTGGGAAGCTTCAAGCCTAGAATCTGAAGGTGCTTGGCCTGATCAAATCGCATTCCGTTCTATCATCCCTTGTTGCTCGCATCATCGCCCTCGCAGGAGGTTTGCCCCTCTATTTGCGCGCACAAGTGTGATCGAAGTTGCCCCACAGGGAAAGATAGACAAGAACGCTTAGAAAGGCCAAAACGAAAGCGACCGCGCCCGTCTGCCAGATATTGAGTATTGGAAAGGCGTCAATGAAAGGAGTGCTCATGTCCACGCCATTGATCACTATTCGGAGGACAACGTAGAGCCACGCAAGTATGCTGAATAGCGCAGTTGTAAGAACGAAGGATCTCAGGTAGTACCGCGTCATGACATCGGTTTTACCGCGGCTCAGAATATTGAAACCTTCGGATTGGCTCAACTAGCGTTCAGCGGGGATCGATCAAGGCCTACTTTCGCTCCCTATGTGTTGCACTGCTCTCCACTATCTCGACGAAGGTGCGAAGGAAGCTTTGGGCGACGATGTTTCGTGTCATCACTCATCGCTGGGTCGAACCTTCGTATGTATATCGCAATTCAATATAACGATTGTAAGTATCGCAAGAAGAGGCCTCGGAGACTCCCGAATGCTGCATCCCGCCTTTTCCGAGTTCCCCCACGGCCCATGCTGACTAGAAGACCGTTGATTTGCTCGAGGTTTGCCTGAAGTTAACGGCTTTATCAATCGCGAAAAAGGGGTGGGCCCGAGGACCGGATGCACAGCAAGAAGCGCGTTGTTGCGCACCCTCGAAACCAGGCTCCGGGCGTTATCACTGAGAATAATCAAAAGTGATTGCTGGATTGGGGGGTTTAAGCCAAAAATCGCCGCATCGTAGCGTGCAAATGAAGAGGGCATCTAAACGGCTCAGGAACAGGCGCTTGAACCAAGTCATCGCGATCGTTGCGATGGCCGTCCTAGTCCTCTCGTCTACGATAGTGTTGTCCGAAGCCGCCGGGTTCACGGATTCCGGATCCCCTGAGAAACACGTCAGTAGAGACCGGACGCCTTCCGCTCCGACGCTCCTCTCACCCTCTTTCGGCAAGAACGCTGTCACTCTTACTTGGTCAGCACCTAGCAACAATGGCGGCTCCTCAATCACCAACTACAAAGTATATCGCGGGAAGAGCTCGGGCGGAGAGACGCTCCTTACCACAGTCGGCAATGTTCGAACATACACGAACTCCGGGCTGGCTACCGGGCAATCTTATTACTATACAATTAGCGCCGTCAACTCCGGTGGCGAGGGTCTCCAGTCCAACGAACTGGTCGCGACTCCAGTTTCGTCGCCGTCTGCTCCTCTCATCAATCAACCGACCTCTTCGAACGGCCAGGTAGCGGTCTCGTGGGGCGCGCCAACGGCCGACGGGGGAGCGTCGATAACCTCGTACCGCGTCTATCGAGGAACGAGCTCCGGAAGCGAGGCTCTGCTAGCCACTGTAGGGGCCGTGCTTGGGTACACGGACACGGGTCTCATCAACGGCCAGACCTACTACTATCAGGCAAGTGCGGTCAACTCGGTGGGCGAAGGGAACAGGTCGAGTGAAGTTTCGGCCGTTCCGATGACGATTCCATCCGCCCCTGTACTGGTCTCTGCTGTCCCAGGAGATGGTCAAGTTGCCCTTACTTGGACCGCTCCGACCAGCAACGCAGGCTCACCAGTGACGAACTACGAAGTCTTCCGTGGAACCGCAACCGGGGCTGAAGCTTTCCTGGCAATGATCGGCAACATCCTCACCTACAATGACTCTGGACTGAGCAACGGTCAGATGTACTACTACAAGGTCCTGGCGAGGAACTCTGTCGGCGTGAGCGTTCTGTCGAACGAGCTTGGCGCCACGCCCATGACCGTGCCGACCTCGCCCTCATTTGCTTCCGCGAAAGCGGGAAACGCTCAGGCCGACTTGACCTGGCTGGCGCCATCCAACAACGGTGGCTCGGCGATCATCGGGTACAAGGTGTATCGGGGAACGGTCAGCGGAGAGGAAAGCCCCCTGGCGACCCTCGGGAATACCCTCGCTTACACCAGCACGGGACTGGTGAACGGTCAGACGTACTACTTCAGGATCTCAGCGATCAACTCGGTCGGAGAGGGCCCGCTGTCCAATGAAATGAGCGTAATGCCGGCGAAAGTCCCACCGGCTCCGACGCTCGTTTCCGCGACACCCGCGAACTCATTGGTCGCCCTTGCCTGGAACGCCCCTGCTTCCGATGGAGGCAGTGAGATCGTCGGATACAAGGTGTATCGTGGGGTGGTCTCAGATTCAGAGGCGCTTCTTGCGACGGTCGGCGACGTTCTTGCCTATTCCGATTCCGGGCTCATGAACGGCCAACGCTACTTCTACAGGATCTCGGCCGTGAATTTGGAAGGGGAGGGTGCGCAGTCGAATGAGATGAGTGCGACTCCATCGACGATCCCGACCGCGCCGACCCTGAACTCCGCGGCGGCGGGAAGCGCAACCGCGACGCTCTCATGGTCATCACCCTCAAGCAACGGGGGCTTGCCAATCCTGAATTACACGGTGTATCGGGGCACGGCGTCCGGATCCGAGGCGGTCCTGACCACCCTAGGCAACGTTCTCTCCTTCACGGACGCTGGCCTCAGCAACGGACAGACCTATTACTACTGCATATCGGCATCGAACGCGAATGGCGAAGGGCCGCGCTCCAGTGAGCTCTCCACGACCCCGATGGTCGCCCTACCGACAGCACCATCCTTGGTGTCAGCGACCCCGGGCGACGGGCAGGTCGTCCTGGTGTGGAACGCTCCTTCGGCAACCGACGGAGGGGACGTCACCGCCTACCTGTTGTATCGCGGCGGATCGTCGGGTGGAGAAACGCTTCTGGCGACCCTCGGGAACGTTCTGACGTACTCGGATTCCGGCCTTGCCAACGGCCAAGCCTACTACTATCAGGTCTCCGCTGTGAATCCCGCGGGTGAAAGCCCGAGGTCTGGGGAGCTCAGCGCGATTCCCGCGACCGTCCCTGGAGCGCCCACGTTGACTTCAGCGTCTTCAGGCAACGCTCAAGCCGCCCTTGCATGGAACGCGCCGGGAACCAACTGTGGCAGCGCGATTGCGAACTACAAGATCTACCGGGGCACGGCCTCTGGCGGCGAAACGCTCCTTGCGACAATAGGCAACTTCCTCACGTGGGCTGACACCGGGCTGACGAACGGGCAGGCCTATTTCTACAAGGTCAGCGCAGTCAACGCGAAGGGGGAAGGCGCGCTCTCCAACGAAATGACAGTCACGCCCATGACGGTTCCATCATCGCCCTCGACCCTGTCCGCGGTCCCGGGCAACTCTCAAATGGTGCTGACATGGTCGGCTCCGAGCAGCAACGGCGGCTCTTCGATCTCAGGCTACAAATTTTACCGCGGCACGAGTCCAGGCGGGGAGACGCTTCTCGCCACTCTCGGTAACGTTCTAACGTTCACGGATGGCGGATTGACCAACGGACAAGCGTACTATTACACGGTAAGCGCCGTCAACGCCGCAGGGGAAGGGGCATACTCCAACGAAGCATACTCCACGCCCGCGACGGTGCCATCGGCACCGACGACGTCTTCGCCCATCTCAGGGAATGCCCAGATCGTGCTCACCTGGACGGCGCCGAACAGCAACGGTGGTTCCGCCATCTCGGGATACAAGATCTACCGTGGCTCTGCAGCCGGCGGGGAAACGCTGCTGTCCTCTCTCGGAAACGTTCTCACTTTCACAAACACGGGCCTGACGAACGGCCAGACATATTACTACAAGGTCTCGGCTGTCAATTCGGTAGGAGAGGGGCTTCAGTCCAATGAAGTGTCCTCAACTCCGATGGCGCCACCGTCCGCCCCGACGAGTCTCGTTGCCTCAGCAGGAAATGCCCAAGTCACGCTCACTTGGGCCGCCCCGAGCAGCAACGGCGGGGTCGCGGTCCGCAACTACAATGTCTATCGCGGCACAGCAGCGGGATCGGAGACGCTTCAGGTCTCGCTGGGCAATGTCCTCACCTTTACCGACACTGGCCTAACGAACGGTCAGACATATTACTACAAGGTCTCGGCGATGAATTCAGTGGGAGAAGGACCGCTCTCGAGCGAGGCATCTTCCACGCCCGCGACGGTGCCATCGGCACCAACGATGTCCTCAGCGGTCCCGGGAAACGCCCAGGTTGTGCTGACCTGGGCGGCGCCGAGCAGCAACGGCGGCTCATCGGTCTCCGGATACAAAATCTACCGTGGCTCCGCAGCCGGCGGGGAGACTCTCCAGGCGACCCTCGGGAACGTCCTGACATACTCAAACACCGGTCTTACCAACGGCCAGACCTACTACTTCAAGGTCTCAGCGATTAACTCATTGGGAGAAGGACCTCAGTCCAATGAAGTATCCTCAACTCCCGCCTCCACACCATCTTCCCCGCTGAGTCTCGCCGCTTCCGCCGGGAGCGCTCAGGTGACGCTCACGTGGGCCGCTCCAAGCAGCAACGGAGGGGCCGCGATCACTAGCTACAAGATCTACCGCGGTACCTCGACAGGAGGAGAAGCGTTTCTAGTTTCTCTGGGCAACGTTCTTACCTACACCGACACGGGCCTGACGAACGGCCAGACCTACTACTACAAGGTTTCCGCAGTAAACTCGGTAGGCGAAGGGCCGCTCTCGAGCGAGGCAAGCGCCAAACCCGTCTCAGCCCTCACTGTTCCCTCCGCACCGGCCATCACTTCCGCAGGCGCGGGCGACGGCAAGATCGTCCTGGCATGGACGGCACCCTCGAGCAACGGAGGGGCGGCCATCACCAATTACAAGGTATACCGCGGCACCGCGTCAGGCGGAGAGGCCATCCTGGCGACGATCGGCAACGTGCTTACTTACACCGACACGGGCCTGACGAACGGGAAGGCCTACTACTACAAGGTCAGCGCCGTGAACTCGGTGGGAGAGGGACCGACCTCGAACGAGATGAGCGGCGTGCCCGCGAGCAGCGTCGTTCCAGCCAAGTACACGGTGAGCGTCTCCGGCTCGAACTACGTGGTCAAGGATGGGTCGGGCACGAGCGTTTACACCAACGCCAACGCCGCGACCGCCATCAACAAGGCGATCGGCCTGTTGACGCAGGGCAGGACGTCCAAGGAGAAGGTGCTGCTGCAGGGCAATTTCACTTTAACGACCGCGATACAGGTCACGAGCTACACAATCCTCGAGCTCAACGGCAAGGTCACCGTCGGTGCTAGCACCAACAATCATGCGGTCTCCGCTTCGAGCAAGTGCTTCATAGACATCCAAGGCGGGGAGTGGGACGGCAACCAGGTGAACAACCCATACGGCGGCGGTGAGCGCGATGCCTTCTACTTCGATTCCTGCCACAACATAACCATCCAGAACCTCAAGGTCCACGACTGCCCGTACGGGAACATCGAGTTCGACATCTCCAAGTACATCACGATCTTCAATGTCGAGAGCTACAACTCCGGTAACCTGACGAGAGGGGCGGCGTGGATCGGTCTGTCGATAATCCTGAGCAACACCAGCAACAGCCTGATCGACAGTTGCCACATCCACGACAGCGCGAAGGGCGGGGTCTACTTCTACTGCGAGGACGAGCCGTCCTTGGGGCTGCCAGACGTCCCCGAGAAGATCAACTACAACACGATGAGGAACAACCTGGTGGAGCGCACGCAGTGCTCCGGACTGAGCCTCAGCATCAGGGGCATGACGGATCACGCATCATATGGCCTGATCGAGAACAACACTTGCATCGACTGTGGGCTCGACGGCATGCATCCCGGCATCAACATCGGGTGGAACGACGACAACGGGCTCCGGCTCGCTGACAACTGCACGGTCCGGAACAACCGCATCTACGAGACCGGCAGGTTCTATCCCCCAGCCGGCACCGGCACGGGCGGAGGGATGAACATCTGCTCAGATGACTCGGTGATCACCAACAACACCATCTACAACACGACCGACTTCGGGATCAGCGTCATGGGAGACCGGAACACCATCAGCTACAATCAGATCTCCGGCGTCAAGACGAGCTGCTACCCCGGGATTCTGCTCCAGGACGCCAGCAACAACGAGATCGTGCACAACACCATCACGAACTGCCCTTCCGCGGTCATGATCTACGCCGGACCGGTCACCAACGCCTGCAACAACAACCACGTGGCGTACAATCACTTCGCCAGCATCGCCAACTACATGGCTTTCATCCACGACAAGACCTGCGTCGGCAACATCTACGAGTACAACACGTATCAGGGCAGCTGGAGCGTCTACAACAACGGGACCGGAACGATCATCAGGAACAACACGGTCGGCTAGGCGGTTCTCGCGGTTGCTGGACGGACAATTCCCTACGATCTAGATCGTCGATCAGCGGCGGTGTGTATTGCCCGAGCGTTCCAGCTTGCAGATGCAGCGCGCTTACGTTAATATGGAGCAAAGGGTTAACGCCCACCACCTAGAATGAACGAGCGCCGCCGAAGTGAGGGAATCTGATTTGAAGACGCGTTCCAAAACAGTAGACAAGCCGAGCGTCCTCATGATAGGCCCGTGCCCACCGCCCTTCGGAGGAGTTGCAACAGTTGTCAAGAGCCTCTCCCATCAAGGACCACTGCTCGACAGGTTCGACTTATCGGTCTACCGGATCGGAAGAAGGGACCGTGGCACCTCGAGCCTCGCCCAAATGGCGGCTGACCTGGTCCGGTTCCTCAAGTTCCCTTTCGCCAAAGAGTCGCGATCGTCAGATATCGTGCACATCCACACAGCATCATACTGGAGCTTCGTCCGGACTGTGCCCTACGTATTGGTATCCCGGTACATGCTTGGATCGAGGGTGATCCTACACATCCACGGTGCGAGATTCCACTTGTTCCACAATGACTCTGGCAAGCTGATGAGGTACGTGATCAGAACGACGCTGCTGATGAGCGATGCGATCATCGTGACGTCGCCGTCATGGATCGACCTCATGAACAGGATAATGGCGAGACCGGGGGTCCCCGTGTTCGCGCTGCCTAATGGGTTTGCGTCGGACGTCTTCTACCCGCGCTCGGTCGATGAGTGCAGGGAGAAACTGAACCTGCCCAAGGACAAGCGGATCCTGGTCACGATAGGGCACCTGGAGGACTACAAGGGCCATCGGTACCTCGTGGACGCGATGAAGACAGTGACATCGGAGAGAGCGGACGTCGTGGCCTACATAATTGGCAATGGCTCGCTGAAGGATGACCTTTCGAAGCAGATCAGGGAAGCGAATGTCGAGGGCAACGTCATCCTCGAGGGCGGGTCCAAGCCGGACGAGGAAATACCCCTGTGGATGAACGCTTGCGACGTCTTTGTCCTGCCAAGCCTGAACGAAGGGAATCCAACCGTGATGTTCGAAGCCCTGGGATGCCAGAAGCCGTTCATCGGAACGAAGGTTGGAGGAGTACCCGACGTCATCACATCCAAGGAGTATGGACTGCTTGCCGAGCCCGGCGATTCCAAACAGTTTGCGCAGAACATACTTGAGGCGCTCGGGAGACAATGGGACGGCGAGAAGATAGGCAGGTACGCAGCCCAATTCTCCTGGTCGGACATCTCAAAGAGAATAGTGGACATCTACGAGTCAGTGATCAATGCTCGATGACCCAGAACAAGTTGTCCGAACGAAGATCAAGTACCCCCTGGGACAACTCCGCTAGAATCGTCGCAGCCTAGAAGAGTATCGCGTTGCTAATATAGGGGTGGCTGACATTAGCGATGGAAATGCCGGGAAGGAAGCTGCCCAAGAGGATCTTAGTCATTCTCGCATGTGCTTGTGTCGTCATTATCGTCGCTGGG
>DATJOX010000027.1:0-24088 GCA_035506675.1 Methanomassiliicoccales archaeon
GCCATGGCGATGACGGGCATTGTGAGGAGCGACCTCGCCTACAAGACGATCGTCAGGTCGTTCCCGTTCCGCAGCTTGACTCGCAAGAGCTTCGACGACGTGCTCGCCCAGGTCTCGCAGATCGGGCTGATCTTCCTCGGGCAGGAGGAGTACCGGCGATCGACCAGGGGCATGCGCTACTTCTACGACAACCTCTCGATGATCCCGGACGAGCGCTCGTACAAGATCCGAGAACTCTCGTCACGTAAGATCGTCGGACAGTTGGACGAATCGTTCGTTGTCTCGTTCGCGGAGCCGTTCGCGACCTTCATCACGCGCGGTCGCTCGTGGCGGGTGGTTGAGGTCAAGGACGACGAGGTGCTCGTCGAGCAGGTCAAGGACCTCGGATCGATACCCTCCTGGGTGGGCGAGGACATCCCGGTGCCCTACGACGTCTCGATGGAGGTCGGTCGGCTTCGCCGTCTCGAGAACTACACCGAATATCAGGGTGACAAGGACGCGGTCGGAGTGCTCCACTCATACCTCGACGAGCAGCGCTCCGAGGCGAAGGTGCCTTCGGACGAACTGATCACGCTCGAGGTCGGGAAGCGGATGATCATCCTCAACGCCTGCTTCGGCACGAAAGTGAACGAGACCCTCTCCAGGCTGCTCTCCGTCCTGCTGACCGCCCGCATCGGCGAGGCCGTCGGCGTTCACAACGACCCCTACCGCATCATGCTCGAGCTCCCCCGCGACCTCAAACCATCCCTCATCATCGACACGCTCAAGAGCATCAAGGCGGAGAACGTCGAGGGGCTCGTTCGCCTCGTCATCAAGAACTCGTCGCACCTGCGCTGGCGCTTCGTGCACGTGGCGAAGAAGTTCGGGGCAGTCGAGAAGGACGCCGATTACCAGTTCATCAACTTCGGAAGGCTGTTCGACGCGTACGAGAACACGCCCCTTTTCCAAGAGGCCATAGACCGGGTGCTCTGGGAGGACCTGGACCTCGAGGGAACGGTGCGCGTCGTGCAGATGATCTCGGACGACAAGCTCCAGTTCGAGATCTCCAGGCTCACCCCGATCGGACGCGCTGGACTGCAGCACTCGAAGGAGCTCATCGCCCCGCAGCGTGCGGACCACAGCATCCTGATGGCGCTCAAGACCCGCCTCGAGGATGAGCAGATGCACATGACCTGCCTCAATTGCCAGACGCAGTGGAGGCTGAGGGTGCGCGAAGCCCCGAAGATCGCTACTTGCCCGAAATGCGGGGGGAGGATGATCGCCGCGCTCGCTCCGTACGCCAAAGAGAACGTCCGCCTGCTGAGGAAGAAGGAACTCAGCGAGGAAGAGGAGAAGGAGGTCAAGCGCATCTACAAGAACGCGAGCCTGGTGAACAAGCACGGGAAGAAGGCGCTGCTGACCCTCGCTGGCAGAGGGGTCGGTCCGGACACGGCCGCGCGCGTCCTCTCTGGATTCTACGACACCGAGGACGACTTCCTGCGCGACATCTTGAGCGCGGAAGTCACATACGCGCGCACGAAGAAGTTCTGGGACTGATCACTTCGCCCGCACCTTGTTCGTGAGCTTCCCAACTCCCTGAATGCTCGCCTCGAGGACGTCGCCCGGCTTGATCGGTCCGACTCCCTCGGGCGTGCCAGTGGCGATCACGTCCCCCGGCTCGAGGGTCATGAAACGCGAGATGTAGGACACGAGCTCCTCCACCGGGAAGATCATGTCGGCGGTGTGCCCGTCCTGCCTCAGCGCGCCATTCTGTCGCATGCGAACGTTCAGGCTCCTCAGGTCTGGAACGTCATCGATCGCTTTGGGCTCGGAGATAGGGGCGAACGTGTCCATGCCCTTGCAAAGTGTCCAAGGCAATCCGGCCTTCCTGAATCCACTCTGCATGTCCCTGGCGGTGACGTCGTTGAACACCGCCGCCGCGGAGACGAATCGAAGCGCCTCCTGCACGCTGACGTCCCGGCAACGCTTCCCGATGATCACCGCCAGCTCCGCCTCGTAATCCATTCTGCCGAGGTTGGTCGGGATGACGATGTCCTCTCCATTCCCGATCACCGCGCTCGGAGGCTTCATGAATATGACCGGTTCCGTCGGCACTTCCGATTTCAGCTCCTTGATGTGCGCTCGATAGTTCTGCCCGATGCACAGCACCTTGGTTGGACGCGGCATGTTCACCCCTCAGTCCTCTTCTGCAGTATTGACCGGATTGCCCACTGTCTCCAGCTTCACCAGGACGTTCATTCCTTTCAGGGTCGAAACGACCTTGTCGGCGAGGGAGATCGCGTCCTCGATGGTCGCCTGCTTGTCCCAAACGTAAACGGCATCGTAGTTGCCGGTTGTGGGCTTGAAACCAAGGTTGTTCAGCGCGTTGAACACCTTCGACGGCTTGGCGCCCTCGGAGCTGAAGGTCACGGTGATGTAGGTTATCATCGAGAAGGGAACCGAGCTTGACGGCTAAAACCCTAGGCCTTGAACCCTTTCGCCACGATGTAGATCTCCGACGAGGAAGAGCGCGAGGCGTCTGGCGCGGTCAGGCGCACATTGGCGAAGCGCTCCTTCACCCGCTTCAGGAAGTCTGGCATCATGTCTCCCTCGAAGACCTTCATCACCAGGCTCCCGTTCGGCAGCAGGACCTTCTCCGCGAACTCCAGCGCGTGCTCGCACAGATCGATCGAGCGCGCGTGGTCCATCGAGTAGCTCCCTGAGATGTTCGGGGACATGTCGCTGAGCACTACGTTCGCGCGCCCGCCGAGCGCTTCCAGCATGTCCTGCACCGTCTCGTCCTTGCGCATGTCACCCTGGATCGTGATGACGCCTTCGATCGGCTCGATCTCTTGCAGGTCCACGCCGACCACCCGCCCCTTCGAGCCGACCCTCTCCGCTGCCACCTGCAGCCATCCTCCTGGAGCAGCGCCCAAATCCGCGACGAACGCGCCCGGCTTTAGCAAGTTGAACTTCTCATCGATCTGGATCAGCTTGAACGACGCTCGGCTGCGGTAGTCCAGCTGCTTCGCTTTGCGATAATAGTGGTCGCGTCGATGCTCGTTCATCCACCGCTTGGACATCTCGCCCGACCATTCCCGCGCGCGAATTAAATCTTTGCCCGAACCCGTCTCAGATCGGCTTCCCGGGTTTGCCGCTCGCGCGCGCCGTGACCTGCGTCCAGCCAAGCATGAAACGCCCAGAGCCCGAACCTTGTCCGCGCACCTCGACCTTCGTGGTGATGCCCGATCCTCCGGCCAGTCGCACCTGTTGCCGCACGTGTTCGAGAGCCATCGCCTTCGCTGCCTCGACCGCCGCCTCCAGCCTGTCGAACTCCTGCGGCTCGCAGAACGGCGCGACGAAGTGGAAGCGGTTGTCGCGCGAGTGGACTTGGATAGTCACGCTATCGAACACCATCGAGCAAACGGCGCCGATAGCATTGCCGACTTGATGGTTCTCGGGAACGACGACCTTCGTGTTCAAGAGCCGCTCGAGCCGAGGCACGAAGAAGTGGGCCGGAGCGCCGATACCGACGATTGGCCGGTCGAGGCGCACGGTCATTTCGAGCGGGCCTTTGGCCTCCCTCGTTATCAGATCGAGGAGATACTCGCCCCCTTTGCCCTGCAGCAGGCCCCCCGACCCATCCTCGATGATCTTGTAAAGCAACTCCTCGGCCATTCGAGAGCTGACGAGCTCGAGGGTGCTTCGCACGAACTCGTCCTTGTCCAATCCGTACGTCGACGTGAAAACCTCGACACCCAGGTCCGAGGCGTAGCGCGAGCCCCTGGAGTAGTCGCCTGCTGCGTTGAGCAGATCGGTGGGGGTGAGCCCTGTCGATATCACCTGCCCCCTGGACCGGAGGTCGGATGCGAACGAGCGTGGCAGATAAACGTCCGGCAGGGCCTGGACGATCTCTTCGGGCGACATTGGGCCCTTTTCGCGCAAAAGCTTGAGCACCGCCCGCTCCTCCTTCTCGAGGCGCGAGTCGTCCCGGTTGTAGGCGATGAGGAACTCGAACCGTCGGTACTTCTGCATCTTGTGAAGCAATCGCTGATGCGCGTCGGCCGCGACGCCCAGGGGAACGACCCGCTCCGGGCCGAAGGTTATCCTTCCGTCGACCATCGAGATCCTCGAGTCCCCTCCCAGCGCGGCTGTCCAGATGTCCGTCGCCCGGACCCGCGTCCTCCAGCGGCCGACGATCGCCCCGGACCTACTGAGCCTGGGGAATCCCTCGTCCAGGAAAGCGATGTCCGTGCTCGTGCCGCCGATGTCTATGACGATGCACGTATCCAGGCCGGATAGCACCCGGCCCCCGATCAGACTGGCGGCGGGGCCAGAGAGGATAGTCTCCACCGGCCGAGCCTTCGCCCGCTCTACGCTCATCAGCGAGCCGTCGCCCTTGTACACCATTATGGGGGCGGCGATGGAACGAGCATGCAGCGCTTCCACCACCCCGTCCATGAAGGCCTCCATCACCGGCAGTAGCTTCGCGTTGAGCACCGCAGTGACGCTCCTTTCCAATATCCCCAACTCTGCGGTCAGCTCGTGCCCGAGCACCACCGGCAGCCCTGTCTTCTTCGATACCAGCTCGCGCAGCTTCTCCTCGTGGCACGAGTTCACCACGCTGAATATGCCTGAGATGACGATCGCGTCCACATCCGCAGAGACCTCCTCGACCGCGCTCTCGACCCGCTCTTCCTCCAGCGGGTCGACCTCTCTACCGCGCGGGTCGAAGGAGCCGTTGATGAAGGCCGTCCTCTTGGCCCCCAGCTCCCACTTCGCCTTCGGGGTCCAGCCGATGCCGATGAGCCCGACATCGCTGCCCCTTCCCTCCAGGATCGAGTTCGTCGCGAGCGTCGTCGAGATGCCGACATGCGAGAGTTCGCTCACATCGAACGAGAACGAAGCTAATATCGCGTCCACCGCCCCGAGGATGCCCACCGACAGATCGTCGTGGGTGGTCGGGGCCTTCGCCTTCGCCAAGACCTTCCTGGTCGCGAGGTCCACGACTGCGGCGTCGGTGTATGTACCACCGGTGTCAATGCCCAAACCCAGTTCCCTCAAGAACTCGTCCTCCTTCCGGCTCCCCCGCAACGGCGTTCCGCGCTAAACTAGGTTTCCGAATTCGCGCGCGGAGAGCGAAAGCAGCGTGAGGCTTTTGTCTAAAACCTCGAGCGACAAAAGGTTATTTCGGACCCCAGGGATACACTAGCGCTGGTGCCGATGAGAAAGAAGGGACTTACCTATGCCAAGGCGGGAGTAGACATCGAGGCGAAATCGCGCGCCATCGGTTCGCTCGTCAAGGAGCTGAGATACCGCCGCAAGGGGAGGGGGCGGAACATGGACGTGAAGGGACAGTTCACCTCTCTGATCGATTTCGGCGACGTCGCGCTCACCCTCTGCACAGACGGTGTCGGCACCAAGCTGCTCATCGCTGAAGCGCTGAACAAGTGGGACACGGTCGGCATCGACTGCATGGCGATGAACGTCAACGACACTATCTGCGTGGGAGCGGAACCGTTCGCGTTCGTGGATTACATCGCTCTCGACAAGCCGAGGCCCGAGGTGACCGAAGCGATCGGCGTCGGATTGAACGAAGGCTCGAAGATGGCGAACGTGGACCTGGTCGGCGGAGAAATCGCCGTCCTGCCCGAGATGGTGCACAGAGTGGACCTTTCTGGCAGCTGCCTCGGGTTCGTCGAGAAGGACGAGATCGTCGACGGCTCGAAGATCAAGATCGGGGACGCGATCGTCGGCGTTCCGTCGTCAGGCATTCATTCGAACGGCCTGACGCTCGCGCGCAAGATCTTGGAAAAGGGCGAGATCGGACTTGATGCACGCTTTCCGTTGCTGCCGCACAGCGTCGGTGAGGAGCTGCTGACGCCCACAACGATCTACGTGAAGCCAGTGCTCAAGATGCTCGAAAAGTGCGAGGTCACCGGCATGGTCGACGTCACGGGAGGAGGGCTGCGCAACTTCGTGCGCCTTAAGAAGAACGTCTGCTTCGATGTCTCCGAGCCGCTCGACCCGCAGCCGATATTCCACATCCTTCAGGAGCTGGGCGACGTCGAGCCGACGGAGATGTACCAGACGTTCAACATGGGAATGGGCTTCGGAGTGGTGGTGCGCGACGAGGACGCGAAGACCTGCGCCAAGAGCCTTGGCGGAGGCGCGCGTGTCGTCGGGCAAGTGACGAAAGGGAAGGGCGTGAAGAGCGGTCCGCTCGAGGTCAGCTACGAGGAATACTAGCTCGACCGCGCTCGATGCGCGATGACCGCGACGACAGCACCGAGGGCCGTGCACGTTTCCAGCGAGTAGCCTCCGAACGTGATATCCAGATGATACTGCGCCACCGAGAAGACCTCCTTCGGTACCCCGTGGGGGCCGGTGCCGAAGATGAAGACCAGGCTCTTCCCCTGCCCGAGCAGGTGCGCGGCGCCCTCGACGGTGAGCCTCTTCTTCTCCTCCACGTTGCACGTCGTGAGGACGGGCTCGCCGAGCTGCGGTGGGACCCCTTTGTTCATGTAAGCGAAGGTCGAGAACCGTCCCTTCGCGGTAAGCTCCTTCAGATACGATCCGTCCTCGCCGATCGAGGTCGTCGTCGCCACCCAGTCCGCGATCTCCTGGGGGGTCGTCAGTTCCGCCGGGAAAGGGAATCCAAAGGTCACGAGATTGAAGTCATACGCCAAAGCGAGAGGCCCGGCTCTAGCGAGTATCCGGCGGTGCGCCTCCCTGAACGTCCTCGGATCGTAGGAGTTCCAAAGGGCGATCGTCGCCCGGCCCGCTCTCGCCATGGTGCACCAGAATTAGAGGAGATGAGGAAAAGGTTTGCTCACTTGGTTTTCAGGGGCACCTGCTTCAGGCTCTTCAGCTCGTCGCCTTCCCACTCGTACTTCAGGCGCTTGCGGCCCTTCCACGCGCCCTTCTGCAAGATATAGCCGGTCATGAGGCTGAGGCCGATGGAGGCTTCGACGTACGCGACGGATTTCGTCGCATCGCGATTGATCTTGCCCCAGGACTGCGCCTCCTCGAAAGTGCATCCGGAGAGGCCGCCCCACTGCGGCGCGTCCATGGTGATCTGGATGGCGTAGTGGTGCCCGCCCTTGTCGTAGCCGAGCGTCTCCGCGATCACCTCAGTCTGCTGGATGTAGTTCTTCGGCACTCCTCCGCCGATGTAGATGACGCAGGTCTTGTCCGACTTGATCTTGATCTGGGTGAGCTCCCAGTTATCGCGGATCGGGTCGAGGCGCATGAAGTCCTTGCCCTGCTTGCGCCTTTCCACGTAGAGACCGGTGAGACCGATGCCGATGGAGCTGTCGTTGAGCGCCGGCACGAAGATCGGGGCGCCGAACCTGTAGGCGTTCCCGAGGATCGAGTTCTCGTCCTTGACGGCGTGCTTGCCGAGCACCGCCATGAACTCGCGGGTTGAGTAAGCGCGCGGTTCGAGCTCGCCCGCGATCTTGCCAATGACCGCGTCCGTCTCGCGGAACTTGTTCTCGTCGACGAGCGTGTCGTAGATGCGGTCGATGAAGAACTCGCGCAGCTTGAGATCGTCAACCCTCGGCGAGGTCTTGTAATGACTGTACCCCCTCGCCTGGTAGAAGTCCTGGTAGGGGATGGCTCCGATGGTCACGATCGCGTCGACGATTCCGTAGCGAATCAAATCGGCGATGACCTTGCGCAGGCCGGCGGCGACGAGTGGACCGGCGAGGCCGAGCACGACGGTCGGCCTGGAGCCGTCCTTCATGGCGTTCTCCAGCGCGATCGCGCAGGTCGCGAGCGCACGGCTCTGCACCGAGCTGTCCTTGTACGCATCCATGAGGTCGGCGACCGTTTTGATTTGGTCGAAATCGATCGCCTTGACCTTCTCCTTCATGATGTCGGATTTCTTGACCATTGTAACTGCGATAGGTATCGAAATCTAGTATTTCGAACTTGCCGAGAGGCGCAGACCCAGAAGCCCTTTTCGACTACGCCTTGCCCTTCTCGCCCTCGCGCTTCGGGCGGGAGCAGATCGCGTACATGTCCCCATCGAAGAAAACGTCCAAGTCCGGGTTCTCCGCTTGGATCTCCTGTATCCTCTTCAGGACCTCGCGGAGCGTCAACTCGCTCTTCTTGTCGATCTTGACGTGAATGCGAGTTTCCATGGAAGCTCCTGGATGAAGACCGGATTCTAAGTAAGGAGTATCCCGACATAAATACTCTTTTTCTGGGTGGCCTGACAGGAATTCCGCGATATGCCAGACAATTCAGTTTTCGCGCCCTCGATAGGTATGGATTTCGCCATTATTGTCGAAACGTTATTATATCGCCCTTGGGAGTCGAGGTGAATCGATTCATCGTAGGTGCTGAGCTTGGGGACCAGACGCAAGGCTCAAGAGGAGACGGGCGCGAGCGTGCCTTCGGCCGCTCCGAATCAGGGCACCGCGCAGGAAAAGCCCTCCCAGAACCCGGAGCGCATGGACGACCTCAAGCGCTGGCTCAACGGCGACGAGAACGGCCTGCTCGATTGGTTGAGCGAGCCGGACAACGGTTCCACCATCGTAGGGCAGCAGGTCACCCCGACCGAGACGGTCGAGGTCGCCGATGTCAGGCGCAAGGCCGACTCCTACGAGGCGGAACTACAGCAGCTCAAAGAAGCGATCCTGGAAACGCTCAAGGGCGAATCCGCGGGAATGAAGCAGAGGGACCTGAGCGCGCTCGAAGAGAAGTTGGAGAGCGTCGCTGAGCAAGGCTCGATGCTCCGGGAGCAGGTCTACGCCCTGGCGAAGTACGACCAGGACGTCAGGCAGGAATTCGAAGAGGCGATGGCCGGGCTCCCCAAGGACCAGGAAGAACTGGTGAAGGCGCGCGTGCTCCTCGCCGGCAGGGAGAGCGCCTTCGAGTCGGAACAGAAGAGCGTCTTCAGCGGACCGATCGAGGAGGGCGCCCAGAGCGGCGACGAACTCACGCAGCGCTTCCACGCCGAGCTCCGGGAGAAGGAGTCCGATTTCTCAGAGAGGGAGCGCGAGCACAAGAGCAAGATCGATTACCTGGCCGAGGAGCTCAAGACCAAGACGCTCGAGCTTCAGCAGAGAGATGATGAGCTTCGAATCCTCCGCTCCAATGGCAAGGGCGGCACCGCGGCCCTCGACGATAAGGTCAGAGAGGTGCAGCTCAAGGAGAAGCGCATCAGGCTCATGGAAGAAGAGATCGAGCGCTTGAAGACGGAGGTCCGCGAACGCGATGACGAGCTCAAGAAGATCCGTGAGGTCATCGGTTATAAGGAGCAGGAGATGCTCCGTCGCGAGGAGGACCTCGATTATCGCGAGAAGCTTCTTGTCACCGACAAAGCGAAATTCGACACGACCAAGCGCGAGACGCAAGGCGTCGAAGAGGTCGAGCTCAAGCAGCGCCTCGAGCACCTGAAGGCCGAGGTCTCGCTGAAAGAGGAAGAGCTAATCTCGAAGGAGAAGTTCCTCAACGCCAAGGCCGAGGAGCTGCGCCTGCGCGAGCATGGCGTCATCGAAGACGAGATCCAGAAGCGCGAGGAGGAGCGCGGGCTAGAGGTCCGGGTAGCGAAGGTCAAGACCGGCAACGCCCGCTTCGACGACCTGTTGCTCGGCGGCATCCCATTCGGCTCGAACGTGCTGGTGCACGGTCCTCCGTTCGTCGGCAAGGAAGTGATGATCGGACAGTTCGTGAGCGAGGGGTTGAGGAAGGGCGTCCCGACGCTCTGGGTCATAACCGACAAGACCCCAAGGGACGTACGCGAGGAGATGAAAGCTATCCTCTCCGGATACGAGGAGTACGAGCGCCTTGGCCTCGTTCACTACATCGACGCCTACTCGAAGAGCATGGGAGAGGCGGCCGACGATCCTTATACCACTTACATCGCCGAACCGACGAACCACGACGGCATCATGGAGGCGACGGAGAAGAAGACGAAGGAGTTCAAGGAGAAGCACAAGTACTACCGGCTGGCCTTCCGCTCCTTATCCACTCTCATCGCTTATTCGGACATGAACACGGCCTTCCGCTTCCTGAGCCCGTTCTGCGGGCGGCGCAAGAGGGATGGGGCGGTCTCGATGTACGCGATCGAGAAGGGCGTGCACGGGGAGCAGGAGATCCAGATGCTAGGTTCGATCATGGATGGAATGATCGACTTCAAGCTGGACCAGCTGAAGACATACTTCTCGGTCCAGGGTGTGTGCGACGTGCAGTCCCGGTCCTACATCAGGTACACCGTCGGCAAGCATGGCCTGAGCATCGGTTCGTTCTCGCTCGATCACATCAGGTGAAGCTCGAACCCAAATGAGAAAATGATCCGGTCAGCCAAAGCTCAAGCGACTTCGACGCCGCTCGGGTCGCCGGGCCGTTTCGGAGGCGCCGCCGGTTGGACGTTTATGCGTGGCATCGGGACCGGTGGCGGCAGTCGGATGTCGCGCGCGATGAGCATCGCCGTCGGGATGCAGTTCGGCACAACGGTGTTGTGCACGAGGTTCGCGAAATCTGGAGGCATGGAGTTCATCCGCTGCCACTCCCCGAGGACGTCGCCCACTTCGCCCTGCACCAATACCTGCCCTTCGATCTTGATGTACCCGAGCCCTACGTAGTTCGCCGTGAAGCGGAAGTCCGCGACCACGACGTCGTCGGCGACCTTCGCAATCTGAGTTACCGTGCTGTTGTGGTCGATGCGGATGTTGTTGAGCTTCTCACCTGGCTTTGAGAACCGCTTTGCTTCGATGCCAGTTATCTCGAAACTCTTGACCTGCATTTGGACCGGCTGGTAAATCAAGGCTCTGGGTAATAGAGGTTTGCCAAGCGCTACGAAGAAGTGGAGGTGCCGCAGGCCGGGCTCGAACCAGCGACTTCAAGATTTCGGCTGCCCAAAGGGGGCAACTTCAGTCTTGCACTCTCCCAAACTGAGTTACTGCGGCGCGCTATCGGACAAGGCTCAGCCCGCTATTAAATCTTTGGCGGGGCGCTGGAGCATGATGGATTGAGAGCGGAGCGAACGCCCAACGGACGAAGGGTGGAGATCGGCAAGACGGCGAACCCGTTTCGAATGATCTCTTCCGTCGCAACGAAGCTTCGGATAGGCCGGATCGAGAGCGCCCCTCGAACCTGAAACTCGCCCTCGAAATTCTACGTTTTCAAAGACGGCCAGTGAGCGCATCACGTTTAAATAGGCACATAATACTCATTTCATTACTCCGGAGGACTGGATACATATGTTAGGCCGTAAGGAGCACCGCCCGTTCACTCGAGGAGAGGTGCGCAGATTCTTGAAGCGCGACAAGGACGAGCGCGGGGTAGCGTCTACGGTAGGAACGATCATGGCGCTGCTCGTGTTCCTCACCTTCCTGACCCTGTTCACAAATTCATACGTTCCGGTCTGGATGACCACGAACGAACGCACCCACATGAATGAGGTGATGAACCAGTTCGGCGACCTCAAGGGAAGGATCGACAACCTTGTGGCGATGGCGTCCACGACGGGCATGTCCAGCCTGAACATGTTCGCTCCGATCACCTTAGGAGCGGACGGTGTACCTGTCTTCGCAATCGGAACTGCTGGACAGCTGAATTTCGTACCAGTCAATGCAAATAGCCCTCAAGGCAACAGCACCACCGTGAAGCTCAGCTACTGCCTCGGCGTAACCTCCACATTATACAACGTGAAGGAAACGGGCGGCGGCCTGATCGAGCTGTACACTTCCAACAGGTACTATGTTGAGCAATGGGTGGGGTACGAGAACGGGGCGGTACTGGTGAAGCAGCGCGATGGGCAGATAACCAGGGCATTCCCGAGCTTTATCGTGACGACGTCCGGGCCACAGAACAACGTCACTCTCTCGTTCACGCAGGTCGAGCTCTTCGGCAAGAACGCGACGGTCACTGGAACGGGCACCACGGGCATCAACATCGCCCTGATGTACCTCGACCAGCAGCAGTACACTAACCTTACGTACCCGGCGAAGACCCTGACGTACCTGAAACCCACCTTCACATTCAACTCGACGTACGGCAAGGCCTGGTACACTTACCTGGACAACATGCTCCGAGTCAGTCTCAAACTGACGAGCGGGACCGACTACACCCTGTCGTGGGTAGGTTCGGACTATCACTCGATCAAGCTGCAGATGCTGAAGGTCGTGCAGTTCAACCACAACGTCGCGAGGATGCAGATCTCGGTGGGTAACGCCTAGGACGGGGGATTCCATGAAGAAAGTGAAAAAGGACAAGAAGGGTGGAGCGGCCAAGACTGAGGACCTGGTCGACATGGCCCCCGGAAAGGCGACGGACGGGGCGAGAGACTCCTATGTGAAGTTCATGAGGCGGGTGGTGCCCAACCGAGCGAGCAGGGTGAGGATTCCCGCGGGCCACACCAGTCAACGCATCGAATGGTCCAAGGGAAGGGGCTCCGACGTCACCGAGATTCCCAAGATAACGGAACCGAACATCGAGGTCGCGGACGTCTATCCCGTTCTCGAGCCATACAGTTTCATCAGGGTCACCTTCAACACCGAGAACTCGGAGTACTTGCTGGAGACGATCGAACCCACCTTGAGCGACAGGGACAAGAAGCTGCTCGCGCTCGTGCGCGACACACTGCAGCGCACCCTGGGCTATGAGTGGGAGAAGCTCACGAAACTGGACAAGGAGCAGTACCTGCGCGAGGCGGTCGAGTCGTTCATCAGCACGAGGGGGATCAGGGTCGACGAGATCAGCCGCGAGAAGATCGAGTACTACATCATCCGCGACTTCGTCGGCTATGGCATTATCGACCCTCTCATGAGAGACGAGAACGTCGAAGACGTTTCATGCGATGGCGTCAACGTGCCGCTGTTCGTCTTCCACCGCAGATACGAAAGCATCCGCACCAAACTCAGGCTCACGAGCGAGGACGAGCTCAATTCCTTCATCGTCGCGTTGAGCCAGCGGTGCGGCAAACAGATCTCTGTCTCCAACCCCATCCTGGACGGGACGACCCCCGAAGGCCACCGCGTACAGGCGACCTACTCGAGGGAGGTCACCACGAGGGGCGGGACGTTCACCATTCGCAGGTTCAAGGAGAAGCCGTTCACCCCAGTGGACCTTGTGAAGTTCGGCACCGCGAGCCCCGAGATGATCGCGTACTTCTGGCTGGGCGTGGAGCACGGCGAATCGATGATCATCTGCGGAGGGACCGCCTCGGGGAAGACGGCAACCCTGAACTCGGTCGCTCTCTTCATTCCTCCAGGAGCGAAGATCGTCACGATGGAGGACACGCGTGAGATCAACCTGCCGCACGAGAACTGGATTCCTGGCACGACCCGCACGGGAGTGGGAGAGAAGGAATCGAGCGGAAAGGCGGCGGGCGAGATCGACATGTACGACCTCGTGCGCGCCGCGCTCAGGCAGCGCCCCAACTACATCATCGTCGGTGAGGTGCGCGGCAAGGAGACGTACATCATGTTCCAGGCGATGGCGACGGGCCATACCACCTACTCGACCATGCACGCCGATTCGGTGAAGAGCATGGTCAACAGGCTGGAGAACCCACCCATCAACTGCCCGAGGATCCTGCTCACCGCGCTTCGCAACGTCATCATCCAGACGCACGTGCGCGTCGGAACCGATCTGGCAAGGCGCATCAAGCAGGTCATCGAGATCGTCGGGTTCGAGCCGGAGACCAACGAGCTCATCACCAACACGGTCTACGAGTGGGACCAGGCGACTGACAAATTCATCTACAAAGGCCATTCGTTCCTATTCGACAAGATCATCGAGATGAAGTCGCTCACGCACGAACAGATGATGGCCGAGTTCGGCCGTCGCGTGGACATCGTCCGCTACATGGTCTATCGCGACATCACCGATCACCGCAAGCTCTGGGGCTTGATCAACTCCTACTACAAGGAGCAAGAGAAGACGATCAAGCGCGTGCGGCGCGAGTTGCAGGAAGGAGGTCTGGAAGTTGGCGCCTGAGGTCTCGGACATATTTGCTCGGATGGAGACTTCGAAGAAGCAGTACATCAAGACGAAGACGTCCGAAAAGGAAACCGAAGAGATGGGACCGCACGTCGTCCGCCTCCCGACGGGCGTTCTGCCGGAGTACGTGAAGCTCACGAAGTACCAAGAGTTCTCGTGGCGGACAGTCGGCCGGCTGGTGCAATTGCGCTCCAAAGCAAACCCGAAGCTCGAGCTCAGCCTCCTGCAGGCGCACATGCGCATGCGGCCGGAGGAGTTCGTGGCCTACGTCTGGATGACGGCGATCCTGGTCGCGGTAATAGCCGCCGCCATCGCCATCACGCTCGGAGGATTGTTCGTCGCGGTGCTGGGCATCAATGCCGCATTCGTTCTGATCTTCTCCGTGATGATCGTGGTCATACCACCCGTTCTGGCGTACGTGGTGCTGATGTCGACGCCGTCCAGCAAGGCGAAGACGCGAAAGCGGGACATCGACAAGAGAATCGGAGCGGCGATGAGCTTCATCTCGGCGATGGCTTCCGCCGACGTCAACGTCGACGTCATATTCAAGGAGCTGTCCAGGCAGCCGATCTATGGCGAGATCAAGAACGAAGCGGAGTGGATCACGAGGGATACTGAGCTTCTCGGCATCGATATCTTGAGCGCCATCAGCAAGGCCTCGCAGCGCACTCCCTCTTCGAAATTCCAAGAATTCCTACAGGGAGTGGTCACGACCTCCACCTCTGGCGGTCAACTGAAGCCATACTTCCTGCAGAAGGCGGAGCAGTTCGAGAAGGAATCGAAACTCGACATGAGGTCGCAGCTCGAGACGCTCGGACTGATGGCAGAGACGTTCGTCACCGTCGTCGTCGCTTTCCCACTCTTCCTCGTCGTCATCATGGCGATTATGGCGATCGTGCCCGGCGGAGGAGGGAGCGCGACCACCACTGTCATGCTCCTTTGGCTTGTGGTCGTATTGATGATCCCGATCTCTCAGTTCGGCTTCATCTTCTTCATCTGGAACTCCACCAAGGAGTCCTCGATATGAGGTGATCAAATGGCAGAAGAAGAAATACTGAACATCAAAGAGCTGTACCGGAGCAGGAAGGACTACAGTCGCCCGCTCCTAATGGTGGGGATCGCCATCGCTGCGGTGATGTTCTTCATTGGTTTCCTCGACGCGATCGGTGGGATAAACACGCCCCTGATGTGGGTGGACTATCTGGCCATCGGTCTCATGGCTATCTGCGGCCCCTACGGGTTCTACACCACGCGCAAGTACAACCGGATCAAGGAAATCGAGTCCCGCCTGCCGGACTTCCTGCGCGACGTCGCCGAGGCCGGGCGCTTCGGTATGACGCTCGCGGAGGCGATAAAGGTCGCGAGCCGCGGTCGCTACGGCGGACTCACTCCGGAGATCAGGCGCATGGCGGCTCAGATCGATTGGGGTGTGCCTGCGGCCGAGGCAATCCGCCTGTTCGCCGAGCGCACGGACACGCCGCTGGTCAGAAGGATGATGTCCATCATCATCAAGGCGAACGATGCGGGAGGCAGCGTCGCGGATGTGCTCACGATGGTCGCGCACGATGCACGCGAGGTCATGTTGGCGCAGAACGAGAGGAAGGTGGCAATGGCGACCTACACCGTCGTCATCTACGTCTCGTTCATGGTCTTCATCGCCACAATCTTCATCCTGAACTCGACCTTCCTGCCGAAGATGATCGAGGCCGGTACGCAGGTCAACGAAGGGGCGGCGAAACTGGGTCAGGCCCTCCCGACGACCATCGAGACGGCGGTGATTCCGACTATCCAACTGATATTCATCGTCTCGGTCATGATCCACGCGTTCGGAGACGGCATCCTGGCAGGGGTGCTTCAGGACGGAAGGATCCAGAACGGAATGCGGCATAGCTTCATCATGCTGCTGATCGGGCTGCTAGGCACGAGGCTACTGGGGTGAAATGATGGCGGCGAGCGAGAAAGAAGTGGTCACCGAGGCTCCGGTCAAGGAAAAGAAAGCCGGGCTGAAAGAAGGGTATGCACACCTCCTGCTCAGCATCAAGAGCAAGCCGATGAGGGTCAGGGTGCCTGTGAGCACGACCGTCGCCGGCACCGCCGTTACCGACGTGCCGAGGATCGCGGACAAGAACGTGGACGAGGTCGAGCTCAACCCGATCACGGAGCCGTTCAGCTTCGTGCGCATCAAGTACGACAACACCGCGTCCGAGTACCTGTACGAGGTCATCGAGCCAACGATGTCGGATGACGAGAAGGCGGTGCTCGAGGTGCTGAAGAGCGCGATGACGATGACGCTCAACCTCGTGGAAGGGGCGGTTCTCGCTCAGAAGGAAAAGATCCTAAAGGAGGCGATGGAAAAGCTGCTGCGCGAGTTCGGCGTCAGCCTGCACCCGCTGTCGGAACAGAGGATCTACTACTATCTCCGCCGGGACTTCATCGGGTACGGGGTCATCGATGTGATGATGACCGACCCGAACGTCGAGGATGTGTCGTGCGACGGCGTCAACATCCCGCTGTTCATATTCCACCGCAAGTACGGCTCGATCCGCAGCAACGTGCGCTTCGAGAAGGAGCTGGACCTCGACTCGTATGTCATCTGGTTGGCACAGAAGTGCGGTAAGCACATCTCCGTCGCGGACCCGCTCCTCGATGCTACCATCCCGGACGGTTCGAGGCTGAACGCCACCCTCGGCAAGCATGTGACGAAGCGCGGCTCCTCGTTCACCATCAGGCGCTTCAAGGAGAACCCGTTCACGCCCGTCGACCTGCTCAAGTTCAAGACCATGAGCACTGACATGATGGCGTACCTTTGGACGGCGACGGAGTACGGCAGCTCGATGCTCGTCTGCGGAGGCACCGCTTCCGGCAAGACGACGACGCTGAACGCCGTGCTGCTGTTCATCCCTCCCCAGATGAAGATCGTGAGCATCGAGGACACGCGCGAGCTCAACCTGCCGCACGAGAACTGGATCCCCGCGCTCACACGCGAAGGGTTCGGCGGCAAGAAGTCCGCGACCGCGGGCAACATCGACATGTTCGATCTGCTGACTTCGGCCCTAAGGCAACGTCCTCAGTACCTGATGGTCGGTGAGGTCCGTGGCAAGGAAGCTTACGTCGTCTTCCAAGCGATGGCCACCGGCAAGACCGCCTACTCGACCTTCCACGCAGAGGACGTGCAGGCGATGGTGCACAGGATGGAGAACGACCCGATCAACTTGCCAAGGGCGCTCATGACCGCGCTGGACATCGTTCTGTTGCAGGCGCAGGTCAAGGTAGGCACGAAGATGACCAGGAGGGTCAAGTCGCTCACCGAGATCGTCGGCATGGACCCCGAGACAGGCGAGCTCATCACCAACTCCGTCTACACCTGGAACCCCGCGGATGACACGTTCAACTTCTCCGGGCACTCGTACGTGTACGAGAAGGTGCGCACCATCCGCAACTGGTCGCCCAGGGAGATGGAGCGCGAGGTGAAGCGCCGCGTCGACATCCTCGAGTACATGAAGAAGTCCGGTGTCGACAACTACCGCTCCGTCGCGAAGATCATCTCCGCCTACTACAAGGATCCGGAGAAGGTCGGCAAGGAAGTGCGCGAGAAGCTGCAAGAACTCGGATGAGCACTTTCGCCCACCCGACTTCCCCTTTTATCCCTTTCAATTCGATGCCCTAGGCATGACTCTCGAGACCTCTGAGACCGCCAAGCGCGCCTACGACATGCTCCTTCAGGTTCCGAAGGGCAGGGTCACGACCTACGGAGCGCTCGCCAAGGCAATAGGCAAGCCGAAAGCGGCGCGCTTGGTGGGGGCGATCATGCGCGGCAATCCGCACGCGCCAAGAGTCCCGTGCCACCGCGTCGTCAAGTCCGACGGCACGCTCGGAGGGTACTCCGGCTCCGACCCCGCGAACATCAAGCGCAAGGTCCAGATGCTGCACCAGGAGGGTGTGGAGGTGGACGGCGACCGCGTCGTCGACTTCGAGAGGGTGTTCTTCGACGATTTCAAGCGCAAATAGGCCTCGTCAGTCCAGGCTTTTCGTGCAGCGGAAGCTTTCGCTGACCCCTTGAAACGAAAAACAAGAACGGGGAAGAGGTTTCAGGAAGGGGTTTGCGCGCCTACGGGTTCTTCGGCTGCTCCGGTCCCTGCGGCTCGCTCGGCTGCGCAGGCTGCTGCGGCGCCTGCTCCTCCGGCTTCGCTTCCTTCCGCGGGATCAGCTTCTTCTCCGCCGGGCGCCTCACGATGCGCCTCAGGGGCCGCTGCTCCTCCGCCGCCGCCTCGGGGGCCGCCGGCTTCTGATCGAAGACCGTGCCGCACTTCTGGCAGATGGTGGAGTCACGTGGGTTCAGGGTCCCGCAGGTCGGGCAGGTGATCGAGGTCGCGACCGCCCGCTTCTCGTCCTCCTGCGAGAGCCACCTCTCGAAGCTGATGTAGGAGGGCTGGTTCTTCCACCACTCCATGAAGCGCTTCTCGTTGAACTTCTTGCCCAGGACGCCCTTGGCCTGCTCGCGGTAGGTGTCTACGAACACCTCGTACTGCTGGCGCATCGCCTTCACGTGCTCGTCCTCTTCCTCGGCGATGGGCCCGGCCACGAACTTTGCGCCGCACTCCGGACATTCGGTCGATGTGACCGGTATCCAGGCCGAGCATTGGCTGCACTTCGCCGTGCCGGTCTCGAACTGCGTGCCGCACTTCGGGCAGCGCTTCGAGGACTCCGGTATCAGCGCGCCGCACTCACCGCACTCCACCATCTTGCCCAGTCCGTACCGGTACAGGTAGATGGAGAAGAACAGGATGATCGCGACCACTGCCAGGATGATGACCAGCCAGACCCAGAAGGGCATGGAGGTCTCCACCGCCGCCGGCGACACGGAGATCTGCGCCTGTGAGCTCGGATGCGTCGTGCCCATGTCCACGATGACCTTCAGGTTGTACGCCCCCTGGTCAAGCGTGTCCGGCACATGGACCGAGACGCCATACCAGCCTAGGCTCGTCGACATCGTGGACACCATGACGCCATACTGCGTCTGCCCGCTCAGATCGGTTATGAAGACAGATACGGTACGGTTCACTAAGGGGCTCAACGTGCGCTGGTTCTTGATGTATCCAGTGATGAAGATGTTGCTGCCCTGCTGATAGTCAGTCCCAGAGGGGAGCGTCACATCGATCGACACGTCAGCCGGCTTGATGGTGAAGTTGGTGTGCGCCACGTTGTTCGTGGTAGAGACCTCATCGATCAGGTGCAGTGGATCCAGCGTGACCCAGAGCGTGAAGTTGCCCGGTCCAGCAGCATCGACAACCCAAGCAATCGAGGCCTCGTAGGTCTGATTGGCCATGATCGTGTGCGTCAGCGACCCGATGGTCCGGTTGAGGTTGTCCGCGTCGTTGATCCGGAACTCGATCATGACGTTGTTCGCCGCCGAGTAGCCGCTGTTGTGGACGTCCACCGAGATGGTGACGTTCTGCCCGATCGGGGCTTCGGTTATCGGTGTCGCGCCTCCAACGACGGTGACGTTGCTGGAGAACGCGAGGTCGGGCCTCATGTCAAGCACATCGAAGCTCAGACTGAACACGCCCACCGCGTGGCCGATCTTGCGAATGGCGTTGAAGGGATCGACCTGGACGGTAACGGTCCTGGTCTGGATCTTGCCCGCGGAGTTCGCGGTGACGATCCATTGCCCTACCGCTTGCAGTGTCTCTCCCGCGTTTATCAGCGGGATGGTGGTCTGGTCGATCAGCGTCCCGGTGCCTGTGTTGCCCAACCAGAAGTACACCAGTACGTTCGATGCGGAGCTCTGGCCGACATTGGTGACCGTGGCCGACATCGTCAACTGGTCACCGACGTTCACCGACGAAGGCGATAGGTCGATCGCCGTCGCGGCCAAGTCTGGATAGTCGCGCACCGTCAACGGAACGGAGACGTTCTTGTCCGGCTGCCCGGGCACCGATACCCTAATAGTGATCATATAGGTGCCTGGAGCGGTCGGACCAAAGCTCATCACCGAGGTCCGAGACTCTCCCGCCGCCATGGTCGACAGGGTGTTGTTGCCGATGAATCGGATCGCTCCGCCTGGCGGGGTCTGCAGGAATCTGACGATCGCGCCGACCGCTGAGGCGTCTCCCTGGTTGATCACCGTTACCGAGATCGTTGCGCTCGAGTTGGTAACGGGGGAGGACGGAGTTATCACGATGTCCGAAGCGCTGAATGCCAAATCCGGCTTTCCGCGAACGTTCACGAGCGTCCAGTTGACGTTGTTGTTCTTGTTGAGCTCTGGGATCGCTCCTACAGGGTCGAGGATCACCGAGACATTGTGCACGCCCAGGGTCTGCGGCACCCAGATCGTCGAAACCTGCACGATCTGGTGGGGCACGATCTTCGGGATGATGACGTCCGCGACGATGTTGGTATCATCCGTGAACCGCACGATCACGTTCCTCGCTGGGACCACTCCCACGTTCTTGACGATCGAGGTGAGGGTCACGTTGTCGCCCTTGAATGGGCTAGGTGGATTCACCAACAGCGGCGGGTCGAGGTCCGGCCTCGCTCCGTCCACTTTCAAAGTGACCGCCTTGCTCAGGGGCGAGAGCGGCTCCGAGTATGGATCCAGGGACACCGGAGTCCAGGAGACGTTGAAACTCTGGCCTTCGAAGACGAAGGTGGCGTTGACCTTGTAGTTGCCATAGAAGGCCGGTGCCGTTGTCGGGGTCAGTATGTCACCAAGCGCCTCGAACAGCGCCTTTCCCTGCGAATCCGAGATCTTGGTTCCTGCTACCGTTCCGTTCACGTACCACTTCAGCAGGACCGTCGCGTTCGGAAGGGCCGCGTTGGTGCCGTCGACCACCGTCACCGCGATCCACCTGTAGTTGTAGGCGATCGCGTTTCCAGTGAGCGCTATCTTCGGTATGGTGACGTTGGTCAGGTAGGCCTTCGCATCCCCACCGAAGCTGCTCCAGGCGGACAGGAAGGTTGTGTTCCTGGCCTTCAGGGTGGCAGCGGAGCCGGTCGGAGCCACAACATCGGAACCGATGGTGCTGCTCTCAACGTACACCGAGCTCGATCCCTCGAGCCTGAGCCCGACCGTGAAGAACACGAGCGACGACTGGATGTTGACCTTCGCCGAACCGGAGACCTGCATCCAGATCTGCTGGTTCGAATTGATGGCCGCGTTCGCGATGTTCAGCTGGCCGTTATCCTGCACGAATATGCTGAAGCTTCCCGGGACGGGCTGGTTGATGTTGAGGCCGCCGTTGGTTATGAACAACTGGCCGTTGCCTCTGACCACCACCTTGCTGTACGTGAAGGTTGTGCCGTTCAGCGTGACGACCATGTTGCCTTCAACGACCAGGTCAGCGGGGGCGGTCGAGACCTCGACGTGCGCTGTTACCGAGGCAAAGTTGTTCGAGTAGTCGGTCTCGGGGATCGCATTGTTGGCGTTGACGAGCACGATGAGCTCGTGGTCGCCTGGAAGCGCCGGAACCCATGAGAACGACGCGACCGCCGAACCGCCCGCTGGCACGTCCGCCAGGACGACGTCGACCACGGGTAGGCCATCCGCGAACAGCCTGACCAGCACGTTCCTAGCGTCCACGACGCCGCCGTTGTGCACCGTTGCGTTCACGACTGCAATCTGACCGGTGTACAGGAGTGCCGGGGACAGCGATATGTCCGAAGCGGCGATCGAGAGCGCCGGGAGCGCTGGGCCCACCGTTAGCGTCAAGGACACGTCCGCGACATTGAGGGGCTCCGAGTATGGGAGCAGCGCGGCGATGGCCTTTCCGCTCATGTAAGTGGAGAAGGTCGCATTGACGAGGTAGTTGCCGAAGAAATTGCTGCTGAAGGCCGTTATCACGTCCGAGAGCGCGGGGAACGAGATCGTGCCGCTTGCTCCCGTGATGCCAGATGTGTAGAGCGTCTTGTTCGAGTACCACCAGACGCTGACGTCAGCGCCCGGCAGCGGGTTGCCCGCTCCGTCATTGACGAGTACGTTTATGGTCCTGAAATTGTAGACGATCGCATTCTCCTTTGGCTGGGCCGCCGGCACGCTCACGGAAACGAGGGTCGCCTGCGAATTGCCGCCGAAGTCCGTCAACGGCTGGGACATGACCGAATACCTGATGTCCAGAACCGCGGACGAGGTCGATGGGGCCACGACGTCCCCGCCAATGTTGGAGTTCGTCGCAACTACGGTAGAGTCGTCGTCGGCGATCGTCTTCACCATCGCGCTGATCGTGCTGTGCGTCATGGTCAGCGCGCCGTCGTCCAACAGGTTCATCGTGATCTGGTAGTTCGAGGTCAGAGTGGAGTTCCGCATCTCGAATGTCCCAGAGTCCATCACGTAGATCTGGAACTCTTCGTCCTGGTGCTGGAAGATCACCAGCGTCGAGGAGTCTATTATCAGCGTTCCCGAGTCCTTCACGATTATGTTACCACGCAGATTGAACGTCGGGTCGGAGAAGACGAAGGTGTTCGTTCCATCGACAACGACGTCGAACTGCAGTATCGTCAGGTTGACCGTGATGGACGCCGAGGCCTCGTTGTTCGCGTACGAGTACTCCGGAATGTCCTTCGCCGGGTTGACGACCACGTAGATGTCGTAGGTCCCTATCTGCGACGGCTGCCAGGTCAAATGGGTCTGGACCGTCGCTCCCTGAGAGACGTTCACTAACGACGTCCCAATCAGCTGCCCGACGCTCGCTGGGTCACCCACGTAGTACGCCACTGTGACATTGATGGCGTCCATCCTGCCGATGTTCGATACGTTCACGAAGGCAGTGACGGGTTGGTGGGTCCAGGCCGGCTGCGGGGAGAAGCTGATCGAGGCCGAGGTAATCGCGAGGTCCGGTAGGTTCAGCAGAACGTTCACCTGGATGGAGCGCTCGTTGTTGGTCTTGCTCTTCTCAAGGATCGCGTTCAGGGGATCCACGACCACCGTAATGGTGTGCATTCCGGGAAGGAAAGCGTTCCACTGGACGGTGGCGACCTCTGAGCCTGAGGGTGCGATCGAGGGTATCGTGTAGTTGCTGATGAGCTGTCCTCCGTCGTAGAACTGCACGAAGACCGAGTTCGCTCCAGTGAGACCGGTGTCTGCGATGACGGCGCTCACGGTCACCATGTCATTGATATATACTGTGGCCGGCAGCGTTGTCAGGCTCGTCGGCGTCAAATCTGGCCGGTCGAGGATCAGAGTGTCGATGACGATGTTGATGTCCACCGTCTGATCGGCAACACCCATTGCCGGGTATGGCGTGAACGACACGCCCGCGTACCCATCGAACTCGACGAACGTGGCATTGATGTATGCTGCTGTCAGCAGGTAGTCGCCGACAACGTTCGAGTTCGGCATGCTGGTGTCGTTGATGAACTCTGAGAGCAGCGGTATGATGACACTGCCCGCCGAGTTGGTCACGAGGTAGTTGCCAGCGGTCTTGCCGAGATACGCAAGTACCTCAGCCGGTGGGACAGTGCTGACGCCACTCGCGCTGTAGTACTGTGCTGGTTCACCCTGCAGCATCGTGGTCGGATCCACGGTTGCGCCAGAGACCGGCAGTCCTTGAGAATCAAGTACGGTGACGTTCGCCCATCTATAGATAGAGACAGTCGGCTTCAGCGTTACCGTGATCCAGATCCTGTCGAAGTCTATGTTGGTGTTTGGATCCGTGTTGACGAATGACACACCCAGATTCGCGAGCTGCGAGAGCTGTGTCACGCCAGCCGCATACAAGTCAAACGTGAGAAGAGCTCGATTTGGCACCCTGCTTCCAGGTGAGTCTATAGGAAGCATCGATGTGTTTTGCAGTGGAGCTCCGCCGACGCTGTAGCGAATGTACTGATTACCTGTGTAGGTTGGAACCGTCGTGTACCAGGCTGAAAGCGTCGCTGAAGATATTTCACCAGACAAGTCACTTACATTGAAAGACGCCAGTGAAAGGGTGTTGCCAGGAGCAACAGCGTAGAGGATGTTGTCGTACTTGGCAAGGCTTGAGATGGCTGCTCCAGTGTTATCTGACGCGGACTTGGTCAGAGGTTCGAACACAGTTGTTACCGGCATTGGCCAAACAGCCGGCTGTCTCAGGTACGTCTGGCTCGCGGTATCTTGCATATCGAAGCTGGTGCCGTACAGGTAACACTGTGAGGAATCGTACACGTTCAGCGTGTTGTGCAT
>DATJOX010000028.1:0-29507 GCA_035506675.1 Methanomassiliicoccales archaeon
AGCCGCCGGGCCTTGGCTCCATAGGCTCCTGAGGACAGATGGAGGTCCTTGATGCGTTCCGCGAGCAATCGGACTTGCTCAGGATACCCAGGATCCTCGACGTCCACCACATACATCGTTCCCCCTGAGGGATTGAGATACCCAGAGCCGCCCATCACCGGGTCCGGCCTATGACCTGTGGGCGCGCTCGGGAGTGATTTGATGGGGAAGCACTTGTGAGAGACTTCGACCAAATCACGCGGGAAGGGTTGCTCTGCCCGTCCGGTTCGAAAATGCGCCTGCTGGTTAAGGCGCACGGCGAATGGAGGGACGATACGCAGCTTGTCTATTAGCTCATGCTGGGCGAATAACACCTCCGGCGAACCAGCGAACACGAGTTCACCTTTGTTCATCACCATCATCTCGTCCGCCCACTCGTAGGCGGTCTCGATGTCGTGGGTGGACATTATCATGGTCATGCCAGAATGATTCAATTCGTCCGAGAGCTCCATCAGCTCGTGGACCATTTCCGAGTCCAGGCCGGCGGTCGGCTCGTCCATGATGAGCACCTTCGGGCGCATGGCCAGGGCTCCGGCCAGAGCGATCCTCTTTCTCTGACCGAAGGAGAGCTGCTGCGTCGGCCGCTGCCTTAGTTTCTCCATACCGACCAAGTGCAACGCCTCGTCGATGCGCCGCTCCACTTCATCCCTCCCCAGCTTCAGATTTATCGGCCCGAAGGCCACGTCCTCCTCCACTGTTGTCGAGAATATCTGGTCATCCGGGTTCTGGAGAACCATGGCCACACGCGCGCGCAGCTTGGCCAACGATCTCTGATCGTACTTGAGGGGCCTCCCTTCGAAAAGGACCTCCCCGCTCTTTGGTTTGAGGATGCCATTGAATTGCAGGAACAGGGTGGACTTCCCCGCGCCGTTGGGACCGAGGAACACGATCTTCCTGCCCTTCTCGATCTCAACTGACACGTTCCTCAGTGCCGCGACCCCATTGGGGTAGGAGAAGTTCAGTTCCTTGGTTTTGAGGACTGGTGGTTCGGTCATTGGCATACCATCAGGCGATGGACGAAATCACGCTTGGGTCCGTCAAGATGAGGTTCATGAGGTAGAAGGACGCGAACACGAGGACCGAGAGGATCACCCATTTGACGGTGATCTTCGCGGGTGGCCGGTAGCAGTGGAACTCGCCCCGGTAATTGCGGCAGTCCAGTGCCACTTGCGCTCGCTCCGCCAGGTCGAGCGAGCGGGTGAACACCCCGACCGACAACTTCGCGCTTGTGCGGAATTTGTTCTTGACCCCCCGGAATCCGAGTCGGCTTTGGGCTGCCACGTACATGGTGTCCAGCTGCTCCAGCAGGAGGAACGAGTACCGGTATATCAGGACGGTCAGCTCGACGATCTCCTTTGGAATCCTGACCTGCCGGAGCGCGTTGGCGAGGTATGGAATCGGGGTAGAGGTGGCGAACCAAAGCATGACCGCGATCCCGGCCAGCGCCCGCATGAACACGAGCATCCCCAGGTCGACGCCCTGTTTCGAGAAGACCAGTGTCAGTCCCCAAAGGTTGACTGTCCAGAGGGCCTCTCCGCCGGTGACAAGGGCGATGACGATTGCCCCGAGAAGGATGATGCCCACACCCTCCAGGAGAACGAGGGCAATAATGCGCGGGAAGCGCATCTTCGTTGAGTAGAAGAGGAGTATGAAGCCGATGAGGAATATCGCCGACGGCACGATGACAGAGGCCGCCACCAGCGATGCCGCGAGCAGGGACAATGCGAGCATAAACTTGCCCAGCGGAGGCCAATCCCGGAAGGGCGACGAGTAGGCAATCTCATCAATCGGGAACAATGTCTTCCTCCTCTCCATCGTCTTTCTCTGTCTTGCGTTTGAACCGCCGGTACGCATAGTATATGATCGCCAGCCCGATGATCGCCTGCACCGCGAACAGAATAATCTCTTGCGCGGTGTTCAGCTCGAACAGGCTGTGGAACCAAGGAACGTAACTTGGATCGATCTGCAATATCTTGTCCGACCCCGCGTTGTCGGATCCCTGCAATCCGAGAAATCTCACCAAGACCATGGCGGAAACGACGAACGTCACCATGACCGCCGCGAGGACATAGCGGGCCCTCTTCGTCATCCTCTTTCCGGTGACCCTTATTCTATCGGCGAGCTGTTCGGGCCTCGAGTTGGCGAGGAAATCGAAGAACATGACGGTGAGGATGCCCTCGACGATGGCCAGGGGGACCTGGGTGATCGCGTAGACGGTCATGAAGGCCTCGAAAGAGGGAAGGAAGTTGCCGTTCGTCGGAAAGGCGAGGGAAAGCTGGAAGGCAGTCACCACATAGGTGAAGAGATCGGAGACGAAGGCCGCCGTGAAAACGGTTACCGCCATGCCCGCTCCCGCCTTCTGCAGACCCTTATAGGCCAGGTAGGCGACGAATGGTCCGGCGATTCCCATCGAGAAGAGGTTCGCTCCGAGCGTGGTGATCCCACCGTGGGCCAGAAGGAGGGCCTGGAAGATCAGGACGATCACCGTGAGTACCGAAGTGACGCCCACTCCATACAGGACGGTGCTGATCCCGGTCCCGGTCGGGTGTGACGAGGAACCGGTGAGCGAAGGCAGTTTCAGGGACGACATGACGAACACGAACGCCCCGGATACCGCCACCATGATCTTCTGCTCCGGGTGTTCCCTGAACAGCCTGATTACCTTCCTCATCCCCCAGAACAGTATGGGCATCGAGACAAGATACCAGAATAGGCACCACACCCAGGGCAGGAACCCCTCCATTATGTGCATTTGGAAGCACACTCCTTGCACACGCCCGTCATGCGCAGGTTCCATCGGTTGACCTGTTGGCCAGCCTGCTTCTCCATGTCAGAGAGCTTGATCTCGAAGGGGACGCACACGAGCTTCCCGCAGAGCTCGCACTCGAAGGTGGCGTTGGAGAAGGGATGCTTGATGAAGACCTGCATCGAGCCTGCCTGAGTCTCGGAGACCAGCCCCTCCTTCACGAGCTTGTTCAGGTTGCGATAGACGGTCCCGAGGCTGATGTTCGGGAGACGTTTCCGCGCTTGCTCGTAGACCGCGTCCGCACCGAGAGGCTCCTCGCTCGAGTAGACTACGTCGATGACGACCTTGAGCTGCCTCGTCCACCGCGAGGAGTTCACGGACATACTAGTAATGATTATCATTTAGAATATATAACAACTCGCTGACCCGGCCGTGGGCAAAGCAAATAACTCTGAACGACCTTCAGTTGGATGTTACATCCAACTCGGCGGTAGCATGGATTTCGCGCGGAAAGTTAGGGAGGAGGTAAAGGGCGGAATCGCAGGCCCGAATCGGACCTGCGAGTACTACCCCTGCCATTTCGAGGGCCAAGACTGCACCTTCTGCTTCTGCCCGCTCTATCCGTGTATGGACACCGAGCTCGGGAAGATGGTCATCGGCAGGAAGGGCGATCCAGTTTGGAGCTGCATGGAATGCCACTTCACGCACCGCGGCGAGGTGGCCACGGACCTGAAAGCGAGGCTCGAACACGAACCCATGGTCCCGGCCTCCCCAGAAAGGAATCACGAGATCCTAGCAGAGATGTCGAAGAACCACCGCAAGCGGGCGCGTTCAATCATGGTCCTCGGAGCGACGTCGGGCGCCGGCAAGTCCCTCATCACCACGGCGCTGTGCCGCATCTTCTCTGACCGGGGGCTCAAGGTCGCCCCCTTCAAGTCCCAGAACATGTCGCTGAACTCGTGCGTCACGAGGGCGGGAGAGGAGATTGCTAGGGCGCAGGAGCTTCAGGCGCGGGCGGCGCGCGCCGAGCCGAGCGCTCTGATGAACCCGATCCTCCTCAAGCCGAAAGGGAACGCAACCTCGCAGGTCATTGTCGACGGGCGTCCGTACGCGGACCTCGATGTCTCGACCTACTACGATGAGTTCGTGCAGAACGAGGGGATGCGCGCCGTGCGCGACGCGTACGATGAGCTCGCTCGCGACAACGACGTGATCGTTATCGAGGGCGCTGGTTCGCCGGCGGAGATCAATCTCGGCGCGAAGGACATCTCGAACATGGTCACCGCGGAAATCGCGGACGCGCAATGCATTCTCGTGGTCAACATGGAGTGGGGCGGGGCGTTCGCCTACGCATGCGGCACGATCATGCTCCTGCCGGAGGAGCAGAGGAAGCGCATCTGCGGCATCGTGTTCAACAACCTCCAAGGGAGCGCCGACGGGCTTCGTGCAGGAATCATCAAGCTCGAGCGCTTGGTGAAGATCCCGGTGCTTGGCATCGTCCCCCATCTGAACCTTACATTGCCGACGGAGGACTCGATGCACATGATGGCCATTTGTCCCGACCAGGGGGCGGTAAGGGTAGGCATGATCCGCCTGCCGCACGTCTCGAACTTCACGGACCTGGAGGCCCTCGCGATCGAACCGGGCACCGAGGTTGTCCTCGTGAGCGAGCCTTCCCAGCTCAGTCAGGTCGATGCGCTGGTGATACCCGGCACCAAGAACACCATGGAAGATCTCGAATGGCTGCGCGCAAGCGGGCTCTTCGACGGCATTCGCGCGATGCGAGGCAAAGTCCCGATCATTGGCATCTGCGGCGGGTATCAGATGCTGGGGAGGGAGGTCATCGACGAGACCGGGGTCGAGGGCGGCGTTCCCAAGGTGCTTGAAGGGCTGGGCCTCCTGGATGTGGTCACGCGCTTCAGCGCATACGAGAAGAGGACGGTGCAGGTTGACGGAACCCTCCTCTCGACCGGTGAGGAAATCCGGGGATACGAGATCCACATGGGACGGACGGAGGGCACGATGCGGGCCCTGCTCAGCTTGCGGGAGGGCGGAATAGAGCACAACGAGGGCGCTGTGTCCGAGGACGGGATGGTGATTGGGACTTATGTGCACGGCATATTCGACCTCCCGCCGGTGCGCAAGAAACTGCTCTCGCTGGCACGCAAGGAGTGGCATCGAGGGGCGGCCGAGGTCGCCTACCAGGAAGTGGTGGAGAAGAGCATCGATCAACTGGCGGCCGGAGTGGCCAGATCATTGGACCTTAAGTCCCTCATTGAGCATGCGGAGGGGACATGAGCGCACGGATCATGGTGCAGGGCGCATCATCCGGCTGCGGCAAGAGCACGATCGTGGCGCTTCTGTGCAGACACTTCGCGAGCAAGGGCTACAAGGTGGCGCCCTTCAAGGCGACGAACCTCTCACTAAACAGCTACGTGACCGGCGAGGGACTGGAGATCGGCATATCCCAGGCGTTCCAGGCGTGGGCGGCGGGGATCGAGCCCGAGGTCTGCATGAACCCGGTGCTCCTGAAACCAGGGGGGGACGCGGGCATCCAGCTGGTCTTCGACGGACGGCCGCTCATGGACCTGAAGCGTGGCTCGCAAGTGCCTTTGGATCTGCTGCTGAAAGCGACGAAGCGAGCGTATCAATCGTTGGCGGAACGATTCGATGTGGTCGTCATCGAGGGGGCGGGATCGCCCGTCGAGCTCAATCTGACCGAGCGGGACATCGCGAACATGCGCACCGCGGCGATCGCCGATGCGCCCGTCATCCTCGTGGGCGACATCGAGGTCGGGGGAGTGTTCGCTGGGCTGTTCGGCACCTACACTCTGATGAGCAAGGAGGATAGGAAACGAGTCAAGGGGTACTTGGTCAACCGGTTCCGAGGGGAAGAGAACATTCTGATCCCTGGATTCGTGATGCTCTCCGCGAGAATGGCCGTGCCAAGCCTCGGGGTTCTTCCGATGCTCGACGTGCGTCTGCCTTCCGAGGATGCTCTCTCGTTAGGCACGACGAAGACGTCGGCAGGGGGAGGTGGGGATGCTCGCGAGGAATGGACCCGGAACCTCGATTCGCTCCTGTTCGAAGCGCGCAAGCATCTCGATCTTGCGCGGATCGAGGACATCGCTTTTGGACGCGATAGCGCCGCCATTGCTACTACCCAGCGCAATGAGTAACACTACTCTGAGAGAAGTGTTACGAAACGATAAATACGCCCCGTTCAATCGGTAGCACGAAAATAGGAATCGTGCTAAGGGGCGCGAAATGCACATCCCTGACGGCCTCATGGCCCCCGAGATCTGGGCAGCAGGATGGGTCCTCGTTCTGCCGGTCCTCGCCTGGGCGATCTCGAGGGTGAACAAGAACATCGACGAGCGCGCGGTTCCGCTCATGGCCATCATCGCAGCGGGCATTTTCGTTGCCCAGATGATCAACTTCCCGATAGGCGGAGGAACGAGCGGGCATCTGATCGGGGCGACCATCGCGGTCGTGCTCCTGGGGCTGAGCGGCGCGATGGTGGCGATGACGGTCATCCTCATCATCCAAGCGCTGATGTTCGGGGACGGCGGCCTGACCGCGCTCGGCCTCAACCTGATCAATATGGCGGTGGTCGCCCCGCTCGTTGCATATCTTGTCCTTCGTGTCGCGGGAAGGAAGAAGTCGTGGTCCATCATGACGGCCGCCTGGGCCTCGACCGTCGCGGCCGCCGCGGTCTGCTCCCTGCAGCTCTCGGTCTCCTCTTCGTTGCATCCTGGACTGTATGGAATCCCGGGGAGCGTGTCGTTCCCAGCGATGCTGATCTCGAACGCGATCATCGGCCTCGGTGAGGCGATGATCACCGCCGGAGTCGTGATGTACCTCGCGAAAGTCGCGCCTTCGATGCTGCGGGGGATCTCGAAAGGAAGCGAGTCTGGCGATCCAGGTAGAACGTCCTCATCACCATCGCCGAGCGCAAACCGCTGGGCGGTGATCGCGATACTCGTCGCCTTCGTCGCGGGACTGACAGTGTTCTACGCGTTCTCCTCCGGCCTCCCCGACAGCCTTCAGAGGCTGATGCAGAACCAGGGGATTTCGGAGACTGGCACGAACGCGCCCTTGAGCTACGGCAGCGACTTCGTCACCTCGTTCGCGGCCGGGCTCATGAGCTTCGCCCTTGTCTACGCCGTGTGCTACCTCTACCTCAGGTTCGTGACCCGAAGGAGAAGCGCGGGGAGCGAATGGAAGTGACTGGAGGGCGGCGAAATACATGACCTCCTTCGGAGTCGACCGGTTCGCGACACGCTCGTCCTTTGCGGCATTCGATCCGCGCGTTAAGATTCTCTGCACGGCCATGCTGGTGGTGGTGATGGCCTTCCTCACCCGACTGGGGCCGATACTGATCGCCTGCGCCTTCGTGCTCCTGCTCGCAGCCATGTCAGGGATCCCGGCGAGGCATTTGCTGCAGAACTATCTGCTGGCGTTGGTGTTCATCGCGTTCGCGTCGATCGCCACCCTGCTCGTCTCCGGGTACGCGGCTTCCTTGGTTATGTTCCTTCGCGCCTCCACTTCCGTGCTGGCGCTTCTCGTGCTCGTCACGACCACCCCCTTCTTCATGATGCTCGAGGCGCTCGACTCGATGCACATGCCACGCTTGCTCTCCTCGCTGATCATGTTCACCTACCGATTCATCTTCGTACTCCTGGAGGAAGCTCAGGTGATGCGCCAGGCGAGGTTGGCGCGCGGGTTCTCGGGGGGGAGGCACCTGCTCGACCGCAACGCCTTCCGGACCTTATCCGCATCTGTCGGAATGGTGTTCGTGCGGGCGCAGGCGAAAGCGACGAACATCTACGACGCTCTATTGTCGCGGGGCTTCACCGGCGAGGTGCATATGGCCTGGAAGTTCAGGTCGCGGCCGAGGGACGTCGCGTTCGCCGCCGCGTTCGCGGGGGTGGCCATGCTTTCGATATTCGTGCAGATGGGGGTGGTGCGTTGGACGCTTACGTTCTGAAGGATGTCTCTTTCCGCTACGAGGACGGAAGGGTCGCGCTTGAGCACATCGACTTGACGATACGCGAAGGGGAGAAGGTGGCGATCGTTGGCTCGAACGGGGCGGGCAAGAGCACACTGCTGCAGATCCTGGCGGCGTTGCACCCACCCAGCGAGGGCGAGATCCGGATCAAGGGGGAGACGGTCACCAGAAGAAGCGCGTCGGAGCTGAGACGCCACGTCGGCTTGCTCTTCCAGGACCCTGACGATCAACTGTTCATGCCCACGGTGCGAGAGGACGTGGCCTTCGGGCCATCGAATCTTGGTCTCAGGGAAGAGGAGGTACGTAGTCGAGTCGAGCAGGCGATGGCAGCCACTTCCATGCACGAGTACGGGGAGCGGGTCCCGCACAACCTGAGCCTCGGAGAAAAGAAACGGGCAGCCATCGCGGGCCTGATCGCCATGTCCCCCAGCATATTGCTTCTGGACGAGCCGACAGCGAACCTCGATCCTCGTGGAAGGCGCGGACTCATCGACCTTCTTCGCTCCCGTTCGGAGACCGTGATCATGGCAACGCACGACCTCGAAGTCGCTTTCGAACTGGTCGATCGCATCGTGGTATTGAACCGATCGGTGCTCTTCGATGGCGCTCTTCGCGCCCTCCTGGAAGAAGACGCCGTTCTATCAATGTCGGGCCTTGAGCTCCCCTCATTCTGCAGATTGATAAGAGACTGGAGCCTAGCCTCCGGAAGCGAGCGCAGGACGCCCACGACGACCGCCGAGGCTTTGAGAATGCTCCTCGACTGCAAACGATCCCGAGCTCCAATGTAAATGCCCTTCGGTTCGCCTTCCAGCCTACTTCGGCTTGCGCAGAACGACCTCGTATAATTGCTTCACGAAAGGAGGGGAGGTGTCCTGGAACTCTCGTATCCATTCCACGGTGTAACCTTTCGCCAACCTCCGCACCTTGGCATCGTCGAAGAAGTGCACCACGAGGCCCATCGGGTTTTGGTACATGTCCTCACCCTTGTGCTCGAACTTCTTGTAGTGAGGGTCGTGCTCGTTGCGCACGGAGTAGACGTTCCAGCCGCCGGGCTTCAGCACTCTTAGGCATTCGGCCATCACGTGCTCGAGCTGCTTCTCCGTGAGCTCCATACATAGGAACATGTGGCTGTAGACGGCATCGACCGAGTTGTCAGGTAGGGGGATGCCCAGGCGCGCGTCTTGCGCCTTCAGCGAGACCTTCGATTCCAGTCCGTGCGCCTTCGCGGTCTCCTTCATTTGGCATATTCCCGTGTCAGAGTAGTCGAGGGCGATCACATCGAGGCCAGTGCGCGCGAAAAGCCAGGTGTCGCGTCCTTGACCGCAACCAAGCTCCAGCACGCTGTGCACGCCTTCCTTCAGGAAAAGGTCCCTTGCGCGCAGGCCTAGCTCGCTCGGCTCCGAACCGAAGAAGTCCTTCTGGACATACACCTCGTCCCAACGCTTCTGTTGCTCCGGTTGTCTGCCCGACTGCATGCACTACACCTCTGCCCTTCCAGCGCTAATATGTTTCGCCGCCTCCGCGCCCGCGAATGCCCCCTGGGCAATTGAATGACGCGCGTCCTTGGGGGCTTCTGAGCAGCCCGCGACGAACACCCCTGGCACGGAAGTTCGGACTGAGTCTTCGAGGCCAGTCAGCGGCAGCCCCTCCTCGTCCAGGGCCACGCCCAGCCCCGCCATGATCTTGCTTGCGATCGCGCTCAACTGCAGTCCGACATTGAGCACCACCAGGTCCGCGGGGACCTCATACAGCTCCTGTTCGAGCGTGTTCTCCCCGCACACCAGCAAACGGTCGCTCTTGGGCTGCTTGGTCACCATCGAGGGCTGCCCACGCACGAAACGCACCCCCGCCTGCCGTGCGCGCTTGTACATCCTCTCGCATCCCTTGTCCTCGGTGCGCACGTCGATGTAGAAGATGTAGGTCGAGAGCGCGTGGTCGATGCCCTTGGCCAGCATTGCATTCTTGATCGCGTTCCCGCAACATACGGCGCTGCAGTAGGGGACCCCTCGCTTCTCTACCCTCGACCCGACGCACTGAACGAAAGCGATCGTCTTCACCGGTTTTCCATCGCTCGGTCGCCGAAGCTCGCCATTCCTCTCGCCCTCGAGAAGGACCGACTCCATCTCCTCTGCAATGATGACGTCCTCGAACCTTCCCAGACCCAACTCAGGAATCTGTCTCGCGTCTACCGGAACCATGCCAGTGGCGAGCACTACCACCGCTGCCGTGAGGTTCGATGTGTCTGATAGCGACTCTATTGCGATCTCGAACCCGTTGCCCTGTCGCCGGGCGCCGACGGCCGCGGTCCCGGTCACGATCGCGATGCGTGGCTCGGCTCTCACCTTCGCCTCCAGGCTAGCGACCAGATCCTTTCCTGGCTTCATCGATGGGAAGACCGTTGAGGCGGAGCGCACCCTCCCGCCCAGAAATGGCTTCTCTTCGACCAGGGTCGCGCTCACTCCTGAATCAGCTAGGGCCAGTGCTGCCCGCATTCCAGCCAGGCCACCCCCGATCACGATCGCGCTCTTTGAGCCTGACACCTTGATCTGCCTCGGCCTTCAATCTCCTTGCGCTTAGAAATAGGATTGCATTTTGCGAGGTCTGGCTCCTCGCTATGCTCGGTGAATTCCGAAACCGCTTCCGATAACGTTAATACCGGTCTGTACGAATGCCGAGGCCGGAGTGGAGAGATTGCTGGAGATAGAGAATCTCAGCGTGGAGGTGGGCGGAAGGCAGATCCTCAAGAACGTCAACCTCAGCGTGCAGGCTGGTTACACCAACGTGCTCTTCGGTCCGAACGGATCGGGCAAGTCCACGCTTTTGATGACGATCATGGGCTTCAGCGGTTACAAGGTGACCGAGGGTCGGATCTTGTTCCAGGACGAGGACATCACAAAGCTGCCCATCAACGAGCGCGCGAACCGCGGCATCGGCATCATGATGCAGCGGCCGCCGAACCTGGTCGGCGTGCAGCTGAAGGACCTTGTCTCGGTCGCGTCGCACAAGCGCGTCGATCCGCAGGACGCGGCGAAGGAGTTGGACCTGGTCCCGTTCCTGGACAGGGACGTGAACGTCGGTTTCTCTGGAGGCGAGATCAAGCGCTCGGAGCTGCTACAGCTTGGCGCGCAGAACCCCTGTCTCTATCTTCTGGACGAGCCCGAAAGCGGAGTCGACCTGGTCAGCATCGACAAGGTCGGCAAGAAGGTGAAGGACCTGATATCGAGCGGCACCAGCTGCGCCGGCAAGAGGAGCGTCAGTGGAAAGGCGGCGCTGGTCATCACTCACACCGGGCAGATACTCAACTACATCGAGGCGGACCGGGGGTACGTGATGTGCAAGGGCACGATCGCCTGCGCGGGGAACCCTCGTGAACTGCTGTCGGAGATCAGTGAGATGGGCTACGAGGAGTGCATAAAATGCAAGCTAAAGATATCGACGCTGGCCTGAAGAAGAAAGTGGAAGAGGCGAGGGACAAGAAGGCCGCGTTCGGCGAGGACCTCGACCTGAGCAAGTTCTCCGAGGCCTCGAGGGACATCCCCGAGGTCGAGAGCCTAGAGGAGCTCTCCGACGAGGAGCAGAAAACGCTTCTCGCGGCGGGAGTCGTGCCTTCGGAGGAGGGCCGGTCCGGCTCCTTCCTGCTCATGGACGACAGCGTGGTGCACTCACACATCCTGAACAAAGGGGTGGAGGTCATGCCCGTCCAGCAGGCGATCAAGAAGTACGACTGGATGAAGGATTACTATTGGAAGGCGGTCGCGCCGGATGCGGACAAGTACACCGCGCGCACCTTCATGGAGGAGGCGGACGGGTACTTCATTCGCGCTTTGCCAGGGGCGAAAGTCAAGGCGCCGGTTCAGACGTGCCTGATGCTCAAGAACAAGAGCGTCGCGCAGACTGTGCACAACATCATCATCGTCGAGGAGGGCGCTGATTTGGAGGTCGTCACGGGATGCTCGACGAGCAAGGGTGTCGAGAAGGCTCTGCACCTCGGGATCTCAGAGTTCTATTGCAAGAAGAACTCGTCGCTCACGTTCACGATGATCCACAACTGGGCGGAGAGCATCGGGGTGCGGCCTCGCACGGTGATCCTGCAGGAGGAGGGCAGCACCTACGTCTCGAACTACGTCGCGCTGCGCCCAGTGAGGACGATCCAGACCTACCCGACCGCGAGGCTCGACGGGAAGAACTCGTTCGCGCGCTTCAACACCGTCGCCATCGCGCACCCGGGCTCGGAGTTGGACCTGGGCTCACGGGCGATGTTGGGGGCGGAAGGTGCGCGTTGCGAGATGATCTCGCGCACGATCTCCACAGGCGGCAAGGTGATTGCCCGCGGGCAGATGATCGGGACCGCGAACAAGGTCAAAGGGCACCTTGAATGCCGCGGTCTGATCCTGAAGGAGGGCGGGATCCAGGTTGCGATACCGGAGCTCGACGCACGCGTGCCGGACGTGGAGATGACGCACGAGGCGGCGGTGGGCAAGATCGCGCAGGACCAGGTCGAGTATCTTATGGCTCGCGGTCTGACTGAGGAAGAGGCGGTGGGGATAATCGTGCGCGGTTTCCTCGAGGTCGGCATACGCGGGCTTCCGGAGAACCTCAAGAAGGAGATCGACCGGACCATCGAGCAGACCGACGTCGGCGGGATGTAGGCCCCGAGCAGGCAATTGAGCGGCGGCGCTCTCACCCCAAATCCATTATCTATCATCACGGAGATTCCCCGCCGAAAGGAAGGGAAGATGAAGAGCGACGCGACCGAGTACGATGCCGAGTTGGCGATCCTCAACGCCATCCAAGCGGCGGCCTCGAGCGATGATGCTGAGCTCATTCACTTCGTGATCGATCCGAGCGTTCTAGGGATCCTGTCGCTGACCGGGCGAAGGAGCATGACTGTCAACGAGATCGCGCGCAGTCTGAAGCTGCCTCTCGCCACCTGCTACAAGCTCGTCGAGCAGATGCTTCAGTTCGGCCTGGTGGCTTGGACGGGAACGACGCGCACGTCGTCGCGAGGTCGCGCTGCGACCTACACCTCGACGCTACGTTGCGTCACCTTCATGATGTGCGATGGGAGGGCGGAGGCCACCATCACTTGGAAGAACGGGCAGAAGGACACCTTCCGGCGCGAGTTCTTGGGTCAGGACATGAGCGCGGAGAACGCGAGCAGGGTCACGACCCATCCGACGAAGACGTGAGCGGGCTGCTCACGCGCGGGGACTGAGCGACACGTGGGTCATCAAGCGGTCCGGGGAGCGGGAGCAGTTCGATCACACTAAGACCAAGAATGCGGTGATGCGCGCTGGCATGCCCGAGAGCGAGGCGGACGAGGTGGTCGAAGCCCTGGTGCCGCAGCTCTACGATGGGATCACGACCGAAGAGATCTACCGCCGTGTGCACGACCTGCTCAAAGGCCGGAGGCAGGCGCGGTACGGCCTGAAGAAGGCGATCCTGCGCCTCGGGCCCGAGGGAGAGAACTTCGAGCGCTTCATCGCGCGTCTGTTCCAGGCAGATGGGTTCGAGACGCGGAATCGCGTGATGATGCAAGGCAAGTGCGTGCAACACGAGGTCGACGTGCTCATGCGGCGGGGGACCGAGGACGTGATGGTGGAGTGCAAGTTCCACAACTCTCTCGGCATCAAATGCGCAATCCAATGCGCGCTTTACACGCATGCGCGGTTCAACGACCTCACAGAGAATGGGCATCTCGACCACGCGATTCTGGTTACGAACACGAGGTTCACGAGCGATGTCGAAAGGTACGCGGCGTGCGTGGGGATGCGCTTGCTGGGCTGGCACACGCCGGAGGGGAACGGCATCGAGGAGAAGGTGGAACGGCACCACCTGTATCCCATTACCCTAATCGAGATGCGCCGCCACGATCTGGTGACACTGCTGGAAGCAGGAATAATCATGACAAGCGAGGTCCTCGAGTCGCGTGACAAGGTGCAAAGACTCCTGTCGCGGGAGGCAGCCGAAGACATTGTCCGCCAGGCTGAGGAACTGGCGCAGTGATCAACGCATCGAGCAGCGAGGCCCGCGATCATCGCGCTCCGGCCTTTCCGGCTGCTCCGGTCTCGGCGAGCGGAGATAGTGTTGCGAGTCCTCCACGACCGTGATCTCGTTCCCGTCCGGGTCCACGAAAACCGCCATCAGTCCCCCCCAGGGCCGCTTCTCTGGCTTCATGATGAAACGAACCTCCTCGTCGACCAGCTTCCGGTGCAGCTCGAAGATGCTGTCAGTCGAGAGCACGACTCCGCTCGGCCCACCAGGCTTGCGTGCGTCGCCCTTCTCCGGAACGAAGAGGGCGATCTTCCCGAGCGGCTCGTCAGGGCCGACCTCTGCCCAGTTGCGTTCCTTGGCCAGTAGCTGCAGAGTCAATCCAAGAGCGCAGGTGTAGAACTGTATCGCAGCGTCGAGGTCGCGCACGGGAATCATGGTGAGCCAGACCTTCTCAATCGCGCCCCCCTCGGCGTATACGGAGTTCTCTTCTTGCGGGTTTCCTATCGGCACAAGCCGACTATGGGAGCGGACGTATATCACGGTGTCCGCGATCGGTCTAGTTCGACGTAGTCGGGAGCCACAGCCTTCTCGGCCTCATCCCACTCCCGCTTACGCATCGCTGTCCTCAGTCGGTAGTCATTGCAAGTGCCGGTTGCGCATCCCCCGGCAATGATCTGCCTAACCTCGTCGATCGTGAGATAGTACACGCTGTCCGCTGATGCCAGCAGCCTCATCCGCGTCAGCCTGTCACCCAGTTCGAGCAGGAGCGAGCTCAGTTCCGACGGGAAAGCCCATTGCGTCTGAAGTTGCTTCGCGGCCACCTGCCGATGCATGATGGCCGTGAGATGTTCGACGTACACGTGAACGATGTCCTGATGAATCGATTCCTGAAGATCGATGATGACCTCCTCGACGCGCCGCATCAATGATTCCTCGGTCAGGGCGCGATAGTCGTCGGTCGCGGTCTTCTGCTCGGCGCTCTCTCGCACCTCAGCGATGGACCTTGACATTCGGACGACAAGATCACTGCTCAGTCCGAGTTGGAGCGGAAGGAGCCCGAACCTTGGCGCGTTCTCGATCGATTGAAGCGCCGTGGACGAGCCCATCGCCCACCACGCCGCTTGCACTGGCGTCGCATTCACGTACACCCTCCCGTACTGCCTGACGAACAGGGTGCTTCTCGTGATCTTGACCCCGGAAGCGAGCACCAGAGCACGGGCCCACGCATCCGATAGGATCGGTTGGAATATCGACCATGTCAAAGGCTTCGCTGCCCATGGCATCATCGACTCGCCCAGTTTGCGAGAGTACTTGTCCTTCGTGACGACCACCTACTACGAGTTGCTCTCTGAGCGTTTCTCGATGCCATCGACCACCTCATCAATCTACTGGTCACTCCATCCTCATCGCGCAGGATCTCGAAATTCGAGCAACCTAAAATACCGGCGGTGGCGTATTGGGGCCATCCTATCGCGAGGGAAGAAGCATGGAGCCGATCGACAAGATTGAAGTGAAGACGGTCCAGAAGGAGGATCTGAAGCTCATCAAGAACCTCATGCACATCAAGCACAAGATCATGGTGACGAGCGGAAAGGGCGGTGTCGGCAAGAGCACCGTCGCCGCAAACATCGCCATGGCTCTATCGATGAGGGGATACGAGGTTGGTCTTCTCGATGCGGACATCCATGGCCCGAACATCCCAAAGATGCTGCACATCGAGGATGCGGTGTTGGTGGGCGATGAGGAGGGCATCATGCCGATCATCCTGCCGCCGCACCTCCGTGTGATGTCGATGGCCTTCATCGTGCGCGACTCGGACAACCCCGTCATCTGGCGTGGCCCGATGAAGATGGGGGCGATCCGCCAGTTCATCGCGGACGTGCGCTGGGGCGATCTGGACTATCTGATCATCGACCTCCCACCGGGGACCGGCGACGAACCGCTCACCGTCGCGCAGCTCATGCCCGATGCCGATGGGGCGCTCGTCGTCACGACGCCGCAGGACGTCGCGCTGCTCAACTCTCGCAAGTCGATCGGATTCGCCAGACAGCTGAAGCTGCCGGTGCTCGGAGTGGTCGAGAACATGTCGGGGCTGATCTGCCCGCACTGCGGCAAGGAGATCGACCTGTTCAAGGTGGGCGGCGGGGAGAAGGCGGCGAAGGAGCTCAAAGTGCCATTCCTGGGAAGGATCCCCCTGGATCCGAAGGTTGTCACGAGCGGAGACGACGGGATGCCGATCGTCCTTGCCGATCCCGAGTCCCCGGCAGCCGTCGCGTTCATCGCGGTGGTCGACAGAATCGTCAAAGCGACCGAGGGGAAGGTAAGGAAATGAAGTTGCTAGTGACAGCGACCGGGCCAACTCTCGACGACGAGGTCGACGAGGAGTTCGGGCACTGTGCGTACTTCGTGGTAGTGGAAACGGAATCGGGCGAAATCAAGGCGGTCGAGAACAAAGGGCACGATGCGGAGATGGGAGCGGGCATTTATGCGGCGGAGCAGGCCATCTCGCTGGGCGTGGACGTTGTCATCACAGGCTGGGTCGGACCGCACGGACAGCGGAAGCTGGCTTCTAAGAACATCCGCATCGTCATGGACGAAGAGGGGACCGTCCGAGAAGCAGTAGAACGCTTCAAGAAGAAGTCGGCCAAGGGCTGAAATCGCTCCTCCCGATCCTACAGACAGGCTCTGCTACAAAGACGGTCAGCAAATTCATGGCGCCGTCATTTGACGAAGTTCGAATACGTCCATCGTTTAATTTTCAGCCACTTATTCCAATCAGAATTCGAAATTCGCATCAGACTTCCCCAATAACGACAAATATCGTAGTGAAACTCACAAAATCTTATAAACCACTTTCCTAGTATCTCGCGGCATGCGGGGAAACACCGGATTCCGTCCCTGTAGCCCAGGGAGAAATCTGTGCGAACCGAAGTCCCAAGCCGCATCACGTCTGTGCAGGACTGAGGTGTGGCGCTCTGGCGGATCGGGCAATGTGCCGGGTCCCTTGCCAGAGCGCATGAAAGGATGGCGGCCAGCGTGGGAGGGCAGGGACCATGGTCCGTAACGGCTACCGAATACTGCTGCCCACGGACGGCTCATATCCAGCGATCGCCGCAACCGTGCGCGCGATGGAGATGGCGAAGGACCGCAACGGCAAGGTTGTGATCCTCCGCGTCGCGGAGCAAGTGATCGGCGCAGGAATGGAACGGATCGCAGAGGATTCGGCGCTGATGAGGACCGCGGGTATCGATGGCATCGCCTACGCGAAGGAGATAATGTCGAAGAACAACGTCCCGTTCGACGTCGTGCTTCGCGAAGGCGCGGTGGTCGGCGAGATCGTGAGGACCGCAGCGGAGAGCGAAGCGGACATCATCGTCATGGGCTCGTCCACCATCAAGGGCCTGCCCGGACTCTACCTCGGCAGCGTCTCGCGCGGGGTGATCAAGGAGGCACCGTGCGACGTCGTGGTTGTGAAGCTCACGGAGCAAGAGATGCATCGCGCGGTGGAGATGGCGCTGCAATTTGCCATCGGCCAGAAGGCGCCCACCCCGATCAACGGGGCCGCGGAGCTGTTCAAGACGAGGCAGTTCAAGGTCGGGCTGGGCCTGTTCACCGTCTACGTGGTTGGGTATGCAATCTTCACCATCGTGGGAACGTTCTCCAAGCTCTCCTTCGCGGGCGCCTTCGGGGGCATGAACGTCGGTGTCTACTCCGGCATCATCCTGATCATCACCGCCATCGTCATGGCGGTCGGGTTCAACTGGTACGCGGGCAAGAAGGAGCGGGGATCCGGGGGTGGCTAGATGGCCTACGAGTTCCGCCCGGTCGCCTTCGGGCTATTCGTGATCATCGTGTTCGCGACCCTCGCGATCTCGATCTACGCCTCGCGCCGGGTGCGCACCGCCGGGCACTTCTATGTGGCTGGAGGAGGCGTGAAGTGGTTCGTGAACGGGATCGCCTTCGCGGGCGACTACCTGAGCGCCGCCTCGTTCCTGGGAGTGGCGGGGCTGATCGCCTTCTTCGGGTACGACGGATTCATGTATGCGATCGGTTTCCTGGCGGGTTGGATAGTGGCGCTGTTCCTCATCGCCGAACCGCTAAGGAAGATCGGCAAGTACACCTTCGGAGACGCGCTCGCGAGCAAGTTCAAGGACAAACGCGTGCGCCTGATGGCCTCGATCTCCGCGCTCATCGTGAGCGTTTTCTACCTGATCCCGCAAATGGTCGGCGCCGGATCGATCGTGGAGCCACTCATCGGCCTGGACTACACCACCGGTGTGGTGCTGGTCGGATTGATTGTGGTGCTGATCGTGGCGACCGCGGGCATGGTCTCGACCACCTGGGTGCAGTTCATCAAGGGATTCCTGCTGCTCTTCGCGGCGCTCGCGCTGACAATCGTGGTGCTCGGGGCGAGCGGACTCGGGCCGATCGAGTTCATCGGGCACTTCGTCAGCAGCGGGAGCATCCAGGTAGGTTCGCACACGTACACGGGCACGCAGTTCATGGCTCCGGGGCTGAAGTACACCAATCCGTGGGACTTCGCCTCGCTCGCGCTCGGCCTGATACTCGGCACGGCCGCGCTCCCGCACATCCTGATCCGCTACTACACGGTGCCGAAACCATCTGATGCGCGCAAGTCCACGGTGGTAGCGATTGTCGCTATCGGAGCGTTCTACGTGATGACGCTGTTCCTGGGGCTGGGAGCGAACTTCTATGGCATCACACAGCAGACGACCAACCAGAACCTAGCCGCGCCGTTGCTCGCCCTTAGCCAGGGAGGCGAGATATTCTTCGCGGTGATCTCCTCGATAGCGTTCGCGACCATCCTGGGCACGGTGTCCGGGCTGGTCATGGCGGCCTCCGGCGCGATCGCCCACGACATCTACACCGAGATACTGGGCAAGAAGGGCGACGATCGCAAGACGCTGCGGGTCTCGAAGGTGACGGCGGTCGCGGTGGGGCTCATCGCCATCGTGCTCGGCATCGTCATGAAGGACCAGAACGTCGCGTTCCTGGTCGGTCTAGCCTTCGCGATCGCCGCCTCCGCGAACATACCAGCTCTGATTTGCATGCTCTTCTGGAAACGCACCACCGGGATGGGGATCGTGATCGGCATCGCGACCGGCCTGGCGCTGTCGATCCTGCTGATCCTGATCAGCCCGACCTTCATGACCAAAGGCGCGATCTTCCCCCTGACGAACCCGGGCATCGTGAGCATCCCAGTAGGATTCTTGGTGACGATCGGGGTTTCGCTCGCCACCAAGCAGGAGGAGACTCCGAGCAACCACTGACTGCGCCCTTCAAACCGTTTTTCTTTTTATTTGTCCCCGGATTTCAGCGACGGTATCCGACCTTCGCGCTCTCCGGCACGCCAGCGAATTGATAGTCGACGGTCTTGAACTCCTGTTTCTCGGGGAGGCGAAGCGGGTTCGGTCCGACCTCATTTATCTTGGTAACGAACTCGGAAATTGTCTTCTGGTAGAGCTCTGCCTCGTCCGAATCGACGTAGACCGTAAGGAATCTCGATTCGTCGAAGCCGAGCTGAGTGATTACCGACTTGAGAAGCGTCATGCGGCGATTGGTACGGATGCTGCCGACCTCGTAGTGACAGCGGCCAGGCTTGCCGGCAAGGATGAGCACCCCATCTGCTCCCCGGGACAAGGCCCTCATCACCCATTCGGGGTCCACGCGGGCCGAGCACATCGTGCGGATGGTGCGGAATCCGTCGGGAAGCTGTAGACGCTTGATCCCCGCTAGATCGCCGGCGGCGTACGAGCACCAGTGACAGGTGAAGACGAGCACGTTCGGGAAGTTCTCCTCTTCCGAAGCGACTGGCATCGTGGCGGCATCGATCATCGCCCCGATCTCCTCGTTCGAGAAGCAAGCCTGGTCCATGGCCGCTGCCGGGCACGCCGCGACACAGGCTCCACATCCCTCGCAGACCTTCGGCAGCACCGTCGCGATCCGCTTTCCAGGGCGGCCCACATCAGGGACCATCTTGATCGCGGAGAGGCGGCATGTGGCCTCGCAGACTCCGCACCCCGAGCACAGCTCTGGCTTGACCATCGAGACGCTTCCGCCCTCCCCGGTCTTCACGCGCGCGAGCTTCGCCGCCGCCATCGAGACCAGGTCCTCCGCCTTCCGGGTCGCACCGATGGGCTGCTCCGAATGCACCCAAGCGCATTGTTCTCTGATGTTCGCCATCTCAACCATGCACCCAGCCAGGCCAACGGTCGCCACGGCGTCCTGGAACTCCTTCAGGTAGAGGCGCGGAGAGCAGGCCGCAACCACCACCCGGTCCAGGTGATCGCCCCTGACAACGCTCGCCATTCGCTCACGTGCCTCGGGGTGGCAAAGATAGTCGACGGTCTCGACGTGCACCACGCCCTCCAACGCCCTGGCGTGATCCTCCAGCTCTTTCATCTCGATCGTTAGAGCGGTGCTTCCGCCGCAAGTGCAGATGAAGACCCCTATCCTCGGGCTTGAGACTGAACCTTCCAAAGCTACTCCTCCTTCACACCCCGAATTGTCAAGCTCTCTCCAGGTTGGCCATTCATTCCTGGAGCGGGTATTTATTATCAGCCGGTCCGGCAAGGCGAGCACGCGAAGAATCGCGCTTCGCCACGCTCACTCCTCGACCGCGCAACCCCTCACCCTTATCCGCGAGAAAGACGCTCTCGGCAGGAGGCAGGTACATGAAGATCGTAGCTGTGAACGGCAGCCCGCGCAAGAACGGGAACACCGCGCGGATGCTCAACGAGGTCACCGGGTTTGCGAAGGAGCGAGGAGCGGAGGTGCGACAATTCGATCTGGTCGACCTCCACATCGAGGACTGCAGGGGCTGCAGGGTTTGCCGGAACCAGGAAAAATGCGCCCAGGATGATGATATGACGGAGCTGCGCGAGGAGATCAAGCGCTGCGATTTCCTGCTTATCGGCTCGCCGATCTACCTCGGGGCGGAGACCGGGCTGACGAAGTGCTTTGCTGACCGCCTCTTCGCACTCATGGGGCCGGGCAACGGTCCGGGCAGCTTCCGGAGCAGGCTGACGCCGGGGAAGAAAGCGGAGGTGATCTTCACCTGTGGCCAGCAGGACGGGAACGTCGTATACAACCACATCAACGTGCGCTACTACAACCTCCTGGTGAGGAACCTCCAGTTCGACGACGTGCGCACCTTCATAGTCGGAGGGGCGAACCCCTCGGTCGACATCCGCGGGAGCAAGCAGGCCAAGGAGGCGCTCGAAGAGAGCAAGCGCTTCCTGTTCGGTTGAGCGACCGGAAAGAGAGAAGGATTAAGCCCTTGTCGTCCATCGGCAGGGCCATGAGGCCGACCGGGCCAGTGTACGCCTGCCAGCACTGTGGGAGCCGGGACATCGTCCCCAAGGTGCTCTTCGGCGGGCCAATCGCGGGCGTGGACAACAACGACAACACGTGCCGCTGCAACGAGTGCGGCAGGACCGCTGTACCCTTGGCTTTCCGCACCGTGGAGGACTGGATCGCGTTCCGTCAAGAGGCGATGCAACGGTCCGAATCGAGCCCGATCAAGGAAGGCTTCCTGCACATTCCGATGATGCCCGTCGACACGACGCCCCTATTGAGTCTGGGGGGCATAGACGTGCCAATCGCCAAGGTGGCGGAGGTCGTGAGCGTTGGCTGGAATGGCAAAGAGCTGGCGCGCACCGAATATCACGTGACCTTCGAGCGCTACTACAATGCCGTCTCCGGAACGCGTTACAACGCGAAGGACGTGCTTCTTCTCGACCTCAGCGGCATCAACGAGGCGAAGCCGAACTTCCGGGTGATGCGCGAGCTCGTTCGCAAGAAGCACGAGATCTGGCTGGACCTTGGGATAAGGAGCGAACAGGACCTCTTCGACGCATTCTCAGTTGAAGTCTCACGCGCCTTCGCGTCAACATCGACTATGACGACGATGAAGCTGTATCAGGAACTGTTCGAGCTCTCCGACCGGTGCGTACCCTGCATTCAGGTGGCGGGGCATGTCGTGTGGGGAAAAGCACGGGCCGGACCTGCGGAGCTCGCGGAGGCTGCGAGGCGCTTGACGAGCATCGGGTTCGAGGAGCTTGCGATCATTGACCTCGAGCGGATCGGGACCAGAAAGGGAGCTTCTCTAGAATTCCTCGAAGCGGCGAAGGACCTCGGCGTTCGGACGTTGATCGGTGGGGGAGTGAACGAGGCGGACCTCAAGAACATCGAGGAGATGGGGTTCGCGGGAGCGCTGATCGACCCCTTCACCCCGGTGATCGCGGACCTTTTCGGCGAGGATGGCTCTCCGACGATCGTAGCTGCGCCCGAAGCGGACCCCAAACCTGTGAGGAAGCCGCGGTATTTGGCCACCGACTAGGCGGAACACGTCGAGCCCACAAATTATACCGTACATATAGATAAAATTTACGGGATTTAACTCTGGACTGCTATCGAACTGAAGCAATCGACTGACGATATTGACACACTGGCTCCGCCTCGCAAGAGGGCCAGAATACCGCTATTTATATATATCCAGATTCGACTTTTCTCCCTAAGGAGGACCGTCCTTGGGACGGACTACGAGGGGAACACAATGGTGAACGTGATAGCATTCGCGATGATTGGTTTGGTCTTTGGACTCTCTCACTGGATCTTGTACTGCGGCGGCGCCCGTGCGTGCCCAGCCTGGTGGAGCAAGAAGACGAAGCCTGAGGACGTCATTCCTGAGCAGGCAATAGGCGCAATGGGACAGCTGGCCGCAGGAGCGGGTTTGCTGCTGATGGCGCTCTGGTTCATATTCACTCCGGGCCTGGATGCCTATGCGATCCTGGTGGTTGCGGGCGCGATCTTCGGCTTCCTGTTCCTCGGCATGGCGATCGTCGCCATGAAGGGCTGGGACTGGAGACCGATTGGAGACGCGGCAATCTTCGGCGGTTTCACGATGTTCGTGATGCTGCCTTTCGCAGCCAACAACGGCTTCCCCTGGGATGCCTGCCTTGGTCTGGCGATCTTCGGTATCCTCGCGACCGCATGGGGGCTCGTGATCCACGGCAAGATCTCCGCGAAGATCCTCAGGGCTGACCTTTTCCTGTCCCTGTTCGTCGCTTGGTGGTTCGTCATCTTCTACGGCGGGCTTCACGCACCTCTGCAGGTGGTCGTCGACGCGCAGAACGCCTTCGGCACCATGCCGGACGGAACCTTCCCGTCGTGGGGAGCGCTCTGGATCATCGTCGGCATCGTCAACTTCGTGCTCATGTACTGGTCGTACAGGCGCGGCCCGTCGAAGCAGCTCTTCTGGTAAGCCACGAAGCCAAACCCTTTCCATCACCTCATTTTCATTTTCTGAAATCGCGCCAGCGACGGCTCGATGAAACATTTATAAACGAACAATCACTGATAAGCCTCGGGATGCGTGAGCGCGCGGCGCTCGAGGATGGGGTGCGATGTACGTTTCGTTCGGTCGAGGTGACTAGTCCGTGCCAGCGAACGTCCTGGTCATCGACGACGACGCAGAGGTCCGGAACCTGCTTCTTGAGCTGCTCAAGGGGAGAGGTTTCTCGGCCAACGCAGCGGGCACGGGAGCGGACGGGCTCAAGGAGCTATCGGCTGCGAACTACGAGCTAGTGGTCCTCGACGTACATCTTCCAGACACAGAAGGCCCCAAGCTGATCGAGGACATCCGCGCTCGTTCGAGGGATACGCAGATCATCCTCATCACTGGAGAAGCGACGCTCGCCACTGCGATCGAAGGCATTCGCAAGCACATATTCGACTATATCCCAAAGCCATTCAAGTTCAGCCAGTTGATGCAATCGATCGAGGACGCGCTCGACAACCAGCGGCTTACTTCCGAGAATCGCAGGATGCTCGACGAGCTCACGTACCTCAACAACGTCACCAACCAGATCTCGCGGACAGTCGATGAGGACGCGATCATGCGGTCGATGCTATCCCTGTCGGTCGAGCATTTCCACGCCGACGGTGGGGCGATATACCTCAAAGGTGAGAACTGCTGGAACCTCTGCTTCGACGCCGGGGTCGAAGACTCGTTCCGCACTTCCTACGCAAAGATCCCGTTCCATCACGCGGTCTCGATGCAGGCCGCGAGCGCGGTCGCGTCGTTCAAGGTCAGCGATGTCAACGGCAATTCCACTGCCTGGGTCGCCGTTCCTCTTCGTCACAGCGAGAACCCCATCGGTCTGATGATCCTGATCTCGCACTCGGGGATGAAGTTCGGAGAGCCGGAGCGGAGGCTGCTGACCCTAGTTGGCGGACAGGTCGGGTCGTCGCTGTTCTATTCCATCGCGTTCAACAAAGGCGAGAGGCGCCGCGCGTTCCTCGAGGGGCTGATCGACAACACCGGCGATGCGGTCATCACCTACACGCCTGACGGCATTGTGCGTGACTGGAACCCGGCCGCGACGAAACTCTACCATTACGAGTCAAGCGAGGCCACCGCCCGCTACCTCCCGACCGTGCCGCAGGACCAGGTCGAAGAGGAGAAGGCCATCATCACGAAGGTCATGAGCTTGGGCGAAGGGGTCCGCACCGAAGCGGTCAGATTGCGCAAGGGTGGCGCGAGCTTGCGAGTGGAGGTCGAGTACTCGCCGGTACGCGACTCTGCTGGTGACGTGATTGCGGTCGCCTCGATATCACGCGAGGCAGCGGAGAAGAAGGAGATGCCGCCTCCGGCCGAAGCGCAGAACCCGCCGTGCGAACCGCCCGCCGACGTCATGGCGGGTCAAATCGTCAAAGCGATCCTTCCCCGACCGCTGCCATCAGCCTCGGAAGACGAGCTTCCGGCCCAAAGACCACCCCTGAGCGCAGAACTGCGAGAGATCCTTCACGAGAACTACCTCGGCGGGAACGGGAGCGTCGACGCGAAGCAGCTTGGCGGGGGGCTCACCCGGTTCTTCAACGAGCTGGGAGGAGACTTCCGTTTCGAGGCAGACGTCGCCTCGGTCACAGTGGTGGGGAACCGCTGTCCATGGCACAGCAACGAGCACAACCCGACCGCCTGCGTGCTCACGAAGGACCTGGCGGCGGCGTTCGCGATCACCGCCTGGGGCGAGGCGAGGGTGAGCTTGACGCATTGCCTCGCGAACCACGACGACTACTGCCGGATAGCGATCAAGCGCCTCGGCGAATCGCTGTAGCCAACCGAACAGCTTAGATAACAAGGCACTCACTATCCACAGCCGCCTATGGCGCTCGACCTGCTCTCATCCGTTGTCATCCTCATCGCCGCCATCGGCCCTCCGGTCATATATCTGATCTGGGTGAGAGACCTCGAGACGTGCCAGAGGGAACCGTACGCGGCCGTGTTCGCGGTCTTCCTTTTCGGTGCGAGCTTCTCGGTAGGCGGGGCCTACATCCTGGAGTCGCTCAGCATCCAAGTTCTATACTCATCTGGGAGCCCCCTCGCCAAGGGATTCTGGAACTTCCAGCCTTTCGACCCGACGCTGGAGATGTTCATCCTTGCCGTCATCCTCGCTCCCGTGATCGAGGAGACGCTGAAGGGGCTCGGGGTTTTCACCGTCTACGGGCACCTGAGGGAGCTGGAGGACGGCCTGGTCTACGGCGCAGCCGCGGGGTTGGGATTCGCGGCCTCGGAGAACATCCTGTACCTGGCGAACGCCCTCGCCGCGGGCACGGACGTGTTCGTGCTCACCGTCATCGTGCGCTCGTTCACCTCTGTGTTTTTGCACGCCAGCGCGACAGGCATTACTGGCTTCGGGATTGCGCGCGGCCGCTTGCACAGCGCCTACGGTATGGGACGTCGCTCATGGCTGCCTTATCTTCTGGTCGCAATGGTCCTTCACGCTTCCTTCAATTTGTTCGCGATCCTGGGGGACATCTTCCCCGACGCGACCGGCGAGATCGCGCTCCTCGGGCTGCTGCTCGCCTTCATGCTGGCGGCGGGAGCGTTCTCGTACATCAGGCGCCGCATCAAGGAACTTGACAGGATGTACCCGTGCCCTCCGTCGGGCCCGTTGCCGCCGCCCGGTCCCCCGATGCCGCCATCAGGCACGTACTAGTGCTGAGACAATGGTCGTCCCGAGCGCCTTCGCATCCGCGATTGCCGTCGGATGCGATCGGATCGCACCTCGGCCCGGAACACCTGGAAACAGGAGTTCGCCCTTGACCTCGACGTCGATGGCGGTGAAGAACGCTCTGGCTTCCGATACAGCATTCTTGAATATCGCTTCCTCATCCCCGCCGACCGCGATGAACCCGCCGTACCGCTTCTTCCCTCCGCCGATGGGCTTACCCAGACGGTCGCTCTCCGCCCACAGGCACTGGCAGCGGTCGATGGCGAGCTTCGCGTGCGAGCTCATCCCGGAAAACCAGATCGGTGAACACAAAATGATGCCGTCCGCCTCGCGCAGCAACCGGTGCACCCGCTGCATCCCGTCCTGGACCACACACTCTCCGGTCTGCCAGCAACGGTCGCATGCCTGGCATGCCTTGGCATCCAAACGTCCGAGCTGCACCTTCTCGACGCTCGCTCCGGCCTCTATCGCGCTCTCCAGTGCGGCGTCCAACAGGATGTCGCAATTGCCACCGAGGCGCGGGCTCCCCTGCAAGCCGACTATAAGCAAGCCACTCCCTCCGCCCTCAGGTGGGGCAGGTATCTAGGTTCTCTAGGATGCGCTCCTTGAGGCTCTCGTAGTACTGGAACGTCTTCACGATGTAGTCGCAGGCTCCGGAGCGCAACGCCTCGAAGCTCAGGTCCGGGTCGTCGTAGGCGGAGACGAAAATGATCGGGACCTTGAGCCCAAGCGGACGGATCTTCTTCAGCAGCTCGATGCCGTTCATGTCCGGAAGCGCGTAGTCGAGGATGATGATATCGTACTGGTTCGACCTTATCTTGGCCAGAGCTTCCGCTCCGTTGAGCGCCGCCTCGAGCTTGAACTCGCCCTTCGGCAGGTACTCGGAGCAAAGGTCAATGTGCTCCTTGTTGTCGTCGACCATCATCACCCGGATTGGGCCCTCCTTCGCCATATCGATTCCGACCTGCTAGTTGGATGCTCCTAATCGCTATTAAATCTTGACTTCTGGAATGAGCACTGAGAAGATCGACCCCTTGACCTGATCGACCTGCTCCCGGTCCTCCGCCCAAACCCTTCCCCCAAGGTGCTCGGCGATCGCGGCGACGACAGATAGCCCAATGCCATGCCCCTCCGCCATCGCCTCCATGTCCACCTGCTCGAAACGCTTGAAAAGGAACGCTTTCCTCCCTTCTGGGATGCCGTTGCCACGGTCCTTGACGTTCAGGCGCCAATACGAGCAGCCGTTCTCTTCGTATGGCAGTATCTCCACCTCAATCGCGGAGCGCTTTCCGTAGCGCACCACGTTCACGATGAGCGTGTGCACCATGTCCTTGACCATGCTGTCCCCCTGGACCAGGACGGGTACCTGAGGTCCGGGGAACCGGATCTCGTGCTCCTCGTACAGCGTGTTCAGATGGATTGCATCGATGCACTCCCTGACCACGGCGACCAGATCGATGGGGCGAAGTTCCTCGCGACCAGTGAGAGTGCGCAGGGCGGTGAGCTTGCGCACGTCCGAGATAAGATTTGAGATGTTCTCCGATTGAGCGAGGGCGGAGAGCACGAAACGCCTCTGCCTCTCGTCGACCTTCGGGTCCTTGGCGAGCATCTCGAGGTATCCGTGAATGGGCACATTGTAGTTCGCGACGTCGTGCGTCAGCAATACGTTGTACATCTGGTGCGCGGAGGACTGTTCGTTAATCTGGTTGAACATGATCGCGTTCTTGACCGCGGTCGCCGCCTGCACCGTGAACATCTCGATCAGGCGGTACTCTTCCTTAGTGAATGGGATTCCAGGTATCTTCTCAAGGGTGACCACCCCCAGCACCTCGTCCCCCATCTTGAGCGGGACAGAGATGAGCGAGCTCGGGTCGTCTGGAGTGCCCTCGACCTGCTTCGATCTCGAATCAAGATCGGCGCGCTCAATGAGCATTCCTTCGCCGCTCTGCGCCACTAGGCCGGTGATCCCTTCGCCTACTTTGAGCTCGAGCGCGCGCACCGCGTCCGGGAATTCGCATTTCTCCGCCATGCAGCGCAGCGTCTTGTGCCTCTTGTCCAGGACAAAGAGGTAGGCGTTGTCCGCCTGGACAAGCTCAGTCGCCTTGGCGAGGATCGTGCCGAGGACGGTGTGATAGTCGAGGGACCCAGACAGCGCCATCGAGGTCTCGTAGAGAGTCTCGTGTTCGCGCGTGCGCCTTTCCAGTTCGTACTGCAGCCTCGCCCTTCGCACCGCGATCGCAACTTGATTGCAGAAGACCTGCAGGACCGGAAGCTTCCCCTGCGTGACGCCGTTCAGCCTGCCAGAAGCGAAAAGCGCCGAGCCATAGATCTCATGCCGGTGGCGAATGGGAAGGCACGCCATCGAGCGGATGTCCGCCTCCTCCACGATGATGCGCGGATCGCTGCGGATGTCGAGCGAGATGAACGGCTCGCCGTCCTGGACGATCTTGTACAGCTGTCCAGATCCCATGACCCTGGACTCGAGCAATCGACGCGCGTTCTTGAAGTCCAGACCAGAGCAGACCAGCTTCGGCTTGCCGTCAGGAAGCAGGAGGCGGAAGACGGAGTACTCAATGCCCAGCGATTCCACGAGTTTGTCGAGGTCGCGATCGATCGAGTCGTCGAAGTCCTCGGCGTCGAGAAGGTCGGTTGAAGCCTCCGCGAGCACTTCGAGATTGTATCCTTCTCCTGCGTCTGGAACCGGCTCGGGCGAGTAGCTCTGCTCCACGCAGATGAACCCTGACGAGGCACCGTCTCGGGATTTGAGGTGCATCATGCGGCAAGGCAGGTCGAGACGGCCGCCGTCGCTCTTTCTAAACCGGAGAGTGATGAGTGGGGACCATCCTTGCATTGCGGCGGCGATGGACGATTTGACGGTCTCCAGATCATTGGTGTCGAGGAGTTCGGCCACGTGTCTGCCGTCGAACGAATGCCGTGCTGCTCCAATGTCGGCCTCGAGTCCTCCGCTGAGCGAGCCTATGATCCCCTGACTGTCGAGAGATATGACCCGCAGGGTCGTCGAGGCTATCATCTCCTCGGAGAATTCCTCAACGTCTCCCTTCGTCTCCTGGAATCCTGGCCGGTGAATCGCCTTTGCGAGGACGTTCACGGCGATCGGGGCATCCCCGTCGGTCAGCTGCACGAAACTCAGTTCGAACGGCAGCATCCGCCCCTCACCGATCTTCAGCATCGCCTGCACTTTCTGGGCGCCTGTTTGGGACGAGCTGAGGGCGAGCATCGATGCCTCGACGTTGCCCCAGTCTGGCGGCGAAACCAGGTCCTTGAACCGGCGGCCGATGAGATCGGCGGACGAGCGCCCGAATGAGCGATCGAAGCTCTTGCTGATCGAGAAGACCGTGCCGTCGGGATCGAGGGTGAGAGTGAACCATGAGTCCTCCACCATGTCCATTGGTCGGTCCATCCGCTCGGTCGAGCAGTAAGCCTCACCGTTATCCGTCGCACCGTTAGCCAGACCCATCTGTTCCGGTTGACCAGAGCCATTGCCGTATTTAATCCCGCTTTCGCGATAGTTAGCTCGCGGGAACTAGGACGAAAAGGGTATGGCTCGTTTGAGGCGAATTAAAATACTCAGATTCCGAATTAAATCGAAAGAAAACATCGCGCCGATGAGAGTCTCTGGCCTCCGAGCCGAGGTGGGCGGTGGACTCCTTTCTACCAG
>DATJOX010000029.1:0-29418 GCA_035506675.1 Methanomassiliicoccales archaeon
CCTACCACCACCGGTTTGCCAGTGCGCTTCGCGATCATCTCGCGCGCGTTCTCTTCGTCCGTGGGGTTGCAGATGCTGAACATGCCGCTAACGACGTACGCATCCACCTCGGGCGCCAGCTCATCGATCGCTTGCGCAAGCCCGGCGGTGTCGAGGGGCTCCAACTGCTTGCCCATCGAATCGAACCCTCCCCTGACGAACTTCACCTTGTCAGTGCCGAGCTGCCAATCTGATTGCGGCGTCCAGCCGATCCCGATCAACCCGACCTTGCCGCCTTTTCCCTGTAGAATCGAATTGGTCGCAAGGGTCGTGGAGAGCCCAACCAACCTGACTTCGCTGGGGGATATCGAGGTCTGGGACAGAGCCGCGTCGATGGCGCTCAGCATGCCAATTGTTAGGTCTTGATAGGAGGTAGGCGCCTTCGCCTTGGCGATGACCTTGCTCGTTTCAAGGTCCACGAGCGCCGCGTCGGTGAACGTGCCACCGGTGTCGATTCCCAGCCCGATCTTTCTCGTCTCTTGCGTCGACATTCAAGATCTCCCGCGTGACCACGGCATGCCGTTCTCGCCTCATGTTTGCGATGGCGAAGGGGCGATAGCACCGCCGCGTTGGCAGTTGGCAAGCGTTGCAGTATACATATTTATTGCGATTGTCTAAAAAAATCTAGTAAAGGCGTGAAATTGCTAAAGAGCATTATACTTTCGTTGGGCGTGGCAGCAACTAAAGAGGGCGGGTCCCGATATCCCCTAGCGAGAACCGTAGGACTGCACGTGTCGCCATGCCTTGTGGTACTCTGGATATCTTTCGCTATCGTCGTACATCGAAACGTCCGTGTGCCCGAACAGCTTGCGGTCCTCGCCGATGGGGCAGACCTTGATGCAGATCCCGCAGGGAGAAAGGTACCGCGAGCGAAGGCCCTCGTTCCTTTCCGAGCAGGCTCTCTTGTCGATGAGCCCCTGAGGGTACTCCTTGCCGGGGATCGCCTTGACGGGGCAGGCTTTCGCGCAGCGCATGCACCTGGTGCACAGCTGTTTCGTCATTGGCTGCCCAGCCTCGATCTCTGCGGCAGTGAAGACGGAGGCGAACCTTACCCTCGGGCCGTACTCCTTCGTCAGAAGCGTGTTGTTGAGACCGAACGTGCCAAGGCCAGCGAGAAAGGCCGCGTGGCGATGTGAGAAGAAGGCGGTCGGCTTGTCCACCAGTATCGAAATCGAGCCGTACCCATCGCGCGGGATGTAGATCGACGGATGCCCCTTCTCGCTCAGGAAGGTCGAAAGGCGATAGGCGTGCTCGTCGAGGAGCAGATTGACGTTGTTGTACAGCTCGTGGTAATGGATCGAGGGGGCGCTCTCGACTATCGGCAGGGAGATGGGCAGCCCGATCACGATGACCGTCCTTGCCTCCGGGTATATCGCCTTGGGGCGGAACTCCTCCGGCACCCATGGTTCGAATGGTGGATTGTCCCAGCTCTCGGCGGACGCGAACCCGATCATGGGGATGTCGAGCTCGCCTGCCTTCGAGATGATCTTCTGCCTCAGATCGCTCATCGCTGCTCTGAGCGCGGTCCTCGCCTTAAAGCAGTTCAAATGCGCATCGTCCGCCTAGGCGACGTGCTTCTTGATCGCCTCGATCAGGCGGTCCAGTGTCGGAACGCCCCCGTACAGCTCGAGCTTGTCGTTGATGAAGAGCGCCGGCGCGATCGCCGAGCCGTACTTCATGAACAGCGGCAGCGCGTCACGCATCCAGGGGAAATGGTCCGGGGCCATCATCACCTCGGTCGCGTGCACGATGTCGATCTGGAACTCGAGGCCTGTCTTGACCCCCGCCTCCTTGATCCGCTCCAGGTACTGCTTGTCCGAGCTCGCGAACTTCGGGTTGCAGCACGCGAACGAGAGCAATACGAGCTTGATCTTCTCAGGCATAGAGCGCCTCCGCGATCCTGCGCAGGCTAACGACCCCGAATACGTCGCTCTCGAACAGCGGGACCTGCCGCTTTACGAGCTCCGGGAATCTCGCGTCGATCTCCTTCAGGTAGGAGTCCTGCGTGGCCCGTCTACGCTCCAGGAACCAATTCCCATTCAGAACCTGTGACGGGATGACCTCGTTCACGATCAGCGAGGGCACCTTGATTCCGAAACCCGCCAGATCCTCGACCGCCCTTGCGGTCTCCTCGATCGGCATCTTCTCGGGCAGGGTGACGAGCGTGAACGCGGAGACCTTCGAATCGGCCAGCCCCTTCACGGCGTTGTCATACCTGGCCTTCTCTTTCTTCAGGTCCTCGACCATGCCTTCGTCGTAGACGAAGCCGAGGGCCTCGGACAGCTCCCTCCGATTCTCGATCTGGTTGGAAATGTACCCGGACCAATCGAAAGGCATGCTCAGCTCGCGCAGCGTGTGGCCCGTCGGGGCGGTATCGAACACAAGCTTCTCGTGTTCGTCGTCCTGCATGAAGCTCACGAACTGATCGAACGCGGCGATCTCCTCGGTGCACGGCGTGCTCAGCAGTTCCGAACCGAACAAGGTGCTGAATCCCTCGAGCATGCCGGTCATTCTCGACTGGAAGACGCCCATGGCCTTCTTTGGGTTGATGTTCAACCCGGACAGCTTGCAGCCGCAGCGTATCGGTGTGATCTCGGTCTCGGAGATGTCCTGCTGAAAGGTGACGGAGAGCGAGACCGTCGGGTCGGTGGCGATTATTAGGGTCTTGTATCCCTGGTCCGCCAGCCAGACCGCGGTCGCGGCTGCCATGGTGGTCTTGCCCACCCCTCCCTTGCCGCCAAAGAACAGGAACCGCTTCTCCTTGACGATGTCCCGCAGCGTCGTCTCGCGCATCGTCCGCGTATCGCTCCGGCCTCTTCATAATCATTCCCACTCCCGGTTCGCTTCCATTGCGGTCATGCTTATATGGCGCAACAGGATTCCGCAAGCAGGTCGGCAAATGGCGGACAACGGACTGGTGGTTCTCAGCAACGTCTCCAAGTCATATCGGAACGTGGTGGCTTTGAGGGGGGTCTCGCTCGAGCTGAGGCGGGGAGAGACCTTCGGCTACATCGGTCCGAACGGGGCCGGCAAGACGACGACCATCAGGATCATGGTGGGGTTGCTGGGCAAGTACTCAGGCGACGTCACGATAAACGGCGTTCCTTTGCAGGGGAACAAGGAGAAGGTCAACCGGATGCTCGGGTACGTGCCCCAGAAGGCCGCGTTCCAGGAGTGGAGGACGGTGGACCAGGCCCTCTCCACCTTCGGCCGCCTCTCTGGCATCCCCCGTTCCGAGATAGACGCCAAGATCGCCGCAACCCTGGAGCGGATCGGCATCACCGAAGTGCGCAACCGCAAGGTCGGGGCGCTTTCGGGCGGGACTCTGCAGAAGGTCGGATTGGCCCAGGCGATCATGCACGAACCGGAGCTCCTAGTCCTCGACGAGCCGGTTGCCGGCCTGGACCCCGAGAGCAGGTACCATTTCAAGGAGCTATTCCGTGATTTCAGGAAGGAGGGCAAGACCGTCTTCTTCTCCTCGCACATCCTCAGCGATGTCGAGGACCTCGCTGACAGGATCGGCATACTCAGCGCCGGACAGCTCGTGCACGTCGGAACGATGGAGGAGCTCAAGGAGCAGGCCAGGGTGGGGAAGCAGGTCTCGATCGAGCTCTCCATGGACCAGGGCGCGATGGTGGCTCTAAAGAAAGTCGAGGGCTACGTCTCGGTGGACAACATCGCCCTGAACCGCTTCATCGTGCATCTCGAGCAGAGCACCGATCTGGATGCGGCGATCCACGAGCTCATCACCGAGCTCATTGCGCAAGGATCGCGCATACGCAGCATCAGCGCGGTCAGCCCGACGCTTGAGCAGCTCTACGTCAACTACCTCGCGAAGGGGGTGCATCAGTGAGCCTGGCGCTTTTGTTCAAGGACGAGCTAAACGGCTTCTACCGGTCCAAGGTGATGATCGCCCTCTGGATCGGACTTCCGGCGCTCGCCCTCTTGCTGTTCTACGCGGTCCCCTCATCGACCAGCGGGCTTTCGGTGGCCGCGTTCGCTTCGGTCATCGTGTCCGTCATCGGGGGCACGATCTCCTCCGTCATGCTCGCCGTCACGATAATCAACGAGAAGGAGCGCAAGGTTTACGACCTGTTCTTCATCCGTCCGATCCACCGCTGGGAGCTAGTGATCGCCAAATTCCTGGCGGTATTGCTCTGCGTGGTCGTCGCTGGCATGCTCGCGGTCCTGATCGGGTTAGGGCTTGACACCGCGCGCCTCGGGACGCTTCCCCCGGCGATCGGCGAGACCATCGCCAACTCGCTCCTGATCACCATCGGCATGATCGGCATCACCACCAGCGCGAGCGCGTTGATCGGCATAGCGTCGCCATCGGTGCTCGTCGGAGTGATCGCGGTCCTCTACGGCTCGAACCAGGTGGCGGGGGTCGTCATCCTCCCCTACCTCACCGCGGGATTCAGCCCGCTCGTCTCCTTCGCAGTCGCGATGGTGGTGACGGCGGTGATGCTGGCCATAGCCTGCGTCTACTTCGAAAGAAAGCAGATGTGAGGGGCGGCGTCTTCCGTCACCTTTCTACGGGAATTCCTTGAAGGACTCCTTCTTCGCGCCGCAGAAGGGGCACTTGTCCGGCGCGTCCCCCTCTCCCGTATAGCCACAGACATCACAGACATGCATCTTCTTCGGTGCGACGTCCTTGCCCGTCTCGACCGTCGCCTTCGCCTCGGTGAACATCCTTTGGTGGATCTTCTCAGTGTTCCAGGCATAGTCGAAGGAGACGAAGGCGGCCTTCTCGCCCTGCATCTTCGCAATCTCGCGATAGGCGGGGTACATCTCTTCTATCTCGAAGGTCTCCCCATCGACCCCGAACTGCAGATTCTGAAGGGTGGTGCCGACTCCCATCGGTGCCTCTCCGAGCGCGTGGGATGGGGTGATTGGCATGCGCATCAGGTGGTTGGTGGCGTGGATCTTCTCCGCGTAGGCGATGACCCGGAAGAGCTTCGCGACGTTCGGGAAGCCTTCCTTTTCGGCGGCCTTCGCGTAAACGGTGTACCGCATGTGTGCCATCGACTCTCCTGAGAAAGCGTTGTGAAGGTTGCCCTCGGTAATCGGATGCATTTCCTAGACCCCTGTGCTCGTGATTCCCCGTAGGGCGTATTTTAACCTAGTTCCCGCATCCTCCGCACTCATCGTCTCATCGCGAAAGCGATGATAGCGATGGCCCCGAGGAATACCAGGAACAGCGCGATCATGAGGACGATGTTACCGGGCGCGACGTCGTTCACGATCAGGAACGCCCCGAACAGGGCCATTATTCCGCCCCAGGTGAGCAAGTAGATGTGCGCGGAGCTCGCCTGCCGGCCTGCGCCCGACGGTCTGGCACCGAGCGCGAGGACGTACACTCCCGCGAAGATCAGGAAGAGCGGGATGAAATACCAGAGCTTGTTGAGAGCGAGCGCGAGGACGATCGCGACGGCTAGGGAGATGAGCAGCACTCCGGCGGTCAGACCCCGCAGACTGCGTCTTGCTGTGACGGCCATTTTCGTACCGCCGATGCTAGGTGACTCTCTGCTCTTAATTCTGAGCCCTTAGGCAGCTGGGCAAGCGCTTCGCGTTGACGGCGAGGTCAACGCCAGACGCGGATTGGTATACCCTTCTTTCGCTACTCGTCTCGATACAATGGACAGGTTCTCGAAGCTCTTCGGATGCGCTGTGGCGCTCTCCCTGCTGGCAAGCGGCGTCGTCGTCGCGCACAATCAGGGCTCCTCTGGTTCGGGCGTGCTTCCGGCCTTCGCTGACTACGCTCAGATGGAGCGCTTCATCGCCGCCTCCCAATCCTCGAACGGCTACGTCTCGATGATGGATAGCGGCACGGGCGGAGAAGCGACGGCATCGACGACCACGAGGCATTCGGAAACGAACCTGCAGGTGCAGGGGGTGGACGAGGCCGACCTTGTGAAGACAGACGGCCGATGCCTGTACATCGCTCAAGGGGATCAGGTGCACATCGTATCCGCCTATCCGGCTGATCAAATGCGAAATCTCAGCCTGATCTCGCTGCGTTCCGCCTTGAGCTCGGCAGACAACTGCACCGTGTGGGCGAATGGGCTCTTCCTCTATGGGCAGAAGCTGGTCGTGGTGGCTCAGGTGTCTGGCCCCTACCAGTGCTATGCCCCGGTTGTGCTCGCACCTTGTTATTGGTCCGTGCCTGAGGAGCGCAGCCTGGTGCTCGTCTACGACATCTCCAATGTGGAGAATCCAGTCCTGTCGTGCTCCTATGCGATCTCCGGCTCCATGGACTCCTGTCGACTGACGAACGGCACGGTCTATGTGCTAGCTCAGCACTTCATCTGGTTCTATCAGAACGACTTCCTCCGCCCGATGGTCTGGAACGGAGAAATGGGGGTGGAGATCGCAGCCTCAAGTATTCGCTATGACCCAGAGATCAAGGACCCGTCCGCGCTCATCAACCTGCTAGCGGTCGACGTCGGCAACTGCGCGAGCAACCACACCTCGATCCTCACGGGCTACTCTTCGATCGTCTACGTATCCGAGAACGCGCTCTACCTGACCTACCAGAAATGGGATGGGCCGACCTTCACCACCAACCAAGCGGGTATCACCAGCTCATCGCTCTCATCCCCTGATTCCGCGTCGACCACGATCTACAAGATCTCAATCAGCGGACTGAGAATGGACCCGACCGGGAAGGCCGACGTGCCCGGATGGCCCCTGAACCAATTCTGCCTGGACGAAAAGGACGGCGAGCTTCGCGTCGCGACCACCACCGCCTGGACCAATCAGAGCAGCGGTGTTTACGTGCTGGGCGCCGACATGCAACGCCTCGGTGCGTTGGAGGGGATCGCTCCCTGCGAGCGCATCTACTCGGCCCGGTTCGTTGGGAACATGCTCTACCTCGTCACCTTCCGACAAGTCGATCCGCTCTTCGTGATTGATTTGGGCAACCCGTCATCAATCCGCGTCGTTGGACAGCTCGACCTGCCCGGATTCTCCTCCTACCTGCATCCCATCGACCCGGACCATCTCGTCGGGCTTGGGATGCTGAACGGGTCGCTAAAGCTGTCGTTGTTCAACGTGACCGACGCCTCCCATCCGGCGCAGGCGGCGAGTCTCACCGTTCTGGGCTGGTCCTATTCGGCGGCCCTCTACGACCACCACGCGGTGCTCTATGATCCACAAACGGGGATACTGATCATTCCAGTGACCGTCTACGATCGAGCGAGCTGGAACTGCTCCCCGGGGGTGTTCGTTTTCAACGTATCCGGCAACCAACTGGACTTCGTCGGGGTCATCGCAATCGAGCCGAACCAGTACATCGTCAGGACCTGCATGATCGGGGAATTCGTATACACGGTGACCGGAACGAGCATCATCGCAGCGTCACTAACGAATCTGAGCGTAGCAAACGAGTTCGTGTACAGCGGGGGATGGTCGTACTACCTGCCGGTGATGGTTGCTGAGGGCGGCGGCGCCCCAGCAGCAGTCGCTAGCAGCGTAGGCGTGACGACGGAGATCGTGCGATGATCGCAGGCGACGGACCCAAGGGGTTTAGCCTCCACCCGTCGTTGTTCCCTGCGCAGGAAAGGAAGATGAAGGTCGAGCTGGACAAGAAGGCGCTCTTCGCTCTCGCCTCCGACAGCCGCATCGAGATCCTCAAGGCACTTCAGCCCACGCGACGCACGATAACCCAGCTCGCCGACGAGCTTCAGATCGACAAGGCCGCGGTCCATCGTCACTTGAAAAAGCTCGAGGAGGGCGGCCTCGTAATTCGGAACGAGGACCACGGGTTCGTGTACTACGGCCTATCCTGGAAGGCGAGGGACATAGTCTCCCCCGGCGAGAACACCAAGATCGTGATCATCTTCTCCTCTTCCTGGCTGTTGATCTTGGCGAGCATCGTGGCCCTTGTGTTGGGGCTTGCGTCCGCAGCGTACAATGGCGCAAGGAGTGTCAGCCAAGGTCAAATGGCAGGCTCCGACGGGACCGGAGGGGGAGCGGCGTCGCTCAGTCCTGAGATTGTGATTGGCGTCTGTATCCTGGTTGCCTGCGCTCTGGCCCTGGCCTATTTGGGCTACAGGAGGCTCAGGCGCCCGAAGCAGCGTTCCGCGACAGAACAGGGCGTGGACGACGCGGGATCGTCCGCATGACATCCTGAAACCGACCCTGCCAGAACTGATAAATACGCTTGGGCGCTTCGGTAGAATGTTCTGGGCGCTTCCATGGAGCGAAACCTGGCGACAAGCAGCAGCGCACCCGTCGGGAAGGTGTGAGCGCACGGGCGTTCTCGGCGTTTTCGTAGACCGGCAGACCCTCAGCAGCGCGCGCAAGCTCGCCGCCCTGGTGCGCTTCAGGGACGAAGCGGACCGCCTCGGGCATCGCTCCTACTTCATCTTCCCGGTCGAGATGAGAAAGATCCTGCGCACGGACGGGATGTTGATACGCAGCCGCACCGACCCGCTCAACTCGACCTACGTGGCGGCGAGGTTCGCTGAGCTCCATGCCATCCCCGTCATCGATTCTTCGCGGTCCATTCGCATCTGTTCCGACAAGGTGAGCATGTACCTACATCTGGCCAAGTCCCAGGTCCCATTGCCACGCACTGAGTTCCTTAGCCGCGCGGAACTCGCAACGGCAGGACCGGGATTGTTCCATAAGCTTGGCAGCCCGATCGTCCTCAAGGAGCCGTCCACGACATTCTCCAAGCGAGTCCGGCTCGTGCACAACGAGAGCGAGCTGAAGCGTGCCTCCTCCGCGTTCTTCAAGCTCTCGGATGAGCTGGTCGCGCAAGAATTCGTGGAGAGTGAAGAGGACTGGAGGATCGGGGTTCTCTCCGGGCGTCTGTTGTTTGCATCTCGCTATGTACCAGTGCCGGAAGCGCTGATCGAGGCTGAGGACGAGGACGAGGTGCCCTACTACGGAATCGAAATCGTGCAAGAAGATCAGGTTCCGCGCAGAGTCATCGACCTAGCTCTTCAGGCTGCGGGCGCCATAGGCGACGGCTTGTATAGCGTCGATATCAAGGTAAGCAGGGGCCGTGCCTTCGTAATCGAGGTGAACGATAATCCTTCACTCGAGAACGGTGAGGAGGACGTGTACCCATCCATCTACGCCGACGTGATCAAGGAGTTGCTGGGGAGCAAAGTATGAATCGCTCGGGACGCATCCGAGAAGACCAGGGAGCGCAACAAGGAAGGCGAGCGTCATGACAATCGGTACAGAGCACGAGTTCTCCGTCAACGATGCTGACTTTCACCCGCTCTCGGCAGTGGACAGGATACTCGAGGACCTCGGGGGCGAGCTGCAGAACGAGATATCGTTCGGGCCAGTGCATCTCTCGAAGGAGCTGCAGAAGCACGTCATCGAGTTCACCCCCGCGGTGCCAGCGAAGGACCTCGAATCGCTGGAGGCGGCGCTGTATTCCGGTCTGAAAGGATTCTACGCCCGCACCGAGAACCGTTACAAACTCCTCGGTGGCGGCATGCATCCTACTCTCAAGCTCAAAGAGGCCAAGGTCTGGGACCATGAGGACAAGGAACTGTACGAGGTCTACGACTGCCTCTTCGACATACGCCAGCACGGATGGCTGAACATCCAGGCGCTCCAGATCAACCTCCCTTACGCCAGCGAGGACGAAATGGTCCGCAAATACAACAAGCTCCGCGCACTGATCCCCTACCTGGTAGCAATCTCGGCCTCCTCCCCTTTCGTCGAAGGCAAGCTCAATGGCACGATGGACAATCGGCTCGTCTACTACCGAGAGAATCAGCGGCAACTGCCGATAATCGCACATGGCGTTGTTCCGGAGAAGCTGAAGAACGCCGTCCACCACAAGCAGATCCAGGAAGAGATGTTCTCGGAGCTTCGCAAGCACGGGGGGGAAAAGCTCTGCCACGAGTGGGTCGACTCGAGGGGGGTGATCGTGCGATTCTCGCGCTGCTGCGTCGAGCTGAAGGCGATCGACGAGCAGGAATGCCTGCGGGCGGACATGGCCGTGACGGCGTTCGTGCTCACCCTGCTCCGCTGCGATCTGGATTTGGCAGACGACGATGACGCTCTTCGCGAACTCACCGAGAAAGCGATTGTGGGCGGGGTCGCGCCCCTCCGCTCGGAGCTCCAGAAGTTGTTCAGACTGGCCTTTGCGAAAGCCAGATCGGACGAGAGACGCTATCTTCCGCTCATCGCCACGAAGATCGAGAACGGGAGCCTGGCGGAGACTATGGCGGAAGAAGCGCACGGAGGCGCGCATGTCTTCGACATCATGAACAGAATGGAGACAGCACTTCGCAGCAACGTTCCCTACCAGTGCGGTGCGTGCAAGCGCCAGATGCCCTATTAGGCAGTTTCGCTCCTCCCTTTCCGAGATTGAAATACCCCTGTCGTCATCGGCGAACGGGGATGGGATGAAGTGGCGTAGCCACCAACAGATCACAAGCTTGGTAGCGGAAGCCCTCGAGCTTCCCGAGGATCTGGCCGAGCTTCTGGTCGAGGCATCGGTGGACCCGGACAGGAACCCTCTGAAGACGGTGAAGAAGGAGCATGGCAGGCACAAGGTGAGGCGCGTTCGCCATCATCACCAATCCCGCTCTGAGGTGATGCGCTTGCTCTGGCGCGCGAGGAGATCATGCCTGAGGGGCGAGGAGGCGGACGCAGTTTGGCGGCTCGGGCGAGCCTTGCACTACGTTCAGGACGCTCACGTTCGCATCGGGGCTTTCTATTCCGAACACGACCATTTCGAGAAGCAGATCTCACTTCTGACGCCCTCGATTTCTTCGGTGCGCATCGGGCTCGAGTCCGCCATTCCCTCGCCAGGCTTCGTCAAGGGTTGCCTGGACGCATCATCGCCGAGGCGCGATCCCCAGGACGCGCTTGAACACGCGGCACTTATCTCGGCGTCGATCGCCGGCGCGGTTCTCGGTGAGACTTCAGATTCCAGGGGGCTTGAACGTCGTGTGCGAGCGAGCCGCTTCCGACACAACTTCATCGTGCTGCCGGCGGCGTTGGTCGTGCTCGTCTCGATTGGAGGCTTGGGGCTCGTGGTCGATGCGCCGTATCTGATAGCGGTCGGCGTCGCCGTCGCGGCGGTCATCGTCTTGGCGGACCGAAGCTACGCCTTCGTCTCGCTAGAAGCCGAGTGGAACGGGATCGCCTGAGTAACCTCTCTCGTTTCCATCCGCTTGCCGCGTCTCAGAGCGAGATTGGGATTCCCTTCTGCGGGATCGCTACCTCGATGCCCTTCAGACGCTTGAACGGACCGGGGTCCTCGGTGTGGACCGGTATGACGATCTCCGGAGAGATCTGCTCGACGATGCTCAACAGGTCCGCCGTGGAAGCGTGACCCGAGGCATGAAATCCCTCTTCCACCTCTGGCTCGAAGCTAGCATCCCCCTGCATCGTGAACCCACGCACCTTCAGTCCGAAAAGCTCCAGCCAATTAGATAGGCGCCGAAAGTCGATGACCTGCTCTTCGGAGTAGGGTTCGCTGCTCGAGTAGACGTACGTGCCGCCTTTGACTCCGATGTCCAGCAGATTGCCGAGGTCGTACATCGAGAAGCTGAGGATGTACCCGCCAGGGTTCTCGCCGATGTCGAGCGGGTCCACCAGCTCGTTGCCGAGGGTCGCGCACGCCGCCTCTTCCGCACCGCTCTCCGTTAGCTTCAGGGCGTCGAACACCGCGACGCTGCGTTTCCGATCGACCCCATCAGCGCTCTGGATCGCCTGCAGCCCGAACGCGTCCTTCTTCGTGATCACAAGCGTCCTGTTCGTCTTCTCAGCAATGTGGGCGAACGTCTCAAGACGTTCGAAGTTGCGTGGTGAGAAGTCCGCAATGACCATGCCCTTCTCCGCTTCGACCACCTCGAGGCAGGTGTTGCGAACTGTCTCTTCCGAACACTCCTGCCCGGGCTCGTTCCGCGAAGTGCGCGTGCCCTCTATCAACAGGGCCTTGGGTTCGAGCTCTGCCGCCTTCTTCGCGAACTCCCAGGTCGACTTGCCCTGGGCTCCGTGCGCCCTCAGGTCTCCGGTGTAGACGACCCAACCCGACTCCGTGTCGATCGCGTAGGCGGTCGCCCCGTAAACTGAATGGTCGACGGGGAAGGCTTGGAAACTGAACCCTAGGTCGCACGGCTCCAGCAGACTTCCCGCGTCGATCTCTCTTGTCTTGAGGATGCTCTGCTCCCAGAATCCGCACATCTCGCCCGAGGGCTTGGTCGTGAGAACATAGTCGCGCCCCGTGAGAGGTTCCCCGTTCTTGAGTTTCGGGGAACGGATCAGCCGCGTCTCGTGGTCGTCCCTCTTTCGCGGCTGCCCGTAGACGCACTCTCCTTCGATCCCCTTCGCGCCCAGGTCGCGCAGGGCCTTCATCACCGCCGCGGTGATGGGCGAGGCGACGAATGGTATCGACCATTCCAGGAGGCCAGCGTGCCCCATGTGGTCCATGTGCGCATGCGAGATCATCAGCGCGTCGACCTGCACCCGGCGGCACAGGCTCATGTCCAGGTCGGACGGGATGATCTCAGACCGGTAGCAGGACAGCAGGGGAACGAGGCCCATGCGCACGAAGTCGTGCAGGCCGCGTCCCTGTCTGGGCTTGAGGAACTCCTCATAGTACAGTCCCATCGTCTTGTAGTTCGTGCCGAAGTCCAGCAGGACCCCATGCCCATCGAACTCGAGGTGGATCTTGTTCCCACCGATGCAGTCCGCACCGTCGAACACCGTGACCTTCGCGCTCATCTTCCTGAGGAGAGCATTCCCCCTCCGGAGGTTTACTCTTTGCCCTCTTTCGCCCCAATCCAGTCGACTTCCGACAGGTGGAGGCGTCTAGCGACACGGTTATTAGTGCGCACCCGGCTTGTGGGTGTCGCATGGTCGCGAAGACGTTCGCGGAGAAGGTGCTCTCCAGGGCCTCGGGCACGGACGCGAAGGCCGGGGACATCGTCACCGCCAAAGTCGACTTGGGGATGTCCCACGAGAACACCGCCCTGGTCCTGAAGGCCTTCAAGGAGATGGGCGCGGAGCGGATCCGCGACCCGGACAAGCTCGTGATCCTATTCGACCATCGCGTGCCCGCGCCGACCGTGAAGGCGGCGGAGGGGCACAAGGAGGTGCGTGGCTTCGTCCGCGAAGAGGCGATCCCCACTTTCTACGACTCGAGGGAGGGCGTCTGCCACGAAGTCCTTCCTTCAAAAGGGCACGTCCTGCCGGGCATGCTCGTCGTCGGATCGGACTCGCACACGACGACCTACGGTGCGCTGGGAGCGTTCTCCACCGGGATTGGCGCCAGCGAGATGGCCGCCGTCTGGGCTCTGGGTGAGCTTTGGCTGCGCGTACCGGAGACCCTGAGGGTGAGGATTGAAGGCAGGTTGCCCAGCATGGTCGGTGCGAAGGACGCGATCCTCAAGGTCATCGGCACGCTTGGAGCGGACGGCGCCGACTACCAATGCGTCGAGTTCGTCGGAGAGGTCGTCGAGCGATTCTCGATCGCCTCGAGGATGACCCTCAGCAACATGAGCGTCGAGATGGGAGCGAAGGCGGGGGTCTGCTTCCCGGACGCGAAAACAGAGCAGTTCCTTTCCAGCCGCACAACCAAGAAATGGTCGGCGGTCACGAGCGACGAAGGCGCGCGGATCAGGGAGACGAGGCGACTCGACATGAGCGACCTCGGTCCGCAAGTGGCGAAGCCGCACACCGTCGACAATGTGGCGCCGGTGGAGAGAGTGGCAGGGCTTGCGATCGATCAGGCGTTCATCGGATCGTGCACGAACGGTCGCATGGAGGACCTGACGGTGGCGGAGGCGATCCTGCGCGGGAAGGAAGCCTCGAAGAAGGTGCGTCTGATCGTCGCGCCCGCTTCTCGCGACATTTACATCGAGGCCTCGGATCGTGGGATCCTGGCCTCGCTTGCCCGATCCGGGGCGATCGTTCTCAACCCTGGCTGCGGCCCGTGCCTCGGGGCTCACGAGGGGCTGCTCGCTTCCGGGGAGCGCTGCATATCCACGACGAACCGCAATTTCAAGGGAAGGATGGGCTCACCGCAGGCGGAGATATACTTGGCAAGCCCGGCGACGGTCGCCGCCTCCGCGCTGAAGGGCGAGATCGCGGACCCGAGGGAGGTGGCGAAGTGATCAAGGGTCGCGCATTCAAGTTCGGGGACCACATCAACACCGATCTCATAATCCCTGGGAGGTACCTCGACGACTACTCGACCGCGAACCTCGCCAAGCACGTGTTGGAGGACGCCGACCCGACCTTCGCAGGCAAGGTGCGGCAAGGCGACGTGATTGTCGCAGGGCGCAACTTCGGATGCGGATCGAGCAGAGAGCAGGCTCCGCTCGCTCTGAAGTACGCTGGCGTCTCGGTGGTCGTCGCCGCGAGCTTCGCGCGCATCTTCTATCGCAACGCGATCAACGTCGGATTGCCGCTCGTCGTCTGTGCTAGAGCGGCCGAGGAGATCAAGGAAGGGGAGACCGTCGAGGTCGATCTCGAAAGGGGCGTCGTTCGCGCGTCATCGGGCAAGGAGCTGATGTTCGATCCCCTGCCCCCGTTCCTCGTTGAGATCCTCGGACAAGGCGGTCTAGTTCCCTACGTGAGGAAGCGCCTGCGGAGCGAGTGACGAAGTGCCACGGCGGGCACGAGCCAGACCGTGGCGTGGCGCGCATCCATCACCGTGGCGCTTCTGCAAAAGGCTTAAGAGGGCATCGTTAATATGGGGTTACTCCCTTGACGGTGATTAGAATGAGGAAGTACACTCGCTTTGAGAAGGCGCGCATCATTGGTGCTCGTGCACTTCAGATTTCTCTGGGCGCGCCTGTGCTTCTTGACGTCCCTGAGGGGGTTATCGACCCCATCGAGATCGCTCGCATGGAGTTCGACAACGAGGTCATACCCATAGACGTTAAGAGGGATTGATGAGGGTTGCAGATGAGCGAGGAGACACAGTCAGACCTGCTAGTACCTGAGGACGTTTACCTGACTTCCGGCGTTCACATCGGAACACAGCAGAAGAGCGCCGACATGAAGCAGTTCATATTCAAAGTGCGATCCGACGGATTGTACGTTTTGGATGTGAAGCAGACCGACGCGCGAATTCGCGCGGTAGCTAAGTTCCTGGCCCGTTTCACGCCAGACCGCATCCTGGTGGTCTCGGCGAGGCAGTACGGGCAGAAGCCGGTGAAGGTGTTCACCAAGGCGCTAGGCGCCAAGACCTTCCCGGGCAGGTTCGTACCTGGCTCGCTCACCAACCCGAAGCTCTCCGACTTCATCGAGCCGGAGATCTTGATGGTAACTGACCCCGCCGCCGATCAACAGGCGATGGCGGAAGCGATGAATGTTGGCATCCCGATCGTGGCGCTCTGCGACGCGAACAACGAGACGCGCAACGTCGACCTGGTCATCCCCACGAACAACAAGGGGCGCCGGGCCTTGGCCTGCGTGTACTGGCTGCTCACGCGCGAGACGCTGAAGGAGCGCGGGGTCCTGTCACGAGACGAGGACTTCAAGCTCACCATCGACGACTTCGAAGCGAGCCTCTAGGCCGCTAGAATCGCACGCAAACCCTTTAGCCATCCTCACTTTCTATTTTCTCTCGATGAGCACGCGCTATCCCGTCGTGGCCGGCAGATTCTACTCCGGCAAGGAGAAGGCTCTTCGCGAAGAGATCGAGCAATGCTTCCTGCACCGGCTCGGTCCAGGCAAGATACCGACGCTCGGCAAAGGTCCGAGGAGCATCGTGGGAGTCGTCGTCCCTCACGCGGGATACGTCTACTCTGGGCCGGTGGCCGCGCACGTGTACGCCGCGATCGCGAGGGAAGGGTTCCCGGAGACCTTCGTGATAATCGGCCCCAACCACCATGGGCTCGGCGCGGGCGTCGCCATGAGCGTCGACGAGTTCTCCACTCCTCTCGGGACCTGCCAAGCAGACAAGGAACTGGCCAAGAAGCTCGAGGGCGTGGTCGAGGAGGATCCGTACGCCCACGCTCAGGAGCATTCTGTCGAGGTGCAGCTGCCGTTCCTCCAGTACTTCAAGAAGGAGGTCAAGATCCTGCCTATCGACATGCTTTTCCAGGACTACGAGACGGCGAAGCAGCTCGGCACGAAGCTAAGGAGCGCCATCGAGGGCAAAGACGTGATCGTGATTGCGTCGAGCGACTTCTCGCACTACGTCTCGCCTCAGGAAGCGAAGAAGAAGGACTTTGCGGTGATCGACAAGATCCTCGCGCTGGACGCGAAAGGAGTGGAGGCGACCGTGCAGACCAAGGACGTGAGTATGTGCGGCTACGGGCCGGTGATGGCGATGCTCGAGGCCGTGCACGGGAAGAAGGCGGACCTCCTGAAATACGCAACCTCCGGGGACGTGCAGCCGATGAACGAAGTCGTGGGCTACGCGGGAATCGTAATAAAAGGCTGACCGCGTCGTTTGTATAGCGAGCGCTCGTTCGTCTGCTAGGTCGAATGGTCGAGAGGACGAGCTCTTCAAAGACGGATCGCGTCCTGCGCGCGGGAGCGAGGGCGCATGTGGCCGAGGCTGTGAAGGCAAGAGAGGCCTCGGACGAGATCATCAAGGGCTGGATAGTGTACCTGCCGCTGATCGCGGTCGTTGTGGGAGTGGGCCTCGGTGCAATGTTTGCCCTCTTGGTCGGCGGGGACATCGGGATTGCCTTTGGAGTGTTCTCGATGTTCTCTTTGACATCGGCTCTGCTGGCGCTCCTCAACTACCGCCTGACCAGACGACTGAGGGAGCACGTGCGCCGCGAGAACATGCTGCGACGGGGCACGATCGAGTATCTGCGCTCGCTCGTGGAAGAGGTTGGGGTAGCGGGAAAGGTCGAGACCGAGCTATCGAACCTGGAGAGCATCGAACGGGAAGCTGCAGCGAACGAGGTCGTTCCCAATCCATTCTACGCGGCTATGGGCGTGCTGCCGTTGGTGGGCGTCGTCATCACATTCCTCTACCTCCGGCCGCTCACGAGCATCCCGCCCGGGCACGAGCGCCGCTGGCAAGCGTTCATCGCGCAATCCGCGGCCATCGGCAAAGTTGCGAACCTGAACATGATGTTCTCCGCCGCCGTCCAAAGCACCCGCAAGAGGCGATTCCTCGTCTATCTCGTGCTCGCGGTCGTCTTCGTTCCATTCCTCGTTTACTGGTATTCGAAGCTGATCTCCGAGCTGAACGCGCACTTCGAGCAGCAGTGGAGGGACGAGGACCACTTGCACAGAGAGCTGGGATGACCCAGGAAAAGAGAGATTAGGCTAGAGTGGCATCAGCTGGCGAAGGCAATGGAGGCGGGCGGGGACAAGAGCATCAACTTCTGCATGCGCTGCGGTGAGTACCTCAAGGACGGCACGCTCCAGTGCCCCAAGTGCGGCTACATCTACGGGCAGGCGTACACGGCAACGAAGATACCGGTAATGCAGAGGCGGTCGGCACCATCCTGGGCCACCCTGAACCGCGCGAGCATCCTGTTCCTTTTCGCCGGTCTGGACGGAATCGTCTCGACCATCTTCGCCTTCTTCAATCGGGACGCGATGATCACGCAGTACGTGAGCCTCACCGGAATGCCGCTGAACGAGGTGCAGAGCGTGGTGTTCTTCGCTCTCGCCGCCACCATGGTGTGCAGCTTCCTCGCGCTCGTCGCCTCATATTTCTCCCGAAAGCACAGGCACTTCGTCCTCGCCGCGGCCTCGGGGGTCTTCGCCGTCTTCACCTCCGGCTTCTTCCTCGAGGCCTCGCTCTGCGCCGTGATCGGGCTGATCATGGTGTATGGGCTGCGCGGCCAGTTCGAGAACTAGATGCGCTTCATCTTGCCCAGGACGGGCTCGTAGATCATCCCCTTGTCCATGAGCGAGTTCGTGATCTCCTCGAGCTCGGTGCGGTCGATACTGAGCTTCTTCACCTCGTCGACAATCTCGTCCCAAGGCGCTCCCTTCCCCGACTTGTCGAGGTTGGTGATGATGGCGAGGACCTTCTCCTCTTTGTCCTCCTCCGCCTTGAGCGCCTGCGCCTCCTTCTCCTCCTCGTCGACCTCCTCCTCGACCTCTCCCAGGCGTTCGGGCATCTCGCCCTCCCCGCTCTGGTACTCGGGCAGCAGGAACTTGAGAGCCTCGACGACCATTGCCCGGTAGCGTACCAGGTCCATGTCGGCGTAGTGGCCGATCGCTCTCACGACCCCATCCGACAGCGGTCGTGAGTATCCCAGCTTCATGAGCTCCTCGACGCTCGGCGCCTGCATCTCCTTCGCCGCGGCCACCGCCTCGATGCGTCGCAGCATCGCCTTGCAGGTCTGCAGCACCCAATGGTCCCGGAGCCTGGAGTCGACGACCGCGACCTTCTCCGGGCGGATGGAGACGTACATCGTTCCTTCCTCGGGCGAGTAGGTTCGGGTCTTGCCCACCACGGCCACGAAGGCCGGCGGTTCGATCTTCGCGAGCGCCGCGGTCGCCTCCGGCTGGTACTGACCGGACGAGACGTAGAACGTGCCCGTCGGATCGGAGAGCCGGGCGCGCCAGAGAGGTTCCTCATCGGTGCCGATGTTCTCCTTGTCGGTCATCACCCCTACGACGTACACTCGGTTGATCATCGCGCCCAGCGGGGAGACGATGTACGAAGGCGCCCTTTCCCCCTCTCCCTTCAGCTCCAGGCGAGATGAGTTGTACTCGCTCGCGAAGATGCGCCAGGAGACCTCGCGCGCGATCATTGCGCTCCCTCCAGCTCGCTGAGGAGCGCGGAAGCTTCGCCTCGCACCTCAGGAACCAGGACCGTGGCCTCCGTCACGATCATCATCATCCCGAACTCGTCGCTGGTGACGTTGCCGCGCACTTCCAGCGGCTTCGCGAACAGCCGCTCCTCCATATGCTCCCGCACCACCTCTGGGTTCATTGCTTCCTTCGCCTCCTTGAGCGCCTCGTCCAGGTTGATGCCCACGAGCGTCTCTGTGATATCGCGGTTGAGCACTGCGGTGATCGCGCCGAACCCGTCGTCCACGACCGCCTTGATGCGCAGGTCCGGCTGCCCCTCGACCTTCCCGTGAAGTCGGCACAGCCCCTTCTGCACCAGGCGGTTGCACTGCGGACAGCGGAATATCAGGCCGCTGCCCTTCTTCACGTCGACCACGATCCCGGACACGAGGACGTCCACCGCCCCACCCACCCGCTCAAGATCGTCGACCGGACGGGGCTTCGGCTTTCCGAGCTCGGCGTCATTGGGCAACGGCTTGGCCTTCGCCACCTCCGCCCGCTCCCCGAAATTGAGCTGCGGGATTCCGCGCCAGCTCTTGACGTACGCACCGCGTATGGAAATGGTGTCATCCTTCTTCAGCCCGAAGTCGTGCCAGGCGGAGTATTGCACCTTGCCGGTCTCGTCCGCCGCCATGCCCGAGAAAACGGTCTTCTGGCCGTTGGTCGTTTCGAGTTTGCGCTGGTCGACCGTGAGTATCTTGACGACGATGTGCACGCTGTTCATTCCCTCTTGAAGCTCCGAGACCTTGCAGGTCGTCGGACCGGAGGAGGGAACGAAATCCATCCCCTCGGGCAGCTTGATCGAGTCCTTCTCCAGCTGCTCGATGGTCGCCCGCGACCCCAGATTCAACTGCGGCTGCCCGTTCCACTCCTTTGTGTACGCGTTGCGCACCAGGACAGCGTCCCCGCGGCTCAGTTGGAAGCGGTCCGCGTCCCAGGCGGTGTAGGGCATCGTGCCCGTCTCGTCGCCCATCATCCCGTAGATGATCTGCCTGGCCTCGCCGTTCGCCTCGATCTGCTTTTGGTTCGCGGAAAGCACCTTCACGGCGACATCAACGCTCTGCTCCGCCGGCAGCAGCTCCGCGAGCTTCTTCTGCACTCCCCGATTCAAAGTGTTCGGGTCTCCGCCCAGCTTCCGCACGACGCTCCTCTTTGCCGTCTCCAGCGAGACCCTGTACAAATTCAGGTAGGTCTCCATCTCCTTCCAGATAGTCTCTTCGTCAACCTTGTTTCCGAGCACCCGGGATATCTCTGATACATGGGGTGCGAGTTCTTCCTTATCCATAGGTACACCTCTTGGTGATTCACTGCCTCATCGTATCCGGATTGGGCTTAAAGGTACTATCTCCGGGAGCGCTGAAAGTGCAACGCCAGGCGTGAGAGATGAAATGAAAGAAAGGAGAAACGTTCACTCGGTGAACGTCTCGCCGCGCTCGTAGGTTTCCTTGAGATGTTTGATGATGACGTCGCGGTTCTTCTTCAGGTGCGACTCGAACCAGACCTTGACAACGTCGCCGAGCTTCGCGTGCAGCTCGTCCATGCTGACCTTCGAGAGCGGAGCGTCGTAGATCACGAACTGCGCGAAGATGCGCTTCCAACCGGCGTACTTGTAGTAGTGCTCGCCTTCGCAATACTGGAAGATCATGCGTACGCGTATCGTCGAGTCGGACTGATAGAACCAGACCTTAATCGAATCGCCCATCCTGCCCTGGTCCTGCGTGCGGTCCACGAGCTCTAGCCCGGTGATTCGCGCGAAGTCGAAGTTCTCCTTGAACTTCCAGACGTCGGGATAGGACTCGAAGACGGCGAAGGTGTCAGGGGCAGGGTTCATGGTCATGTTGATGTGCCTGGCGGTATCGAAGCGCTGGATGATCTTCCAGAAGTCCTCCAGGAGCGCCATGTTGACCTTGCGCTTGTGGTTGTCGAGCTCAGCCTGATCCTTGTCAACGGCCTGCTTCTCCCTTTCGAGCTGCGCGTCGAGCTCGTTGAACCAATCCTCTTCCTTCGCACCTTCCTTTTTTGGCGCCATAGCTGTCCCTGGATGGCCGCTATTCAGATGTCAGCATAAAAAGGTTGGGACACGGTCGCTCGTATGCGTGGCTAGTGCTTCGGGGACGGCTTCGGCAGGGGCGTCGGACACCGTTTATATCGGCCCTCTCTCATACGCCAAAAAGAGGGCGTGAGGATGGAGACGAAGAGGGCGCTCATCACCGGCGTCACCGGCCAAGACGGTTCGTATCTCGCGGAGCTGTTGCTCTCGAAGGGCTACGAGGTGCACGGGATCATCCGCCGTGCCAGCACGTTCAACACGATTCGCGTGGATCACATCTATGAGGCACCGCAGGAACCGGGCCGTCGGTTCAACCTGCACTACGGCGACCTTTCAGATTCAGAGCAAATCTCCAACATCGTCTACAATCTGCGCCCGGACGAAATCTACAATCTGGGCGCGCAGTCTCACGTCCGGGTGAGCTTCGACATGCCCGAATACACGACGAACATTGTCGCCACAGGAACCGCCAGAATCCTCGAGGCGCTTAGGCGGAGCGGCAATGGTGCGAGGTTCTATCAGGCCTCGAGCTCGGAGATGTTCGGTTCTGCAGAACCGCCGCAGAGCGAGGAGACGCCTTTCGCACCCCGTTCCCCCTACGCCTGCTCGAAGCTCTATTCATACTGGATGACCAAGAACTATCGCGAGGGCTACGGCCTGTTCGCCTCCAATGGCATTCTCTTCAACCACGAATCGCCGCGCCGCGGGGAGACGTTCGTCACGCGCAAGATCACGCGCGCCGTCGCCGCGATGCTCGCGAAGAAGCAGGACGTGCTGTACCTCGGGAACCTGAAGGCCAAGCGGGACTGGGGTTTCGCTCCGGAATACGTCGAATCGATGTGGAGCATATTGCAGCAGAAGGAACCCGGGGACTTCGTGCTGGGCACTGGCGAAGCGCACACCGTTCAGGAGTTCGTCACTGCCGCTTTCAATTACGCAGGATTGAAGCCGAAGGCGCACGTGAAGATCGACCCGCGCTACTTCCGCCCGACCGAGGTCGAGGAGTTGGTCGCCGACCCGAGGAAGGCGCAGAGGAAGTTCGGCTGGAAGCCGAAGGTGGGCTTCGAAGAGCTGGTGAAGATCATGGTCGATGCCGATCTGCGCGCTATTGGACTGGAGCCGATCGGCGAGGGCGACAAGATCATCAAGCGCAAATTCCCGAGGCGCTGGTGGGGGCGGGACTAGATGTCTTTCCTCGAGGACAAGCGCGTTGCCGTCACCGGAGGCGCGGGATTTCTCGGACGCCACGTGGTGCAACAGCTGAAGGCAAGGGGGGTTGAGGACAAGAACATCGTCGTGCCGCGCAGCAAGCGCTTCGATCTCCGTCGCTGGGAGGATTGCCAGAAGGTGTGCGCCGGGGCGGACATCGTCATTCACCTCGCGGCCAAGGTCGGCGGCATCGGGTTCAACCGCCGCAACCCCGCGACGCTGTTCTATGACAACGCGATAATGGGAATACAGCTGATGGAGGCGGCGCGGCAGGCCGGGGTGGGGAAGTACGTGACGGTCGCCACCGTTTGCTCCTACCCGAAGTTCACTCATGTGCCGTTCAAGGAAGAAGAGATCTGGAACGGGTATCCGGAGGAGACGAACGCGCCCTACGGAATCGCGAAGAAGAACCAGTTCGTTCAAGCGGACGCCTACCGGAGGCAGTACGGCTTCAACGCGATCGTGCTCGTGCCGGTGAACCTCTATGGGCCATACGACAACTTCGACCTGGAGGACTCGCACGTGGTCCCTGCGCTCATACGCAAGATGATCGAGGCGCGCAGGACGAACGCGAGAACGGTCGAGCTCTGGGGCACGGGGAGCGCTTCGCGGGAGTTCCTGTACGTTGACGACTGCGCGCAGGGAATCGTCCTCGCTACGGAACGATACAACTCGTCAGAGCCGGTCAATCTCGGCACCGGCGTGGAGATTAAGATCAAGGACCTCGCGGAGCTGATCAAGGGCCTCACTGGCTACGAGGGCAAGATCGTCTGGGATCCAAGCAAGCCGGATGGGCAGCCTCGTCGTTGCCTGGACGTCAGCAGGGCGAAGGAGCGATTCGGCTTCGAGGCGCGCACTTCATTCGAGTATGGGCTGAAGAAGACGATCGCCTGGTATGAGAACGCGTTTCCCAAGTGAAGGCAGTAAATCATATTAGGCAGGGCGCGGCATCGGGGCAGCATGGGGTTGGTCGAGGACCTGCTGAACTTCCTGACGCAGGTATCGACGAATCCCATCGAGTACTCGATCGTGTTCTTCGTCTACTGCATCGCCGCCGCGGTGATCCTACCCATCCCGGTCGAGTTCGGGCTGTTCCTGAACGACAACGTGAGCATCGTGATCAAGGCGCTCATCCTCGGGGCGGGCAAGGCGGTGGGAAGCATCCTGATCTTCTATCTGGGTATCAAGGTGGAAGGTCCGATCCGGCGCTGGAGGCGCTTCCGCTGGTTCCACTGGCTGGTCTGCAAGATTGAGTGGTTCGTGTCGAAGACGCGATACGTCGGGCTCTACCTCATACTCAGCATCCCGCTGATGGTCGACACCGTCCCAGTGTACGTCTTCTCGATCTTCAACGCCGAAGGAAAGGCGATGAGGCTACGGTGGTTCGCGCTCACGAATCTGTTCGCCGGGTTCACGCGCGCGATCATCGTCTTCCTGGTGTTCCAAGCGATCGGCATCAAGCTGCTCTGAGAAAGCCAGCGGAGTCGTGTAGCGATGGGGGTGACGATGGAAACCTATTTATCCAAAATGCGAATACCACAATATGGTTCAGAAGAAAACCATTCTCAAGATCCTCTCGGAATATGACCCAGACGAGATCACCATTGCGACGGTCTGCTCGCATTCCTCTCTGCAGATTTTCAACGGCGCGAAGAAGGAGGGCTTCCGCACCCTTGGCATCGCCGTCAACCCGAACGTCCGTTTCTACGACGCCTTCCCTCTCGGCAAGCCCGACGAGATCCTGATGCTGAAGTCTTTCGACGAGATGCTCGACAAGGCGGATGAGCTAGTCTCGCGCAACGTCATCATCATCCCTCACGGGTCTTTCGTCGAGTACCTCGGTACGAAGAACTTCGAGAAGCTGCCCGTTCCGACGTTCGGCAACCGCGGAGTGCTATCGTGGGAATCCGATCGCGAGAAGATGCGCGAATGGCTCACGTCGGCTGGCATCGACATGCCGGCCAAGGTCGAGGATCCGAAGAGCATCGACCGCCCGGTGCTGGTGAAGTATCATGGGGCGAAAGGCGGACGCGGGTTCTTCATCGCCAAGGACTACCCCGAGTTCAAAATGGGCATCGATATGTCGCAGCCGTACACCATCCAGGAGTACATCCTCGGCACCAGGTACTACCTCCACTTCTTCTACTCGCCCATCAAGCGTGACGGCTTCACCGTGTCCAGAGGATCGATGGAGCTGCTGAGCATGGACCGCCGTGACGAGAGCAACATCGATGAGATGTACAAGCTGGGCGCGTCGGAGGAGCTCAAGCGCCTCGGATATTACCCTTCGTTCGTCGTGACCGGGAATGTGCCGGTAGTGCTGCGCGAATCGCTGCTTCCGAAGGTCTTCGAGATGGGGCAGCGGGTCGTCGAGCGCTCCGAGGAGCTGTTCGGCGGCATGATCGGTCCGTTCTGCCTCGAGTCGATCGTGACCGACCAGCTGAAGTTCAAGGTGTTCGAGATCTCCTCGAGGATCGTCGCCGGTTCGAACCCGTTCGTTTCGGGATCGCCTTACTCCGACCTCATCGAGCCGGAGATGTCGACCGGGCGCAGGATCTCGCGCGAGATCAAGATGGGCCTCGAGCAGGACATGATGGACCGGATCATCTCATGATCCACGTGATCCTGGCTGACGCGGAGATCGAGCTAATTCGGATTGGGACGCGGGACGAGGTCCTCGATGCTCGGGAGCACAGGAATCTGGTTGCCGGGCGTTTGGACGCGAATCGATGTGGCCGGCCGGACATCGTGCACGACTCGCTGATGCTCCTGCTCTCGAGTGAGCACTTCCAACACGGCGAGCTCTCAGCAAGGGTGCTCACGGTCGAGGACGAAGTCCTTACCTTCGACGAGGGCTCGATCGTTCCGGAGGACTTTGCCGCATTCAAGGAGGCGCTGGCGGCGCTTCTTTCATCTCGAGCGAATAGGAACGAGCTCGGCTGGACGATGGAAGCTGGGTGCCCATTGGAGAAGCTCGTCGAGGACATCGGGGCCGACGCGATCATCCTCCTTTCGCCAAGAGGCCAGATCATTCCGCTCCGAGCGCTGCTGAACGAACTGCATCACCTGGATCTGGTCATCATCATCGGCGCGTTCCCTGAGGGGGATTTTCGAAGCGATGCGTACGCGATCGCGCATCATGTGGTCTCGCTTGGTGAAGAAGAAATGACGGTGCCGAGCGTCATCCGCGAGTTGCTCGGCGCAATTGAGCACTGATTACCAGCCGCGTTCCTGCAGGCGCTGCTCCGGCTTGATGGTGGAGATCTCGATCCCCCTCATCGCGTCCCCGAGCCCCCTGGACACCTCTGCCAGTATGCTCGGGTCGTCGTAGTTCGTGACCGCCTCTACAATCGCCTTCGCACGCGGGGCGGGGTCGTCGGACTTGAAGATGCCCGAACCGACGAACACACCGTCGGAGCCGAGCTGCATCATCATGGCGGCGTCCGCTGGCGTCGCGATGCCACCTGCCGCGAAATTGATCACCGGAAGTCTCTGCATCTCGGCAACCTCGCGGACCAGGTGTACTGGTGCCTCGATCTTGCGCGCGATCGCGGTCATCTCTTCTGTCTCCTTGCCTTTTAGCTCGCGCACCTGTGACATGATCATGCGCTGGTGCCTGACCGCTTCGACGACGTTGCCCGTGCCCGCTTCGCCCTTGGTGCGGATCATCGCCGCCCCCTCGTCGATGCGCCTGAGCGCCTCCCCGAGGTCCCTGGCGCCGCAGACGAAAGGCACCTTGAACTTCGTTTTGTCTACGTGGAAGAACGGGTCCGCCGGTGTGAGGACCTCCGACTCGTCGATCATGTCCGCTCCGAGAGACTCGAGGATCTGCGCCTCGACGAAGTGGCCGATACGGCACTTCGCCATGACCGGAATTGTGACAGCATCCATAATCTCCTGGATCTTGACCGGGTCGGCCATGCGCGCCACCCCGCCCTGGGCACGGATGTCCGCGGGGACCCGCTCCAAAGCCATGACAGCGACCGCTCCCGCGTCCTCCGCTATTCCAGCCTGGTCTGCATTGGTCACGTCCATGACAACGCCTCCCTGCTGCATCTTGGCGAATCCGCGTTTCACTAGTTCGGTCCCGAAATGGAGCTTTGCAAGGTCCAACTCGAACGGCAATTGCTCACCGCACGCTCTAATAAATCGCTGGTATATGAACGTTGACAATAAAATGAACACATAAGACCTTTGATGTACATTATTGTCTGATATCTGACCTACGAAAACCGCAGCCAGAACCACCGGCAAAAATCATATATTAACGGTGTAATCGCGACTCGATGGTTGCTAAGATCGCCAAGCGGATGTCGAACGTCCCCGAATCCGGGACGATGAAGATGGCCAGCATCGTCTCGAAGCTCAAGGCCGAGGGCGTGGACATCATCTCGTTCTCGGTTGGCGAGCCTGATTTTCCGACGCCTGACAACATCACCAAGGCCTGCATCAAGGCGCTGAACGAGCACTTCACGCACTACACGCCATCCTCAGGCATCCCCGAGCTCAGGCGAGCGGTGGCAGAGGTGGCGCGCAGGGACAACGGGATTCCGTGCGTGGACAAGAACGTGGTCATCACCCCCACCAAGCAGGCCATCTTCATGACGTTCCTGGCGATGCTCGATGAGGGAGACGAGGTCGTTATGCCCGACCCGGCCTGGGGTACGTTCGACGCAACCGTGCGCATCCCTGGAGGAGTGCCGAAGCTCGTCGAGGTGAAGCCCGAAGACGACTACCGAATGCTTCCAAATGCCGTCGCGGAGGCCATCACCTCTAGAACCAAGATGATCCTGATCAACACGCCTTCGAACCCCCTCGGTTCGATCATGGAAGCGAGCGACGTCAAAGGGATCGCGGATCTGGCGATCGACCACGACCTTGCCGTCCTTGCGGATGAGACCTACGAGAAGATCATCTTCGAAGGCAAACATCACTCCATCGCAGCGCTGCCTGGCATGTTCGAGCGCACGGTCACGGTGAGCGGGTTCTCGAAGACGTATGCGATGACCGGCTGGAGGGTCGGCTGGTCGATCGCCCCTCCTGACATCACCAGGGAGATCAACAAGCTGCAAACGCAGTCGATTTCTTGCGCCACTTCCTTCGCGCAGGTCGCATCGGTCGAGGCTCTAAGAGGCCCGCAGGATTCGGTCAAGCATATGGTCGCTGAGTTCCAGGCCAGGCGCGACCTGGTATACGACATCCTCAAGGACATCCCGCAACTGCACTGCCCGAAGCCCAAGGGCGCGTTCTACATGTTCCCGTCCTACGACGCGAGGATGAACTCCGACGACATGGCCGCCTATCTTCTCGAGAAGGCGCATGTGGGCGTTACCCCTGGCTCGGCGTTCGGGCCGGCAGGCGAAGGGCACTTCAGGATATCGTACGCCGCGAGCAGACATGACCTGACCGAGGGCATGAAGCGTATCAAGGAAGCGCTCGCGAAACTCTGATCAGTCCCGGTCCTCAGGAAGAAGCATGTTCGGGATGCCGTCCTCGATCGGATAGACCTCTCTGCACTTTGGGCAAGTCAGCGTGCCAGATACGATCTCTCCCCCCTCCTCTTTCGTGACGGCGAGATCCAAAGGATGAGCTTTGTCGCGCGGGCAGGCAAGGATATCGAGCAGGCGTCGCTTCATGATAACGCTGAAGGAACCGACTACGCCCGCATAATCCTTGTGCACTCCACTTCGAATGATTAATAGCAAGCGTCCGAGATGTGGTCAACATGGCCAAGGTCGGGGTCATCGGCGTCGGCTCGATGGGACAGAACCACGCCCGCATCTATTCGGAGATCGCGGACCTGGTGGGGGTCTACGATGTCGATCAGGCGCAGTCGAAGCGGGTCGCGGACAGATTCGGAGTGGACAGTTTCGCTAGCATCGATTTGCTGCTCCAGCGCGTGGACGCGGTGAGCGTGAGCACGATCACGACCACTCATCTCGAAGTCGCGACGAAGGTCATCAAGGCCGGCCGCCACCTGTTGCTCGAGAAGCCGTTCACTGGCTCTTCCAAGACGGCGAAGGAGCTGTGCGCCCTCGCTGAGAAAGAGGGCGTGATACTGGGAGCAGGCTTCGTCGAGCGGCACAATCCCGTGGTCGGGGTCGCGCGCAGCGCCCTCGCCGAGGGGCGGTTCGGAAAGCCTATCTCGTTCGCGTCCAGAAGGGTATCGTCATTCCCAGCGAGGATCCGTGACGTGGGGGTGCTGATGGACCTCGGCATTCACGACGTCGACGTGCTTCGATATCTCACCGGCGACGAGGCCGTGTCGGTCTTCGCCCTCGGAGGGCACTTCAACAACAAGCAGTTCGAGGACCACGCGAGCGTGCTCATCGAGACGAAGGGAGGGCTGGAGGCCTACCTGGAGGTCAACTGGCTCACTCCCATGAAGGTGCGCAAGGTGTCGCTGACCTGCAGCGCCGGTTTCGTGCAGCTCGATTACATCGACCAGAGCCTAGAGTTCTCATCGTCCGTCACGAAGGAATTCGACGCCGCGGACGCCTTCCGCGTACCGTTGGAGCAGGACGTTCGCCGAGTCTGCGTGCGCAAGGAGGAGCCGCTCAAGATCGAGCTTCAGGACTTCCTGAAGGCGGTCGGGTCCGGAGGACGACCGCTCGCGAACGGCGAGGACGCCTACGCGGACCTAAGAATCTGCGAGGCGGCGTTGAAGTCGCTGCACGAGAGGAAGAAGGTGGAAGTCTAGGACCAAAGGTCGCAGCGTATTTATCCGCACGCTGCAATCGCAGCTGGGCTGAGTGCGATGAACGTCATAGATCTGAGAAGCGACACTGTCACCCTCCCCACCGATGAGATGCTGGATGCAATCAAGAACGCTCCCCTGGGAGACGACGTCTCAAGGGAAGACCCGACCGTCAATGAACTAGAGCGCATGGCGGCCGAACGCTTCGGAAGGGAGGCGGGGCTGCTGGTCCCCTCGGGCACTGCGGGCAACCTGGTTTCCGTGATGACCCACTGCCGTCGCGGCGACGAGCTCTTCTGCGAGTCGGACGCGCACATCTACTACTACGAGCTGGGAGGGATGTCGGCGATCGCTGGGGCGATCCCTCGACTCATCAAGGGCACGAACGGCGTCTTCTCGGCGGACGATTTGAAGCAGGCCTATCGAGGCAGGGAACTGCACTTCCCGAACCCCGCACTGGTCGCGATCGAGAACACCCACAACCGCGCCGGCGGCACGTGCTGGACGCCGAAGCAGGTGGACGAGGTGTGCGAGACGGCGCACAAGCTCGGGATGAAAGTCCACCTCGACGGCGCGCGGGTCTTCAACGCCTGCGTGGCGCTCTCCGTGCAGCCAAAGGAGTTCGGGAGGAACGTCGACAGCTTGACCTTCTGCTTGTCCAAGGGCCTGTCCTGCCCGGTCGGGTCGGTCATCGTCGGGGACAAGGTGTTCATAG
>DATJOX010000030.1:0-79818 GCA_035506675.1 Methanomassiliicoccales archaeon
CGCTCGTCGACCAGTATCGAGCTTCCACAATCGATGACGCGAGCTTCCTTGCCAAGGGTGAAGAGGAGAAGAGGGCGGCAATGCGGAGCGCAGGGAAGCGCGTCCTCGTACTGGCGGACATCTGCTACGGCACCGATCTAGAGAAGTTCCTATCGCAGATGAAAGGAGGGGACGCGGAGCGCCTGGCGGTGTCGGGTCTGCTGCGGGAATCGCCGCTATCGGTGGTGGCCTCGAGCGACCAGGCAGGCAGGATTGTCTCGGACCTCTGGTCGGATCACAAGGAGAGGCTGATGGCGCAGGTCGCGAGCGAATCGGTTTGGAGGCCGCTTCTGAACGCGCCTGGAAACCTCACCCCGCCGCAACTGGTGACGGAAGCGAGGAGGTTGGAGCTGGCGAAGGGGGTCGCATCCAGGCTTCCGGAGTTCGAGTCACTCGGAGAGATAGGCGCAATGGCGGACTCGCTGGCGCGGGCATTCAAGACGGACGGGAAGGCGTCGATGGTGAGGGCACTTGACAAGATGCGCCTGAAGGACCACCGGACAAAGGCGTTGGCGTATGCCTTCCTGCATGCGGCGGGGGAGGCGGAGGGGAAGACCTGGCAGTTCACGAAGGAGGAGATGGACTTCGGCGCCTACCTATCCGCTTTCGCGTCCCAGCTGATGGCGAGCGAAAAAGAGGCCTATGTCGAGGCGCTCCAGAACATGCTGACCGCGAGCGGGAGCGGCGAGACTTTGGTCAAGAGATCGAGATGATCAGAGGACCTGGAAGTCGATCACGTAGTGCGAGATAGCGGGGGCGTAGGACTTCACTTCGTCAGCGCGCAGGATCTCAATCGCTCTGCCTTCGGCCGCTGAATCGATCTCCGCGGTCGGTCTCGTCGGGAATTGGTCGACAGGGCAGGTGCAGTGATAGTGAATGATTCCTCCTGCTTTCACGAGCTCGAGCGCCTTCGGCAGGAACTCATGCGTGGTGCCCACGTATCCCATCAGAACTCGATCGGCGAATCCCTTTCCTGGCAGGGTGCGATTGTCGCCTAGGACCGGCTCCACGATGCTCTCGACGTGGTTCAGCGCGACGTTCTCCTGCAGATAGCGGTACGCGACTGGATTGATCTCACAAGCGATGACGCGCTTCGCCTTCGCGTGCTTCGCGATCGGCAGCGTGAAGTAGCCGATTCCGGCGAACATGTCGACGACGGTCTCGCCGCGACAGTCGAGGCCCGCCATCCTCTGCTTCTCGTGCTTGTTGCCAGATGAGAACATCACTTTCGTGACGTCGAGCTTGTAGAGGATGCGGTTCTCACGATGAACGGTCTCCGTTCCGTCCCCGTAGATCACGCGCATCTTGGGGGTGCGGTGAACGCCTTCGATCACGCCCACTTCCTGGCAGACCGTGCGCGCATTGAGCGCCTCGGCATACCCCCTGGCGATCTCCTCGCGGAACGGTTCGAGTCGCGCCGGCAAGCGGATCACGAGGACGTCCCCGATCAGTTCCCATTTCTTCGGCAAGAGGTCCTTTAGCTCGTCCGCGACCTCGACCGATACACGGATTCGCGGCAAGGGGGCCCGGGCGACGATCCTGGTCCTGGGGTCGCTCGCGACAATCTCCAAGCCGATCCGTTGCGCCTCGGCCACACCATTGGTCGTGAGCGGGATGAGGACCTGGTCTCCCTGGTCGACGATCCGAACGCCTTCGTTGACGGCGTCGGCGCGCGCGAGCTGCATGCGCAGTTCGTTGGCCTTCAGGCGGGGGACCTTGGCGAATTGCACGCGCCTCTCAGCACCGCCTAGGTACTTCACCCTTTTCAGGCACGCCAGAAGACGGAACGCAAGAATTGGGGCGCGAACTTGATGAGCGAAGGCGCGGCCCTTAGCAGCGAAGGCGCAAGTGCCGTAGGGAAATCGATGTCTCCCTCGCCAAGGATTGAGAGCACCTCCGGCTTGTTCAGGGTCTCGCAGAGGTCATCGAGCTTGCTGTCTGGCATCCGCACGTAAGCCTTCCTAAGGAGGAAACCCCTTTCGACCTCTCTGCCGATCAGTTCCTTCCAACGCGCCTGGTAGCGCGCCAGGTAGCGCGAGGACACGTCGTTCGCCTCCAAAGCCTCCAATGCGGTCTCGGCGGCGCACTTCGCTGCCACCATGCCGGTGTAGATCCCTCCGCCGCTCAGTGGCTTGGCCTGGGCGCAAGCATCCCCTATCAAGAGCGCCCCATCGGCATACGTCCTGCCAGGGGTTCCAAGGGGGATGAGTCCCGAGACCGTCGAGAGGGTCTCCGCGTCCTCAAGGCCCAAGGATCGGACGAGCTTGGAAAGGTACGTCGAGGGCGCGGGGTGGCCCCTAGAAACGCAAAGCCCGACCCTCGTGAAATCCCCGCACGGGACCTTCCAGGCGAAGAATCCGGGCGCGACGTCCTTTCCGAGGTAGACGTCCACGCGCTGTTGATCCTGCGATCGCGCACTCAGATCTACTTGTATGCCGCGAACGTTGTCGCGTGGCTTCTCGATGCCCACGCTCTTCGCCACGGCGGCCTTGTATCCATCGGCACCGACGATGATCTTGGTTGAGTGCGCTCCGCTGTGATCACCGGCTCTCGTTCGAACGTGCAGGATATCGCGCCCCCTCGTCAGCCCTACGAACCGCTCTGAGAGGCGGAACTCCGCTCCCGTCTCTTCCGCGCGCCGGCGGCATATCTGATCGAACCTCGAGCGGTCCAGGACCACCGCTTTGGTCTCTTCACCCTCCACTTCAACCGTGCCCCCTCTGGGGAAGTGGAACGTGACCGCGTTCAGCTCGTTCAGGACCGCCTCTGCGGCGCCAGCCATCTCGACGACGCGAGGCGCCACGAGTCCAGTGCATTGGACCGGCTTGCCGATTACAGGATGCTCCTCGAGCACGACCGTGCGTGCATCCTTCGCGACCAGGGAGGCGAAGAACGAGCCAGATGGTCCTCCCCCCACTACGAGCAGGTCCGTTTCCATTGCGGTTTTGAAAGCTGCCTGGCCTATTTCACCTTTTCTTATTCGGCCTGGCGCATCGAGAGCACAGAGTAGCCTGCGGAAATGACCACCACGAGCGATAGGATCACGGCTAGGGGAACGTTCAGTTGCCCGACCCCCAGGTTCAGCGCGAGCACCGTCACCACCAACGATGTCACGAACAGCAGGATCGGAAAAGTGAATGACGAAATCGCGATATCGCCTACCGCCCTATGGAGCAGCCTCTCCGTCCTCTCGTCGCCTGGTTTGGTCTTTGCAAGGACGCGTTTGGCCGTCGCCACTCGCTCGCCCAGCAGCCCACAGCCGAGGCACGCGGCGAGCATCGCCATTGGGATCACGAATGGAGGGGCGATTGCGAGACTGAAAGCGGAGGCGACAAATCCCGTCAGTGCGGACGCAGCAGCGAAGTGCCAATTCGTCGTGTAAGAGGCGAATGCCCCCCAACCGACGAGCGCCGCCATCGCTATCACCATGTAGGCGAGGATAGGGTCGTCCCAGACGAGGGCGATCGCCAGGATCGCCACTCCGGATTGGATCGCGAGCGCCAGGACGGCGAGTCTGCTCAGCGCTCGCATCAGACGGTCCGTCTGAGTAACCTTCCCACCCCCATGAGTGATTTCGACAAAGGCGCGTCGGTGCTCCAGTCGATCGTCGTGCAGTGCCGGCGCAGCTCCACTAGCGTGTCCTGCCTTTCGATCCTTGATATCGCCAAGGCGAGGCGTGCCGCCTCATCATCGCCCGCAAGTCGCGACTGGATCTCCAACGTCGATGGCGAGATCACGAGGACCTCGCGACCCTTTCTCGACAGCTCCTGGAGCACATTCGAGATATTCTGGTCGTCGAGCGGGGAGATCACCACCACGAGCGCCTTGCTCGAGAAGTAGCGGTCGACCGCCCTCCTGATCCCGAGGGTCGATTTCGTGCCCCCTGGACGAAGCTGCACCAAGGCATCCGTTATGCGGTAGAACTGTTTCTTTCCATACGCGAGGCGGACGACGTCGACGGTCTCGCCGAGAAGCACCATTCCGACACGGTTCCTTTCCTTCAGGAGGTGAGAGGCGAGAGACGCGGCCGCGTCCACCTCCACGTCGAGCAATGACCTCTTCCCCGCTCCAGGCCGGTCCCAGCGGCCGTCGACCACGATGACCACGTCCCCTGACCTCTCCGTCAGCAGCTCGTTCGTCAGCACCCGATCGCTTCGCGCCGTCGCCTTCCAGTTGACGCGGCGAATCTCATCGCCCGGCGTGTACTCCCTCATGCTGTAGAACTCGTATCCCTGACCGAGCAACTTCGAAGGCACGTTTCCTGCGTCCATGCGCACCTTCCTCGGGGCGACCTTTGGACGACGCAGCTCCTCGACCAAGGGCAAGACCCTGAGGGTCGCCGGGCACTTTGCCTCGATTCGTCGTCTGAAAAGCAAGGACGGGTCGACCGCCTGCACATCGACGGTCGTGAACTCGTACCTTCCTCTCCGGGCGAAGCGGACCTTGTAGCCGATTTCCGCTGTCTCTCCCCTATCCAGGCTGAGCGCGAATGAGCTCCGTCCAGACAGAAGCTCGGCGCCCGTCGGCAGGTGATCGATAAAGAGCGCGCCCTTCAGCGGAGCTCCTTCGTTCACGACCTTCAGCCTCACCTCGAGCTCGTCGTCCTCCATGATCTGCTCGGACGCCAACGACCGTTCGACCCGCAGGTCGTTTCTGCCGGTGGGGCGGGTCAGAAAGGCCACGTAGGGAAAGAGGATCAGCGTCAGGGTGAGCGCGAAGAACTCCCAGCGCCTCGTCACCAGACCCGCGAAGAAGAGCGCGAATGCCGCTCCCAAGATGCCCGCCAGCGAGCGAGAGTGCAGATCAATCCACCTTCGGCACAGGGACGCTGCGCAACACGTCCTCGATGATCGACGAAGGCCGGACGCCCCGTATCCATGGATCGGGCGCAAGGATCAAGCGGTGAGCGAGGGCCGGCACCACTATCTCCTTCACGTCGTCGGGCAGCAGGTAGTCCCGCCCGACCAAGGCGGCGTGAGCTGCCCCTAGCCTCATGAGAGCGAGAGAGCCACGGGGGCTCGCACCGACCTCGACCTGTGGGTGGGTCCTCGTCCCCGCCACCAGCTTGACGATGTACTCGTCGATGGCCGGGTCGACGTGGATATCCTCGACCGCTCTCTGCATCTCCAGTATCTGCGCCGCGGAGCTTACCGCCTGCACGCTCGCGTCCTCCTGCTTGCGTTCGCGCCGCCTCCGCAGCACCTCCGCTTCCTCGCTCGTTCCTGGATACCCGACCTCCGTGCGCATCAGGAAGCGATCGATCTGCGCCTCCGGTAGGGGATAAGTTCCCTCATACTCGATCGGGTTCTGCGTCGCCATCACAATGAACGGCTTGGGGAGCGGGTGGGTCGCGCCCTCGAGCGTCACCTGCCGTTCTTGCATCGCCTCGAGTAGCGCGCTCTGCGTCTTGGGTGGGGCGCGGTTTATCTCGTCAGCGAGCAGCAGGTTGGTGAACACCGGTCCCTCGCGCAGGGCGAACGTCGACGACTGCCGGTCGAGGATGTACGTTCCAGTGATGTCCGCCGGAAGCAGATCGGGCGTGAACTGCACGCGCTTGAAGTCCATGCCCGTGGCCCTGGCCAGGGTCTTGGCGAGCAGCGTCTTTGCGAGCCCCGGATAGTCCTCGAACAGAAGATGCCCGTCCGCCAGCAGGCACATCACGCAGCGTTCCATGACCGCCCTCTTCCCGACGATCACTTTCCCCACTTCCCCGATGATGCTCTCGCACGTTCCCTTCACTTCGTCGGTCCTCAATTGAACCCCTCCACCTTCTTGACCAGCAATTCGAACTTGATATCGAAATCCGAGACTAGCGCGGCCGTCTTCGGATCAAGGCTCGCTTGCGGAACCGCACCCCGCAGGTCCGCCTCGAGCAGCTCCTTCAAATCCTCATCATTCAGCGTCCACCTGAGCCAGCGCGCATCCCTCATGAGCGACTCCATCTCCCCGCGAGCGAGATGCCTGCGCAGCATCATGCGTCTGATCAGAAGCTCCCGGAGCTCCTGCAGCGCAAGGATGCGGCTGTAGGTCCTGCCTTCCAAGGCGCTCCTGACAACGTCCGCTCTCGCCTTAACCGGCCCCTCTGAGCGCACTTCGACGTCCAGCAGCTCCGGCTGCAACGCGCCATGATGAGGGCTCCTGGCCGGATAGACGCGCACGGCGAGCACGGTGGACGCGATGAGGATCAGGACGAGCATCGCGACATACTCGGTCTGAGGGTCGACCGCAATCGAATCTATGAGCGGCAGGGCGAAGAGGATGATGATCAAGATGATCGAGACGTAGATCAGGAAAGTGAGCAGCGCCGTGTCTCCGAACGCCCTCTCTGGCTTGGGTGACTTCTCCTCAGGAAGCAAGAGAGCCAGACCCCCTTCCCAGTAGAGCGTCCCTGATCTGCTGGAGGCTGCCGACCGCGAGTTCCTTCATTTCCTCGCCGATCGCGTGCTCGCTGTAGCGGGCCTCCTCAAAGACCTTGGTCAAGTCGTCGACCGCCTTCGACGGCCAGCCATACTCGGCGACGAGCAGGTGGGCGAACTCCTTGGGCGTGAGGAACGCCTCCTCATCCCGCTTGCCGAATAGGCGGTTCATCTGCCAGTAGGCGCGTATCACGGCTCCCCGTGCATCGTCGGTCGTTCGCAGCTCGCTGAGCGCCTCGTTGACAATCGACGTCGCTCTCTGCGAGAGGTTCTCTCGTCGAAGTCCGACGCTCACCCTTCCGGTGCGAAGGAAACGCATCGAGACGACCACCATCACCGAGATCACCGCCACGAACGTGATCAGCCAAATGGTCGCATCGGGGGTCAGGCCGCCTCCGTTCGAGGGTGAGGGCGGAGGAGCGGTGGTATTGTTGCCTGTCTGATTTCCCTGCCCCTGGGTGAAGTTCAGTCCGTTTCCTTGAACGAACAGCAGTAGGAGAGCGATGATTGCCAGCGCGAATATCAGGCCCCAAATGTTGGAATGCGAGGAAGTCTTCCCCGATTCCCTTCCGCCCATTCCCCCTAGGAACCGAAGCAGCACGAGGACCGCGAGACAGGCGAAAACGGCAATGAGGGCGGCCATCACCAGCTGCCCGACGCTGTTGATTAGCGGGCGGATCGACTGCCCTTGATCGTTCAGCTGCAAGAACGCGATGTTCGCTAGCAGGAACGCGAGTGCGGAAATGCACACGATCGCGGCGATGGTGGCCATCGATAGTGAGCGATCCTTCCCCACGTCACGCACCCTCCCTTAGCACTCTCCGGTCGCTATATAATCATTCTGAGGGCGGCTCGGCGCCGTCCAGTCTCCCCTTGGTCTCGAACTGTTTCTCGTAGATCTCGGACACCGTCTTGAGCAGGTCCGTTTCATCCGGTCTCTTGTCGTCCCGTATTGCCTTTATGCGCGCGAACCGGAGCGCGAACCCTGAGGGATAGTTCGGGCTGCGCTGGATCTCGTCGAAAGCGACCTCGACGACGATCTCTGGACGAACGTTGACGACGTGGCGACTTTCGCCCGTCCTCAGCGCGAGCAATCGCTGCGTGATCGACTTGAACTGCTCGTCGGTGAAGCCCTTGAACGTCTTGCCGACGACCTCGAACCCACACTCCGTTCTCGCGCCGAGGTAGTAGTCGCTCAGCCAGCCGGTGCGCCTTCCGTATCCCCACTCGGCGGCAACGATTACCAGGTCGAGGGTGATCGCGCGCTTCACCTTGAGCCAGCGCTTCCCCCTGCGGCCGACGGAGTATGTGCCATCCAGAGCCTTGGCGACCAACCCCTCGTTCCCCTCTGCGAGCGATCTCTCGAAGAACGCTTGCGCCTCGGCTGCGTCCTCTGTCACGATTCGCGGAGGGAGCACCGCCTGTGGCACAAGCAGCTTGAGGCTCTCGTATCTCGATGCGTAGGGCTCGTCGATCAGCAGCTTGCCATCAACTAGCAGTGCGTCGAAGAGGTACAACTTCAGCGGCACGAGCTCGCTGCTGTCCTCGATCCCGTGCACTCTCGTGAATCTCCGCATGACCTCTTGGAAGGGGAGGGGCCGGCCCTTGAACGCGATCACTTCCCCCTCAAGCACGCACTCTGAGCACCTGACCTCCGAACGCGCCTCTCCAGCGATCTCAGGGACGCTCGAGGTCACGTCGGTGAGCCGCCGGCTGAAGACCCTGACGTCGCCTTCCCTCTTGTGCACCTGGATTCTGGCACCGTCGAGCTTGAATTCGAACGCGCATTTACCGAGCGTTCCGATGGCTTCTTTGACATCCTGCGCGGTGCCCGCCAACATCGGCTTGATGGGCGTGAAAAGCTTAGCACCGAGCCTGCTGAGACCAGCTTCACCCGCGGTGAGAGCGACCTCCGCGGTCAGAGGAAGGTCGCCAGTGAGCATTTGAGCCTCACGCAGCCGCTCCACCGGCAGATCGGTGGCGAGGGCAAGGCCATCGAGGAGTACTCCCTCGTTGACCCCGATCCTCATCTCGCCGAAGAGGCTGCGCAGAAGGTACTCCCGTTCTTCATCGGAAAGGGGTGCCAATAGTCCGGATAGCAGGTCCTCCTTGGTCCTCCTCGAACCAGGGCCCTCCGCTCTGGCGATCTTCTCAAGGACCGTGTGTGCGCCGAGGATCGTTGTGTCCTCGACCGCGAACGTCCGCTGTCCGCTGGAGATCGCGCGCTTCACCGTCGAGTAGCCGATGTCAAGACTTCGTTGCCCCGACTTCGGATGCACCTGAGCCAGCAACAACAACACCGCCGGCTTAATCTCCTGGGGGTCCAATCCTTTCAGGAATTCAGCTAGCAGCCCAGCTCTGCTCTTTCTGCCTGGCTCTTTTTCCAGGGAGGCGCAGAGGGACGCGAATCGGCCAAGCGAGGTGCTCACGCTCTCGGCACGAATTCGGAGCATCATCTAAGTTTCTCACGGCGAGTGCCAAGGCTCTTGAACAGGTCTTCCTGTCGAACAATGCGCTAGGAAATCGTCCAGGCACGTCATTCGCGCGCTTCGAACGGGCGCCTCGGTCCTAACGCTTCGCTACCTTCTCCCAGTCCTTCTGGAACCGGTCTATGCCAATGTCCGTCAGGGGGTGCTTGAACATCTTCTTGAGGACGTCGTAGGGGATGGTGGCGATGTGTGCCCCCATGCGCGCCGCCTGCGCCACATGGATCGGATGCCTTACACTGGCCACGATGACCTCGGTCTCGAATTCGTAGTTGTCGAAGATGTCCAGGATCTCGGCGATCAGGTCCATGCCGTCCTGCCCGACGTCGTCCAGACGACCGACGAACGGCGAGACGTAAGCCGCTCCCGCCTTCGCGGCGAGCAGCGCCTGGTTCGAAGAGAACACCAGAGTCATGTTGACCTTGATGCGTTCCTTCGCTAGGATGACCGTGGCCTTCAGCCCCTCCTCGGTCATGGGGATCTTCACTACCACGTTGGGATGCAGCTTCGCGAGTTCGCGCGCCTCCTTGACGATGTCCGCGGACTTGGTGCTCATCGCCTCGACGCTCACCGGCCCGCCAACGATCTCGCAGATCTTGCGCACGCATTCCTTGGGGTCCATTCCCTCCTTCGCCATCAGCGTGGGGTTGGTGGTTACCCCATCCAGAATCCCCCAGCTGTCCACTTCCTCGATCTGAGCGATGTTCGCCGTGTCGATGAAGATCTTCATCTCATCTCCTCCTCATCACGTCCTCGGCCGCCTCGATGATCTTGTCCGCGGTCAGGCCATACTTGCGCATCAGTTCCTCGCCCTCGCCCGACTCGCCGAAGGTGTCCATCATGCCGACGCGCTTGACCGGGACAGGGTCGTGCTCGCACAAGAAGCCGGCGACCGCGCTCCCTAGTCCAGAGAGAACGTTGTGCTCCTCGGCGGTGACGATTCCTCCGGTCTTCTTGACGGCGGAGGTAATGATCGCCTCGTCCAGCGGCTTGATCGATGGCATGTTGATGACCTGCGCGGATACGTTGCGCTTCTCGAGCGCCTCGGCCGCTTCCAGTGCACGAGAGACCATGATTCCACAGGCCATGAGCGTGATGTCGTCGCCTTCGCGCAACACCTCTCCCTTGCCGATCTTGAATGGGGCATCGGGTTCGTGCACGACCGGGAAGTCCAATCTGCCCATGCGCAGGTAGCAGGGTCCTTGCCACTCGGCGAGGGCCTTCACCGCCTTGAAGGTCTCAGAAGCGTCCGCCGGCACCACCACGGTCATGTTCGGCAGCGTGCGCATCAGCGCCACGTCCTCTCCCGTCTGGTGCGAAGCGCCGTCCCCGCCGACCGTGATGCCGGCGTGCGTCGCGACTATCTTCACATTGAGCTTGGGGTAGGCGATGCTCTGCCGGATCTGGTCCCAGCAGCGCCCGGTCGCGAAGACCGCGAACGTAGAAGCAAAGACGACCTTGCCAGAGGCGGCGAGCCCAGCGGCCGTCCCCATCATGTTCTGCTCCGCGATGCCGCAGTTGAAGAAGTGCTCGGGGAACTCCTTCGCGAAGTCAGCGGTGCGCGTGGAGCCCGAGAGGTCCGCGTCGAGAACGACGACATCCTTCCTGGTCTTGCCGAGCTCGATGAGCGCGTGCCCGTACTCCTTTCGTTGGGAGGCGTAGGCCCACTTCATACTTCCTCCCCCAGCTCCTTGAGCGCCTTCTTCGTCTCTTCGTCGTTGGGTGACTTGCCGTGGAAGGAGAGCGCGTTCTCCATGAATGACACTCCCTTGCCTTTCACGGTGTGAGCGATGATCATCGTCGGGCGGCCCTTTGTCTCTCTGGCCTTGTCGCAAGCGTCCAGGATCTGGCGCATGTCATGCCCGTCGATCTCGAGAGTCTGCCAGCCGAACGCCTTCCACTTTTCCGGAAGCGGCTCGATGGACATGATCTTCTCCGTCGGGCCGTCGATCTGCAGCTTGTTGCGATCCACGAAGGCGGTGACGTTGTCGAGCTCGTAGTGCGCGCCCAGCATCGCCGCTTCCCAGATCTGCCCGCTCTCCATCTCGCCGTCGCCGCAGATGCAGTACACCCGGTAGCTCTTCCTATCCAGCTTGCACGCGAGCGCCATCCCGTTGGCCACGCTCAATCCTTGCCCGAGCGAGCCAGTGGACATCTCGATGCCCGGCAGCTTCCCTCGAGACGGATGCCCCTGGAGCCTCGAGCCAAGCTTGCGCAGCGTAAGCAGCTCGTCGATTGGGAAATAGCCAGCCTCGGCGAGAGTGGCGTAGTACGCGGGTGCGGCGTGGCCTTTTGAAAGAACAAAACGATCGCGATCCTCCCAAGCTGGGTCCGAGGGCCGGTGGTTCATTTCCTTGAAGAATAGAGCGGCGAAGATGTCGGCGGATGAAAGCGACCCGCCAGGATGCCCCGAGCCCGCCGCTCGCGTCATCCTGATGATGTGGCGGCGAATAGCGTTCGCGCGCTTCTCGAGATCATGGATGACGTTGTCGGGATAGGCGACCAAATGGCGCACCTCTTGATGGGAGCTTTTGGAATAACCTGATAGGCGTTTAAAATACCTCTGGTCGATGCGATTCCTGCCAGGACTTGCCTTCCGATGAGCTTTTAGCAACGCACCCACCTTCTCGCCTCCATGGTGACGTTCGAGGTTCCATCGGATGGCAATCCGCTGCTCAGAAAACTGGAGGAGCGCCTCAACGCGGACGCCGAGGTGAAGGCCTACTGGCGAGCGTCGAACGTCACGGCGATTGAGCGCCTGGGGTACAACGATCACGGTCCGACGCACGTGCGAATCGTCGCGCGCTCAGCGCTGAAGATGCTGCGACTGTTGGTCGAGGCCGGGGACGTCCCGGACATCGTGCGCTCGTACAACATGACGAATCGCGACGCCGAGGTGGTGGTAGTGCTGGCGTCGGCGCTGCACGACATCGGGCACGCGGTGCATCGCGAGGGGCACGAAGAGTTCTCGATCGCGCTGGCGCCGGAGATCGTCAAGCGCCTTTTGAAAGACATGTACGATGAGTCGCACCTGACCATCGTGATGATCGAGACCCTACACGCCATGGCCACGCATCGAACGGATCTCCAGCCGCTGACGCTAGAAGCGGGAGTGGTGCGCGTCGCGGATGCGCTCGACATGGAGAAGGGACGGGCGCGCATTCCGTTCCGCTCAGGTTCGGTCAATATCCATTCGGTCTCCGCGCTCGCGATCGACAAGGTGCGCATCACGAAAGGCGAGGAGCGTCCGATCAAGGTCGAGATCTGGATGAACAACTCCGCCGGCATATTTCAGATCGACGAACTTCTCAAGGAAAAGATCGAGCGCTCGACGATACGCGACAGAATGACGATCGTGGTGCACGCTCCGAACGAGGAGATGCGCATCGTCAGCGACCTGAAGCTTTAGGCTCAGTCGGACTCGATGCGCGGCGCGAGCAGGTAGTTCACGGTGCCCTTGCCGTCAGCGATCGCGAACTCCATCTTGACTGGGTAGTCGTTGCCCAGGTGCATGGAGACGACCGTTCCGATCGGGATCGCGCGGATCATGTTGGAGAAATAGTCCAACGGGAACAGCGAGCGCGCATCCTCCTTGCAGTCCAGCGAGACCAGCAGGTCCTTCGGGAGCCTCAACGAAACGGAGTCGGTGTCGCCCTCGGAGACCATCTCGAAGCCGTCCGGAGTGGCCGTTAGCGCGATGTGGTCGGAGATGCTCTCCGCCGCCTTTATGCCCCGCTGCAGCTCCTCAGCGGTCACGGCGATCTTCGCCGGCAGATTCAGGTTCGGCACCTTCGGGTCGCTCATGCCCGTCGTGTCCACGAGGTTCATGCGCCTGGTGACGTTGCCGACGCTGACCACGAGGCGGTTCTTGTCCTCGTCCTGCGAGAGGGAGATGATGTCGCCGGCGCGCGATAGCCGGAGCACTTCCTTGATCTTGTCCAGGTCGACCCCGAGCTCGGTATCGTCAGCCTCGAACTCCTCGAACGCTGACTTCTCGATCTTCATGTCGACCATGGCGACGTGCGCCGGATCGACCGCCTTGAGCGTGAGCCCCTTTGGGTTGACATTGAACTTCGCCTCGTCGACGAGCGTCGAGACGACGTCCACGATCCCCTTGAGCGTCTCGGACTTCACCTTGGCCTGAAACATCTGCTCCCCTTGCCTCGATAAACGCATTTGGTTAAATAAAGATTGCTTATCCAGGGAGCCTGGCTGACTAGTACTCGCGCCACGAGTGGCTGCACTTCACGCACCGGTAGATCTTCGTCTCCGGTTCGTCCGCTGCGCGGGTTTGACGGAGCACCCAAAACGCCTCGTTGTGTCCGCATTTCGGGCACTCGACGGTCGTACGGGGAAGCGTGGGCGCTGTGGACTCGATGATCATCATCTCTTTCTGTTTGAGCTCGGTCCTGAAGCTCTGCTTCTCTCCAGTGGTGGACTTCTCGGACCCACACTTGCCGCACTTGAAAACGCCATTCTGGGGGAACATCAATGATCTGCATGACGGACAGAACATTCCTGAATCGCCGAAGCCTCGGAAAAGTGTCACCGTATAAAAGAGCTTCGGCTCAACGGGGCTTTGCCTGCGTGCAATAAGTGATTCGTCCCAGCGTTTAGATGTACTCGAAGTCGCTGCCGCCATCTCCCTGGTCCGAGGGCGCGGCCATGCTCCTAACTGGAGGGCGCTTGCCGGATCGGGCGACGAGCCCGGAGGTGGCGCTGGAGCGCTGCTTCACCTTGTGCTCCACGCGCTTCTGGTCCTTTTCCATGGACTTGAGGCGGCTCTCGATGCCACGGCGCGAGTGAACGTCCTCTTCGGCGGACGCCGTCAACCGCCTTCTCGTGGTATGGGCCGGGCGCTCCTCCTCCTGTTCCTCGACGAGCGCGTCGCCGTCGAGGGACTCCATGTCCGCGAATCCGCGAGAAGAGCGCGATCTCGATGGCCTGCGCATCGCTCGAGCGCGCAGCGGGGCGCGGTCGGGCTCCATGTCCCTGCCGACCACGATGTTCGTGCGGCTGCCGCCGTGCTCGGCCACGAAGAGCAGTTCGCGGCGGGTCTGCTGAGCGACGAAGCCTCCGATGTAGGCGAAAGCCACCGTCACGATGTAGGAATCCAGCTTGAGGAGGAGTATCGAGTTGATCGTGCCCATGAATGCCTGGATGTAGGTGAATAGGAACGCGAGGTATGGATCGACGAACGGCACGCCCGTTGAGGCGCCGGTGATGGCGCGCGGGTCGATACTCATTCCGTTGTAGGTGCTCGGGAGCAGACCGGCGTCGAAGCTGAGCATGATCAGGAAGATCGCGAGAACGGGGATCAGCGAAGCGATGACGGCTTTCCAGGGCGATCCCGCCCTGCGTCCTCCGACGTATCCGGCGACCATTTGTCCGAAGACTGGCAGCCACCAGAGCAGGAGCGTGAGGATGGATGTGATCTTCACCGCGCCCCAGAAGCTGTAGGCTGAGCCAGTGCCCTTGAAGCTCTTCAGCTCCTCATCGTCACCGAGGTCTCGCAGGCGATATATACCGCTGCGCAGCAGCGAGGGTTCCGACTCGGTGTCCTCGCTGGCCCTACGCCGAAATAGCACTCCCAATCCCTTCGGTCGGACGAGTGTCCGACAAAATCATTATGGAAGGGTCGGTATAAAATCCTTTGGTGGAGATTCGAGCGGCTCAGCGCGGGTAGTATCCAAACAGCCCGTAGCGCATCAAGGCGTCGCGCGTGCTCTCGCTGGTGACGGCGTTCGGACGTGTCTGATGTTGCAGGATTTCATCGATCGAGGTACCGAGGAACTGAGCGAGGAGCTTGAGGCGATCGGCGGGGAAGGGCTGATAGCCGAGAAGTATCTGCCTTATCGACCAACCGGGGTGCACCCTCGAGCGGTATCCGAGCTCGCGCCCGAGCTTGTTGATGCTGCCTGCCTTCTCAATCCCTTCCTTGATCAGCATGACCCGGTAGCTAGATGTCAGCCATATCTTGTTGGGGTCGAATTCTGGTTTGCCCAGTATGGCCCGTATCGTTGCAACGTCTGACACGTTCCGCGATTATGTAGGAGCGGTTATCAAACTTTCGTCATTTGCATTTTTGATTGTCGAACTTCGTATACGACAATCGCTTTATTCGGGTCGGGTGGTGTAAATGCGATCAACGCGACGAAACTTGCACGAACTCCTATCATATCGCATTCCTCCAAAGGCGCTCAACTCGAACCGGCGTTCTAGGCTCTGTTGACTTGGCACCCGGAGAGCGCCGTGCCGCAAAACCCATATATCAATGTCAATTTAGCCACTTGACAAGATGGATACGTACAGGAAGGTTTTGAGCCTTCGAACAGAGGCCGAGGGGTGCATCGTCGACATCACCAAGGACGTCGACTCAGCCGTCTCCGCCTCGAAGATGGACGAAGGGCTCGCATGTGTTTTCGTTCCCCACTCCACCGCGGCGGTGTTCGCCATCGAGCACGAGCCGGGGGTCGAGAAGGACCTCAGGGCGGCGCTGCAACGCTCGTTCCCGAAGGAGATCCGCTACGAGCACGATCAGGCCTGGCACGACGGCAATGGGCACTCGCACGTGCGCTCCTCTCTCCTCGGTCCGTCGTTGACCGTCCCGTTCCACGCGGGCGCGCTCGACCTGGGCACCTGGCAGCAGCTGGTGCTGATGGAGCTCGACAACCGTGGGCGGGAGCGCAAGGTCATCATCCAGATCATTGGTCAAAAGGTGAAGGGGTAAACAAATGAAACTCAAGTTCCTGGGCGGAGCAGACGTGGTCGGGCGCATGGGCATGCTCCTCTACAACAAGGGAGCAACGCTCCTCTTCGAGTACGGCATGTCCGCGACCAAACCGCCCACGTTCCCGGACCCCGCGCCCCAGGTCGATCACGCTTTCCTCACGCACTGCCACCTCGACCACTGCGGCATGCTGCCCTGGCTGTGCGCGCGCTACGACGCCCGCATCGCCGCCACGCCGTCGACGATCGCGGTCTCGCAGATCATCATGCAGGATTCGATCAAGGTCGCCGATTCCGAAGGGTATCCGAGGCAGTACCAGCCGGAGGACATCCGCAAGACGATGTCGGCGTTCTACCCGCTGGACTACGGCGACGTCATGGACGTCGGCGGTTTCGAGATCGAGCTTCACTCCGCCGGGCACGTCCCGGGCGCGGCGATGTTCGAGCTGCGCGGGGAGCAGACGACGCTGTTCACGGGGGACATGCACACTTACAACACCCGCCTGGTCTATGGCGCGCACCCGGTAAAGTGTGACAATCTCATAATGGAAGGCACGTATGGAGGACGCCTGCATCCAGACCGCTTGAAGACCGAGTACCAGCTCATCGAGAAGGTGAAAGAGGTAGTGGGTCGCGGCGGCAAGGTCATCATCCCCTGCTTCGCGGTCGGGCGCACGCAGGAAGTGATGTTGATCCTCAAGGACCTCAAGCTCGACATGTGGGTGGACGGGATGGGCAAGACCGTCAACCGCCTCTACCTGGATTATCCCGAGTACCTTCGCTCTGAGAAGGCGTTCAAACAGGCGCGCAATCGCTTCAACGAGGTGCGCACGCCGTCGGGGCGCGAGAGGGCGCGGAAAGGCGACGTGATAATCACGACGGGCGGCATGCTCGACGGCGGCCCGGTGCTCGACTACGTAAAGTACGTGAAGGACGACCCCAAATCCGCGATCTTCATGACGGGATTCCAGGTCGAGGGGTCCAACGGGCGCATGCTGCTCTCGGACGGCAAGCTGATGTATCGCCGGCCGCAGGCGGCCGAGCTCTTGGTGCGGGAACAGCCCCAGGAAATGCGCGTGAAGTGCCAGATCCAGCAGTTCGATCTCTCGGCGCACGCCGACCACAACGAGCTGATCGCGTTCGTGCGCGGATGCGACCCGGAGAAGGTCGTGCTCATGCACTCGGACCCGCCGGCGCGGCAGGCCTTGGCGAAGGACCTCGAGGACGATTTCAAAGTGCTGCTCCCGACCAGCGGTCAGACCATCGAGATCTGAAGAGGTCAGGAGTTCCCACGCCGCATCGCGGCCGGTCATTCCTCGGCAACTGCTTATAGGTCGCAATCGAATCCTAGCTCGAATTGCATGAAGGCCAGTGGGTACGCGGCGATGGAGAGAGGGGCCGCGCTCCAGCCGTTCGATTTCGAGCTCGGGGACCCCGGCCCCTACGAGGTCGTCATCAAGATCACGCACTGCGGGCTTTGCCACAGCGACCTGCATTTCATCGATGCGGACCTCGGATACGTTTCCGCGTTCCCGCTCGTCCCGGGCCACGAGATCGTCGGAACGGTCGAGCGCGTGGGCGACCTGATGACCGAGGTGAAGGTGGGCGACAGGGTCGGAGTGGGCTATCAGTGCAAGGCCTGCCTCGACTGCGAATGGTGCCGCCGCAGCATGGAGAACTTCTGCAAGAAAAGGCAGGCGACGGTGTCGGGGCGGCCGGGTGGGTTCGCGTCCCACATCCGGGTCGACGGCCGGTTCGCCTATCCGATCCCGAAGGCGCTTGCGTCGGAGCACGCCGCGCCCCTCCTCTGCGCTGGCCACACGGTCTATTCGGCGCTGCGCAGGCACGGAGCGGGCCCGGACGTGCGCGTGGGGATCGTCGGGTTCGGGGGCCTCGGTCACATCGGGGTCTTGCTGGCGAAGGCGATGGGTTGCGAGGTGACCGTCATCTCGTCCAACGTGGAGAAGAAAGCGGACGCGGAGAAGATGGGGGCCAATCGGTTCCTCAGCGAGAAGAACGAAGAGCAGATCGCACGGTGGAAGGAATCGTTGGACCTGATCGTCGACACCGCTCCCGGAGGCCCCAACGCAGAGAAGTTTTTCGACCTATTGCGGCCCAACGGGCGCCTGGTCGTCGTGAGCCGAGGCGCGAGCGAGATCCGCATCTCGTCGACCAGGATAATGGCTTCGCAGATGCAGATCGCCGGCAGCATCACCGGGGGAAGGGTGGCGATGACGGAGATGCTGAACTTCGCAGCGTGGAATGGCATCAAGCCCTGGGTGGAGGTCATGCCGATGGACCGCGTGAACGAGGCAATCGCGAGGCTGAGGGCGGGCAAGGCGCGCTACCGCATCGTGCTCACGAATTGAGCCGTTTCGCGTCCTGATACCCAAGCCAGAATGCGCGAATTGCGTAAGTTTATATGGCGAGTGTGCGATTTCAATGCGATGGACCGGATAAATGACTATCTCGAGGAGGACGTCGGCTTCGGGGACATCACCAGCGACATCCTGATCGGGGACGAGCTCGGCTCGGCACGCATCTCCGCCAACGAGGAATGCATACTCGCCGGCCTCGAGGAGGCGACCGCGGTCTTCGCGGAAATCGGGGTCAACACCTTCCCGATGACCCGGGACGGTGAGCGAGTGGCCAAGGGCGAGGACGTGCTCGTGGTCGAGGGCTCGCTGAAGAAGATCCTTCTCGGCGAGCGTGTGGCACTCAACTTCCTTATGCGCATGAGCGGCATCGCGACGGCGACCAACGCCGTGTTGATGCAGTGCCGGAAGCAGAACCCGACGGTCAAGGTCGCGGGCACGCGAAAGACGACTCCCGGGTTCAGGGTATACGAGAAGAAGGCCGTGGCCCTGGGGGGCGGGGACCCGCACCGCTACCGCCTCGACGACGCCATCCTGATCAAGGACAACCATCTGCGGGTCGTGGGCTCGATCACTCAGGCGGTGGCGAAGGCGAAAGCGGTCTCCTTCACGAAGAAGATCGAGGTCGAGGTGGAGACGACCGAGCAGGCGGTGGAGGCGGCCAAGGCGGGCGCGGACATCGTCATGCTGGACAACATGAGGCCGGAGCAGGTCGAGGTCGCATACCTGGCGGTGAAGCGCCTGAACGACGGGGCCCTGGTGGAGGTATCCGGAGGGGTCACCCCGGAGACCGCGCCGCAGTTCGCGAAGCACGCCGACGTGATCTCGCTCGGCTGGATAACGCACTCGACGAAGGCCGCGCATTTCAACTTGACCGTGACGGCGGTCAAGACGCCGGAATCCACCTGATCGGGCTCAGACGTTCAGCTTGGTCTTGTGATACTTCAGGCCGATCTCTTCTGGCTTCGCGCCGAACGCCAACGCGAGCAGCTCCGCCAGGTACAGCACCGGCATCCCGCTCCTCTGCCGGATATCGTATTGAACGAAGCAGAACGGGCAGGGGGTGAGGATGGCGTTCGCGCCGTCCTCGCGGAACCTCGTCACATTCTGCTCCATGACCGCATTGGAAATGCGATCGTCGACGCCCGCCAATCCACCGCCGCAACACTGCGGCCAGTCGTCGCTGTGGGCAACGCTCGCACCGGTCCAGGAGGCGATGGTAGCAATCATCTTCGGCTCGAATCTGCCCTCTGCCTGGAGAACTCGGCTGGGTCGCGTCAAATGGCAACCTGGGTGGATCGCGAGCTTGAACCGTTCCTGGGGAGCGATGACCTCCTTCCTCACCCTGGACGAGCCCGTTTCGGCGATGATCTCGGAGAAATGCCGCACCCGCGCCCCTGCGTTGTAGAGCACCCCTGTGGGTGCCAATATGCTGTTCACCTGTTCCCTTACGCTCTCGTCCTGCAGTCGATGCTGTGCTTCCTTGAGGGACATGAAGCATCCGTTGCAGAGCGACAGGATCTCCGCCTCGCGCTTCTCCGCTATCGAAAGCATGCGCGCCGTCGTCGCCAGCCAGGTGTCGTAGCCGAGGGACCTGAGCCCGATCGGCTCGACGCAGCAAGTCGGGTCGGGAAGGCGCTCGTATCGGATGCCAAGGCGATCGAGAACGAAGCAGGACGAACGCTCCAGGAACGGCAGGCGAGCGGGTATCAGGCAGCCGGAGAAGAGGAGGTACCGCGTGTCACTCAAGTCTTAACCTCCCCAATCGAGTCCCGGCGACGATCAACTTCACTTCCTCGACCGTTCGCTGGTCGACCGCGAGGTCAGGGAGGCCAAGCTCCTTGCGGATCTTCCTCGTCATGCCAGTGATGGGGAATGAGAGGCCTGTCGCGAGGAAGAGCTTCGCCTCCTCTTTGAAATGGTCGGGAAGGTTGCCTTGCTCAGCGGCGATGTTCCGCAGCAAGGTTATCACCTCCGCTGGGTCAGCGTCAAGCTCACAGCGCTCTGAACAGGAGTTGCACATCAGACACTGCCAGATCTGTTCGTCCGAAGCGGTGTCGAGCGTTCCGTTCGCCGCCCTCTCCAGCACTTCCCTGGTGCGGATGCCGCCGTTCTTCCCGCTGGGGCAGACCGCCGTGCACTGGCCGCACTGATGGCAGCGCCAGAGCTCGAGGCGGGCGAGTTTCTCGGAACGCAGGCGTTCCTCTTCGACCAGAGGCGGTGGACGTCTCAACCCCTGCCAATCACCCCTACCGCTTATCTTGCTTTCCCCGCAAGCCCGACGTTCCTCCGAAAGGGTGAAATCGAACGTCCCCGGATGGAGGGTCATGGGCGATTGGATTGAGGAAGAGAAGTGCCAGTTCTGCGGCAAGCAGGCGAAGCAGTACGCGTTTGCTGCCTTCCTTTGCGATAGCGAGGAGTGCGTCGACAAGGCGCGCGAGGAGCGCGGCGGCCCGGGCGGGCACATGAAGGCGAAGATGCAGAAGAAGGAGCTGGTGCGTTTCGAGGAAGAGAGCAAATCGCACGAGAATGACTAGGTATTCACGGCGCCCAGACTTTTCGAGTACTCATTCTCCCTGAGTAACGATTAGTACATCCCACCGGCATAGAACGCTAGGGAACATGTCCAAGCTGCTGAGGCAGGGGGCGCTCGTCGAACTCGCGATCGCAGCCTCCGTCATCGTCATCTGGTCCCTCCTGATTCCATCGCTGTGGATATTTGGACCATACTTTGCCGCGCTGGCCGCGATCGCCTTCTGGTTCCTGTACCGGTCTCCGGTCGAGGCGCCGTCTGGCGAAGTGAAGGTTGAGGCGTTGTCGCTTGCCTTGAGACTGAAGGGATACACCGTCAAGGAGACCAGCGACTGGTTGCTTCTCCGGGACAAGGAAGGGCGCGAGCTCGAGGTGCGGGTGCGCTACCGCGCGAACGGCGCGGTCGTCTACGCCAAACCATCCAGCTCCTCGAACGCCATCTTGCTCATCCTCTTCACCCTAATACTAGGACCGCTCGCATTGGTGGTGATAATTGTCAGCATCTGGACGATGTGGAGAGCGGACCGATTGGCAGATACTATCCTGATCCCAATACTGTCGCAGCCGTTGCCGACCGCGTCATATCCCACCGATGACCCCCACCGCCAGCTCCTGGAGTCCCTCAGTCAGGCGAGAGCATTGGCCTCGGACGCCGAGAGGTCCGCGGTGTCGCTCCATCAGGACGTGGTGGGGTTGTCTATCATCGTGGCTATCTTCACCTACATCTTCTTCTTCGCCGTTTCCGTCGTGGGCTCTCACCTCTCAGGACCGGCCGACCTGGCAATCTATCTGCCGATCGTCGTCGGTGTGGTATGCGGCGTGATTGTCTACGTTCTTTTCTCCCCGAAGCGGCGTCGCCAGATCCGTGAGCTCAGGCAATGGTTGTCACGGTTCGACATCAGCATCGCGGGGGAGATTGCCGGGAGCCCGCCTGAGCAGGGCGAGTCGAGCTTAGAGCTGCTGATGGTCGTGTTCGATCAGATACCGGCGTGGGTCAGGTTGAAGGGGAAGAGCAGAGCGACCCGACATCCGGTTCTCTGGATTGTTGGCTTGTTCCTGGTTCCGTGGGCGGCCTCTTTGCTCATCTCCGGCATCACAGGCATTCTCAACAACGGCCTCGATCTGACGTCGTTCGCGATCCTGGTCGTGGCGATCGGCCTGATGCTGGGTTCTTCGTTCGTCTACCATCGCATCGTCATGGAGGAGAAGGCGGAGGAGTACCGCACTGAGAAAGAGTGGGAGAGGAGACGCGAGTACCTCCGACAGCGCATCCAGGAGCAGTTGGAGGGGAACTAGCCTGAGCGACGCCTCTGACCTCAATCGGCCTGATGTCTACGTTCTTGCGCGACTCCTTGAACGACTCTGGCGCGAGGGGCGCCCGATGGTCAGAACGAGGCTGCAGGTGGCCGCGAACCTCAACTATGACACGCTAGTGAGATACCTCGAATGGATGAAGATGAAGGGGTTCGTCGCATTCACCGTCGAGGACGGGCATAGCACCATAGTTTTGACGCAAGAGGGCGCAGCCGCCTATACGAAGGTCGTTGGCGTGGTCAATGAGGTGCTTCGCGGCTGCTAACGTGCGAGCCTCGATTCTGCGAGCACATGAATGTCTACCAGGGGGAGCTTCGCTCTCGGCAGCAAGGGCAAGTTCTCGCTCATCGCGCAGCTCAGGTGGATCAGGCATTTCGGACAGGCGGTCACCATTCTGGAAGCACCAGTTTCGGCGGCCTCCGCCAATCTCTCCATCTGCCAAGGCCTTGTCTCCGCCCCGCACTCCATCCACCCAGATACTCCGCAGCACGGCCCGAGCTGTCTCGAGCGGGGCATCTCTGTCAAGCTGCCGAGCGAGGAGACGATCTTCCTTGGTGGTTCGTACACCCCTAGGTGTCTCCCCAGGCGGCAAGGATCGTGGTAGGTGAGTGTCTCACCGTCCCTGCGAAGCTCGATCTTGCCTTCCTCGATGCCGTCCGTGAGCACTTCCAAGAGCGTTCTTACCTCGAACCCGAGCGGCCCGACCACCCGGGGATAGAGGTCTCGGATGCTGGACGCGCACTCGGGGCAGAAGGTGACGACGGTGCTCGTGCCGACACGGTCGAAGGCCTCGACGTTCAGGTGCACCAACTTCTCGAACAGCTCATCGTCGCCCTCCCAGTAGGCGTCGTGCCCGCAGCATCTCTCGTCCCGGATCACTCTCGGCGAAATGTCCATCTGATTCAGGAGGGTCAGCGCTGAACGTGGGATGCCCAGAAGGTCGAGTCTCAGGTAGCGGAACAGAATGTCGAGGTACGGGGTGCATCCTACGAAGAGCAACGTTTCCGAATCGTCGTCAGTGCGCTGGCCCGGGAGGATCCAGCGCTGCCTGTTCGGAACGATGCCAGCGCGCGCGTTCAGGCTCATGATCTGGTAGGGGACGGCCCCGTGGTTCCTCTGTGGTTGGAGCTTCAAGGCCAGCTCCGGGCGGAGGGTGCGAATGTACTCGTGGAATCGTACGCCGTTCTGGCACACCTCGGTGCACATGCCGCAGTTCATGCACTGCCAGATGCCTCGGTCGGCGGGAACGGTTCCGTCAAGAAGGGTGTGCTCGACCACCTGCCGGGGCGAGAAGGGGCGCATGCGCGATACAGGGCAGGAGTACGTACACTTGCCGCACTCGATGCATTTCTGCTCTCCGAAGGGCGTCGGCTCACGGGGCGTCCCGACCGCCCCCCAAAGGCCCCAGACTCTTGATCAATTCAGTGAATTCGTTGATGGTGTGCGCGAAGAGGTCTCCCTCGGAGGCCGAGACCCACTGCAGGAGGAGCCGATCTGGCTCGATTCCTGCCAGCTCAATGATCTCCCTGACCTGTTTCACTCTCTCCTGCGCCTGGATGTTCCCGACCTTGTAGTGGCAGTCACCGGGGTGGCAGCCCAGGACCATCACGCCGTCCGCGCCTGCCGTGAACGCGCGCATCATCATTCCTGCTGAGATCCGGCCGGAGCACATGACGCGCAGGATGCGCACCTCCGGTGCGTACTGCTTTCTGTTCACGCCAGCGAGGTCCGCTCCGGCGTAGGCGCACCAGTTGCAGCAGAACGCGACTATGTTGGGTCTCCAGTCGGTCGTCATTCGGTCTTCCCGCGCGGCTTCACACTTAGTTGCCTGTTCCGTGAAGAACCTTTGCATGCGTCGTTCCGTCGCGATGTGTTCGCATCGCTCACCAGCTCGGCGTCGTCCCGGTCCCGCCGGCACTTGCGGGCGGCCTTCGGATACCATTAAGTCCAGGGCGCTGCTGAAGGAAAGGGAGCATGCGCATCGTCGGCCTGGCGAAGACCTCGCTTTTGGACTGGGACGGGAACGTTACCGCTGTGCTGTACCTGCCAGGCTGCAACTTCCGTTGCCCGGTCTGCCACAACCGCGAGCTGGTCCTCGAGCCCGATCGGGTGGACGAGGTGCCGTGGGAAGAGGTCGAGGGCTTCATCAACGAGAACCGTGAGTTCCTGGACGGGGTTGTGGTCTCGGGCGGCGAACCTACCATACACAAGGACCTTCCGGAGCTGCTTCGCAAACTGAAGCGCCTCGGGGTCAGGGTCAAGTTGGATACCAACGGCTCGAGGCCGGACGTCATTCAAGCGCTCATCGAAGAAGGTCTGGTAGACTTCATCGCCATGGACCTGAAGGCGCCTCTCGATTCCAAGTACAACGGTGTCGCGGGCGTCGAAGTGGACCTATCGGCGATAAAGCGCTCGATCGAGATCGTCATGTCCTCGGGCGTCGATTACGAGTTCCGCACAACCGTGGTGCCGGTCCTCCTCAAGGATGCCGACTACGAGCGCATCGCCGCGTACATCGGGACGGCGAAGAAGTACGCATTGCAGCATTTCCGCCCGAAGAACACGCTGGACCCGAACTTCTCGGTGCTCGATCCCATCCCCGAGGAGCGCATGAAAGCGATCGCCGAGAAGTGCAAGCCATACGTCAGGCGCGTGGTCATCCGCGGAGGCATCTGAGTGATTATCACAACCGGCCCTGTGGACAATAGTTTTTAGTATCGACCCCCGCCATCAATTCGCGAGCACTGGCATCATCCAGCTACCGTTAGGAAGGGTTCAACTTGAGCACGGACCAGCGCCTGAAGACCTACATCGACGGCTACGATCGCATTCTCGAGGGCGGCATCCCGGCGGGGCAGATAATCCTTATCTCCGGCACGCCCGGGACGATGAAGTCCTCCCTGTCCTACTACATCCTCTACCACAACGTCCTCGAGGGCGGACAGACCGGAGTCTACATCACGCTCGAGCAGTCCCGCGCCTCGCTCATCCGCCAGATGGAGAAGATGGGGATGGACCCGGGAGCGGCGCCGGACCGACTTCACGTGCTGGACCTGGGCATCATCAGAAAGAAGCTCAAAGAGACCTCCACCGGGGGTTCCTGGATGCAGGTGTTCAAGGGCTACGTGGGGAACCTCAAGCAGAGCATGGGGTTCAACATCATGGTCATCGACTCCCTGGACGTCCTCGAGACGATGGCGGGCATCTCTCATCGGCGCACCGACCTCTTCTATCTCTTCGAGTGGCTGCGGGATTTGGGCGTCACCGTGTTCCTTATCTCCGAGGCGACCTCGGACAGGCTCCTCGATGGCTCCTACGACGAAGGATACCTCAGCGACGGGATCATCGCTCTCCGAATGCAGGTGGTGAGGGACGTTGAGACGCAGAGGCGCATCCGCACCGTGAAGATGCGCGAGACCAACCACGATCCGTCCTACTTCTCGCTCCTCTACAGCAGCGGCAAGTTCCAGGTGACCAAGGTCATCAGCGAGTAACCGGTGCGAACATGGTCAAGCGCTTCGAATGCCCGAGATGCGGTTCCGGGGTGCGCCCGGACGACGAACAGTGCTTCCGCTGCGGGGAGATGCTGCGCGAGGAGGTCCGTCCCCTGAACATCCCTGACGTGAGCATGCGCCCTGAGGTGCTTGGCAAGACCACGAGCCAACTGGTCGAGCGCCCGACCGTGCATCCCGAGAAAGTGGAGATGGACGCGAAGGCGAAGGCGATGCAGCGCCGCGAGCGGGAATTGGCCGAGAAGGAAAGGGTCATCAGCGCCTCAGTCGAGCAACTGGAGAATGATACCCGCGCCCTCGAGGAGGCAATCAAGCGCTTCGAACGCGAGGACCAAGAGATGCGAGAGCGGGAGGAGATCCTCAAGCAGCGCGAGCTCACCATGTCCTCATTGGCGCAGCGCGTGGAAGGAGCGTTGCCAGAGGTCGAAGGCGAGCCCGGTGCCGAGGCCCAGCTCAGCCAGTTGAAGGAACTCTCGCAAGATTACTCGAAGCGCGTGAGCGACGAGCGCAGGCGGCAGAAGGCAGAGCTCGACAAGGAAATCGAGGAGCGCCTGAACCGGTTGAAGACGATCCAAGAGCTGGTGGCGGCGGCCCAGAGCGTTACGCCCTCGAGCGTCGTCATCGAAGCCCATCACCCCGAGGTGTTCGATCAGTCGAACGAGATGCCCGAGGAGGAGCTGGCGGCCGCGGTCGCGTCCGTGGACGCGGCCGTGCGCGATCAGCTGAGCGCAGCTGCGTCAGTCCCCATTGCGAGCCTGATCACCACCGGCGACGAGAAGCTCGACAACATCCTCGGCGGCGGCATACCCTCCGGCCACATCCTTATTGTCAACGGGCCCTCTGGCTCGATGAAGAGCACCCTCTGCTATCACATCGTGCACAACGCCGCGAAGACCGGCGATCGGCGCTCGCTCTACTTCTCGCTCGAACAGAAACGGGACTCGATAATCCGGCAGATGGAGCGCATGGGCATGCCGCTCGCAGAGGCGAGGGACAAGATGCTCGTGGTGGACATGGTGGACATGCGCAAGGCGACGGAGAACGACCCGGGCGATTGGCGCAGCGTCCTGATGCGCTACGTGAAGAACCTGCACGAGCAGATGCCCTTCGACCTCTTCGTGCTCGATTCGCTCGAGTCCTTCAAGGGCATGGCGCAGTTCGCCTTCACCCGCCAGGACATGCGGGACCTGTTCGACTGGTTCCGCGAGCTGAACGTCTCGGTGCTGGTGATCACCGAGAACTCGTACGACGTGCTCATGCAGAGCGCCCAGGGCGAGACCTATCTGGCGGACGGGGTCGTCGAGCTGCAAATGAAGGAGTTCGACGCGCGCGTCTACCGGTGGCTGCGCTGCATCAAGATGCGCGGGATGCACAACGAGACCCGCTACTACGCCTTCTACCACGACGGTCACGAGTTCAAGTTCTCCCTCCCCCTGGTCGATTCTGGCGTCTAGGGAGTCATCAAAATTCGACATCTGGGATAGAAAAGCCTAATATTATCAAACCGTATAGGGCCACGTCCCGGGAGGCAACACTCTGCACATCGAGCGCGTGCGCACGTATATCCAGAATTTCGACGAATCGCTGCAGGGCGGCATCCCGAAGAACCACGTGGTGCTCCTTACTGGTACCCCTGGTACGATGAAGTCCTCGGTCTCGTACAGCATTCTCTATCAGAACGCTCTGCAGAACAAGACCAAGTCCGTCTACATGACTCTCGAGCAGTCGCGCGAGAACCTCCTGCAGCAGATGCACGCCATGGGCATGGACAAGGAGGAGGCGAAGGAGTACGTGCACATTCTGGACCTCGGGCTCATACGCAAATCGCTCACGCAGCTCAGCGCCAAGGGCACGTGGCTCCAGGTGTTCAAGATGTACGCGGAGAGCCTGAAGCACTCGCTGAACTACGAGATGCTCGTCGTCGACTCGTTGGACGTGCTCGAGATGGCGGCGCAGATCGGCGAGAACCGCCGGACGGAGCTGTTCTTCCTCTTCGAGTGGCTGCGCAACCTCGGCATCACGACCTTCCTTCTGTCGGAGACCGCCCCGGACAAGATGTTCGAGAACAAATACGACGAGGGCTACCTGGCGGACGGAGTGATCTCGCTGAAGTTGCACGAGCTCGGCGAGACGGACATCCAGAGGCGCATTCGAGCGGTGAAGATGCGCTCGACGAACCACAAGACCGGGTACTTCTCGCTGCTGTTCAACGACGGCACGTTCAGAGCGACCCAGGTCATCACCGAGTGAGCATTTATCCTGCTATTCGCCTACCATTCATCGTGAGCGAGAGCTGGCGTTCCTCGATGCGGGTCGATACGGTCCCGGTGCTCATGAGGTCGAGGAGCGAGGCGGTGAGGTTCCTCGCGAAACGCGACCTGCTCGACGAGGAGGATGGGGACGGGCGAAGTTTGTGGGAGTTGCCGGCGGCGAGGAGACTAGTCTCGAAGCAGCGGCGCGACGGCTCGTGGAAGTACCCATCGCACAAGGCCTTCCAGAGAGCGTATGATACGTACCAGACGTATCTGACGTTAGGTGACCTGGTGGAGAAGTACTCCTTCAATCGTGGGAGCGACGCCGTGCGAAGCGCCGTCGACTACATCTTCTCCTCTCAGACAGATGAAGGCGATATCCGAGGCATCTACGGCCCGCAGTACAGTCCGAACTACACGGCAGCGATGACGGAGATTGCAATCAAGGCTGGCTTTGCCGGCGACCCTAGGATCGAAAAGGCGCTCGACTGGGTATTCGGTATGCGGCAAAATGATGGTGGCTGGGCGATACCCATCCGCACCGTCGGCATGGGCTACTACGAGTCCCTGAGTGTCCCAGGACCAATCCAGCCGGACAGAAGAAAGCGGTTCTCGCATCTCATCACTGGCATCGTGCTGCGCGCCTTTGCCGCTCATGAGCGATGGCGTGACAAAGAAGAGATTCTAAAGGCGGCGGGTCTGCTGGTGAGTCGCTTCTTCAAATCGGACGTTTACACTGATCGCCGCTCGCCGCTGAACTGGGAGGCCGTATCGTACCCGTTCCACTGGACCGACATATTGTCATCCCTCGATACGGTCTCTAGGCTTGGCATCACGAGTTCGGATCGGAACGTGAAGAAAGGCCTCGAATGGATGCACGCGATGCAGAAGCCGTCGGGATATTTCGGAATGAAGCTCCTCGCCCATGCCAGGGAGCCCGATATCGACGAATGGATCGTTCTTGCGGCCAGCCGGGTTTTCAAGAGTCTCGCCTGAAATCGGCTCGACCATCAAGGCTTAATATCCGAGGTTCGTTTTTGGGGCTGCCATCTGGGCTCATGGTCTAGCGGTTATGACGTTTGCCTCACACGCAGAAGGTCGCCGGTTCGAATCCGGCTGAGCCCACTCACACTCTTATCCAGACAATTATTTATTGAATTCAATTCAATCGTTTTCAGCGTTGATAGCTGGCTCGGGCTTGAAGATCGTATTGTATGCTTCATTGACCCGGGCGAACGCAGGTTCAGCTCTGGCGCGGCAATAGTACCGCTCCGTTGTCTGTGTCGATGCGTGCCTCATGCTACGAGATACCTGATCAATAGGGACGCCGGCATCGAGCGCCAACTGCCCTCCGGTCGGCCGAAAGTCCTTCCACTTGAAGCGGATACCCGCCTTCTTCATGACCTCGTCCTTGAGCCGCCCGAAGGCCTGCTGGCTATAAACTCTGACGCCCTTGCTCGAGACTGCCGGGACCAGCGTCTCGCTCCCCCTGATGCCCTTGCTCGCCAGCATCGATCCCCTGGCCTTAAGGAAATCGAGGACGAACGGCCTGAGCACATCCGGGACCGGAAGCCGCTTGCTCTCGCCGTACAGCCCCTTCCCTTTGGGATTGGCGACCAGGAACGTCCACTTCCTCGTATCCAAGTCCCGAAGCGAGGCCGTGCGAAGCTCGCTCGGCCTCAGGCGCAGGAACGTCAGCATTGCGATCGAGAAGCGACACGCTTCTCCCTTCCATCCGCCGACCTTCCTGCAGGCTTCGAGGATAGTGGTCAGTTCCTGCCAGTCCAGGCAGAACGGTTCCTGGACGTCGTTCCCGATGCGGATCCTGCCGTCAGCCAACATGTCCTCGACCACCCTATTGCCGCACTCCCGGCAAACGGAGTTCAACATCTGTACGTACTTCCGCACTGTGGAGCGCTTCCTTGCGTTGTCAGCCTTGAGCGCCACCACGATCTCGATGACGTCCGCCTCCGAGAGCTTGGTCGGGTTCGAGTTTTCGATCTTCTCCGCGTCGTAGAGCTGCTGCACCATCCTAGACAGGAATCGAAGCTTCCGCTCCCTCTCCTCGATCGTGCTCTCGCCCAACCTCGCGCGGGAGTTCCTCAGGTACCTGCGACATGCGCACGCGAAGGGGTATCTGCCCATGCTCGCACCTCTTGCGTGGCTATCGGTGAAGCCGTCAGACCTCGGCCTGTGCTTGCTCGTTCGCCGGTCCGCGGCTCCAGGGGCGAGTTGTTCGCGATGCCGTGATTTCCTCGCCCCCGATAGCATAGAGCGCGGGTGCTCTGTAATCTTGCCGGTCTGTCTCGAAGCCCCGCGATGGGGGTGCGGGCCGTTGCAAGCCTCGTTCAACTTCCACTATCACCGATACAAAAGCCAATAGAGCTTGAAACGCGATTGCGAACAAGAATGGGGAGCAAGGACGACCGAATCGCTGAAATAGCCAATCCTGAGCCATGCAACGACGATTCGTTGATCAGGGATGAGGCGCTGCGTCTCAGCGGCGCCTTCAGAGCGATAGGACCGATAAACGAACGTGACATCCGACGGATGGCCGCGAAGGGCTTGGACCATCAGCTCAAGATGGTCCTCCTGTCGCAGATGCTCTTTCCCCGACTGTGCTCGATAATCGGAAGGGGTCTTACGATCGAAGAGCTGAGCCTTCTGGTAGGACTGGATGTAGCGGCCGCGAAGAGAGCGGTGAAAGCATCGAAGCTGGCAAAGGTGGCGGACATCACACCTGTCAAAGTCGACAGTGAGCGGTTCGTAAAGGTCATGGTGCCGCTCAAGAGGACGATCAGCACTGAGGGAGGTGAGGTTCGGGAGCGGCCGGTCAGGGAGCCTATTCTGGCACGAAGGGAATTGGTCGAGCGAGTACAGCGAGAAGGCTATGTCACGAGAGAAGGCCGAGTCCTGCGTCATGATTACCTCGGATGGTTTCAGGACCAATGCCAACCGTCTACTTCTTCCGAAGCATCAACCAAGCGAGCGAAGCAGGAACTGGCCGAAGCGGGAACGAGTTCACTAGGGAGAGCACAAGCGCTGATCAAAAATACATTCGCGCGGAGCTGGAAGCTGCCGCTGCCGTGCTGGCATTCCTGGCGCCGCTCTTCCGCAGCGAGCATGCCCAGGTCATTGTTGAGCACCTTGCGAATTTCTTCTTTGCAACATATGAGAATGCCATACACTTCGCCTCGAGGCACCAAGCGTTGAGAGACCAGGCTACGTTCGATGAAATTGAACGCTTGGTATTGCCGCTGCAAGCAGCGGCACAGGGGCTCGAGAGGAACGAGTGGATCAAGGAAGAGCGCATGAGGAAGAGCGTCGCGACGGCGATGGACAAGGTGTTGAAGGAGCTTGAGGCTGTGATTGAAGGGCGAGCTATGCTAGTTCCCGGCGTACTCCCATAGATCGTCCGACAGCCCCAACTAGTCCCGACGACAACTTTCGTGGAAATACCTCATCTTCTCCACGGCTGCACTAACCTGCTGTATCTCCTTGGGATTCAACAGGTTCCAGCGGATCGGTTTGCCGCACCGAATGCATCTTCCAAGAATGACTCCGCCAAGTGCTCTTTGGATCGCCTCTACCTCGATCGCATCTCTTTCTTGTTCCTCGATTCGTTTGTTGTTTGTCTGGGCGGCCTCAGCCATCCCCGCTCCGATGAGCACGAGTTCGCGCAGTGTCCTCCCTGCTGCGCAGAGGTTGTCGAGGCGCTTGCGCTCCTCCTCAGAGACGCGAAAGGACACTACGGGCTTCTTGGCATCGTATCGGGTTTTCGCATTTTCCCTCTTGTTCTTCGGTATCATCCTAATCGGTGACCATATCGTTTACGACATAGATTACTATTCGTTTACGCGTATCGTTTACGAGGGGTGCTAGGCGTTATCCGCGCTGCAAATTGTGCCTGAACCCCACTTGAACTGATTGCTAGCCGCCCTCACGAAGACCTTGCGCGAATCGCCCTCAATAGCGCAACAAACGTGGCTTCCTCTGGCATTACATCCACCTTAACACCAAGAGCCTCCAACGCCTTCTTTGTTGGAGGACCAATCGCACCGACGAGTTTCAGATTCAAAGAGAGTCTTGCATCGGCCTCGGAGTACTTCAGGGCCCATTCAGCCACGAAGCTGTGTGCCGACATTGAGCTAGTGAATGCAAATGCATCAACCCTCCCTTCCCTTGCCGATTTGATCACGGCCATGAGCTCATCTGACGCAACGGACCGGTGAAGTCTGTACACGACCACCTCTCTTACAGAAACGCCGCTTGACTCAAGCCCCTCAGACATCACTTTCGATCCTTGGTCAGATCGCAGCACCCAGACCGTCCGGGGCCTAGGGCTCAAATCCGTTATCGCCTCGACTGCACCCTCGGACGTGAAACACTTGGGAACCAGGCTATCCCGCAATCCTATTCTGTCCAACCTTCGCTTGGTAACTGGCCCGATTGAAATCAGTGGAACATGGCTCAGTCCCAGCAAGAGGGCGTCCCTCTCCCTCCGATGGTCGGCAAGATCAAACGCCGCGTCGACTCCCGTGGCCGAGGTGAACACAACCATCTCCACTTCCCTATTTGCGAGCCCCTTGAGGAATGCGGAGAACTCTTCGCTGTCATGCACCTCAACGTCGACGGGCGAGGCTGCCACTACCTCGAAGCCCATATCGCGAGCGAGCGCAATAGATTCTTGGAGTCGGTCCTTAGGGCGCATTATGGCCAGTACTGTCATCCTAAATCCCCTAAGACCTTACGCATTCGGGCGACGTTTCCTACCACCACAACCGCGGGGGATCCAATCCCCTGGGCGCCGCAAGCTTCTGCAACGTTAGCGACCGTTGCGACGACCGTCTTTTGCTCATCGGTGCTGCCCTTCTCGATCACGGCGACAGGGGTCTCCGGGTTCAACCCTCCTGCCACTAAAGATGTCATGTTGTGCGCGAGATTCGACATGCCCATGAGTATTACGATAGTGCCATCGAGCTTGGCAAGTGACGCCCAGTCGACGGTCTCCTTCTTCTTTCCAGCCGACTCGTGACCTGTTACGAAGGTTACCTGCGAAGCCAATCCCCGGTGGGTGACAGGGATCCCTGCCATTGCCGGTGCTGCAATCGCCGATGTGACGCCGGGTACAAGGTGCACCTTCACTCCGCGATCTCTCAAGAACTCTGCCTCTTCGCCTCCCCGGCCGAAGAGGAATGGGTCTCCTCCCTTCAGCCGAACGACTTTCTTTCCGGCTCTCGCCTCATTTAGGAGGGCTTCGTTAATCTCGTCTTGTTCGGCCTTGTGGTGCTTGCCACGCTTGCCCACGTCGACCAGTTTCACTTGTGGCGAGAGCTCCTTCAAGATACCTGAAGCGACGAGCGCATCATGAACGACTACATCCGCTTCTCGCAGCAATCTTGCGCCCTTGACCGTTATCAGTTCGGCGTCCCCGGGGCCGGCGCCTACAAGGAAGACCTCCCCCTCGTCCTCGGAGGCCGGTCTCGCCTCTGTCCAGCGTCGCTTTAGATTCTCAGCAAATCGTCTGAGCCTATCCCGTTCGGCTCCCGAATCAAGCGCGATCTCGTCCTCAATGGCTCGCTCGCCCCTCTCCTCGAGGATGTTTGCTCTTACTCGCAATTGCCCACCCTCGTGCCTAGCGTTGATACCGATTGGCAGATAACATCCTCCTCCGAGGGCCTCCAACACCGTCCGCTCGGCCTCCACTTCTTCTCGCGTCGGTGGGTCGTCCAGTCGGCCTAGGATCTCGCGGAACGGACTCTTTGTAGAACACACAACCGCTATCGCGCCCTGACCCGCGGAAGGCACAAACCTTGCAGGATCGAGGACGAAGTAGCTCACGTCGAGCCCGAGGCGCTCGATCCCTGCCTTAGCGAGGATGATCGCATCGTACTCTCCCTCGCGCATCTTCCTGATCCTTGTGGGTACGTTCCCGCGGATGTCCTTCGTCAGCAAGTCCGGCCTGACTCGTTTGATCAAAGCCGCGCGTCGCACGCTCGACGTCCCGATGATGGCTCCTTGCGGAAGAGACTCAAGCGGGGTCTCCGAAACGAGAACGTCCTCTGACGGACCACGACGAATCACTGCGGCGATCATCGTCCCTTCAGTGAGGTCGACGGGCATATCCTTCAGACTGTTAACGGCCGCATCGATCTCCCCGGCCATTATCTTGGAATCCAGTTCTTTGGTGAATGCTCCGATCCCTCCGAACGACTTCAAGGGCCGGTCACGGACATCGTCGCCGGTCGTCTTCACCTTCACAATCTCAACATCCAGATCGGGTGCGACGTTTCTTAATCCGTCCACGACCATCTGCGTCTGGAACACCGCAAGGTTGCTGCCGCGGGTACCTATGATCAAGACCTCACCACCCGTGGAAGCGCGGAAGCGAACGCGTCCAGGGAGTGGTCGACAACTGTCTTGTCATGAGCGGTGGACAAGAAGTTGGTCTCCCATTGTGATGGGGGCAGGTAGACTCCTGCTTCGAGCAGTTCACGGAAGAGCCTCATGAACAGTGCCGAGTCGCATTCCTTCGCCCCGGCGTAGTCGCGCACTTCCGCGTTGCAGAAGAACAACTGGAACATCGAGCCGATGCCTTGCACGCGATAATCGAGCCGCATGTCCTGCAGGATCTGCTCGAGACCGCGCCTCATCCTCTTGCCTTGTGAGTTCAGATCATCATGCCCCTTCCTTTCAAGAATCTCAATCGTCTTCATTCCTGCCGCGAGACTGAGCGGGTTGCCGCTGAAGGTGCCCGCCTGATACACCTTCCCTACTGGCGAGACCATCGACATAATCTCCCGCGAGGCACCGAAGACGCCGATGGGAAGGCCCCCGCCCACGATTTTCCCGAGGGTGGTGATGTCGGGTCGGATTCCGTAGTACTCTTGCGCTCCGCCCATGGCCAATCGGAATCCAGTGATGACCTCGTCGAATATCAGTAGGATCGAGTTCTCCTCAGTGAGCTCCCTTAGCCCCCGCAGATAGTCCTCATCGGGGAGGATGGGACCTGCATTTCCAATAACTGGTTCCAGGATCAAAGCAGCCACCTGGTCACTCTCGGCCTTAATCAGTCTCGACATGGCGTCGAGGTCGTTGAACGGGACGAGCAGTGTGTTCGAAGTGACCTCCCCAGGGATGCCGAGTGAGTCGGGGGTGCTATGGGTCGTCGCTCCTGATCCGGCCTTTACCAGCAGAGCGTCATGGGCTCCGTGGAAGGCGCCTTCAACTTTGATTATCTTCTTCTTGCCGGTGTAGCCTCTTGCCACTCTCAAAGCATGCATGGTGGCCTCGGTCCCGGAACTCACGAAGCGCATCATTTCCATTGAGGGGTAGTATCGCGAGATCAACCTCGCCATCTCCACCTCCTTTTCGATCGGCGCGCCGTAAAGGACCCCTTGCTGTGACTGCGCTTTGATTGCCTCAACGACCTCAGCCCTGGCGTGACCCAGTATGAGAGGGCCGAAGCCCATGCAGTAATCGATGTATTCGTTCCCATCGACGTCGGTCATGTGTGCGCCTTTGGCTCTTGCCATGTACCTTGGATAAGGGGCGAATGCCCTGACCGGGCTGGAAACGCCTCCAGGCAGCAGCAACCTGGCTTCCTCGAAAAGCTCCCGCGAGATGCGACTGGTCACTTCGATCCTCCTCTCAGCATCTCCGCTGCCTCAAGCGCGTGATAGGTGATTATCATGTCAGCACCGGCGCGTTTGATCGAAAGCAGCGTTTCCATTATCATCCGCTCCCCATCAATCCAGCCACGTTGCGCGGCCGCTTTCAGCATTGAATACTCTCCGGAAACATTGTAGGCGGCAATTGGCACCCTGAATTCTCGTCTCGCGGCGGAGATTACGTCCAGATAGGCGAGGGCAGGCTTGACCATGATGATGTCTGCCCCCTCATTGAGGTCGAGCTCCATCTCCCTCAGCGCTTCCCTGACGTTGGCAGGGTCCATCTGATGGCTCTTGCGGTCCCCGAATTTCGGAGCTGACTCAGCCGCATCCCTGAACGGTCCATAGAAAGCCGATGCGAACTTGGCACTGTATGCCATGATGGCGACATCCTCGAACCCCTTTTCGTCCAAAGCGGCGCGAATCGCTGCAACCTGCCCATCCATCATGCCGCTTGGCGCGATAATGTCCGCTCCCGCCCCCGCCTGGCTTTGCGCCACCTTGGCGTAGAGCCTGAGTGTCTCATCGTTCTCGATTTTACCTTTACGTAGGGCTCCACAGTGCCCGTGCGAGGTGTACTCGCAAAGGCAGAGATCTGTGACTACTGCGACGTCTGATACCCTCTTGATCTCCATTACTGCCTTCTGGACGATTCCGTTCTCATCCCAAGCGCTGCCTCCCTCTTCGTCCTTCATTGCAGGTATCCCAAAGAGGAGAACCGCCGGAATTCCCAGAGCCTCGGCCCTCTTCGCTTCCTTCGCTACCTCGGAAAGCGGCAACGCTTCCACCCCCGGCATCGAAGGGATGGGCTTGCGCTTGCGAATCCCCTCGTTCACGAAGAACGGGTAAATGAGATCGTTCTGGGTGAGCACAGTCTCACTGACCATCTGCCTAGTCTTCGGCCGCATGCGCAGTCTTCGCATTCGGTTCTCTGGGAACATGCTTGTCTGCCTCCACCTTAAACAGTTCTTTCACGAGCTCGGAGTAGCGCACATCCCCATCATGCGCCGCCCCCTTGAGCACCTGCGTTGGATCAGCGAGGAAGCGGTAGATGAGCGAGTTCGCGAAATCCTCCACCACGTTCTCTGATGTCTCGCCCGCCTTTATGCGGTTCAGCGCCTTGCGCACCTCCCGCTCCTTGATGTCATTGAATTTCTGGTAAAGTGAGCCGATGGCAATCTCCGCCGCCATTTCGTCCAGCCTCTTGGACAATACCTGAAGCTCTTCGCCGATGATGCGTTCAGCGTCCTTCACCTCGCCCTTCCGCTTGACGATGTTGTCCGCCGCGACGCCGCGAAGTCCGTCAATGTCATAGAGTTCGACACCGGGAATATCGGCGACATCAGGCGCCACGTTCCTTGGCATGCTTACGTCGATTATCATCAACTTCCCTCGACCGTTGCGGATCTCCATCGCGGAATCGATGTGTCGCTTCTCAAGAATCATGTGCGTCGCTGATGTCGCGCACAGCACCACATCGCTTTGAGCGAGGAATTCCAAGAGTGAATCAAAGCGCACTGCCTTCCCGTTCAACGCGAACGCGAGTTCCACCGCCCTGGAGTAGGTGCGACTAGAAACGAATACCGCCTCCGGCTCCTTTCCGATGAGGTGCCTTGCCACAAGGGTGGCCATCTCTCCGGCCCCGATTACTAGCACGTTCCGCCCCTTCAGCGGTCCGAGCTTCGATTCCGCGAGCTCCACAGCCGCGCTGCCAACCGAGACGCAGCCCTTGCTCAGTCTCGTTTCCGACCTGACCTTCTTGCCGACGCTGATCGCCTTCCGGAAGACTATGCTCAAGATCGGTCCGATGCATCCATCGCGACAAGAAACGTCAAAAGCCTCCTTAACCTGCGACTGGATCTGGTCCTCGCCGATTATCATCGACTCGAGGCCTGAAGAGACGCGGAGGAGATGTCTTATCGAATCGTTTCCCGAAAGAAACTGCACAAGATTCTGGTGGCTGTCATAGGGAATGAATGAGTTGACGAATACCTCGAGTTCGCGCCTTGTCGCTTCCCAGTCATTCGTCACCGTGTAAATCTCGACTCGATTGCATGTCTTCAGCACGACGCACTCTCTGACCCCCTGCATCTTGCGCAGCGCGCTAAGGAGATAGAACACGTTTCGGCTGCCTATCAGCTCAAGCTTCTCCACGCCAACGCTTTTGTGCGTAATGTGGGCGCTAAGGATTGCGTCCAATGGATCCCTCCAGCTTCTGCATAGCCAGGCTCATTGCCTTCTTCTTGTCCAATCTCAGTTCTTCCCAGATCATGTTGTCTTCAAGTATCATGCGTAACAGCCGCTCTCTTTCCGATTGTTGTCCAATTCTGCGTTTCGCAATCACACGCATATCGCGTTGCAGATCGACCATATCTTCGCATCCCTCGGGTAACCCTTCCTGGACGCGTAGACTGAGGAAGCGTGCCATCGCAGGACTGTTGCCCATTGTTGAAATCGCAATCGTGAAGTTACGCTTCTGCACCGTGGATGGAATTATGAAGGACGATATGCCATCCGCTCGGTTGCATGGCTTGCCAAGATCAATCGCGATTGCGCAGATGCGTCCATTCAATTCAGTATCGTCGGTTGCCGCCACGACGAAATCGGCTCCTTCGATCCAGGGCCGAGGATCACTTGAAGCATCGGAGCGAATCAACTCGATCTGAGTATTTTGGAAGGCCTTCACGAAATCGAGGCTAATCACAGCGACCCTCGCCTCGGATGCGAAGTAACTCGCCTTACGGAATCCTACTTCTCCGCCACCGAACACGACGATTCTTTTACCGACTAGATCCAAGAATAACGGCAGCAAATCAATCGGCCTCTTTCGAATCCGTTTAGAGTTTCCTAACGACTCCTTGTTGTCGGCAATGCGCTCAAGATATAAGGGCAGTGCGCGTGACGAGACGCAAACGTGTACTAATCTCTTGGAGGGATAAACCATCCATCAAAGGATGGATAATCCATCCATTATTGCCAGCATTCGGAGTTCCAAACATATTTATCATGAATGCCCATTACTGCAAGCTGCCCTTAGGGGGCGAATTCGAGGGAGAAATCGAGGATGAAATCGGGAGTCTTAGTGGTCGGACACGGAAGCAAATTGGAGTACAACAAGAACCTCGTAACGCACATGGCAGAAATTCTCAACAAGAGAGGGGAATTTGGTCCTGTCGTAGCTGCATTCATGCAGCTCAACCAGCCCGACATCAAGACTGGTATCAAGACCTTGGCGCATTTGGGAGTAGATACGATCTACGTGCAGCCATGCTTCCTCGCATCCGGAATCCATCTCACAGAGGATATCCCTGGCGAACTCGGATTCAAGAAGGGGGACATCGAGGGAAAGATGAGTGTCGAAGGGAAGACCATTGCTCTAAGATATTGCGGCCCAATCGGGAGCGACGACCGTATCGCCGATATCCTGGCCGATCGCATACACGAGAGGATGAAGAAGGTCTAGGTTTGAGGGTCTTGTTGCTGGACCTGACCCACGGCGCTTCTATCTTGGCACAAGAGTACCGCCGACAAGGCAACCAGGTCACCTGTGTCGACGTCTACAGTACTGCGGGCGGATCACAGCTGAGGAATCTCAAATCGCAAGGCATACGAGTGTTGGACGATGCCCCATCCGAGGAATTCGATCTACTCGTGTCACCGATCCACTGCCCAGACTCGTACATCGGGAATGCGGCATTCAAACGAAGAATAACACACCACGAGGCGGCAGGGGAACTTGCGCAGTTCGAACGCCCAACCATCGAGGTGACAGGCGCAGGAGCCAAGACCAGTACTTGTCATGTTATCGCTCACATGCTCACCTTCGCCGGGCTCAGAGTCTTCTTGCTCACAAGCAGCGGAATTTCGTTGGTCAACAAGGGGCGCGTTGAGATTATCCATAATCATTCGTCAATCGCCCCGGCGTCGGTGCTCGAAGCGAGCCTGATGAAAGTGGACTACGACTGGGGTGTGTTCGAGGTATCGCTCGGCGGTACTGGAGCAGCTGATGTCGGAGTTATTACAACCCTCGGAAACGACTACCCAATTGCGAAGGGTACCAGGAGTGCATATGACGGGAAGTCCCAGATGGTTCGCCTCGCAAAGAAACGAGTCGTAGTGCCAATGGTGGAGGTTGGTGTTTGGAAACCCCTTCTTGAACCTGGAGTCGAAATGACGACTTTCGGGATTGACGGGGACGTCGAACTCATGATTCCGAGGGGGCTTCAACTCGAATCTGGCACGCAAGCGCGAATCAGAACTTCCGACATTGAGGAGAGCATCGATCTTCCTGGCGGCTACCTAATCCCGGCATACCTCACCGCTTTGAACGCGTCCCTTGGGGCTATCTCAGCCTCGGGAACAAGCATGCACGCGGCAATCAATTCCCTGAAAACGTTTCGAGGGGTACCTGGACGAGGAGAAGTGCACAAGGAGGATGATTGCTGGGTCATAAGAGATCGAAACCCAGGCGTGAGCGCCGCATCGCTTGACTGGCTCTTACGTGTGCTCGAAGATAGCTACGGCATCAATGATATCGGCGTTGTCATCGACCCAGTAAGTCCCAAAGTGTGTGAGAAACTCGACCTAGAACAAATGTCCTCGGCGATGGATCACTATCGGAGCGTCTGTGGGCGATACTTGCTCGGATCGGACATGAAAGAGAGGCGCATGGGGTTCAGGAACATCCGCAACGTGTCAGAAATCAAACGGAATCACAAAGCGCTCCTTTGGTGCACCAAGGAGGGATACGTTTGACCGACGTACTCCATCCCCGCCCGAATCCAATTGTCGCCGCTATGTATACCCTTCGCGACCTGGATGCTGATGTCGTCATCATTCACGGGCCTGCGGGGTGTGGGTTCATGGCCTCGAGGAGGCTGGAGGAGGCGGGGGTCAGGGTCGTCACAACCGGAATGAGGGAAGGGGATCTGATCTTTGGAGCCGAAGAGAAGCTCATCAACGTCCTTATGCATGTCGAGAAGGAGTTCCATCCGAAGCTGGTGGGGATCGTAGGCACCTGCGCCAGCATGATAATCGGCGAGAATCTAGACTCGGCGATCAAGAAGGCGAAGATTCAGGCTACAGTAATTCCAGTTGACATACACGGGTGCGCCGGCCCGAACACATCCGGTGCGATCAGGACCCTCGAGGTGGCGGCGCAACGAGGCGTAGTCCCTCAAGAGGAGATGGAACGCCAGAGGGACATGCTGAACCGCGCAACCCTACTGGAACAGGAAAAAGGGATGACCTCGAGAACATATCTCGAACCGCACAATGGCGCGACCAAACTCGAGGTGGCGCTTGAAGTCGTCTGCACCTTGCGCAGGGGCATGAGCGTCGGTGTTGTCTTGAACGCGAAGAAGGAGACAGCGTTTGGATTCGCGGATGTGATGCGCGCGGTAGAATATGCACGCAAGAAGGTGGGGGGCCGAACTGTTCATTTGGGCAATCTCGCCCTTGGTGTTGGACTGCCCCGCATCAGGCGTTACGCGGCAGAGATAACACGCGACCTGCAAGCGGCCGGTGTCGATCTATCCTGCATAACCGGTGGACTAGACGAATACCCAGTCGCAGGTGAGATTGCTGCGCACTTTCTAGATGAGAGGCCGGTCGATCTTCGGGTCATCGCCGGGCTACCGCACGCGATCCCGGGAATTAGGGCGGATGACGTGCTCGTCACAGATCAGCCGAGAGAGCTGCGCAACTTGATCGACCGGGGGTTTGCCCGCTCAGTCGGGGAAATCAACACCCATGCCCAGGTCATGAACGCCCATTCCATTCTCCCGAACGAGCTGGGGCAGACGATTCGGCAAGTAGTGGACGGGGGCCTGGCGTGAGGCAAATCGCGATCTACGGGAAGGGCGGCATCGGGAAGTCAACGATCTCCGCCAACGTTGCTGCCGCGATGGCCGAAAAGGGCCTCGTGACCTGGTACGTGGGATGCGATCCGAAGAGCGATGGCTCAATGACGCTCATGGCCGGAAGGAGGATCGACACGCTCTTGGAACAAATGAAGAACCAAAGCGAATCCCGCTATGAGATATGCACTGGTTACGCGGGCGTCCGGTGCGTCGAGATCGGCGGCCCGCTGGCAGGAGTGGGATGCGCCGGTCGGGGAATAATTGTCGCCTGCCAGGCGCTCAGGAGAGACTACTTTTCGAAGGAGAGCATCGACGTCATAATCTACGATGTCCCCGGTGACGTTGTGTGCGGCGGCTTCGCGGCGCCATTACGTGAAAGGTTCGCGGATGAGGTTTACATCGTCACCAGCGGCGAGTACCTGGCTCTATTCGCTGCGAACAACATCGCCAAGGGATTGAAGAATCTGAACATTAGGCTCGGTGGAATCATTTGCAACTCTCGCGAGGTACCGAACGAGGAACAGGTCTCCAAGGAGTTTTCTCGGAAGATCGGCACGGCCTTCACCGGCTTCATACCAAGGGACCCCATTGTCAGAGAATGCGAAAACAAAGGCGAGACCGTAATCGAGTGCGTGCCGGGGAGCAAGCAGGCAGAAGCATATCGGAGGCTCGCTGATTCCATTTTGAGTAACGAGAGATTCACAGTACCCGAACCAATGGCGCCCGAAACAATAAGGGAAATGCTGAGGGAACTGGGATCATGAACGTTCGCAGGGTGGTAATCGCGGGCGTAGGAAGCGGCGTAGGTAAAACCACCATCGCGACTGGCATCATGGCTTTGCTCTCAAGACAATATCGCGTTCAGGCGTTCAAAGTGGGTCCAGACTTCATCGATCCAATGTATCACTCAGCAGCAACGGGCCGTCCCTCACGCAACCTCGATTCCTTTTTCATGGATGGACCGACGCTCGAGAACCTGTTCGGATGGGCTTCCCGAGATGCAGACATCGCGATCATCGAAGGAGTGCGTGGACTATACGACGGACTCACTTCAACAGGGGATGTGGGATCAACCGCTGAAATCGCCAAGATGCTCGACGCGAGCGTGATCCTTGTGCTAAATGCGCGCTCTCTCGCCAAGAGCGCAGCGGCTCAGGTACTGGGATTCAAGATGCTCGATCGGCAGGTTAGGCTTGAGGGCGTAATCCTCAACCAGGTGTCTGGGCCACGCCATCGACAGAAAGCGATCGAAGCAGTCGAGCAGCTCACTTCGACCCCTGTCATCGGAGTCGTGGAACGCAGGAATGAGAGCTTCCCAGAACGCCATTTGGGACTAGTCACGATGCCCGAGAGAGACGCCGCTGAAACCATTGCGACAACCAAGGAATACGCAGCAGGGGTAGACCTAGATCAGCTAATGGCCGCGGCGGAGAACCGTGGAGAGCGTAGCTTTCCAGAAGCATGCCCATTCATCCAGGAAGACGGCCCACGAGTCAAGGTTGGCGTCCCTCGTGATCGAGCGTTCTCGTTCTATTACCCTGAGAATATCGAGTCGATGCGAGCAGCTGGCGCTGAGATTGTGGAGTTTCACCCTACCGATGGAGATGGACTACCAGAAGCCGATTCGTACTACTTGGGGGGTGGATATCCAGAGGTCTACGCGTCGAGACTGAGCGACAATACGGACTTCCTGGATGGGCTGAAGACGGTCTCGGACCAAGGAAGACTTGTTTATGGTGAGTGCGGTGGTCTGATGGTCCTGTGCACCTCGATTTTGGATGGGAGGTCAGAGCACCCGATGGCGGGAGTCTTTGAGTCGAAAGCTGAACTTACTCTTCATAGACAAGGACTGGCTTATGTCATGGCCCGTGCAACTGCTGACAACTTTGTTTTCCAAGGGGCCGAAATACGAGGTCACGAGTTCCACTATTCGAAGCTTGTGCCGCTTCCTCGGGGCCCCTACGCGTACGACGTGAAGAGGGGCACGGGAATCGATGGCAATCACGATGGGATCCTGAAGAACCATACGGTTGGCACCTACATGCATCAGCACGCACTCGCGAACAAGGAGTGGGGGCGCGGTTTCATCAGAGCGACTATCGATTCGCTTGCAGGACGTTGAGAGGCAACCCGGCCCATGATTCAGGCATATCAATCGTGCCTGTGGTCGGTGACTTCTCCGGCCAGCAGAACGGGCTCTGTCGTGAGAACGGATTTCACTGAAGCCAGACCCTCGTGCAACGCCCTCACCGTCCCGAGACTTCCGTGCACGACAAGCACTTCGAGGCACTTCTCATTGTCCAGGTGCACGTGAATCGCTGAGGTAATCACACCATGGTAGTGATGCTGAACGTCTGTCAGGTGATCCTTGACGCTTCCTCGGTTGTGATTATAAAGTAGTGTTATCGTTCCCACGGCGTGAGCCTCGTTGTCCTTGATTGATTCCTGTACGAGAACCTTTCGTACAAGATCGCGGATGGCCTCCGAGCGAGTGGCGAAGCCTTTCTCTTGAATGAACCTGTCGAATTCCTCGAGCAGCTTGGGTTCAAGTGATACGCCAATCCTGGTTACCTTTTCCATTAGGTTGTCGTACGGGGTTTCTGGCTCAAAAGGGTTGCCTTCACTTTTCCCTTCGACTTGAGCTAACTGCTGTTATGGCGTCTGCTCGTGCTCTCATGCCGAATGATTGAATCATGTGTGGGGACTCTCATGGATGTGGAATCGATCCCCTCTTTTCATGATCGCGTCAACCGCTTCGTCAATCGAGAATGGAAGTTCACTGGTATGATAACCGCAAGACGAAAGCACTCGGAAAAGGTGGGTGACCTCGGGTACATCCAGATTAGCTCTGTCCAGCAACGCCTCATCGGAAAGGACGTCGCGCACGCTCCCGCAGGCGATTAGGTTTCTCTTCAGCACCACGATACGCTTGGCGAAGTCCGGGACGGCGTTCACGTCGTGGGTGGCCACGATGACTGTTTTCCCCTCCCCAGAGAGGCGCTTCAGTATGTCGATGACTGACTTCCTACTCCGCGGATCCAGGTCTGAAGTTGGCTCGTCGAAGAGGATTATCTCCGGCTGAATCGACAGCACACTGGAGATGGACACTTTCCTCTTCTCTCCTCCGCTCAACCGGTATGGTGCACGGTCCTTCAGATGCGAAATGCCCAGAGCGTCCAGAGCCGCGTTTCCTCTAGCTACCACATCGGCAGGCGAGAGGCCCATGTGCAGCGGTCCAAAGGTGACGTCATTCCACACCGAGGAACTGAAAAGGGCAACGTCTGAATCTTGGAAGACAATGCCCAGCTTCACTCGGAGCCAGTCCAGGTCGTGAGGTCGATCGATGCTGCGCCTGTCGATTTCCTTACCGCACACACGGACCGTTCCATCTGTGGCCGGTACTAGGCCGGCTATGACCTGCAGCAGAGTGGACTTTCCGGCACCGTTGGGACCGATAATGGCCACCGATTCTCCAGGATAGACGTCCAAGGACACGCTCTCTAGAGCGGCGTGTCCATCGGGATAGCTAAAGGAGACGCTTCTCAGAGATACTACGGGTTCAGACATTCAGATATAGACCCCCATGGTCGCCAGTAGACTCTTGTAGGTGACCTGCGCGGCGAAGAGATCGAAAAGGACGACCACCGCCCCGAACGCAATTATCGCGGCGACGAGGGCATAGTCTCTCCAACCGCTTTTCGATGTGCTCAGTATCTTCGGGTCTCCGGCGTAACCCCGCGACAGCATCGCCAGGTAGACCTGCTCGCTCATATGAAGAGATTTCGAGAATAGGCTTGCCACTGAAGAACCTCCGATGTTTCGAAGCTCAGCGGTGGTCGGTTTTCCAACCATGCGGCTCTTCCGGGCCATGAACATGTTCGCTACCGTGTCCAAAAGCACATGGATGTAGCGATAGGCCATATCCAATATGGTTATGAACGAAGAGGGGAAGCCAAGCTGCGCCAGCGCTCTCATCAACTTGGACCACTCCACCGACGCCACCAACAGGATACTCAACGAGACAGCTGCCCCTACTCTAAGAGTGAATGTCAGCGCGTACAGCAATCCCTCGAGGGTGAAGTAGACGGTCGTGTCAAGAAGGCTGATGCTTTGCCCAACCATGCGGCCGGGCGTTATCAGGTTAGTCATGCTCGGCAGCAGGATCATCACCGTGAACAAGGGAATGAACAGCCAGACCCTCTTCAGGTACCACCTCATGGGAACCCTGGAAGTTAAGGCCATTGCGTTGGCGAAGATGATGACTGCCAGGAGGCTGAGCGGGTTCTTCAGCAATACTGCCACCACCAAAAGAGAGATCAAGAGAACGAAGACGAAACGGGGGTCGGCGCTCTGCAACCAGCCATTTCGTCGAGAGATTGTCTCCAGATCGAGCGAGTTACGTAATACCTTCACCACGCCGTTTAATACTCGCTCGAACACTTTCCGCCACCTGTCACTTGTTCTCCTCTTGGATGCTCCTTCGCCCGAAAATGGTGCTCATTGCATACGTCACAAGAATGATAGCTGCAATCCCAACCAATGCCGAAATGATGTAGCCAAGTGAAGCCATGAGCTGACTGTCCCACCCGCTCAGGTCGTAGCCGTCCAGTGGAGCGCTCCACACTTTCCAAGGCACCCAGTTGCCCACCGAACCCCATTCTCCCCAGGCTTCCGAGAAGTTCCATACAACAAGGATACCTAGAGGCGATATTACAGCAAGCGCCAATAGGATTGCCAGCGTCTTCTTCGACATCAGCTTCGTCATGTTCAACTCTCTCCCTTAGCTTCGACTGGGACTCTTTCCTTCCTTGCCCCTTCATGCGATTCTGTCGGCTCTACATCCTTATAGACGCCTCGTAGCCAGCCAGGAGAGAGCTTGGGTAGCCTGAGAAGATCGGGCCGGTTCTCCGCTAGGTAATAGACGACTATGGCCGTGGTCAGGCCTTCGGCTATGCCGACTAAGAGGTGGGCTCCCACCATCGCCGGAATCGCGACATCAAGTCCATACGGTGAGTAGCCAGGAGCGATGATTGGCTGGATGCCGAACTCCACGGAGCCGCAGAACGCTGCCACAACAATGCCGATGTAGCCCCCCACAAAGGCCGACGCAGCCCTCGCCTTGGAGGTCAGTTTGCCGTCTTTGGTCAGGAGCTTCTTCACCCCGGCATATGCGAAGATGCCAGTGAAGGACATGACCACGCCCATGTTGAATACATTGGCCCCATACGCGGTCACACCGCCATCGCCGAACAACAGTGCCTGGATCAACAAGGCTATGCTGAGGGCAATGACTCCTCCGTACGGCCCCAATACGATTGCGATGAGGACAGCGCCGACCATATGTGCCGTTGTGCCATCCGGTATCGGCAAATTGAACATCATCAGAATGAAGGACAAGGCGGCCATGAATGACAGCACGGGCACGTTCCTAGGTCCTAGATTCTTGTTTGCGTTTCTGAATGCGAAAAACCATATGACTAGCATGACCAAGAACAAAGTTATGAAGGTTGCCGGTCCCAAGTATCCGTCTGGTATGTGCATTTTGATATCCCCATAACACGTTTCACGTAACTTTGCTACCGGTATTGCAAGAAGGGTATTTCAAAGTTCGTGATATTTCTAATGGAAAAGTGTTATCGGACGCTGACAATAACCTCCACACAAATGCAAGTTGCATCGAAAATGTCACAACCGGTTCGAATTTGGATTGGATCATAAAGGAAGAGATAAGGTTAGTGAGCCTCGATTTACTCGTCGACGAGTCTGCCAAGAAACGCCACGATGATTTGAATCAGCAAACCGAGCCGTGGCCAAGTCTATTCGTCGGCATCATCGAGAACGTCCCAGGGGAGCGCGGGGTCGACAGCTCCTCGTTTCATGTGGTTGCACGTATTGAACTTGATTGAGTGCTACCAATTTTATAATAGTAACACGCTCACCCCCACCGACAAAAGCGGCGGTTCTTATGCGGCTCAATCACCAACGAGCTCCTCCTTTCCGCTGCTTTCTGTCATATCCTTATCATGTCTATGTTCTTTGAACCGCCGCACAAGGCGTAGTGTCGCCGAGATGGCTAGGCACACGGATTTCCTGCATCATGGTGCGCCTCATTGTGATGCAAATAGAGCCGACAGGCCGATCCCCAACGTAGCGCCTTGTTCGTTGGCCGAGTGAATAAGGAAGAAAGTGTTTCCTGAAAAGAACCCATTAATCCGTTTCTGTCTCCTGGTTTGGGAGTGGATTTCACCTTCAATTCCACTGGAGAAATGCATTGCCGGCTGGAGTTAGGATTCGACTTCGGACAGATCCACTTTCGATTCCAACCTCGGAATCTGATCGCTGGACTTCTTGCATGTCGAGTTCGGGCAGACCCACCAGTAACGGGCATCTTCGATTGACGACCGAGTCGAAGAAAAAGAAGTGTAAAAGGGTTTTCTGAGCTGGCTCACGTTCTAACTCGAATGAATAGAATTCCATTTGGATCATCTGGCTAGACGGCTGTGTGGTCCCGGCTGAGCCCACTTCCATCAATCCAGACAATCATCTCTAGGGTTTGGTCACGATGGCCAAGTTCTTCGCACCTGTTCGAGTTGTCGCCAATCCGCGTCCAGGGCTGTCAACAGGATGTCCAGATTGAAGATTCAGGAGGCAGATTTGAGCGGTTGGGATGGCGCGGACATCCTGTGCTGAGGCTGGGCTTTGGTCCGGCCTTGGACGCGTGGTCGTTCAAAGCACAGACGAGAGCAGTCGGGATACGCCTTCCTTCGTTCTTATCGTCAAAGATCTGTCCTTGTAGAGCTCGCTCGTAATCTGAGTGCAGACTTTCAGGTCCTCTTCGAAAATCTCCCGCTGCTGTCTGGCGAACTCGCGGTCGTAGATCACTGCATTCGTCTCGAAGTTGAGCCGGAAACTACGGATGTCCCAGTTCGCGGTGCCTATCGAGGAGACGAGGTCGTCGACCGTAACGGTCTTGGCGTGGATGAAACCGTTGTTGTACGTGTACGCTCTGACCCCAGCATCCAGTAGCTCGCCAACATAGGAATATGAGGCCCAATAGACGAAGGGGTGATCAGGCTTGTCGGGGAACATGATCCGAACGTCCACGCCGGAGAGTGCAGCGATCCTCAGCGCGTCGAGCACGCTCTGATCGGGGACGAAGTACGGCGTCTGGAGGTAAATAGTCCGCTTGGCCAACGCAATCAACTTCAGATACTCCTCCTTGATGGGGTTCCACAGATTGTCAGGCCCCCCGCTGACGATTTGGATGTATGCGTTCCCATTCCCTTTGGCCATGGGGAAGTAGGCCGGCCCGAACGAGAGGTTCTCCTTGGTAGCGTAGTTCCAATCCAGAAAGAAGCGAAGCTGGAGGGCGTCCACCCCCTGACCCTTGATCTCCACCGCAGTGTCCCGCCACCATCCCAGCGGCCCTTTGCCCAGATACTCCTCACCTATGTTGAAGCCTCCAAGAAAGCCTATCCGCCCGTCGACAATCGCAATCTTGCGATGGTCATGGTAGTTGATCCGCAAGGTGATTGCCGGTATGAGGACCTTGTAGAATGGTGCAACCTTGCCCCCCGCTTCCAACAGCATTTGGTAGCCTTCCTTGGGCATCCGGTTGCCAAAGGCGTCGTACAGCAGGCGCACCTCCACCCCTTGGCGTGCTTTCTCGGTGAGGGCGGCCACGATCTTGCGGCCAAGCTCGTCGTTCTCGATAATATAGTACTCCATGTGGATATGGTGCTTCGCACCGTTTATCGCATCGAGCAGCGCGCCGAACTTGTCCTGACCCCGCACGAACGCTCGTACTTCGTTTCCCTGCGTGACCAAGGCGCCGTTGCTCGTGAGGAGGAGGTCTGCCGCCTGCAAGATGCTCTCCATTTCACTGCCTGCGAATTCTCCCTTCACCCTCGCGAGTTCAGCTTTCTGTTCATTCAGGAATTGGTGGATCCTCTCCTGATCACCTTTGGCTTTGAGTTGAAAATCTTTCTGCTTGAAATAAGGCCGGCCGAAGAGGAGGTATAGGACGAAGCCCAGGAACGGCATGAACACGAGGGCCAGAATCCAGACTGTGGCGTTTCCGGGGTCCCTGCGCTCGAAGAAGACCACGTAGACTATCGCGGCCAAATCAAATATGATCACTAGCGGCAACAGCACCTGACCAAGGTCAAACGCCACGCTTCCACCAGCTGACAAATTGGTTGGGATAGCCTATAAACATGATATTTGGGAGCACTGTGCAAGTTGAGACCTCTCAACAAGTCGGCACCTGCGATTCCTCGAGGTCGCTCCTAGGATATTCATGTCGGCGTGCCGCTTTCATCTGTCAGGCGCCTACGCTAGACCCGCCTGCTTCTTTCCCAGTAGTAGACAAACAGGTCCTTCACCCAATCAAGGAACCTCGGGTCTTCTCCAACGAATCCCGCGTAGTCTGCCCTTCCTCCCAGGAACGGGAAGCTCAGCCCCGCCTCCCTCTCCGTTATCAAGAAGTTCACCGGAAGGGCGTCGATCCCTCTGCATTCGATGCCTTGCGCCACCTCTGGGGCCAGCTGTTGCTCAGGAAGGAAGCGATCCAGAAGGAGAAGCCTGCCCTTCACGCGGGGTATTGCTTTCGCCAGCAACGGGCCAAGGACCGGGGGTCTCTCCATTCCCCCCATCCAAATGTACTCCTGGGCTTCCGCTGCTATCCTTGAGATGACGTTCATGTTCTCCATGACATCCATGTTGAGGCTCGCCCCGGAAAGCTCACCTAGCCTGTCCACGAACTCTCCGGGCAGCCCCCATACGTCGTGTGTCGAGAAGTACTCCTTGTGCAAGTGAACAAACTCCAAGTTGGAGGAGAGATGCAGCACTAGTCTGCCGTAGTCCGTGATCGAATAGGTGCCATCAGGTTCCTTCTTGGTCAGAAAGGCATCACTGAGGCGCTGCAGCTGTCTGGAGGCTTCCGTGCTGGTCAATGCCAGTTTGCTCGCCACCACGGTCATCTTACATTTCTTCTTGTTCAGCTCGCGTAGTATGCAGAGCCGGCTTTGACTAGAAAGCTCAAAATGGAGTTTCTCTACCCCCTCTTGGTCCTCCAATCTTCCTCACCGTTGTGTAATTTCAGCACCGATGCTTGTCATTACACAATCTTCGCAGATAAAGGTAATCGGCTTTTCGCAACATCGGCAGATCGCTCGACGGCGGCAACCGTTGGGTGAAATCAGAAAACTAGGAGGCAAGAGAAAATGGAAAAGATGTTGGTCGTTGTCTTTGACAACGAGACGAAAGCCTATGAAGGGTCTCGCATACTGAACGAACTCGATGCTGAGGGAGGCGTCACCGTACACGCGGCATCAGTTATCGGCAGGAACGCTGACGGCGCGCTCATGGTCAAGAAGGTGGAGGGCGGTTTTCCGCTCCGCACCGTTGAGGGCACAGCAATCGGCGGCCTGATCGGTCTGCTTGGCGGCCCTGTTGGCTTCGGGATAGGAGCGGTAGCTGGCTCGGTGGCTGGAGCGACTAGCGACATATTCCGCGATGTTGTGGACGAGGACTTCCTGTCGGAAGTGTCTGCTAAGCTGACACCGGGGAAGTTCGCGGTATTGGCTGACCTGAGCGAGGAGTGGGTGACCCCGCTGGACACGAAGATGGAGGGGCTCGGTGGCGTCGTCTTCCGAACGGCGAAGCAGAACTTCGAGGATTCTCGGTTGGACAAAGTGGTCCGGGATCTGAAGGTGGAAATCGACGATCTCCAGGCTGAGCAGAAGAAGGCTGCCTCTAGCAGAAAGGCCAAGCTACAAGCCAAGATCGACGGGCTCAACGCCAAGCTGAAGAACAAGCAGGAGCAGGGCAAGCAGAGGCTGGACCAGAGGATGAGCGATGATGATGTGAAGATCAAATCGCTCAAGGAGAAGCAGGCGAACGCCGTCGGAGATGCGAAGTCATCGTTGAAGGCTCGGATGGTTGAGATCCGCAAGGACTACAACGAGGCGGCGAGAAGCTTGAAGAGCCTGGAAGCAGCGCACCTCGACAAGGTGGCCAAGGGTCTCCAGACCAAGGCGGTGAAGCTCAGGAAGGGATGAAGACGAACAACGAGTACCACGATGTGCAAGGCCCTAGCGCCCACAACGGGATCCGATGGAGCAAGCAGGAGCTTCTGCATATCGGAATCGCGGTGGCAGTGCTGACGTTAGCATTCGCCATCGCGATCAACATCAGTCCTTTCTGGGTGGGGTTGCTCGTGGCCGCAGTGGCAGTCTTCACTGCCTTCCTGCCCCACGAGCTGGGCCACAAGCGCGTCGCTCAGCGTTTCGGCGCCTGGGCGGAATTCAGGGTGTTCCCCCTTGGCCTGGCAGTAGCCCTCATTACATCGTTCTTCGGCTTCGTTTTCGCAGCCCCAGGGGCGGTGTACATCCAGGGCCGACTGACCCGAAAGCAGAACGGACTCGTCAGTATCGCCGGGCCGGGGATCAACATCGCCATCGCCTTCATCGCGATAGCGGCTAGCTTCCTCTTCCCAATCGGCAATCTGATCGGGGATATTCTTTGGGCCATCGGTAGCCTGAACGCATATTTGGCAGCCTTCAACCTGTTGCCAATCCCGCCGCTCGACGGCTCGAAGGTGTTCGAATGGAACAAAGCTGTGTGGGCCGGCTCGATCGCGATCGCAGCTCTGCTTGCGGCGGTTGGTTATGGTCTAATCTAGGCGTGGGGACTAGAATGCTGCGACCCTTGAGAATTCTGCTGGTAGATGACGAAGCGGCCATCCTGGAAATAACTGAGGAGTTCCTCGAAATCTCCATGGTCGCGGACGTCGACACGGCCTCATCAGCAACGGAAGGTTTGGCGAAGCTGGAGCTCGGCTCCTACGATGCCGTCGTGTCCGACTATCAAATGCCCGGCGAGGACGGCATCGCGTTCCTGAAGAAGCTCAGATCAAGGGGCATAGAAATCCCGTTCATTCTGTTCACCGGCAAGGGTCGGGAAGAGGTCGTCATCGAGGCGCTGAACTCCGGGGCGGATTTCTACCTGCAGAAGGGGGGGCAGCCAGAGGCTCAATTCGCAGAACTCGAGAACCAGATCATTACAGCAGTGGAGCGTCGCCGGGCAGAGGAAGCGATCATCGCAATGAACTCCAAGCTCTCTGCGGCGGTGAATCTGACCCGGGTTGCATTCTGGTCGTTCGGATTCGCGGATATGACCATCCATACGGATGATTGGCAATGGGCCACAGTCAGCACCGATGGCACGGCTGATGATGGAACTGAAATGAAACTCGCTGATTATCTTCAGCAATTCGTTCACCCAGATGACGTAGGGAGGGTGTCCCAATTCTTCGAAGCTATCTCTGCAAATCATAGCGTGCACGAGGTTGGGAGGATCCAATACCGAGAATTCGTGGGCTCAGGGGCCTACCGATGGGTTGAAGTGACGCTCCAGGTCGTCAATGACGCCGTTGGCAACGCGGGCACTGGCTTCGGAGCCATCCAGGACATTACTGAGCACAAAGAGGCAGAGAGGACGTTGAGGGAGAGCGAGGAGAAGTTCTCGAAGGCGTTTCACAACGAGGCCATTGCCATGGCACTCGTACGTCTAGACAATGGCACTGTCATCGATGCAAATCAACGCTTCGCTTCGCTAAACGGCTACAGCAGAGACGACATGATAGGAAGGTCTCTGCGAGAACTCATCAAGCTGGTTGAGCCCACCATCCTAGACGAGCTCGCTCAGGGTCTGAGGGACGAAAGCCAGGTTGTCAGGAAGGAGCTCAAGGTGAGGCGACGGGGCGGGGAATTGTGGACGGCGTTGGCCTCTGCGCAAGTGTTGAGACTCGAAGCGGAGGATGTCGTCATCCTCTCGGTTGAGGACATAAGCGAGCGCAGATCAATGGAGTTGCTAGTGGAGACCGAGAAGCGCAAGATGAGGGCGGGAATGGACCTTGCCCGCTTGGCATCCTGGGAATATGATGCGCTGACTGGCTATTTTACTTTCGATGACAGCTTCTATTCATTCCTGAAGACAAGCTCCGAAAAGGAGTGTGGGCAGCATATGTCGTGGGATCGGTACCTTCATGAGTTCGTTCATCCAGACGACCGTGAAACCGTCATGAAGACAGTAAGGGCGAACATAGAATCGGATTTCCCAGGCGACTTCGCCCAGTTCGTGCACAGGATTGTTCGGAAAGATGGAGAGACGAGGACCGTCATGGTCAGGATAACTCCGATAAGAGACTCCGACAGGAAGGTCCTGAAGACATTCGGAGTGAATCAAGACATTACCGAACAGATACCGTTCGGGGAATGGAAGAGCCCGGGATCGAATGAGGAACCTAGGAAGAGTTGAGAGAGATCTTTTGCGTTAGGGTGTGGAAGAGATGAGCGCCGAAGAATCGATTTCGATTGATGAGCGGGTTAGGAAGCTGAAGAACAGACCTTACAAGGGGGGTCCTGTGGTGTACTGGATGAGCCGGGACCAGAGGGCTCACGACAATTGGACCCTACTCTACTCTATTCAAATGGCAAACAAAGAGGATGTCCCTCATTGTGTTGTTTTCTGCCTGGCACCGGAGTATGGCGAGGCCGGCGTTAGACAATGTGGCTTCATGTTGAAGGGATTGAGCGAGCTAGAAACTGAACTTGTCAGCCACGGGATCGAGTTTGTGGTCTTGGAGGGGTATCCAGAAATCGTCCTTCCCTCGTTCCTTCACTCAGTCGGCGCCGGGCTCCTGGTAACGGATTTCAATCCTTTGAGAATCGAGCGAGAGTGGAGGAGCAAATTGGCTTCAGAGATATCGATCCCGTTCGACGAAGTGGATGCGCACAACGTCGTTCCATGCTGGCTCGCCTCCAAGCACAGAATCTTGACACACGAGAGCTTCTTGCTGAATAGCATCCCGTACATCGATTTCCTCAATGATTTCCCTCCCCTGGAAGCCCCGAGGAAGGGATGGCCGAAGCCTCACGAGTCCATTGAATGGGAAGGATTGAGGCAGCGGCTGAAAGCGGACATGTCGGTCAAGGAAGTCGATTGGATTGTCCCAGGGGAGAAGGCTGCCTCGAAGTCACTACAGGAGTTCATAGAGACCCGCCTAGCTCAATATGCTGAGCACTCTGATGACCCAACGACTCCAGCCCAGTCGGACCTTTCACCCTACATCCACTTCGGCCAGATTTCTTCACAGAGAGCTGCCCTAGAGGTCGTGAAGAGCGGCGCATCCATTGATTCGAAAGCGTCATTCTTGCGTTCCATCATCATCAAGAAAGAACACTCGGACAACTTTGTGTTCCACACCCCGCAGTATGATACCATAGGGGCGTTCCCCAAATGGGCCAAGGACTCTATCGACGCTCATAGGTCTGACGATCGAGAGCACCTGTACACAAGGGACCAATTGGAGAGCGCCCAGACTCATGATCAATTATGGAATGCCTCACAAATCGAACTTCTGAAGGCTGGCAAGATCCACGGCTCCATGCGTGCATATTGGGCGCACATGATCATGAATTGGATGAAGAGTCCAGAGGAGGCCTTTGCCACAGCCATATACCTGAATAACCGATATTCGCTGGATGGACGGGATCCAAACGTCTACACCGGGATATCAAGTGTCATGGGAGGTCTTTTCGACAAACCCACCCTCACCAAGGAGGTTTACGGCAAGGTTCGAAACATGACCTATACTGACGCCAGGCTAAGATACGATATAAAAGCGTACGAAGAGAGGGTGAAGACTCTATGAGAATCGAACAGCCAGATTCCGCACAGACACCTAGGGATAATCAACAGAACTCAGCAATAAAGTGCCCCAGATGCGGAATGGAAACGGAACAGGGCATCTTCACTTGCGGCAGAGATATTGCATCATCGGCGTTTTGGACATCGCAGAATGAACTCCACAATCTGTTCCCAAGGTCAGAGAAAGTCGTCGAAAAGCCGGTGGGGGTAATCCACTTTTATGGGTATCGATGCCCCACATGCAGAGTCCTTGTTCTTGACTACTAGGGCCTAGCACAGATTGTGGCAGTCGGGGCATGCCCTCTCTTGCCCCAATCACCTACGATTCGGGCAGATTCATTGATCTCTGACCTGCATGCAGACCTTCAGATCTTCCAGGAAGGTGCTCGTTGCCCTGTGATATCCCTCATCATAAGAGGCAATCCAGAAGCTGCGAATTCTCCCGTTCATCATTCAGATTGATGAGACTTCATCCGAAAAATCATCCTATTCGCGGCTCTGTCAAATCAACGAGTTCCTGGCTTTTGAGGTGTACCAGTAGACGACCACCAAGATTAGGATAATTGCCCCGAGCATCGTCGTGAATTCGATCATGACCAGAGTGCTGGTCTCGTCAAGAACACCTGAGACAATAAACCCGACCATGATAGCGAATCCGACGACAATCTCGACTATCGCGTCAACTATCTCCGGAGCCGCCAAATCCTGGATCTTCCTTTTTTCTTCTTTGCTCAATTGCTTTCTTCTGAAGTGCCGTCTCGTCAGAAGGGCTGTTGCTATCACTTTGCCGGTGCCAAGGACGATTGCCACCAATGCTGCGAACAGTATTGTCTGACCGATTAGATCCCAGGTGATTTCCAATTCGACCACCCTCCGGATGGGAAAGGATTGACTTATTGATGATGAGGCGAATTCTCTATTCGGCGGGCATTCAGGAAGTCCCAATTGCTCGGAATCAACGTTCTTCTCAGGAGTGCTCGATCTTGAATCTTGAGATTCCGCCGGTCAGAGAGGCAAGGTCAACGTTCAGTTCCACCATGTAAGCGACGTTCTTCACAAATCTGGTTGGTATGGTGACCAGCTCGCCTCCCTGCGGCTTCTCTATGTTTAGCTTCACCAGTGCATCCTTGTCCCCTTCGACCACTAGGGAGGGGATCGTCCAGGTCTTCGGGTCAATCAGAATCCCCCTTACCAAGCCTATCAACTTCCCATCGCTCGTGACTGCTTCCTTTGCTTCCACGCGTCCCCAGTACACCAAGCCCAAATCTTCCGTTCTCACCACACCCGATTGGATCGCCTTGGTCATGTGAGATAGACTAGCATCAACCGACCGATAGTCTTTTTGTTGAGAGGGGTTCGAGCCTGCTTCTGCTCCGTGTCGAAAGGCGGATGTGGGCGTGACTGCGCCGATGTGGACGTCCCGCGATTCCCACGCACTTTCCTTAAGTAGACGCTGACCTGGCTCGGCACGGTCCCCACGGCCCCGGTGGCAGGGGCTAGCGACTTCCGTCGCCCTCCCTCATAGGCGGGGGTTTGGCACAGCCTATTTCCACGAGGCTCCTGGCCGTTGGCACCACGGCAACTAATAAGCTCCAACGGTCCGAATCTTGTCTGAGGTCGTCGAAATGAGAGTCACCTATCTGGGGCACTCCGCGTTCCAGGTCGAGACCCACGGCAAGAGCATCCTGATCGATCCATACTTGGAGGGAAATCCCAAGGCCGCAGCGGATCCGAAGAAGATCGATGCGCACCTGATTCTGGTCACCCACGCCCACGGAGACCATCTTGGAGATGCGATCACTATCTCGAAGAGGACCGGCGCCCCGGTCATGGCTGTCTACGAGGTCGCGAATTATTGCGAGCAGCAGGGAGCTAGGACGATCGACGGGCACATTGGGGGCGTGAACAAGCTCCCGTTCTGCGAGGTGAAGTACTTCCCTGCGTTCCATGGATCGACGACCAACGACGGCGTTAGCCTGGGAATGCCATGCTCCTACGTCCTCACGGTCGAAGGCAAGCACATTTTCCACGCCGGCGACACCTCGCTCTTTGGCGACATGTCCCTCATCGGGGACGAGTTCGCGCTGGACATGGCGTTGCTTCCTATCGGGGGTCACTACACCATGGGGATCGACGATGCCGTCAGGGCGCAGCGCCGGTTGAGGGCCAAGGTCGTCGTGCCGATGCATTACTCCACTTGGGAATCGATCAACGCCGACCCGCAGGAGTTCGAAGCCAAGATCGCCAGCCAGGGAATCGGGCGGTGCCAGGTGCTTCGGCCGGGAGAGCGATTCGAGCTCTGAGCCTTCGTCAGGCAACACTGCGTTCGTGTGGCAATCGCAAGGGTGAAGTACGCTCCGTTCTCTAATCAAAGAACGATAGCATGGCAGAGGAAAAGAAGGGCAAGGCGGAGGAAACCGCGGAGAAGACCGGAGAGGTCGTTGGGAAGGGAGTGAAGAAGGGCTGGGGCGTCGTGAAGGGCGTGGGGAAGGGAGTGAAGGAAGGGGTCAAGGGAGATGAGGAGAAGTAGACCTCCTCACCAAACAAATCAACTCGATTCGGATTCCAGACGTGCCTGGTCGCAAAACTATAAGCGGATGGTAGCGGCTGCCGCCTCGTGACCGAGCAAGACCGTTCAGGTCCGACTAGATTCGTGGTTTTGGGAGGATATCTGGGGGCGGGAAAGACCAGGCTCGCGACCACCCTTGCACGCTATCTGAAAGAAACCCATGGCAAGTCGGTCGCGATCATCACCAACGATCAAGGTAACGTGCTCGTCGACACGGAATACGTGAGGAACGCCGGCTTCGACGTGCGCGAGATCCTCGGCGGTTGCTTCTGCTCCAACCTTCCCGAGTTCGTGAAGAACGCCCGCAGCCTCGTCCAAATGGGGCGGCCGGACGTGATAATCGCGGAGCCGATCGGGACCTCAACGAACATTCTCGCCTCCGTTCTCGTGCCGTTGCGCACGATGCATCCGGGCGAATTCGACGTCGCCCCGCTGATGGTAGTCGTGGACGGGACGAGCGCAAAGAAGCTCCTGGACAAGTCGGCCGTCTTCGGCCCTAACAGCAGGAAGCTCATACCCGTCCAACAGGCGCACGACGCCGAACTGATCCTTGTCTCCAAGGCCGACCTAATGTCTCATTCAGGCGTCGAAGAAGTGATTCGTGTCATCAACAACGAGGTGCCATCGGCGGAGATCATCCCGTACTCATCGGTTACGCTGGAGAACATCGACAAGATTGCGACGGCGGTGCTTTCGTCAAGGTCAAGCACCAAGGTCCCCATGGCAGTAGACAACCGCTTCTTCGCGATGGAGAAGGCGTCAATGGGATGGTTCAACGCGAGCGCTGGCATAGCGACGGCGGGCAAACTCGATCTTTACGCGTACATCACTGAGATCCTAAGAGGTGTCGCCGCCCGCTTCGGCACCGAGGCAGTGGCCCACGTCAAGGTCATGGTCGAATCCGAGAAGGTGGCCGTCAAGATGAGCCTAGTGCAGGATTCGCTGCAGACCGACGGCATCAAGGGCGGCAGGTTCATTGAGGGCGAGGGGAGGATCGTCATGAACGCCCGCATCTCGGCGACTCCCGAAGAGCTCGAGAGATCAATTCTTGAAGTACTGCAAACATCATCGGCATCGGCAGGAATCAAACTGGTCGATGTTAAGCACTCGAGCCTGAAGCCCCACGGAGAGACGCCATCATTTCTGAAATGATAAGCGCCTGGCTTGCGCCTACTGGATGATTGGAAGGAGAAAACAAGGATGATGCTTAGAGTCAGGGCGGGTCGTTGGTTGGCGATTCGCTTCAAGACTTCCCATACACCGGCACGAGGTCGCCGCTCATGGTCCTCGATCCGTCCGATATCAGGAACATGATCACTTTCGCCACGTCCTCGGTCTTCGTCCACTTGGTCGCGTCCGCCTCAGGCATGTTGGTGCGGTTCTCTTGCGTGTCCATCGTGCTCGGCACGATCGCGTTCACGCGGATGTTCGTCTTCTTGACCTCATCCGCGATTGTCTGTGTCAGGACCGCGACGCCAGCCTTGGAAACTGCGTAAGCGCCCGACTTGGTGCGGCTCTTGTTCTCGATGCCCGGCCGCGCTGAGACGTTCAGGATGATCCCTTCGTTCCTGGACAACATGGAGGGAAGGACGCTGCGGCAGCAGAGGAAGGCGGTCTTGAGGTTGGTCTGGAGCATGAAGTCCCATTCCTCCTCCGTGGTCGCGTGGACCTCCTTTCCACCGACGTAGAGCCCGGTCAAGTTGAGCAGGGCGTCGATCTTGCCCTCCCTCGCGATCACCGCGTCCACCATGCTCTGCACTTCGGTCGCGGAGGTGAGGTCGACGGGCACGCAAGTAACGCTTCTGCCGAGCGCACCGATCGACGTCATCATCTCGTCCTTCGCTTTTTCGTTCCGGTAGGGAACGGTCACCTTCGCGCCCGCGGACGCTAGCTCCCGTACCATCACCCGTCCGAGCGCTCCAGTACCACCGCTGACGATGACCGACAAGTCGTTCATTCTCGCTCCGCCTCGATTCCCGCTTCTGAGGGCGGAGTATATGGACTGTTCGACAACTTCCCGGTCGAAAACCACTTCCTCTTTATTGCCGAAGCGCGATTTCGGAGCGATGCCAGCCGGAACCGTTCCAAAGGTCAGGTGCCTGTGGCGCGCCGACGACGGCCGATGTGCGAGCTGCAAAGCCCGTCGCATCAAGAACGACGTCCTGCACCAGAGCGACTACGAGATGTGCGTGGTCGAGAGGGACTACCCCAGCTGTGAGTTCTACAAGGAAAGGCCGACGGTGATGGACAAGCGCTGAAGGCTGGCGGAGAAAGATGACACGGGAAGAGATCGAGGAGTTGGATCGGCTTCTGGCTAGCACAGACCGTGCGCAAAGGGAGCAGGCGCTCCGAAACCTCGAGACGCGACTGCGCGCAGATGAGGGCGACGCCTCTTCGCTCAAGCCCCTGGGCGATCTCCTGGGCGATGGTGACCCGGCGATCCGCAGACTTGCATCCTGGCTGATCGGCAAGTCAGCGCAGAACAAGATCGCGGGGAGGTATCCCGTCGAGCAGCTAGCAGGCCGGCTCTCCGACACCGACGACGAGGTGCGCGAGAACTCCGCCTGGGCGTTCGGGGAGATGGCCGGCGTCGGGATCGGGGACAAGGTCCTCGCGTCGAGCCTTTCAAATCTATTCAGCGACGACGCGGCTCTGGTGAGGGGCATGGCGGCATGGGCGGTGGGCCGTTACGCAGAGAAGCTGGGAATCTCCATGCCGCACATCGTGGAGGCCCTCAAAGGTTTGCGATCCGACGAGAGTCCCATGGTCGCCAGCAGCGCAAAGTGGGCGCTGGACCAGATCCGGCTGATCGGCAAGGTGTGACAAGAACCGTCATGGTCATTTCTCGGTCACATCTGCTCAATCTCCCCAAGTACAGTGACCACCGGTTGACATCTCCGTCGAAGGGGAAGACCTTCGAAGGAGAGATGAAACATGGAAGGAAATGAGTGCGATAAGAAGGAATGGAGGGACTTCAAGGCGATGCGAGGCGCCGCCTGGAGGATCGGCGCATCCATCCTAACGGTGACGACCTGGCTTTCAATCGGCATACTCTGGCTGTTCTTCAAGGCTGATGACTACAGCTTCTGGGAGAATCTAGGGCTGCTGATCATGAGCGTGCTCGTCCTGGCAGCTACCAACTTCGCCATCTGGGTGGGCTTCGGGATGAGGTACGTCCCGAGCAGGATGAGGGGTCGGTCGGCGGCCAGGACGACGGCGAAGGCGGTCGCGGCGATCGCTTGGGTGTCGGTGTTGGCCTACTACCTCTACACCTACGCGGGGAGCTTCACCATCTACCAGAACCTGGCGATCTTCCTGTTGATGATCGCGAGCGGGGGTGGAGTGAGCGCGGTGCTGAACATCGGCGCGAAGGACCCTGTCGAAGCGTGAGACCTCTCAATGGAGCCATTGGCTCCTCCTCTCTTTTTTTGCGTCTTCCGCAACATTTCTCAATCAGTCTGTCAAATATGTGAGTTCAGAATCTAATAATTTCACTTTGAGTAAAAGATTATTAGTCAACTAAGGCCTTACCCCGCTTCAAGGGATACAATTGCCGACACGGATCGCGATTCTGGGAGGGTTCCTCGGAGCGGGGAAGACCACGCTCCTAACCAAGCTGGCGAAGACGTTTACGGACAAGGGGAAAACGGTCGCGCTAATCACCAACGACCAAGGCGACGTGCTCGTTGACACTCAGTACGCCAAGGAACTCGGCATCGAGACGACCGAGGTCCTGAAGGGCTGCTTCTGCTGCAAGTTCCCCGACTTCATCGACGGAGCTCGCAAGTTGGTTGACGCGAAGCGGCCTGACATCATCATGGCCGAGCCAGTAGGCAGTTGCACCGACCTCTTGGCCACCGTCGTTGCGCCTCTCAAGCTCCGCTTCCCCTCAGAGTTCGATGTCGCGCCCTTGACCGTTCTTCTCGACAGCACGCGGATCTCGGAGGGGGTAGAAGAGGAAGGCTCCCTAGGCGCCTTCCTGCGCAAGCATCAGGTGCAGGAGGCAGAGGTGATCGTGCTGACAAAGACCGACCTCATCTCCAAAGATGACAAGGAGGCGCTGGTCGGAGTGGTCAGGGATATGAACCCTGGTGCCCGGGTCGTACCTTACTCGGCGGTCTCGGGGGAGGGGTTGGCCGAGATCGCGTCTCTGGTGCTCTCGCACGAGAAGAGTGTGAAGAGGCCGGTGGACGTGGACTACGAGCTCTATGCGCAGGCTGAGGCCGAACTAGGATGGTACAACGGGACATACACCTTTGAGCTCCCGTCCGAACTTGATTCCTATGACCTTTGCTCCAGCATCATGAAGACGATAGCCCAGTCCTACCAACCGGGGGAGGTCGCCCACGTGAAGCTCCTCTTCTCCTCGCCATCCAACGCCCTCAAGATGAGCCTGGTGCTCGGAGGGCTGGGGGTGGACGGGGTCCGTGGATCGAGGCGGGTCAAGGGGAAGTGCACGCTCAACATGAACGCTCGAGTCGTCTCGACGCCCGAGGTGCTCGCGAAAGTTGTGAGAGAGGCCGTCATTGGGACCCTGAAGGAGAAGGGCGCCACTTCGATCCATCACAAGGACGACTGCTTCGCTCCTGGCCGGCCAAATCCTACGTATCGTTACAAGAACGGGGTCTGAGGCCAGGACATCAGAACATGAACGATCGGGTGAGGCCCGAGCCCCCGAGGGTCCGCGGATGAAGATGTTAAATATTCGAGCCTTGACTCAGAGAAGCGTGGAAGGAGAGACAGGCTGCCGCATCGAGATCGCCTACATCGACCCGGAGGCGTACGCGGCGATTGTGAACCACCCCCTGCGCAAGGAGGTCTTGCGAACGTTGTACCGGATGGCGCTGAGCGGACCGGTTTCGAAGCAGGAGATGGCCGACAAGCTGGGCATAGACTATCACCAGCTCGTCTATCAGCTCAACCACCACCTGCGCGAGTTCTGGCGGGTGGAGAGGGAAGAGAAGGTCCGCGGCACCCGCATGGAGCTGATCGTCCCCTCTCATCCATACACGATCTACATCGCCCTCGGGAGAGGGAGGGCGATCAACGTGTTCGATCCCCTGGCCAACCTGTTCGGCTCTCTTTCCAAGGTAGGCACGCGATGCGACGTGTGCTCCGCGGCCGAAGCGGCGAAATGCATGCGCTACGTCGAGGGCGGGTGTTCGTGCAGCTCCGCTCCCTCCGCCGAGGAGAAGGAGCTGCTAAAGCTGAACGGCCGCGCGGCGCCATGTCGCCCACTGGACACCGCCATCCTCTGCGCTTTGAGGGGCATACCCGCGGGCAAGGATTGCATCGTGAACATACCATGCGAGGGATGCGCCTTCCTAAAGAAGACAATCCAGATCACTTGAGCCTCGGAACGCTGTCAGCGAGGCCCGTTCATCAATGAACCTGGCTTACATGCACAGCGGCGGCGATGGCCCGGTTTCTCAATCCTGTTTCGCTGACGCCTGCGTTATGCGGCCTCAAATCCGCTGATTTGTCGGAATCCGTCGAAACATTGAAAAACGGTGCGCACCCTAGGAGCCTCCCGAGAGGGGGGCTTAGCTCGGTCGTTGTAGATGCGATGAACCGCCGGATTCTCGACCTGCTGATGATGGACGGCAAGATGACGTACAACGACGTCGCGCTTAAGCTCCGTCGATCCCCGTCGACTATCAGGGACCGCATCCGGCGCCTCGAGGACGACAAGGTCATCCTCGGCTATGTGGCGGTAGCGAACAACGAGCTCATCGGAATGAAGGTCGAGGGCCTGGTGTTCGCGAACCTTGAAAACGGTCTGAACATGGAGAAGCTGAAACAGCTGCGCGAGATCCCCGGCGTGATGGAGGTGCTCGAGGTGTCCGGGCGGCGGAGGATCCTGATACGACTGTTCTCGCGCGACAACCGCACCCTCCACGAGGTCATCCAACGCCAGATAACCCCTCTCGGGCTGAAGGACGTCGAAGTGCGCATCGTTCTCGATTCGGTGATGCGGTTCCCAGGCGTGTAATCAGACACACGGGATCATAGTGGCCGGAGAATGGGTGGCAAGAACTAGGCAACCACTTCTTCCGTCGTTCGTGGCACGAGCGGTCCCATCAAGAGCCCTGCCCATCATCATGATTCGCGTTCTTGTCAAGATGAATCCTATCGGAATTGATGAAATCGTTCGTCTGCTCGTTGTTTGTAGGCTGGCCTGATCTGATCATTCATCCAATCGCTTCCCAGATCATCTATTTCGGAAAGCCTCATCTTCACGTCGCACGATCTTGCTGGATTCCTTCTCGGGCGAACCTGTTGAAGTATGATAGGAATAATATTTATGCGGGTACCGCCTCCTCGAATCGAGGATCTCAGGGGGAGAAACGTGAACCAGAGGATCGGACTGATACCACAGCTGCCGGACCTAGACAAGATCCGCCAGATGCGCAAGCGTCTCAATCTATCCCAACGTGAGCTTGCGTCCATGGCCGGCGTCAGCCAGTCGCTTATCGCGAAGATCGAGCGCGGGAGCATCGACCCGTCCTATTCGAACGTGCGCAAGATATTGATGGCCTTCGAAGAAGTGCTCAGAAAGCGCAAAGTCGAAGGGGTCAAGCTCGGAGCGCAGCTGACGGTCGGCGATCTCGCGACCAGGGGAGTGATATCGGTTTCACCCGAACAGACCGTGGGGGAGTGCGTCGACCGCATGATGAAGGGGCGATTCACGCAGCTTCCAGTGATGGTGGGTGACAGGGTGGTCGGCGGCATCACAGACGACAGGATCCGAGACTATACCATCGAGGAGACCAGGAACGGAAGGAAGTCCTACGACGGCGTCATGAGCACGAAGGTCGAGGAGATGATGATGGACCCCTTCCCCATCTTGAGCGAGGACACGCCCATAGAGCTTGCGTCGGTGCATCTGCAGCGGGAGGAGGCGATCCTGGTCTCGCGGAAGGGGCAGATCGTCGGCATCCTGACGAGCGCGGACTTCCTGAACCTCGGAATGAACCAGTGAGGATCATGATCCGACACGTTGTGGTTTGGACGCTGAAGCCAGAGGCGGACGGACGAAGCAAGGAGGAGAACATCAGGCTCCTCAAGAGTGAGCTGGAGGGGCTCAGGGGCAGGATCCCCCAAATCAGGTTCCTCCAGGTCGGCAGCAACATCCTGACGGTCGAGGGCGCATGGGACGTCGCCCTGGTCGTCGATTTCGACTCCCTCGGGGACCTTCAGGTATATCAGGACCATCCCGCCCACCAGAGGGTGAAAGCCTTGGTCGGTAAGATCAGGGACCAGCGAGCGACCGTGGACCTGGAATACTGAGGCTAAATGAAACGCAAGGACCTCGAAATAGCGTTGCAGAAGATGCGCCCGTTTCCCGCCCCCAGAGCGGACCTTGAGCAGTACCTGACCCCGGCTACGATCGCCGCTGACATGCTGTTCTCAGCGTACTCACAGGGCGACATCGAAGGAAAGGAGGTGGTGGACCTCGGGAGCGGAACCGGCATGCTGGCCATTGGAGCCGCCATGCTCGGGGCGAAGCAGGTGATAGGCGTGGACGTAGACGAAGGGGCGGTGGCGCTCGCGCGCGAGAACGCGGAACGCGCGGGGGTCGAGGTCAACTTCGTGAACTGCGACGTGAACGAGGTCGGGGGCATTTGCGACACGGTCGTCATGAATCCGCCGTTCGGGGCGCAGAGGAGGCATGCGGACCGGCCCTTCCTCGAGAAGGCTATTTCCGTCGCCTCGGTCGCGTACTCGCTTCACCTCGCGGGCACGGAGGAGTTCGTGCTCCGGCTGATCCACTCCGCTGGAGCCACCGGCGAGATCCAGAAAAGGTATAAATTCGAGATCCCTCATACATTCGCGTTCCATAGGCAGGCTAAGAGGGATGTGGAAGTGATACTGGTCCGCATCCAAAAGGGTGAATCAAGATGAAAACAAAGAGGCCCGTTCTACCAGGAGATGAAGTCGCCGAGGCGGAGGAATTCCTGCCGGGCGAAGGCACGTACGAAGAGAACGGGAAGATATACGCCGCCCTCGCGGGCGAGCTCGAACTGGACGACGAGGAGAAGACAGTCACCGTGAAGGCCGCTAACCCAATGATAGAACTGAAGGGCGGCGAATCGGTGTTCTGCGCGGTCACGGACGTGCGCAGCGTGATGGCGATCTGCGAGGTGGTCGCGGTCGAGGGCGTCGAGCGCAACGTCACAGGCGACACGAACGGCACGATTCACATTTCGAAGATGTCCCAGGACTATACCCAGGACGCGAGCCGCGAGATGCGCCCCAGCGACATCATCAGGGCGAAGGTCATCTCGTCCAAGCCTTCGGTGCAGCTGACGACCGCCGGCGACCACTTGGGCGTGATAAAGGCGTTGTGCCGGAGATGCCGCGCTCCATTGGTCCGGAAGGAGAAGGGGCTGTACTGCAACAACTGCGATCGCTACGAGTCGCGGAAGGTCGCGGACGACTACGGCGCGGTCGAGTACTAGGCGAACATCGTAGCGCCAAAACGAAATTCACAATGCGAATCGTCGATGTGGCAACGGGTGGCAAAAGGATATATCGCGAGGGATTGATTTCGAAGCAGGGGGGAATGAGGATGTCGAAGAGTAACGAGGACCTGGCAAAGGAAATTCGTGAACTGAAGGACGAGCTCAAGCAGATGCGCGAGATCGTGAATATGCTCTTCTCCATCATCGTCGAGTCGGAAGAAGAGGAGGACGACTACATCCCCTATCCCGGAACGAGCGCCTCCGACAATCTCCACCTCAACAATTAAGGCGCGACATGAGCGAGAGCGGAGCGAAGTTCTTGTGCTTGGTCTCCGGCGGCATCGATTCGCCGGCGGCCGCCTATCTCATGCTCAAGCGAGGAGCCGAGGTCGAGCTCCTGCACATGGACAACTCGCCGTACTCCGACGAGGACCAGTTGGAGAAGGTGCGGGAGATACGCGATCGACTCGAGATCGTTGCCGACAGGCACGTCGAGCTCACGGTCGCTCCGCACGGACGGAACCAGGAGATGCTCGAGAAGAACTGCCGCAAGGGGTTCCAGTGCGTTCTCTGCAAGCGCTTGATGCTCCTGGTGGCGGTCGAGATCGCACGGAAGCGCGGAGCGCAGGCGATCGTCACAGGCGAGTCTCTCGGGCAGGTCGCCTCGCAGACCATTCAAAACCTTAGGGCGGAGTCGACGGGCATCGACTTCCCGATCATCCGGCCGCTCATCGGCTTGGATAAGATCGAAATCGAGGGGATCGCGAAGGCCGCGGGCACTTACGACATCTCGATCCGCTCCGCGTCGGTCTGCAAAATGGTGCCGACGAGGCCGATCACGATGGCGCGAATGGAGAGCGTGCGCGAGCAAGAATCGAGGATCGACCTTCAGGAAATGGTGGGGTTCTCGGTCGAACACGCGGAGAGGATCAGAGATCCTCATAGACCGCGCAGTTGAGCGAGCGCTCGGGCGAGTACATCATGTCCATCGTGACGCGGTCGATGTAGCGCGCTTGGACCCTGGAGATGAAAAGGGTGCTCTTGCCCGCCTGCACGCGTATGTCGGTAGGCTTCGCAGGCTTCATCTCGGTCGGGAGGATGACGGGGCCGGAGCAGTCCGTGGAGACCCTCCAATCCTGACCGCTGTTCCTAACGAATTCGATTACCTCTGGGTCCACGACGATCTCGTGCAAGGCTCGTAGGCATTAGGCTGGCTGTATTTAATTATATGCCGTTAACACCTCGGTGATTGGAACGCATTCGGTCCACCAGTGCGATTAAAGTCCAGGAACATCATGCTTCAGGCGTGAAGTACGTCCTGGATACCTCCGCGCTCTTCTCGATGGAGGACCTTCCCGAGGGAGAGGTGTTCGTGACCCCTTCGGTCGTCAAGGAGCTCGAGAAGTACAAGGACCGAAGGTTGGAGCGCTGGGGCGAATTGTTGCGAACTTCTGAACCTACGTCCGCTTCGATCAAGAAAGTGAAGGAGGCGGCGAGCAAGACCGGCGATTCTGGACGCGTATCGCCGACCGACGTCGAGGTGCTCGCCCTGGCGATCGACACGGAGGCGACGCTCCTGACCGACGACTACTCAATTCAGAATCTGGCGGCGGTTCTCTCGATCCCCTACAAATCGGTCGGGATGAGAGGCATCAAGAAGGTCTTCAGGTGGAAGTACCGCTGCACCGGGTGCGGCCGAGTGTACGATGTCCAGCATAAAGAGTGCCCGGTCTGCGGAAGCGCCCTGCGCAGCGTCCGCTCAAGGGAAGATTGACTGGCAGCGGATCGCCTTCCCCATTCTGCGTTTTCCCATCAATCTCATCGCCCACTCGAGCCGCCACTGGCTTCCGAAGGTCATCATCGCGAGACGCTTCGTCCTGACGGCCGTTCGCAGCGGACCGCCGACCTGCCTGCGCCACTCCGTCTCATATTCGGCCAAGCTCACCTTTCCATTGGCTGCATTTGCTGCTGAGACCCCCGCGATGCGGCCACAGATCAACGCGATCGGGATTCCGCCTCCGTTCACGGGCATGACCTGACCCGCCGCATCGCCCACGACGAGCACGTTGCCCTTGACGGTCTGATAGATCGGCCCCGACATCGGGACCATCTTGCCGTTCGGCGGTCCGGGGACCAGCTTTCTGAGCTTGACGAAGTCATCGTAGTAGCCCTTGAGCGATTTCTTCGCATAGCGCCTCGAAACCCCGAGGCCGACGTTGGCGCCATGCTTCTTCGGGATCACCCAGGCGTAGCCTCCGGGGGAAACCGCTCCGAAGTACATCTCCGGGACGGGCTCGAAGTCCCTTGGGTCCAGCGCTGACTGCGCCGGGCAGAGGTCCCAGGAGCGCTCGAAGCCCACGCTCTTTGCCACCATTGAGAGCGGACCGTCCGCCCCGACCACCACTCGCGACCGATAGCGACCCTTGTCGGTGACAACCGTTGTGCCCTCCAGTCCGATCGCTTTCGTTCCCACCAGAACGGTCGCCCCCGCCTTGCGGGCGCGCTCCGCCAGGTGTCCGTCGAAGGCCGCGCGGTCGGTCGTGAAACCCTGGAATGGGATGTCCGAGGCACACATCCTCGGGGAGTAGATCCTGATCTCGGTCGTGTTCAGGAGGTTCAGAGAGGAGGGCAGGTCGAACAGGGACTCGATATCCTTCGCATCTGGGAAAATGTCCTTGACCTCGTCGACGTGCGGGAGGAACTCGCCGCATCGGACCGGCACCCCAATGATCGGGCGCTTCTCAAGGAGCAGGACGCTAGCACCGGCCAGCGCCGCATGCTCAGCCGCAGTCGAGCCTGCGGGCCCCGCTCCCACGATCACGACGTCGTACTTCTCCTCGGCGACCAGAACGCCACCCCCCAGGCTCACGCCCGGCGGCTGACCACCACTTCTGCCAGCTCGATCAGGGCGTTCTTGTACGGAGAGGAAGGCAACGGAGCCAGCGTGGCGATCGCCCTTTCGGCGTATTCGCGCGCCTTCGCCCTGGAGCGTTCCACTGCGTTCGTCTTCAGTGCCAGTGCGAGAGCCTCCTCGACCTCCGCTCTCGTCTTGTCCTTCTTGCGGAACACGCCTGCGATGCTCGGGCCGAGCTTCGGGTCCGCCATCGCGATCTGGAGCGGTAGCGTCGCTTTGCCGTCGGTCAGGTCCGTTCCGCTCGTCTTCCCGAGCTCCTTCTCAGTGCCGTCCAGGTCGAGGATGTCATCGATGATCTGGAATGCGATGCCGAGGTTCACACCATAGGCCCCAAGTGCCTCGACCTGTTCCTTGGTGGCGCCTCCGAGATAGGCTCCTACTCTCGCCGCCGCCTCGATCGGCCTGGCCGTCTTGCCAGTGATGACGGCGATGTACACGTTCTCGGGCGTGCTCGGGTCGAAGTCGTAGTGCGATTGCAGCATCTCACTCTCGGCGGTGGCCGTGCACGCGTTGGAAATGGTCTCCACCGACTCCTTGTTCCAGTATCCGCCGAGGCGGAACGAGCGCACGAAAAGGAAGTCTCCGGCGATGAGCGCCTTCTGCACTCCGTACTTCTTGTAGGCGGCTACGCGTCCCCGGCGGGTCTCGCCGATGTCGTTGATGTCGTCGTGAATGAGCGTCGCGGAGTGAATGAGCTCGAAGGCAGCGGCGATGCCGATGATGTTCGGGCCGGAGTCGCCCCCGACCGCCTTGTACGCGAGGATCGCGATGCCCGGCCGAATGCGCTTGCCGCCCGCCCCGATCACGTGCATGCAGATGTCCGTCAGGGTCTCTTGGTCCGACGCGACGGCGGAGCGTATCTCCGCCTCCACAAGCTTCATCTCCTTCACGATCGGCGCGTACCAGCTCACGGTATCGGGTTTCGAAAAGGTCGCTTCCCTACTTAATCCTATTTGAATTCATCTGGCCTGCCCGAATAATGTCTGGCTGTCGCCTTTGGAGAGGAGAAAGAAGGGCCCCGATAAGGGGCGTCACTGGCCGAAAAGCTGGCCAGGCTAAGGTAAGAAGAACGCGTGCGCCGCCTGCGTACAGGCGTCGATCACCGGCTGCGGGTACAGTCCGATGACCACCACGGCGACGAAGCAGATCGCGACCGCGACCGACATCGAGGGGGAGATGTGCAGCCTGCTCTCAGGCCCCTTCTCCACATACATGTACTTCACGACCCTCGCGTAGTAGTACAGGGAGAGCGCCGAGTTGAGCACTCCCGCGACCGCCAACCAGATCATCCACTCGTTGCCCGCGATCTGCGAGGCGTAGACCGGCCCGGAGAAGAGCACGAACTTCGAGTCGAAGCCTGCCAGGGGTGGGATGCCAGCGAGCGAGAAGAGCATGATCGCGAACGCGAACGCCGTCAACGGCGCGCGCTTGCTCAACCCCTTGAAGTCGTCCAGCTTGTCGCCCAGCGCCGCCATCGAGAGGGAGGCCACGACGATGAACGCCCCGCCCTTCATGAAGGCGTGCGTCACGATGTGGAATATGCCTCCCGTCAGGCCGTAGGCCGCGACCGTCGGGTCGCTCACCGCCGCCACCGGCAGCGCGATAAGGATGTACCCCGCCTGCGCGATCGACGAGTACGCCAGCATGCGCTTGATGCTCGTCTGCGAGATCGCGATCAGGTTGCCGAGCGTCATCGTGACGACGGCGATGATCGCCGCCACCCCCATCCAGTCCGCGCGCACCGCGATCATGCCGATGAGGAAGACCTTGAACAGGGCGACGAACCCCATCTTCTTGCTTCCCGCCGCCAGCATCGCGGTGATCGTGGTGGGCGCTCCCTCGTATACGTCGGGGGCCCACATGTGGAACGGAACGATCGCGACCTTGAACCCAAAGCCCGCGAGGATCATCACCGCCGCGAGCAGGATCGCTGCCAGCGATTCGGAGGTGGCGAGCGCGAGCTGCGACCCCATGAGCGCGAAGTTCGTCGTGCCGACGACGCCGTACAGCAGCGATATGCCGAAGAGCGCGAGCGCCGACGACAGTCCGCCGATGATGAAGTATTTCGTCGCCGCCTCCGCACCCTTCTTGTCCTTCTTGCGGAACGCCACCAGGGCGTACGAGGACAGGCTCGTGAGCTCGATGCCCACGAACAGGGTGATGAGGTCGAGCGAGGACGCGACCACCATCATACCGACGGTCGCGAGCATTATCAGGGCGTAGTACTCGCCTGTATGCTTCTCCCGGTCCACGAACTTGATCGAGGCGATGATGACGTACAGAGCCACCGCCTGGAAGACCAGCATGAAGAGCGCCGAGAACGCGTCCAGGCGCAGCAGGTTCGCGAAGGTGCCCGCTCCGCTGCCGTCGTAGAAGAAGGCGGCGGTGAATAGCATCGAGCCCGCGACCCCTATCAGCGCCCATCCCGCGGTCGCCTTGTCGCTCTTGGTCACCGCGCGGACCGCCGGTGCGGCCAGGGCAAAGATCGCGAGCACGATTTCCGGGTACATTACAGAGTAGTCAGCCATCAGATCACCCCGAAGAGGTGCCCGAGCGCGCCCGCCGCCGGCCTAATGATATCGAAGATCACCGAGGGGTAGAGCCCGAACAGTATCAGGAAGCCGCAGAGCACCGCCAGCGGCACCGCCTCGTACCACGAAACGTCGCGCAGGTGGGACGTATCGATCCTGTCTGTGAGCGGCCCGAAGATCGTGCGCTGCATCGACCAGATGTAGTACGCGGCCGAGATCGCAACGCTCATGATCGGGATCAGAAGCAGGTACTGCCAGGTCTGCCAGGTGGCGAAGAACACGGAGAACTCCGCCGCGAATCCGGCGAGGCCGGGGAGACCGAGCGAGGCCATCCATCCGATCATCATGAACGTTGCCAACCAGGGAAGCTTGATGGCGAGACCGCCGAGCTTCGGGATCTCTCTCGTGCCCGCCTTGTGCTGGAACACGCCGCAGACCATGAAGAGGACCGCGGTGATGAGGCCGTGCGCGAACATCTGGAACGCGCCCGCGGCGATGCCGATCGAACCAAGCGTCGCTATGCCGAGCAGAACCAGGCCCATGTGCGAGATCGACGAGAACGCGACCATCTTCTTGAGGTCCTTCTGCGCCAGCGAAGCGAATCCGCCGTACAGGATCGAGAGGACCGCGATCAGCAGGAGCAGCCACTGTAGCTGTTGCGCCCCGGTCGGCAGCGTCGGAAGGGCGATCCTCAGGATGCCGTAGGAGCCCATCTTCAGCAGCAGTCCGGCTAGGAGCACGGAGCCCGCGGTCGGAGCCTCGACGTGCGCGTCCGGCAACCAGGTATGGAATGGGACGACCGGCATCTTCACGCCGAAGCCGAAGAACAGCGCCGCGAACAGCGCCACCTGCAGCCCGGTGCTGAATCCCGGTGCCACCTGCTGGATCGCGATCATGTCGAACGTGCCAAGCCCTGACTGGAAGTACAGCGCGAAGATCGCCAGCAGCATTACCAGCGAGGCGACGTGAGTGTAGATGAAGAACTTGATCGCAGCGTACTCGCGTCTCGGGCCTCCCCATATCGCTATGAGGAAGAACATCGGGATCAGGACGACCTCCCAGAAGACGTAGAACATGAAGTAGTCCAGAGAGGTGAACACGCCGATCACGCCGACCTCCAGGACCAGCATCAGTCCCATGTACTCCTTCGTGCGCTTCGTCACGTCCCAAGAGAATACGATGGCCAGGAAGCAAAGCAGCGCTGTCAGCCAGACCATCGGCACACTGATGCCGTCCACGCCGACGGCGAAGTTGATGCCAAGCGCCTGGACCCAAGTGAACTTCTCGTAGTACTGGTAGTCGTTGACGCCGAGCTTCAGGATGTCGGTGTAGAGCAGCAGGATCGTCGCCAGGATCAGGGTCACGGCGGAGAACGCCAGCGCGGTGTATTTCGCCGCCTTCGCGTGCTTCCCAGTGAGGAAGGTGACGATCGCCCCGACCATCGGGATCAGGATCAGCAGGGTCAGGACGTGGATGTTCTGCAGGAGTTCCAGCATTCTATCACCACCCTCCGAAGACGTACATCAGAAGGAGAATGACGGCCAGAGCCCCGACGATCACCATCGCGTAGGTCTGCACCATCCCCGTCTGGATCTTCCTCAATACCTGCCCGAGGCGCACCGCCACGAAGCTGATGCCGTTGACCGCTCCGTCGACGATCTTGCGGTCGAACCAATCGGTGAGCCTTGCGAGCCCATAGATGACCTGCGTGCCGAATGCGTCATAGGCCTGCGGGAAGTAGTAGCGGAAGAGGAGCAGGTCGTACACCTTCTTGCACGCGCCCTTCGTCGCCCAGTCCAGGCTCACGCTCTTCTTCTTGTATACCAGGTACGCGAGGGTGATGCCGAGCAGCGCCGCCGCGATCGAGACGTACGTGGTCCATTCCGAAAACACCGCCGTGAAGACGTCCGCGGCCGTCCTGACATCGGCTTCCTGGAAGAACACGACGCCGCCAAAGCCGAACAGCACGATCAGGCCGGAGGCGAAAGCGAACACCGCGAGGATCATCAGCGGCACGCTCATGACCTTCGGGGCCTCGTGCGCGTGATGCGCCGCCTCGCTCTCATGCCCGCTGAACGTCATGAACCAGAGGCGGAACATATAGAAGGCGGTGAGGAACGCGGTCACGACGCCCATTACGTACAGCAGGTAGAACGCCCAGTTCACGGCGCCCGCATTGTAGACGGTCGCGAGGACCTCATCCTTCGACCAGAAGCCGCTGAGTGGCGGAATACCCGCGATCGACAGCGCCCCGATGAGCATCACGAACGAAGTGATCTTCATCTTCTTCGAGAGCCCGCCCATGAGCCGCATGTCTTCGGTGTGAACCGCGTGGATCACGGCGCCCGCGCTCAGGAAGAGGAGGGCCTTGAAGAAGGCGTGGTTCATGAGATGCGACATGCCGGCGGTGAAGCCGGCGCTGCCCTCGGCGACCAGTCCCTGCGACAGAACATATCCCCCAGCGCCGAGCGCGAGGAACATGTAGCCGAGTTGTGAGATGGTGGAGTACGCCAGAACCCGCTTGATGTTCGGATTGTTGAGCGCCATCGTGGCGGCGAATATCGCCGTGAAGCCTCCGATGATCGCCACGAACAACATCACGTCCGGCGTCTGCACCATCAGTGGGAACGAGCGAGCCACGAGGAACACGCCTGCCTTGACCATCGTCGCCGCATGGATCAACGCGGAAACGGTGGTAGGACCTTCCATGGCGTCGGGCAGCCAATCGTGCAGCGGGAACTGCGCGCTCTTGCCGATCGAGCCCCCGAAGAGCATGAACATGCCGAAGGCGAGGAGGGTCGTGTCGGTCGGATGCGCCGCGAAGACGTCGCGGAAGTTCAGCGAGCCGAACGAGGCGAAGATCGAGATGATCCCGACCATGAACATGATGTCGCCGATCCTCGTGACCAGGAAGGCCTTCTTCGCCGCCCGGGCCGCGGACGGCTTGTAGTACCAGAACCCGATGAGCAGGTACGAGCACAGGCCCATGATCTCCCAGAAGATGAACATCATCAGGTAGTTGCTCGAGATCACGAGCCCGAGCATGCCGACCACGAAGAGAGAGATCTCGACGTAGTAGCGGCGCTTCCTCTCGCCCTCCTCGTGCATGTAGCCGATGGAGTAGATGAGGATGAGCGTGCACAGGATGCTGACGATGATCAGCATGACCGCGGTCAGGTTGTCGACGTAGTACCCCATGTCGAGCTGGAACGAACCTCCTAGGTTGAGCCAGGTCAACGATGCGGTCTGCAGGTCGCGCGAGCCCGTCAGGAACTCGTACGCCACCAGCAGCGAGAGCACCATCGAGGCGGCGATACCGCCGACCGCGAAGTAGCCGCCACCCTCGGGCGTCTTCTTGCCCAGGAGGGCCACGAGCAGCAGGCCGATGATCGGGAATATCGGGATGAGCCAGGTATATTCTACGAAGGTCATCTTACCACCTCAGCAAGGTCAAGTCGGGCAACTCCACCGTGTCCCTCTGCTTCTGCAGGTTGAGGAAGATCGCCAGACCCACAGCCACCTCGGCGGCGGCAATGGCGATCGAGAACATCGCGAAGACCTGTCCGGTGATGTCGCCGCGGTACGCCGCGAACGTCACGAAATTGATGTTCGCCGCGTTGAGCATGATCTCGATGGACATCAATACGACGATTGCGTTCTTGCGCGTGAGCACGCCGAAGGCGCCGATCACGAACAGGACGGCCGCGAGGCCCAGGAAGTACTCCTCCGGTATCATCTACTTGTCCTCCTGCGCGATGTAGACGCCGCCCAGCATCGAGGCGAACATCAGCAGACCGACGATGATCAGGGTCGGCCCCCAGCTCTCGAATATCGCGTTGCCGAGCTGTTGGTTCGTGAACTCTTGCAGCGTGCCGACCCATTGCACCGAGATGATGCTGCCCACGATGATGAGCAGCAGCGCGGCGCCCAGGAAGACCCCCATCAGCCAGCGTCTCCATTCATCGCGGCTCACAAGCGCCACCTCCGGAGAGACGCCTCTTGGTGAGCATGACACCGAATAGGATCAGGACGCTCACCGCGCCCACGTACACCAGTATCTGGATGATCGCGATGTATTCCGCGCTCAGGAAGATGAACGTGATCGCCACGCCCACGAAGGTCAACGCAAGCCACACCACGTTCCGCACGATCTCCTTCGAGGCGAGCACCATGATCGCGGCGAAGACCGTGAACGCGGCCATTATGAACCAGATTATCACGTCCCAGGGGAGGGGCATCTCACTTCACCTCCTTCATTGAAAGCGCGTCCTTCGGGCAGTTGTCAACGCACTGCTCGCAGGCGACGCAGAGAGCTTCATCGAACTTCGGGCGCTTGATCGGGCGGCCCTTCTCGTTCTTGCCGACCTCGATCATCGTGACCGCTTCTGCAGGGCACACCTTCTCGCACTTCGAGCAGGAGATGCACTTCTTGTCCTCCAGGGCGGGAACGTCCCTCATCCCCGGTGGCGCGGTCTTGATGCTCTTGCCCTTCGAGCCCATTCCGATCTCCGACGGCTTGATCTCGAAGATGTCCACCGCCAGTCCGGGGCGGTCCTCGTATTGGAGCTTGAACGGGTCGTAGATGAGGTCCTGGCGCGAGTAGGCGGCGAGCTCGTACTCCGGCGCCATGATCATCGCGTTCTTCGGGCAGTACTCGGCGCAGTATCCGCAGATCATGCACCGTCCGAGGTTCACCTGCGGCCTCTCTACCTTGCCCTTGTTCGGCAGCTCGACCTCGATGAGCTCGATGCACCCAGTGGGGCAAATCTTCTCGCAGATGTGGCAGCCGATGCACTTGTCCATGACCAGCGCCGGGCGACCGCGGTATCCGTCCGGGATGACGAGGCGTTCCCAAGGATAGAGGACCGTCACGGGTCGATTAAGCCCTCTGGAGGTGCGGAATGTCTCCCGTCCCACGACCGCCATCGGCCTTGCCATGATCAGCTTCGGCTTCGGGCTCTTCCTGGACTTCTTCGGTTCCGCCATCAGATCACCCCAAACATCCTGAGCCCGATGGCGATTGCGAGGTTGATCAACGCCAGCGGCATCAGCCTCGTCCAGCCGAGGCTAAGGATCTGCTTGGTGGTGACGCGAACGAGCGCGCCCCGCACCCAGATCCAGACGAAGAACACTATGAAGATCTTGACGATGAACCAGATCTCAGGCCAGATGAAGCTCGGACCGGACCATCCGCCCAGGAAAAGCAGCACTGCGATCGAGCAGGCCACGAACCCGCGGATGTATTCCGACAAGAGAATGAGGCCGAACCTCATCCCTCCGTACTCGGTCATCCAGCCTTCCACCAGCTCGGCCTCCGCCTCCGGCAAGTCGAACGGGATGCGCTCGACCTCCGCGATCGCGGCGACCATGAACACCATGAACCCGATGAACTGCGGGATGATCAGCCAGGTGTTCGCTTCCTGGAAGTGAACTATATCTCCCAGGTTGAACGAGCCGACGAGAATGACAACTCCAGCGAGTGAAAGAAGCAGCGGGACCTCATAGGAGATCAGCTGCGCCGCCGCCCTCATCCCGCCCATGATCGTGTACTTGTTGTTCGATGCCCAACCGCCGACGAGAATCGCGAGGGGCGCCACTGAGAAGATCGCGAACACGAGCAACAGTCCGCCATTGATGTTCGCGAGCGTCCAGGAATCACTCATCGGGATGAGACCCATGAGCAAAGCGGAAGCACCGATGAGAATGATCGGGGCGGCGTTGTAAGCCCAGACGTCTACCTCGGTCGGGATGATGATCTCCTTGATGAACGCCTTCAGGCCGTCCGCGAAGTTCTGGAACAGCCCGAGGACGCCGACCTGCGTTCCGCGCCGGTCCATGAGACGACCGAGGACCTTCCTCTCCTCCCAGATGAGCGTGATCGAGACCAGGAAGCCGACGATGAAGACGACCAGAGCGACCAGGAACACCGTGACGAAGGCGATCGGGCCTGGCGACCGGAACCAATCGCCCACGCCGTGAAGCGTGAGCCAGTCGAATAGGCCTCCGATGAGGCCCATAAGCCACGTCGCGATGCCCATGATGAACGTGTAAAGGTCCGCCATCAGCTCACCGGTCCGTCTCCCCGAGGCACATGTCCACCGACCCCATGATCGACGGCACGTCCGCGACCTTGTAACCCTTGAGCATGACCGGTGACGCGGAAACGGTCACGAAGATCGGCGAGCGCACCTTGAGCCGGTACGGCTTGTCGTCCCCGTTCCCGATGATATACATGAGTCCCTCGCCTCGAGGGTCCTCGACGTGCGCCCAGGCGCTCTTGCCCTTCGGCGCGTTGCGCGGCGGCTTCAGGCGGTGTGGCCCCTCGGGCATCTTCTTGATCGCCTGGCGGATGATGTCGCAGGACTCGTACATCTCGTCGATGCGCACGCGGTATCTCGAGAACGCATCGCAGCCGTCGCGAGTGCAGACGTTGAAGTCGATGTCCGGGTAGGCGTCGTATGGGTCGTCCCGGCGGATGTCATAGTCGACGCCCGACCCCCTCAGGTTCGGTCCGGTGACGCCCAAGTTCTTCGCATCCTCGGGCGTCAGCATTCCGACCCCCTCGGTGCGCATGCGGAAGATCGTGCTCTCGTCGCAGAGCGCCTCATAGTCCTTCAGCTTCTTCTCGAAGTGGTTCAGGACGCGGGTGAAGTCGCGCTCGAAGTTCGCGGGAACATCGTTCCGAACGCCTCCGATGCGCGGGTAGTTGTAAGTCATCCTCGCGCCGCAGAGGTTCTGCATGAGGTCGAGGAACAGCTCCCTCTCCCTCATCGGGTACAGAAAGATAGTATAGGAACCGAGGTCGGTCCCGAGGGCCGCGAGCCACATCAGGTGCGAACCGATCCTTTGCGCTTCCAGCACGATCGTGCGGATGTACTTCGCGCGCTCCGGGCACTCGATGTCCATGAGCTTCTCGGCGGTCAGGCAGTACAGGTGGCTCCAGCTCATCGAGGCGCCGTAGCAAAGGCGGTCCGCCATCGGGATGATCTGGGGATACATGCGGTGCTCCGTGAGCTTCTCCCAACCGCGGTGCAGGTACCCGACCACCGGCTCCGCCTCGGTGATCGTCTCGCCGTCGATCTTCACGCGGAGGTTCCAGAGCCCGTGCGTCATCGGGTGCTGCGGGCCCATGTTGATCCACATCTCTGCCATGCTCAGACCCTCCTGCCGGTGACGAAGTCCTTCCTGAACGGGAATACCTCGGTGCCCTCGGGGTTCAGGATGCGCTCGAGCTTCGGGTGGCCGAGGAAGACGATGCCAAACATGTCGTACGTCTCCCTCTCGTGCCAGTTCGCACCGCCCCAAAGCGGGGTGATGGAATCGACCTCCGGCTTGTCGCGCGGAAGGTCCACGACTACCTCGAGCGTCGCGCAGTTCGCGTACGAGGTGATGTGATAGACAGTCTGCATCTTGTTCTCGGCAGGCCAGTCGACGCCGCCGACGCACGAGACGTGCTCGAAGTTTAGGCTATCCTTGATGAAGTTGCACAACTGAAGCAACGCGCCCCTGTCCGCTTTTGCGAAAACGCGGTGAGGGGCGACGGAGGTGACGGTGACCCCGCTCGGGAACTTCTCCTTGATCTTGGCAGCGATGTCTTCCGGCGACAGGCCGCCCGGTGCTAGTCCGCTTCTCTGCTCCACAGTATCACCTCAGTCCTCGAGGAACGTGCCCTTCATTTCCTTGTGAATCTTCTTGTGCAGTTTCATGAAGCCGTCGATCATCGCCTCTGGCCGGGGCGGGCAGCCGGGGATGTAGACATCGACGGGGATGAACGTGTCCACGCCTTGGATGGTGTTGTGCGAGTCGTACCACGGGCCGCCGGAGATGGCGCACTCGCCCATCGCCACGACCCACTTTGGCTCCGCCATCTGCTCGTAGAGGCGGCGAAGGTCGGGCCTGAGCTTCGCGGTGACCCATCCGTTTACGAGAAGAACGTCGGTCTGCCTTGGCGAGGACCGGTAGATCATTCCGAGCCTTTCCGCGTCGTAGCGCGGGGCGGAGGCCGCGGCCATCTCGAGGGCGCAGCAAGCGATGCCGAAGTGCAGCGGGTAGTTCGCGTTCCTGAGCGCCCAGGACCAGATCGGGGCGGAGATCTTGTCGATCGCCTTCTTGGTGCCGGAGGCCTTCATCAACTGCTCCATGACGCCGGTCGACCAGCTCAAGAATTCCTTCGCGCTCATCGCAACGGCGTTCGGCACCAGGCTCATATCCACAAGAATTCCTCCTTCCTGAGGGCGTACGCGACGCCGATTAGCAGCATGACCAGGAAGATGACCATGTAGATCCGGGCGGACTCGGAAAGGTCAGAGAACACCAGCGCCCAGATCATCAAGAAGACCATGACGATATCGAAAATGACGAAGATGATCGCGTAAAGATAGAATTGCACATGGAATTGAATTTGTCCGTGGCCGATAGGCTGCTCCCCACATTCGTAGGT
>DATJOX010000031.1:0-25735 GCA_035506675.1 Methanomassiliicoccales archaeon
CCGTCGAACTCCTCGACGGCGAGGTCCACGATCTCCCTCTCCCGGGCCAAGTCCGCGCGCCTGTGGGCCACGCGAGTTGGCGTTTGCTGGGTGATGCGTACTCGCTTGAGCGATAGGATAGCCTCATTCAATCGCTCCTTATTAACTTTGCCTAGCAGGCGGACTGCCACGCGGTACTCCTTCTGAGGCTCGGCCGCCTTGATCTGGCGCACCTCTTCTTTCGAGGAGGGTCGGAACGGACCGACGACCTCGACCTTGCCCGCGCCTCTCTCGTTGATCTCGGACAAAAGGGCGTCGAGGTTCAGGTCGCGCTTCTTGGGCTCGCGCACTTCCAGGACGAACGGCCTTCCATTCCCGAGCATGCGGGCGTCGATGTCCTCTCGCCCCATGCCGTGGAAGAAGTGGTCGGTGCCCTGCGCTTCCCTCTGGATTGGATCGCCTATGATCTCTTGCACGCTCTCCTGGTGCATCTTGCCGGTGCCACCGCATTTCTCGCATCCTTTGCCGCGGCAGCGATTGCACGGCCACCTGGTCTGTGGGATCTCGCGAGAGAGCTTGCGATAGCGCGCGTAGAGGAAGAGCGGAGCGATGTCCAGCTCGACGTGCATGAAGCGCGTGTCGACGAGCGCGACGACCTCGGGAGTCGCGAACTCCACCTTCTTGCCGGTCCTTTGCTCGACCAGCTTGCCTATCTCTTGGTTGAGCTCGGCCTTGATGGTCTCCGCGGTCTCCTGCCCCGCTTCGGACCAGACCCGCTCCTCGCGTTCTAGGATTAGTGGGTCGACCCTTGAGCCAATCAGGAAATTGTGGTATTCGATGGTGCCGAGCTTGTCGGCGATCACCTCGGCGAACCTTGGAACGAGGTCGAAAAGCTCCTCGCATACGAAGCATTTGATGTGAGGCGCAAGTTGCTCTTGATCGTCGAGCGACCGATGGAACGCGACGGCCATGCGTATGGACTCACCACGCTCCTTGTTCGATAAACCGGTGTCGACGTGTGCGAAGACGCGCCCTAGGCAATGGTCGCATAGGTCGTACTTGAGAGCCTTCTCAGCACGCTCGACAAGCTCGCTCATCTGCGTGAGAGAAGGCGGCCAGGGTTAAATGCGTTGGGGGCGGAAGAAAGAGGGTCTAGGGGCTCCGATCGATTGGGTGCGTGCCGGCTCTCGGGTCCCGCTCATCTGTGGGTGGGGCCCAATCGAGACAGTTATTACCATCCGGGTCCGTGGACAACCCCAATGGCGGACCTGCTCGGGATCCTGGTCAGCGGCATCTACTACCTCTTCAGCCTGTCGCTGACGTTCACCTTCATCAACGTGATCATCGTCATCCTCACCATCGTCTTCGTGCAGAAGAAAAGGCCTGAGGCGGTGCTCGTCTGGATCATGGCGTTCCTGCTGCTTCCCGTCATCGTGGCGTTCGTGTTCTACCTGCTGCTCGGCCGGGACTACTACCGTAAGCGCATCTTCAGGCAGAAGTTCGAGGTGGACCGCGAAACGGAGAAGGCTCTGGACGCACTTCACCGCAGCCATCCCGGCTCCTCCACCTCCCTGGCCGTCATGGACGACAGGAGCGAGTCCCTGGCGCGAATGGTCCTCAACTCCGGAGGGTCGGTGCTCACCTCCGACAACGAGGTAACTTACTACAACGAGGGCGATGCGCTTTTCAGGGACATGCTCGAGGCGATCCGGAGCGCGAAGCGCTTCGTGCACATGGAGTTCTACATCATTCGCAACGATTCGCTCGCCAGGGAGTTCGAGCAAGCGCTGACGAGCAAGAGGCGCGAGGGCGTCGAGGTGAAGGTGCTCATGGACGCTGTCGGCTGCCACAAGCTGCCGCGACGGTTCTTCGGCGAGCTACGTGCCGCCGGCGGAAGGACGAAGGACTTCTTCCCCTCGGTCCTGCGCCGCATCAACCTGCGCATCAACAACCGCAACCACCGCAAGCTTCTGGTGGTCGACGGCGACGTGGCTTTCGTCGGTGGCTACAACATCGGCAAGGAGTACATTGGCGAGGGCAAGCTAGGTTACTGGCGCGACTGCATGCTCAGGGTCAAGGGCAGCGGGGCGATAAGTGTGGAGCAGCGCTTCGTGCAGGATTGGAACTTCGCGTCGAGGGACGAGCTGCACATAGAGGATTACGCTCCGACGACACCAGGGAATGGGAGCGTCGGGCTGCAGATAGTCTCCGGCGGCCCAGACACCGATGCGAAGCCGATCGAGGAGCAGTACCTGAAGACCATCATGTCGGCGCGCGAGTACCTCTACATCCAGACCCCTTACTTCGTGCCGAGCGAGGCGATCATGGCGGCGCTGGTGGCTGCCGCAGGATCGGGCGTCGACGTCCGAGTGATGATCCCCTCAAAGCCCGACCATCCGTTCGTCTATTGGGCCACGCTCTACTACGCCGGGCAGGCCCTGAGCAACGGCGTGCGCGTGCACCAGTTCAGGAAGGATGGGTTCGTGCACGCCAAGACGATGGTGAGCGACGATCGGGTGGCTTCGATAGGTAGCGCGAACTTCGACATCCGCAGCTTCGAGCTGAACTTCGAGACGAACGGGGTCGTGTACGGTCGGGAGGTCGCTTCGCGGGTCAAGTCGGCTTACCTGGAGGATGTGGAGAAGCGCTGCAAGGAGCTGACGCCTGCGGAGTACCAGAAGCGCTCGCTCATCGTCCGATTCATGGAGGCGATAAGCCGCCTCTACACGCCGGTCGCGTGAAAGGTCGATCAGCGCGTGTTCTTGCCGTTCAGGTCGCGCGTCTTTCTCTTGACGTAGTGCCTAACACGGGGCAGGTTCTGCTCAAGATGCACGCGCATCGAGGGCATGAAGTAGCGCGAGTGCTTGCCCATCAGGACCGTTCCCGTCACGAGCTTCTGGGCCGGCGTCTTCTCCTTCCCGATGACGAGGTTCCTGCATTTCCCGAGCTCTTCGAGGAATTCGGAGAGAGTGGAAACCTGGGCGCAGGTCACGACCCCTCCGACATCTCCCAGCATGTGGGCGTCCGTGCCCCCGGTGAAGCACTTGCCAGTGCGTTCGATGAGCCTCACGGCCCGCGCATTCAGGGAATGGCCCATGCCCCCGCAGATCGCTTCGAGGCCGTCGAAGCCATTGAGAATGCTGTGCGGCATGTACTCGAGGTCGATGCACTTCTGCACCCCCTTGTTGAATACCAGGTAGCCGTACGGATGGGCCGCGACCGTGAGGCAGTTGTAGGAATCGAGCGCGTCCACGATCGTCTGGGTACTAGAGCGGATCGCGAGCCAGGGCGCGTTCTTGCGTTGCTTGGGTTCGACGTAACGGTGGTGGAAGTCCTCTAGGTCTCTGGCGGAATGGAAGTAGGCGAGGATGTGCGGACCGTCGGAGGCGCTGATCTCGATCGCGGGAACGACAAGAACGTCACCCTTTTCGGCGAACGCCTTCAAAGAACCGGTGACCTCGTTGTGATCGGTTACCGCGATCCCGAATCCGTGGTCCCTAGCCTTCTTGAGCACGCGCTCCACCGTCATGTGCCCATCCGAATGATCGGTGTGAAGGTGCATGTCGATCGAGGTGAAGCCCTCCTCAGCCAGGCGCTTGAGGTTGGGTCGTTCGAAACGGATCTCCTCCTTCGTGTTCCTCGTGCCTCTTGTCTCATCCACGGCACAAGGGTTAGAAATAACTAGCTTCGGATGGACGGTTGCCTCGCAAGCCGAGCTACGGCTCGAAGCCCATCTCGATGACGCGCAGCTTCGGTCGGCTCCTCTCCAGGAAGCGGTAGACCGTCGAGTGCTCCGAGCCTCGCAGCAGCATGTCGATCGCCTTCCTCGCCACCTCGACCTGTTCCGGCTGACCTATGACCGAGACCGTCGAGCCGTAGACTGACATGCTCACGCCCGCGAGGTCTTCGATGAGCCTCCTCGTCTTGCCGTTCGAGCCTATGACCCTCGCCCTCTTCCTCTCCAGCTGCCCCTGCTTGCCCGAGACGTACTCCTTGATGTCGATTACGTCCAGGTACTCCATGTCCTCGAAGAGGCGGTAGGCGTGTTGGGGGCTGAAGCCTCGGCCTATCGCCTTGACGACGTCCAGAGCTTTCAGGGTGGCGAGGGGGTCCTGCTCGTTCTCCTGCAAGATCGTCACCTCGCCCTCCGCGTCGATGTTCAGCTTGACGCCGAGCTTCGATTCCACGTAGTCCTTCGTCGCGCCGTTCGTGCCGATGAGCACGGCGATCCTTTCCTTGGGGATTCTCACTCCTTTCATTCCTTCTTGGCCCCCTTCGTTATCTTCGTGAGAGCGTCCTCGGTGCTGAGGATCTTGACGTCCAGCGAGCGGAAGTAGCGGTTGATGTTCTCGACATCTCGCTTCAGGAACTCCATCGCGTTCGGATGGTCGAGCATCGTCGCCTGCCCGACATCGATGATCACCGGCCCGTCCTGCCAGAGAATGTTGTACTCGCTGAGGTCGGCGTGCACCAGCTCGGCCTTCCGGTAGGCGAGGCGCATGTACTTCAGGATGAGCTTGTAGACCGCACTCGGGTCCTCCAGCAGAACGTTCCTGAGCATCGGAGCAGGCATCTCCTCTGTCCCGATGTACTCCATGAGCAGCATGTTGTTGTGGAACTTGATCGGGGCGGGGACGCGCACCTTCGCGTCCGTCAGCCTTTGCAGGTTCTTGTACTCCTTTGTCGCCCACGCCTGAACTATCTTGCGCGTCGAGCCCTGGATCCCCTTGAATCTGGTATCGCCTTCAATGTAGCGAGCGATGCGCTTGAAGGTGGAATTCGAGGTGCGGTAGATTTTGAGCGCGCAGCGCTTTCCTTCCGGCGACGTCACGCGGAAGACATTCGCTTCCTTGCCCGTCGAAATGGGAAAATCGATCGTGTCGATGTACCCATCCGTCATGAGCTTGTAGATGGTCAGCAGCGCGGGCTTGTCGAAGACCTCATCCAGCGTCTTGCGGTCCTGGTCCTCGACGGTGCCATAGTCCTTCGCCTTGATCTTCTGAATCGTGCGTTCCAAAGAATGAAGCGCTTGGTCGGAGCGAGGCATCCTGCCTCCTTAGCCGAAAACATCGAGAGCCTTGGGCAGTACCTTCTTGCGGCTCAGGTAAGATGCCTGCGTTTTCGTGTAGCGGTAAAGGATGTCGGCCTTATCGTCCTGAAACTCCCATGGTTTGATGATGACGAGATCCCCCTCGCGGATCCACATGCGCTTGCGGATCTTGCCAGGAATGCGACCCATGCGCGACTTGCCATCGGCGCACATTATCTTGATGCGCGAGGCTCCAAGAAGCTGATCGGCGATGCCGAACATCTCCCCAACCTTCTTGTTCGGATAGGGAGTGCGTAGGATCTCCTCTTCGGGATTTACCTCTTCGTGCTTGCGTTCAGGACTCAATTGTGGCCTCCGTGAGGTTGGATTCCTCATAAGGAATAGGGGTATTTAAGCGTGCGGCAGAGTGGGGGTGTGTGGCTCATTGCCACGTTCCGGCATAAACGTTTAAGTATGGTTCGCAGCATGAACGCGCAAGGCTCCCGTAGTGTAGTCCGGTCAATCATGTTGGCCTTTCGAGTCAACGACTCGGGTTCAAATCCCGGCGGGAGCACTAGCACGCTATCCAGACGGATACTCGTTTGGTCTTGGCTCGAGCGATCATTCGCTATCGTGCGGATGAGGGCTCGACGCTAGCCCTTCCGCGACCTTTTCATCTTGTTCTTTCTTCTTGGCTCTAGTCTTGCTGTCGTTAGGTGGCGTTCTGAACTCAAATAGTAAAATAAACCACCTCTTACCTGTCTTGGCGCAACATGGTTCAGAGACTGAGGTTGCAATTGCAGTCGGCCGCATTCGTGCTCCTGTTGCTGCTGGGCGCGCTCTTCACCATCGCTCCACACGCGGTGTCCGCAGACCAATCCGGCGACTTCACATACGTGGTTGTCGGTGGAAAGGCCGTCATCACGGGTTACACTGGAGCCGGGGGAGCTGTCACCATCCCGTCGACGCTGAACAACTACGCCGTGGTTGCAATCGGCAATTACTCGTTTTCGAATTGCTCCTCCTTGACCTCCGTGAACATTCCCAGCAGTGTGACCTCGATCGGGACACTTGTGTTCAGCTCCTGCCCCTCACTGACCGGGATATACGTCGACCCGAGCAACGCGTACTACGCTCACGCCGATGGCGTGCTTTATAACAAAGCCGTCACCACCCTGATTGCGTATCCAGGCGGTGATTTCGGAGCTTTCACCATTCCGAGTTGCGTCACTTCCATCGGTTATGGCGCTTTCTTCAACTGCACATCCCTGACCTTAGTGGCCATCCCCGAAAGCGTCATCTCGATCGGCGATCTTGCATTCGGCCGATGCACGGACCTATCCTCTGTGGCGATCGGCAACGGTGCCACCTCCATCGGAGACCAAGCGTTCACAGGTTGCAGTGCCCTCGCCAACGTGACCCTCGGTGACAACATCACGACCATCGGGGAACTTGCGTTCCATGATTGCACGGCCCTGAGCTCATTGACTTTCCTAGGGGTCACCGCGCCGACCACAGTTGGCGCAGATTGGATCTCAGGCACACCATCGAGTTTGAGAGGCCACGCGTTCGCAAATTCGAACTTCCCCATTCCAGGCAGTTACTTCAACGGTTTGCTCATGGGGGCGATGATAACCGATGACTATGCCTACACATTGAACGGTGGAAACGCCACCATCACCGGATACAGAGGCGCTGGGGGAGCCGTCGTCATCCCATCGACATTGGACGGACATCCCGTGGCGGCCATCGGGGACTATGCGTTCTCTTCCTGCTCATCCCTGACCTCCGTGTCAATCCCAGACGGCGTCACCTCCCTCGGGTACGGTGCGTTCTTTGACTGCTCAGCCCTTACCTCAGTTGTCATTCCTGACGGCGTCAAGATCATCCCTGGTACTGTGTTCGACTATTGCTCTTCGCTGACTTCCGTCAACATACCCAACGGCGTCACGATCATCGGGCAAGATGCCTTCAACTCCTGCACATCCCTGAGCTCAGTGACGATCCCTGATAGTGTCACGACCATCGACAACTGTGCGTTCAACTCCTGCACCTCCCTGAGCTCAGTGACGATCCCCGGAAACGTGACGTCCATCGGGGACACAGCATTCGACTATTGCACGTCCCTCGTCTCCGTGTCGATCCCAAACAGCGTCGTCTCCATCGGGCACGGTGAGTTCCAATCCTGCTACAAACTAACCTCCGTGAGCATCCCCAGCAACCTCACGTCGATCGGGATGTACGCGTTCAACTTCTGCACTTCCCTGACCGCGATAAACGTCGACCCAGAAAACCCAAGTTATGCCAGTGTCGATGGCGTCCTCTACAACAAGGCTCTCACTACCCTGATTCAGTTCCCCGGAGGAAAAGGAGGAGCGTTCGCCATGCCGAATGGCGTCACGAGCCTCGGCAACTATTCATTCGGGTCCTGTGCTCCCTTAACCTCCGTGACCATTCCAGGCACCGTCCAGTCCATCGGGAAGTATGCGTTCTGCTACTGTTCCTCCCTGGGCTCGTTGACTTTCTTGGGGGCCACAGCGCCGACCACAGTCGGGGCAAATTGGATCACAGGCGCACCATCTAATCAGGTAGGCCACGCATACGCCGCCTCCAATTTCCCTGCGCCAGGAGGAGTGTTCTTTGGGCTGTTGATGGGTGCTTACATTTCCGCCCCTGGTCCACCCACGAACCTAACTGCCAACCCGTCAAGCGCTCAAGTGGTCCTATCCTGGACCGCGCCGCTTTACAATGGCGACTTCACCATCAGCAACTATTGTGTGTACCGTTCTACGTCCGAAACGGGGAACCACTCTCTAGTCGCCTCTGTCTCCGGACTGAGTTTCACCGACACGAACCTGACCAACGGCCAGACCTACTGGTACCAGGTCAGCGCGGTCAACGCCATCGGGGAAGGAAACAGGACCGCTCCCATATCATCGACGCCATTCGTCGTCGCTCCGACGGTCGGTGGAGAGATGAACGCTACCCTGCTGATGATCATTGGCGCTGCCGCGGTCTTGATCGCCTCAGGTGGCCTGGTCCTACTACTTGCGAGAAAGAGACGACGCCTTTGAAGATGAGTTGAAAGGCGTCGGGATTTGTACGGCTGGTGCCGACGCTCATGTCTTGCTAGTCGGGTGCCCTCACAATGCTTGCAGATCTCTTGATCGCAAGAATCGGATCGCCGCAGTTTTTTCGCACTACGACCTTGTTAGCCAATCTTCGGTGGGAGCGGTCGGCCGCAAATCTGACAATTGGTCGCCCCGATTGGATTCATATGGCCGCACTGTGGGCACTTCTTCTGTGCGGTGACATCGTCTTCGGGCATCGGGGATTCTACATTGCGGCCACTATTCATTCTTTTCACTGCTTGGACCGCTCGGGGCCTCGGGCTCAACGAATCAGGATGGTGGAGTAGGATCCATCTTTTCGTACCTGCGTTGCCACATCATTTTCCAGGCGTGATGGAGGAGCGCTCCCGAATAGCCTCCCCGTCCGAGTTCGGGCGTCCCTCGACCTTGAACAGGCGCTGCGAGAGGAAGATCAGCCACGTGATGTCGATGACCGCGCACACCGTCGCGGGCACCGCCGCCGCCGGTCCGATGAGCGCCAGCGCGAGGGTTGCCGCCATGCCGGTGTTCTTGTGGGTGATGAAGAGCACCTCCGGCACGACTCTCGCCCGCGGCGTGCTCTTACGCCTCAGATACCAATTCCAGATCATCCCGACCGCGAAGACCCTGAAGATGGCGACGGCGAGGAGCCCTGAGAGGAGTGTCCAGTCGTTGAAGAAGACCTGCCGATTAGGCCCGGCGACCGCAACGATGAGAGCGAAGAACGCGACGTTGATCCCGGCCGCCTTGTCATCCTGTGCGATGTTTAGCCGGCGTAGCGGGCGCGACAGCCCCATCGGCAGGAGGATCAGGAGGCCGACGTACGTCAGCAACAGGACCACGTCGACGGCGTGACCGAGGAACGCGAGCGTGAGGAGCGGGGTGAGCGCCAGGGCCGCGATGTAAAGTGCGGCGGACGATACTAGCGTGGACTCCAGCTCGCCTCTCATGAGATAGCAGAACGGGACCACGGAGACCGCCGAAGGCACTGCCGCCACGATGATCCATCCCGAGCGGAGGTCGCCTTGGAAGAGGAAGGCAGCGAGGATGAGGATGCCGGACCCGATCCCGAAGGAGAGGGCGAAGGAGCGCAGTATCGGGCTGGTGTGGCTGCCGAGCTTGAGCCCCCTCAGCTTCAGGTTCGTGAGCGAGAGCGACATCATGACCATGAGCGAAAGCATGGCGATGTTGCTGTTCGTCAAGCCGATCCAGTCCGGAAATCCTCCCGTGGCCATGGCGACGATGAAGGACAGCGTCATCATGATGGCGCTGTTGCCGAGGATCCGACGGACGTCCATTTGCAGCCCGAAGGCCTCGCGTGCATTAAGTGCTTTCGAACTTCGCCACTCCGGACGCGATTGAATGCACGGCAGTCATGAGCTGAGAGTGAAGAGTAAAAGGGGGGCGAGGGCGCCTGGCCCTCTGGGTTTGATTGTTTCAGGTGCGCGCTTGAATTGTTCCTTCACGACTCCTTCCAGGACATCAGTCTCGAAGACAGCAGCGCGAAGCACACGCCGAGCACCAGCACGATCGCGAGGTCGATCAGCGCCGAGCCGGTGTTCCCGTACACCATCGTCTCCCTGAGCCCGTTGTTCAGGTACGTCAATGGCAGCACGTTCGCGACGCCTTGCAGGAAGCTCGGGTACGATTCGATCGGGAAGAAGCTGCCCGCGAGGAACATCATCGGGAAGCCGATCGCGTTCGAGATCGCCATGCCCGTCTCCGCATCCTTGATCACCGTGCCGAGGAGCATCCCAAGGCTCACGAAGAGGAAGCAGCCAGCGAAGATGAACGCGAACGTCAGCGGGGTGAGAGGCGCGGTCATGCCGAACCCGAACACTCCTACCGCGTACGTCACGATCAGCGAGCCGACCAGCATCATCCCGAACACCACGAACTTCGTCGTCAGCCACTCGACCTTGCGTATCTTCGTCGTCGCGAGGAGCTTGAAGTATCCTTTGTTGCGGTAGGTCGAACAGATCTCCGTCATGCCGTACAGCGAGACGCTCATCACCGTCATGCCTATCACGCCTGGCAGGAAGAAGTCCATGTAGGTGTAGGACTTCACGTTCGGTAGGGTCTGCGCCTGCACGCCGAGCACCGGCTCCGCCTTTGCCAGCTGGAAGTTCATCGCCTCGATGACGCCGTTGGTCGCGCCCTGGGCCATCTGGAAGGTGGACTTCGTCGGGTCCCCATACAGCGTGACCTGCGCGATCGAGGCGCTCGGATCGCTCATCCTTTGCTGCACGCTCGCCGAGAATCCCGCCGGGATGCTCAGAGCCATCGAGAGCGAGTGCTGCTGGATGTATGCGTTCAGGTCCTCGCCCGCGGGCACCATCTGCACGTTGACGACTCCGGACTGGTTGAGGGCGTCGAGAAATGCCACCGACGCTGGGCCATTGTCCAGGTTCTGCACCGGTAGGGCCACAGAGGACGAGGTGTTGCTGAACATCGCGCCGAACAGCACCATCAGCAGTACTGGCAGCATGAAAGTGAAGAACATGCCCGCCCTCGAGCGCGTGTAGATCTTGACGTACGCTTTGAGATCGGCGAGGAAGCGGCTCATTGGGCCACCCCCTTCGCCTTGTCGGTCGAGATCAGGCTGAGGAACACGTCCTCGAGCGTGTCTCTCTTGATGCTCATGTCCTTGACCTGCACGCCCGCCTCCGAAAGCGACGCGAACCAGTGCTCGATGCGCGACGGGTCGGTGACGCTCACAACGACGTCCTCGTTCTCGAGCGTCGCCTCGACGCCCTGGCGGAGCATCTCCTCCAGGCCCTTCTGCCCAGCTCCGAAGAGCGTGATCTTCGTGTTCTTGCCGAACTTCTGGATGATCTGTCTGGGGCTGCCTTCGGCGACGATCTTTCCCTTGTTCATGATCGCGATGTGGTCCGAGAGCACCTCCGCCTCGTCGAGGTAATGCGTCGTGAGGAAGATCGTCGTGCCGTTCTTCTTCAGTCTGATGATCAGGTCCCAGAGGTCCCTTCTGGCCTTTGGGTCCAGCCCGGTCGTCGGCTCGTCAAGGAACAGCACCTTCGGGCGATTGACCATCGCGAGCGCGATCCCCAACTTGCGCTTCTCCCCGCCCGACAGATGCTTCGCAAGCGAGTTCTCGCGGTGCGTCAGGTCGACCTCGCCGAGGAGGTCGTGGCACTCCTGCTTGCTCAATTTCCGCCCGTAGAGTGCGCCCCAGTATTCGACCGCCTCGATCGGTTTGAGGTTCTCGAACGGCTCGAAGTCCTGGGGCAGGATGCCGACCCTGTCCCGGATCTTGCCGTAGCCGTTCGTCACGTCCACGCCGAGAATGCTCGCGGCCCCTGTCGTCGGGCTCCTCAGCCCCTCCAGTATCTCCACGGTCGTTGTCTTGCCAGCCCCATTGTGCCCCAGTAGCGAGAAGACCTCGCCCGATTGGACCTTGAAGCTGATGCCGTCGACAGCCCGGATGTCGTCGTACACCTTCTGCAGGTGCTCGATCACCATGGCGGTCTCCGGGCTCGTCTCCGCCTGGTGCGACCCATGTCTCTCTAGTTTCCACTGACCCAACATCTCGTTTCCTCCATTCTCCGATACTTCAGATCACGCAAACCCGCTTACGGGCCACGCTTTCCTCCTTTGATCTTAGTCATAGTCACTTTCTCCTCGCTCGGTTCGGGGGCGGGGTGGGTCGCGCACGATTCCAGCGCGTACCCGAAGAGGTTCATCGCGGCGTCGAAGACGTCGGCGCTCTTGTACCCCATCTGTCCCAGATTGGACTGGATCTCGTCGAGCCCCTGAAGCACGCCCTCCATCGCGAAGCCGATGATCGCTGCGGTCATGACTGGATCAAGGTCGCCCCGGATAGAGCCGTCCTTGATTCCCAACCTGACCGCATCGACGTTGAGCTGGAACAATCTCATGGCCTGCTGCTCCATGAGCTTCTTCTCGGGCCCGGGGTTAGGGTCCTTCGAGACAGCGACCGGTTCGTTCATTATCTTGCGGAGGTCGGGATACTCGCCGCTGAAGCGGGCATAGGCCATCCCTATTGCCCCAAACTTGTTCAGCCCAGTCGTCTTCTTCCCCATCGCATCGGTGAACAACTTCTCCAACATCTCCAGGCCCTCCCGCTGAATCCTGAAGAATAGCTCCTCTTTGCTGGCGAAGTGGAGGTAGAATACGCCCTTGGAGAGCTCGAGGGCCTTGGTGATATCATCTACGGTGGTGGCCTCGTACCCCTTGGCCAGGAACAGTTCCTTCGCTTTTGCGACGATTTCCTGCTCCCGCATGGCTTTCTCCCTCAGCTTCCTTTCCTTGGTGCCCATTTGACTTTCACCCGATTTATGACCGTTAGTCAAGGAAATACTTAGGGTCATACTTAAACCTTCTCCCGCCCTAGTACGGTCCTCGACCGGGTTTCGCTGTTCACGTCGCTACCGAGGGGTGGTCACCTTACTTGTCTGGGCCGGGCATTTGTGGCCGTCAGGTGGCCACATAACTAACCTGACTCGATTCTGGTTCTGATCAGGAATTCATCTGACTTCGCCTCTCGATGACTCCCCGCGGACCTCCCTCGCCTGCCGCCGAGGAACTCGAGTGTGAACGAGTGAGTATAGGGGCGGGCGTCGTGCAGCCAAGGACCCCATTGGAAACGATGGAATCCACGAGGGGCGTGTCAGAGCAAGCGAGCGGGGTTTTCTCGCAGAACTGTGGGACGCTACCTTCTGCCGCGCCGTCGAGAAAGACTATGAGAGTTGTAGTTGGATGTATCATCCAACTCGATAGTCACGATTCAGACTCCAATGCTTTCCTGCCTGACTCAGTGATCGGCCGTCAACAACCACGCTCGAAGAAGTAATGGATGCAGTTTGCTGACCGACAGGCAGATTACCATGGACGCTCGCTACCGTCCTGCCATGTCGCTCTCGATCAAGTATCTATCACAATCGTGCTTCTTGCTCCAGACGGAGTCGGTGAACGTGTATGTTGACCCTGGGTCGGTGGAGGATATCGACAAGTTGCCGAAAGCCGATCTCATCCTCGTCTCGCATCATCACTGGGACCACCTAAAGGAATCCTCTTTGTCGGGCCTTTCGAAGGAGGGTACCCTATCGGTTGGCCCTCAGAAGACGCAGAGCAAGCTCGGGGCGAGGCGCCGCGTCGTCAGTCCGGGCGAGAGCTTGACGGACTCGGGAGTGGAGATCAGAACGGTGGACGCCTACAATCCCAAAGGCACGCGCCTGATAACCTATCATAGGAAGGGCGAGGGGGTAGGCTACGTTTTCGGGATCGGGGGCAAGCGGATCTACCACGCAGGCGATACCGGTCTCATCGACGAGATGAAGAGCCTCGGTTCTATCGACATCGCGCTCCTGCCGATTGGAGGCAGGTTCACGATGGACGTGGGCGAAGCGGTGGAGGCAGTGAATAGAATCAAGCCCGGCATCGCCGTGCCGATGCACATGCTGAACTCCGATCCGATGGTTTTCAAGAAGAGATTGGAAGAGAGCACGTCGACGAAGGTAGTAGTGCTCGCTGTCGGCGAGACATTGGCTCTGTGAGCACCAGGGATGAAGTCTCAAACCTCGCGCGTCACCTCGTCAGAGGTGTACAGATATCCCGAGAGGCCACAATCAGGGCAGCAGAGCGAGCCGTCCTCCGCGCGTACCGTTTCATCGTATTTCCCGCGCCAGCCGCAGGAGTAGCAGGCCATGATCCATTCCTTGGACTTTCTCTTCGGAGGCGGCAGAACGTAGGATCCAGGCACCACCTCCGTTTGACCGGTGGCCGAGTCCCTCAGGGTCAGCTGCTTCACGATGTCACTGCAAGCGAATTACTCTGTGCGCTCTTGGAGCTATCGCCGACGATTAGTCTGATTCGTGGGCCTGTACAGTTTGCTCCGGGATTCAAATGCTATTCCCGGTCGAACGCTCAGGCCCAGCGAATTGACTGGGTGATTCCAGCAACGAAAACGATGAGGAGAGCGCAAACGCTGGGCTCTAATAGCGGAGCACCATTCCTACGTGAGGTATAATACGCCGGAGGTTGCTCCTCGGCTCGTTCCTTAGGAGAGCTCCGGAGCGCTCGAGGAGGGGTACGTTGATGCTGCAGAAGTTTAGGAAGGTCGCGGTCACGACCGTGACAGCCTGGATCGCTTTCGCGTTCCTGCTCGGGATGTTGTCGGTCGCGCCGAGCGGAGCGCAGGCCGTCGGTTTGCAGCAGGTGGCAGGTCCCGAGGTGACAATCTCCGCTCCCGCGAACAACACCATCTTCGCTGTCAACAACGTCACGGTCTTCTGGAATGCCACCGACACCACTGGGATCATCAACCGAACGGTGTACCAACTGGACAATGGCGTGTCCACGGCCATCAACGGAACCGGGCCCTACAATCACACGTTTGCTCTTCTCGCAGACGGCGCGCACAGTGTGAAGATCACCGCCTTCAATCAGACTGGCGGCAACGGCAGCGGCACCGTGTCCTTCAAGGTCGACACCACCGGTCCGACGATCAAGTTCGTGACCCCGACCGCGAACCAATTCCTCAACATCACCACGGTCCTCGGCAACTGGACGGTCGCGGACGCCGTCTCGGGCGTCGCCACCATCTACGTCAAGCTTGACAACGCGGCGGACTACACCTACATCATGCTCAATAGCACCCAGCTCTTCACTGGGCTTTCCGAAGGCGCGCACACGATAACGATTCGTGCGGTCGACAATGTGGACAACGAGAGAGTTGCCTCGCAGACCTTCACCATCGACCTAACGCCCCCGACGATCGTCTCGACCTCGCCGACAGGAGTCAACATCGCTGTCTCCCCAGGCGCGATCAAGGTCTCGTTCTCGGAGAAGATGCTTCGCAATAGCGCCAAGATAACCATCAACGGGAACGCCACCATCGCGCCGAACCCTCAGTGGAGCAACGGTGACAAGAACGCGACCTGGACGCTCGCGAGCTTCGCCTACGCGAAGAACTACACCATCACCGTCACAGCACAGGATCTGGCGGGCAATCGCCTGACCGGTGCTCGGACCTTCAGTTTCAGCACCATTTGCCAGATTGTCGGGAATATTGACGACCAGATGGGCAACAGCATCACTGGCGCGAGGGTAACTCTCATGAGGAATGGTCTTGCGATTGCCAACGCGACCACGGACCCTAACGGGAACTTCAACTTCGCGGTCGCACCAGGTAACTACTCGATCGAGGTCTCCAAGAGCGACTACAACTCTTTGAGCGGGAGCCTGACCGTTGCCTTGGGCGTGCGCAACAGCTTCGGCATCCTCACCCTCACCCTGGCCCCGAACTACAGCCTGCCGATAACGCTGCTCGTGGTGATCATCGTGGTGGTGGGCGCGCACTTCGTGCTTAGCCGCCGCAAGAAGTGAAGCTTCCCGACTAGAATCGGAACCCGCTTTCACTCGTAGACTCGGAATCGGCCTTCGGGCACCAACAGCTCGAACCGGACCCCTCGGCCAGGTTGCCCCACTTCGCGGATATCGATCGACGAATCGGCCAATATCTGCTTGCAGAGGAAGAGTCCCATCGCCGAAGCCCGTGTTCCTCCCTTCACGAAGATGCTCTCTTTCTTGTCCGTGGGTATCCCCGGGCCGATGTCTTCGTAGATTATGAACAGCCCTTTTGATCCGGGGACGCAATCGATCAGTACCCTCACTGGTTTCGAGGCGTACTTCACGCTGTCCTCGAGCAGGTTGTGGAAGACGATCTTCAGCATCGGGTCAGCGAGGATCTCCAGCCCCTTCGCGCGTTCGCCGATGTCGAGGAACTCCACGCTTCTGCGGATTGGCAGGCGATCGATCAGCTGCACGAGGTCGTGCCATTCCGGGCTCTCAGTTCCCGAGCTTTGATAGTCCTTCACGAACTGGAAGCGCTTCTCGATCTCCTCGGCTGCGCTCTCCATTCTCGAGAAGCGCGCGAGCGCCTTCTCGTCGGTGACGCCCATCTTCAGCATCGAGAGGTTGCCGCGCAGCACCGTCATCTGGTTGTTGATGTCGTGCCTCGTGATGCTTCCCAGAAGCTCGAGCTTCGTGTTGGCGCGATGCAGTCGCGACTCGGCGAGCTTGCGCTCGCTGATGTCCCTGCCGATCGCCATCGCCATCTTCGTGCCCGCTAGGTCGAACACCGCCACGTTCATCTCAATGGGTATGGTGCTGTCGTCTTTGCGCCTGACCTCGACCTCGAACGTGGCCTTGGCTTCGCGTCGGATCTTCATGAGGCGTTCGGGTTCGTTCTCCTGGCTCTCGCCGGTGATGATATCCTTGGGGGAGAGCTTCAACATCTCCTCGCGACTGAACCCGAGCACTTGACAGGCACGCATGTTGACGTCCACGAACGAAGGGAAATCCCCTTCCGTTCCCAAAGGGTGCAGGAATATCAGGTCACTGGCATTGTCGATGATGCTGTGGTACTTGGTCTCGCTCTCCCTGAGCGCTCGCTCCATCTGCTTGCGTTCCGTGATGTCCTGGTTCGCCCCGAAGGACTTGACGATCCGCCCGGACGCGTCCCGAATCCCTTTGATCCTGACGACTATCGTCCGCCTCACGCCGTCCCTTCGGACGATGTCGTGCTCGATCTGGCTTGAATAGTCCGGATAGGTAGATCCCATCATCGACGCGATCTCCCCGCCGACGAGTTTCTGTTCTTCTGGCGGCAGGAACCTTTCGGCATACTCCGCCGAAGTCATGCGCTCTCCGCCTTCACGCTCCGCGTTCGTGGCGAAGAGCGAGTAGAACTGGTCGTCGAAAGTGAACACGTCATCGGCGACATCGTACTCCCAGCGGACCACCTTCGCCAGATCCATTGCCAGTTTGAGTTGTTCCTTGGCCTCGTACGCCGCTTCCAAGGCCTTCTGCTGCTCGCTGACGTCCTCGATGACGCCGAAGACGATCTTCTTCGAGGCATCGTACTCCGCGATCGAGTGCACGTCGAGGATACTGCCATCGTTGACGCGCCGGACTTTGAAGACCAGGTCGTAGCGCTTGCCTTCGCGCACAAGGTCGCGGAGCGCCATGTCCAACGCCTCCCTGTATTCGGGCAATGGGATCTGCTGGACCAGCTTCAGCGGCCATACCGGTTTCTCCAGACCGTAGAGGACCATCGCCCCTTTCGAGCCGATGATCGTGCCCTCTTCGAGGTGGATCTCCCAGTGCCCGAACCCGGCAACCTCTTCCGCGCGTCTCAGCCGGTTCTCGCTCGCCCTGAGCGCCGCGTCCGATCCGCGCTTCTCCACTGCGTGCCTGATCTTGCCCTCCAGCTCAGCATACATGGGGCCTGGGTCTCCGCCCTTCTGGAGGTAGAAGTCTGCGCCTTCGTTGAGCGCTTGGATGACCACCTCCTCACGCCCCTTTCCGGTGAAGATGATGAAGGGTGTGTCGTTGCCGCTCCGACGCAGGAAACGCAAGAATTCGATACCGTTCATTTCGGGCATCTGGTAATCCGAGATGATGGCATCGAATGATCGTTCAGAAATGAGCTGGATTGCCTCTGCGGCGCTGGCGGCACCGGTCACATTGATGAGCGCATCCTTGCTGAGGTACGCCTTACCTAGGTCGATGAACTCCGGTTCGTCGTCCACATACAGGACCGATAGCGGGACGAGGGCCATTCGCCTCGGCGATTGAGTCCCCGATGGAGCTAAGAAGGTTCGGGCGGAAATCCGCCCAGTGATAATCTTTCGGGTTTAGGGAAGTGCATGGTTCTGGGGCCTTGCCAGAAAAGCGCAGATCTAATGAGTGGCCCATCAGCGCCCCGGTAGCTCTTCTCTCGACCATCGTAGGCCGGTCTACATTCTTCTCGAGGATTGCCAGAGACCCATAGTGTTGCCCTCCGAGTCCTCGAAGTACCCGAAGAAGCCCATCTCCGCCATCGACGTCTTGGGCATCAGGATCTTCCCGCCGAGCTTCTTGATCTTCTCGATGGCCGCGTCCATGTCATCGACCTCGATCGTGATCACCGGATTCTTGACTGGCTTTCCGCGGGCGATGATCCCGCCGTTGATCGCCCCGACCTCGGTGTTCATTCCCTTCGCGTCGACCTTGGTGCCGATCGCCATGACGTATTCCTGCCCGGGAGCGGCCCCAGGGGTGGTCATCAGGTTCCAGCCGAAGGCCTCGGCATAGAACTTCTTCGCACGGTCCATCTTGTCCACTGGTATCTCGAAGTGTGTGACTTTGCCCTTCACCATGGGAATCCCTTAGCCCTTTCCCGAGCGCGATGTATTTAGACCTTGGCGGTCAGGGGAGCGGACGCGTCGTCATTACTTCGCCTGCTCGTCGCCACGCGGTCCCAGTCCTGGGTTGGCTCCTATCGGGGAATTCAAGCGGTCAGCGACAATCTTATCACGAAAGCGCTCATTTGCATAGCCGTTGACGGAGGAGACCAGTCCCGGTCCGCGGGCTCGATTCGGCGAAGGCTGGATACTTCTAGTGTGCGGACTCCTCACCGCTGCCATATTCGCCTTCGACACTTCGATGAAGATCGGATATGCGGTCAGCATGCTCTACGTCGTCCCGGCCGCCATTTGCGTTTTTTCTCCAAGGAGACGCACGATCTTCATCGTCGCATTGGTGGAAACGGCCCTGATCTACATCGCGCTCCCCTTCAAGGGACCAGGCGACATGGCGTTGCCTTGGTTCAATCGCCCTGTCTCGACCCTCGTGCTTTGGACAGTCGTGATCCTTGTGCATACGAACGCGGTCTCGTTGGACCGATGGTTGGATGAGGAGAGGCGGCTAAAGAGCCAGACAGACACCGAGCGGTCGAGGCTGAGGGCGATTCTCGACAACATCCCGATAGGCGTCGGGATCGCGGATGCGGGAGGCAGCGTGCTCGAGATAAACGACGAGGTCCGACGGATCTGGGCAGGGGGTATCGACCCTTCGGCGAACAAGGACTCGCCCATATACCGCGCGTGGTGGCCTGAGACCGGCAAGCTCGTCGAGCAGTCGGAATGGCCTGGGTCGCGCGCGCTCAGAGGGGAGAAGTGCAGCGAGCTGTTCCAGATTGAACGCATGGACGGGAGCCGAGGTGCGGCGACGTTCACGTCGGCGCCGATAGTCGACGGCACTGGGAAGATCATCGGCGCCATTACGCTGGCGCAGGATGTCACGAAGCTGCAACAGACCGAGGACGAGCTGAAGCGTTCGAACTCCGAGCTGCAGCAGTTCGCGTACGTCGCCTCGCACGACCTTCAGGAACCCCTGCGAATGATGATCAGCTACCTGTCGCTCATCAACGGCAAGTACAGGGATCGTCTGGACGAGAAAGGAAGGGAGTACGTCGACATCGCCGTCGAGGGTGGGGAAAGGATGCGCGAGACGATCGATGATCTCCTAGCCTATTCGCGGGTCGATAGAGCGCCGCACAAGCTCAGTCGAGTGGACATGAACGCGGTCGTGAGCATGGTCCTCGCCAACCTGGAGAACAACATCAAGGAAAGGAAGGCGGAGGTTGTGGTCGATAGCCTTCCGACCGTGACCGCGGATTCGGGCCAGATGGTGCAGGTGCTGCAGAACCTTGTCAGCAACGGGATCAAGTTCAACCACGGCGAGAGGCCGAGGATATACGTTTCCTGGGGCGACAGACCGGATTCGTTCGTCTTCTCGGTCACCGACAACGGCATCGGAATCGACCCGAAGTACTACGACCGCCTTTTCCAGATGTTCCAGAGACTGCATACGAAAGAGGAGTATCCTGGCACCGGGATCGGGCTCGCGATCTCAAAGAAGATCGTGGAGCAGCACGGCGGCAGGATATGGGTGGAATCGAGGCCGGGAGAGGGAGCGACGTTCTCTTTTTCCATCCCAAAGTCGGTCAAGTCCTAGTCGTTCGAGTTGATTCTGCTGGGTGCCAAGGCTTAGGGGACAGCGAAGGAGAAGACGTGGCAATCATAGCAGCGGGCGCACAGTCTCCCAAGCGTCGCGCCCGAGTTCACGGACAAATGCATCTATCCTATCTGCCAAGTTCGGGTACGACGAGAGAACCTTCCCCTTGGCATCGTAGAGCCTTCCATTCTTGATCGAGACCTCTCCGCACACCAGCATCCTGATCGTCTCCATCAGCAATGGTGCCTCTCTCTTGACCTCCACCCCTCTGATCGCCTTGACGAGCTCGTCCCGTGATTCGATCGTTCTTCGCAGCGATTCGGTGTTGAAGGAATCGTAGGCGACCACCGGGCCCCGGTCCAGGTCTGGAGTGCAGACGTGCACCATCGCTCCATACTCCTTGTCACCGTTGTCGACCACCTGTCCGATTATCTCCTCCCAAGTACCCTTGTACGTGCCTGGAAGCGCCGGGTGCAGGTTGATGATCGTTTTCCTGCGGCAGGTCTCCGGGTCAAGGATGAGCATGTACCCAGCCAACACGCCCAGATCGAATTCGAATCGCGAGATCTCGTCCCTCATGGCCTCGCCGTACGCGTCGCGCCAGGCGTTGAGGTCGTTCGACTTAAGGTCCTGCCTGAATGTGTCCGAGGGGAGGATGACGACCGGCACCCCCGCTCTCTCGGCCAACTTGATAAGGTCCGCGCGGTACTTGTTCCCCTTGACGTCGCGGTTGATGAATACGAATGCGAGCTTCGCCTCGATGCTTCCGCTGGCGATGCTCTCCGTCATCGTCCTGAACAGGTTGTAGGAACCAGGTCCACGGGCGGTGGTGAACCAGCCGATCCTCTTCGCGCTCATCTCGACGCTCCGATGCTCTTCCGACGATTTAGCATCAGCGCATTCGAGCGAATTGTGCGGCTCCTTTTTCATTTCCAAGTTCCCAGCCCGCTCTACCAATCCGGGACGTTCGATTCTCGCCACTCCTTCCCGCAGAAAAAGGCTTTTATCCCCTCCCGCCATACCCTAGTGGTTGGATGATACATCCAACTAACAAGGGGAGGACAAATCATGATGAGACTCAAGGCCGTAGTATCGATGTCGATCATGCTGCTGGCACTATTCGCTTTGCCGGGAGCGCAGGCAGCACCTGCTTCCCCGCAAAGTATCGCGGTATTGATTGATTTCGGGAATGGCCAAGTATCATGGGCAGATGTGCCCGTGACTTCGGGTATGAACGGATGGAACGCCACTACCAACGCGACAGAGATGCTCGGATTGCAGCTCGTCCCTGCCTTTGGTACGTTTGTCCATAGCATCGGCGGGTTTGCAGATGCCTGGCCAAACGAGACCTGGAACCTCTGGGTCTGGAATAACGTCTCCGGGTCTTGGGAGGCTTCGATGACTGGAGCCACAGGCATCAACGCAGCTAGCGTTGAGGCCATCGCCTGGAGCTACGCGGCCTACATCGATCCGAACATGTTCATTGGACCGCACGCGCCCATTGCTACCCCGGACAACCGTTACCCGTGGCAGAGCTACCGCCATGATTCGTTCAACACCGGACTCCAGCCCAGCTTCGCCACGAACAACATGACTGCGAAGTGGAGCGCGAACCTCTCGAATGGGGCCATAGACACTCAGATCGTCGTGGGCGGGGGGCGCGAGTACGTCGTCACTGGCGGCATAATGGACTTCGCAAACCCGAGTCTCGATACCAACGCCTCCCTGATCTGCCTGAACGCCTCTGGAGACATCCAGTGGACTTCGGAAATGGGTAGAGGATATCAGGTCGCGTCGCCCTTGTTGTACGCGGGCATGTTAATTGCGCCCTGCGGCAATGGCGTCGTCTACGCATTTGATGCCGAGACAGGGGCTCGAGTCTGGACCTTTGACACCGGGTCGAGGGGATTCCCAGGGATCTCATCCTCGCCCATCGCCTATCGTAACCACATCGTCCTCGCCGCTAACAACGGAAAGCTGTATTCGCTGTTCGAGAACGGAACCCAAGATTGGAACGTTTCACTCGGGTCGGGGATATACTCGTCCTCGCCTGCAGCCAAGAATGGAACGTTCTACATAGGCAATGAAGATGGTCAGCTCAAAGCCATCTTCACCAATGGCACGATCGCATGGTCCGCTTCTTTGGGCAGCAAGGTGCGTGGGTCCCCGACTCTCGTGACGGACGGCATCGTGGTGTCGTACCTCAACTACACTGGTACCTCGCCCACCAATGGTGGTGTTGCAAAGGTTGCGTACAACGGAACTCTGATGTGGAGGACCGTTACCGGCCAGACGCCTGGGTCTGCGACGTTGACCGCCAACGGGTTCGTCTCGGTCAATTACACTGCGGCCACGATGATAGGGCTTGGTGGTGGCGTTGCATGGACTACTGCAATCGGAGGGGATTTCAGCAACGGGCCACCGACCGCGATTTCAGGGTCTATCTTCATCTTGAGGAACGATGGTTCTGGACACCTAATCGCCCTTGGAGCGAAGACCGGCGCCATATACACCCAGAAAGTGTTGGCTCCAGTGAATTACGCGCTCGGTTCGCCGACGATCAGTGACGGGGTTCTCTATGCGACCTCCGACAACGGATGGGTTTACGCCTTCAACCTGAACGACGTGGCACCCTCACCGTCCACGGGATTCACGATCTCCATGCACAACCTAATGGCGAGCTTCGAGACCCCGGTCTCGACGGGAAACCTGTTCCAGTACTCCTGGGACTTCGGCGACAGCGCGAGCGCCTCTGGGAGGACAGCGTCGCACACCTATTCCGCCCCGGGCACATATGCAGTCAATCTTACAATCTCGAACCCGGCAGGGCAGACACTCAGGCTAGCACAGTCAGTGACCGTGCATGACTTCACCGCTCCGAGGGGCCTCGTTGCTCTCGCGGGTCAGGGTGAGGTCACGCTGAACTGGACTGCGCCGTCCGATAACGGCGGAGTGAGCATCGTGAGCTACAAGATCTACCGCGCGGTGCAGGGCGGCGAAGCGAGCCTGCTCGCGACCGTGCTGGCATCGAACTTGACTTACGTGGACACCACTGGGGTCGCGGGCACGACGTACAGCTACTACGTGGTCGCGGTGAACGGGCAGGGCGCCGGTCCGGCATCGGCGGCGCAGACGGCGACGCCGCAGGCGGCACCCGTGGACAACACCGTGCTCTACGTCGGCATCGTGATCGTCGTACTGGCAATCCTGGGCGCCGCAGCGATATTCGTGATGCGCGGGAGGAAGAAGTAGAACATGAAGATAAGCGGCAAGGACGTCGTGCTGGTCGCACTGGCGGCGGTGATCATCGTGGTGATCGCCCTGTTCGGGTTTCCCAGCCCGGGCTCGAGCAACACCACCACCTCCACCTGGACGGTCGACTTCGCCGACGTCCCCAGCCCCATTTCCCCCGGCAACGTCACCACCTGGACCTATCACGACGGCGCGTGGGACGTGAGCTCGATCAGGAACGGCAACCGCTCGGTCTGGATGTTCGCGAACGTGAGCGCGGATTTCGCCTGCGCGAAGAACGGGGCGATGGTCACGATCGACTTCGCTACGCTTTCCTCCCCGATTACCCCGGGCAATTCCACCACCTGGTCGCGAGCGGGCGCGACTTGGACGAGCGCGACCAACGCGAACGGCGGGCACTCGATCTGGACGCTAGAGAGCATGAGCGCGGACGCGAAATGCTTCCGGGGCGACACCGTCACGGCCACCCTCACGATCGACTTCGTGAACGCCGCCTCGCCCACCGACCCCGGCAATCTGACCACCTGGAAGAAGGTCGGGGGCGTGTGGACGAAGACCTCCGTGGCCAACGGAGGGCACTCCGTCTGGGTCTTTGAGAACCTGACCTCCAAGCCGACATGCTTCGCACAGTTGCAGGCGGCCGAGTCGATTGGCGGGTTCAGCGACACGAACAGCACCTATTCTCTGATCGGAGGGGTGAAGATCGAATCACTCGCAGGTCTGGAGAACCAGAACGGAGGGGGGCCAGGCTGGCAGTATTGGGTGGACGGCGTGTACGCGAACCGGAGCAGCAGCCTCTTCTACCTCTCGAATGGGGATGAGGTCACCTGGATGTACAAGCCGCTGGCGGGCTGAGAGGATGCCGCTGATATTCCCCTATCAGGAGAAGGACTCAAGGCTGCATCGCCTTGACGCCAGGCCGAAGATAGTCTTCGTGCTCTCGATCTTCCTGCTGTCCATCCTGATATCGGACATATTCTACCTCGCGGTCCTGCTCGCTTTCGTGATGTGCGTCGTGGTGGCGGGCAAGGTAGTGCGCTCCACCCTCAACCTCCTCAAGTACACGGTGTACGTGGCGGCGTTCCTGCTGCTGTTCAGCGTGCTCTTCTCGAGCGGGAGCACGGTCGCCTTCGTGATCGGGCCGCTGACGGTCTGGAGGGAATCGCTGCTCTTCGCCGCGAGCATGATATTGCGATTGTTCCTGGCGATATCGGCGTTCTCGGTTCTCACCTTCACGATACACCCAGATCAACTGCTGCAGGCGATGTCGAAGTATGGCTTCCGCACCATGACCGGGCTCTCGGTCGCGACGCGCATGTACCCGACCATCGCCGCCGACTCGGCGAACATCGAGGACGCGATGCGCGCTCGGGGGGTGGAGTTCGATCAGGGGAACGTCGTGCAGAAGGCGCGCGCGAAGGCGCCGGTGATGATGCCGCTGCTTCTCAACTCGCTCGACCGGTCGATGGACATCGCGGAGGCGATGGAGGCGAGGGGATTCGGCGCCGGCACCCGAACGCACTTCTTCGATCCTCCTCTGACCCTGCGGCACAAGCTAATGATGGGCTGCTGCCTCGCGGCGATACCATTCGGCATCGTCATGTTCGTCCTCGGGCACGGCAGCACCGATTACCTTCACGGCGGCATGCTCTCGTTCGGCCTGGTGGATGCGATAGTGGTCGCGGTCGAGATCGCACTCTTCGCGCCCGTCCTAGCGGGAGGGCCGCGATGATCAAGATGGAGCGGTTCTCGTTCACCTACGGTGGAACGAACGTCGCGGTGATCAAGGACGTCGACCTCGAGATCAAGGAGGGTGAGTTCGTGATCCTCGTGGGCCTTTCCGGCTGCGGCAAGTCCACGCTCTGCCGCTCGTTGAACGGGCTCATCCCCCACTTCTATGGGGGCAAGGTCTCGGGGCGCGTCACTGTCGACGGGCAGGACACGATCACGACCCCGCCCGCCAAGCTCGCTGGCACGATCGGCATGGTTTTCCAGGACCCCGAGAACCAGCTCGTGATGACGAACGTGCAGAACGAGATGGCCTTCGGGATGGAGAATCTAGCACTTCCCAAGCAAGAGATGGAGGAGAGGGTATCCTATTACGCGCGGTACTTCGACCTAGAGCGCTTCTTCCGCAGGTTCATACCCGAGCTCTCCGGCGGAGAGAAGCAGAAGGTCGCGCTCGCCTCGGTGATCGCGATGCGCCCGAAATACATCGTGCTCGATGAGCCGACCTCGCAACTAGACGAGGAGACCGCGGCGCTCTTCCTCGACTTCCTCGAGAAGCTCAATCGGGAACAGGGGGTCGCGATCGTCCTGGTCGAGCACCGTTTGGAACGATGCCTGAAGTACGCTCGGAGGATCGTCTTCATGGAGGAAGGGCGAGTGATGCTGGACGGCGCTCCTTCCACAGTCGTGCCGCGTCTCGTGGAGGAGGGCATCATCGCGGGATTCAGGCGGGTCGAGGACAACGACGGGCACGGGGACGTGGTGCTATCCGCCCGGGGCCTGCACTTCGCCTACGACCAGGCACCGATCCTGGACG